>JAFPYO010000051.1:0-80174 GCA_017412145.1 Prevotella sp.
CCCCCCGTAGGGGAGGAGTAGGTGGAGTGCGGAATTAAAAAAGGAGAAATGAAGAAGGAGGACAAGATTTTACAGATGATTTTCGCCTCGTCGTGCATTGAAACGGCAGCCCGACAACTGGGATGCTCTACGACAGCTATGTATCAGCGAATGAAAAGGGTAAACCTGATCGATGGATACATTCTTAAACATTATAATGCCATTCATTCAGAAAGTAGGAAGAACATCACAAATGATGTGATTGAATGTCTGACTGAATGGGAAAAAAGAAAGGAGAGAACAGCATGACGGTTTATCACGGTGGAACTGACGAAATTCAACTGCCGTCAGTTAGTGTGGGACGGGATGGTCTGGACTTCGGACCAGGCTTCTACGTGACCGACATTCGCGAGCAGGCAGAGGAATGGGCGAGGAGAATTGCCGACAGAAGAGGTCTTCCGCCCATCATCAACGTCTATGAGTTGGACATTACGAAAGCAAAGGAGGAATTTCGTTATCTGGCTTTCGAACATTACGACAAGGCGTGGCTCGACTTCATCGCAGAGAGCCGAAAGGAAATGCGCCCATGGCAGGACTACGACTTGATTGAGGGCGGCGTGGCGAACGACAGGGTTGTGGATACGGTGGAGGCATATATTGCCGGACTGATTTCTGTGGAGTTGGCACTTTCGCAATTGTCATACCACAAACCCAACAACCAGTTCTGCTTACTAAGTCAAGAATTGACTAATCGTTGTCTCAAATTTCAGCGTTTCATCAAGTTTTAGGAGGGAAAAGGATATGCTGAACGAAATGCTGATGTGGAACAAAATTGGGAGAATTGTCGTAAGACTGGCTGAGCGTCTTAACATCGCCCCCGAACGTGCCTTAGACATTTTTTATTCTTCTGAAACCAACGCCCGATTGCACAACCCGAAGGATTTCCTTTACTTGATGAGCGACTTGTATGTCGTGGATGAGGTGGTTAAGGAATTAGAGAAAGCCCCCTCTCAACCTCCCCCCGTAGGGGAGGAGTGTGAAGTGTGGAGGGTGGAGTGAGTGGATAAATATTCATGTTTGTGGGTTAAAAAAATATAAAATATTACGCAAAATGTAAAAAATAATGAATCAAAACGAAAAAAGACGTGATAATTGACACATTATTACTACATTTGTACGCGTTTTGTCTAAAAACGTGTATTTTTTTGTGGATATTTACTAACATTTTAAAACGATAACTGTATGGAAAAGAAAAAGTATTTGACACCCGTCACGAACACGCGACCTGTCTTCACCGATGGCGCGGTGCTCTACGAGGGTTCGTTCGACACCAACAACAACCAACACCTCGGCGGAGACCCCTTCGCCAAAGAGGGGAGCGACCTGAACTACCATCCCGAATTCAAGAGTGTTTGGGACAAGTGACACAAAGCAAAAACCTTTTATTGATTAATCAAAGCAGAAACATTATGAAAAAAATCTTTACAATCCTATGCCTGATGGCCCTCACAGTGGGGGCGCAGGCGCAGCAGACGTACACATTCAATTGGAATAACGGAAGTGCGTCTTTGTATGATGCTAATGGCGCAACTATTAAAGACGGCCTTCACGCGAAATGGGTAAGTAACGTTTCTCCAGGGCTTACGATTGAAGTCATTGAGGGTGGTAATGCAAAAAAACTGCTGAATACCAACGGAAGAATTATCATTAATTCTGCCAGCGAAACCAACAAGATTCAAATCACAGCACCCGATGGCTATGTTGTGAAAAGCTACACACTGAAGTTTACGGGGTTGAGTGCTGATTCAAAAACTATCACACCCGAAAACGGGGGAAATGCTCAAACCTACACGAATAACCAAGTTACAGTAACAGCTACTGGCATTGATCAACAAAGTACCTACTTCACAATGGCTGCCGCGAGCGGATCATGGGTGATTTCTACGGTTCAAACTTTTAGCATAGTTATTGAAGAAGTTATTGAGAATGCAGTGAGCGTCACCTACAAGGTGGTAGATGAAAACGGCACGACCCTAACGACAAAGACTGAATCTGTTACGGCTGGAACATCAATCACAAGTCTGCCCGCAAGTATGCAGCATACATTGTTCTACGATTACAGTGAAGGAAGCTATACGGCAGCTGAAGGTATTGAAGCCACCTTCACCGCCACGCTGAAGGACAGTGCTCCATTCATATTTACAGCTGATGCCACGAGCCCCGTGTGGTATTTCCTGACACTCAGTGCCACGCCCAACTACGTGACCTACACGGCTGGCGGTGCTCAAAACGTGACCCTTCCCACCACGAATGCTGACGACGAGACCACACACTGGGCATTCATCGGCAATCCCTACGCTGGCTTCACCATCGTGAACGAAGCAGCCGGCACCAGCCTCGTGCTGGGTTCGGCTGCAACAGCCGCTGGGCAAAATAATAATGGCGGAAGTGTATATGCCACACTCGCTGCGGCCGGCTCGCAGGCGAATGAGCTTTGGTTCCCCGCTGATGCTACGAAAAAAAGCAATGGTGCAAACAATTCCGTCGTCGCATCTGGCAAAAAAGGATTCTACCTGTTCAATGCCCAAAACCACGGTTTGAATAAGCGCAATGGCACCGACAACGTGTCTTACTGGACGGGTGGGTATGATGAAGGTTCCACTTTCGTAGCAACGAAGGTTCCCGGACTGGCCGAGCTGATTCCTCAGGCCGAGAAGCTGCTAAGCGACCTGACCGCAGGAGCCAACGAGGTACAGATTGGCTATCCGACCGCCTCGGCTCTTTCTACATTCCAGCAGGCTATTAACGATGCAAAGGCCGCCACCGACGAAGCTGCTGGCTTGGCCGCACTGAAAGCCGCAATAGCAGCCGTGAAGTCTCCTGCCAACACCATCTACACACCGCGCACCGACGTCTATTACACCATCACCAGTGCTCGTGGCTCGATGATTTATGAGCCGACATACGCTGAAAGAGATAATGACAATAACACCGATGAGTTTGTGTATCATACTGGCAATACAAACGGTACAAATAATGCAGGGAAAACTCACATAAACGTTTCGTTGAATAAGGAAAATGCAAATCACCAATGGGGCTTCATCGAGAAGGATGGCGTATTTTATATGTACAACGTAGGTAAGAAGCAATTTGCAGGCATTGGCAAGGGCACATACGGTGCCACATGGACGTTCTCTAACACGCCATCGTCTGTAACACTTGATGCCGGTATTAATAATTCCGTCGCTCCTACCGGTGTTCGTGTGCGTGCGACCTCCGCTGTGACTGGACAGACCTACTCCATGTCTATTTCTCCGAGCTATCATGGTCCCGTTATCACATACGATAAAGAGGGCGACGGTGGCATTCCGATGACTTTCGCTGTGGCTACGACATCGCAAGACCAAACTGTCACCGATGCCATCAATGCCCTGCTCGAAGACCTCCAGCCCTACCGCGATGCGTTGCAGGAGGTTATCGACAAGGCCAATACCTTGACATTTGGCACAGGATTGGGAGAATACACTGCCTCCACAGACTTTACAAGTGCCTTAACTACGGCTGAAAGCCAAGTCGATGCCACGAACACCAGTGCTACGAAAGAAAGCATCACTGCCGCCCGCACGGCTCTCGAAACGGCCATTGCAGCATCGCTGAATATGCCCACAGTCGGCAAGTTCTACCGCATCAAGACGGCTAAGGCTTGGGCTACTGAGAAGGCTTCCAACTTCAACAACACACAGCCGTATCTGATTGGTGAAAACCACAGCACACAGATTAATAGTACCACTCGCGCTGCCTTCAGCACCACAGCTGGCGAAGATGCTTCAAGCATCTGGTATCTGACCACCATTGGCGAAAGTCCCACACAATATCTGGTGAACTTCAGCAATGGCCGCCCTGCAGTGAACAACTCTGGTTTCCTCGGTGTTGGTAAAGACGCTCAATTCTTATCCCCACACGGAACGAGCATCGTCTTCAAAGCTGCCACAAACGGCGAGATTGGTGCCTATGGTATTGTCTTTAACGCAGGAGGCCGTGCCCTTTATACGAATGTAAACCTCTACACCGATGCTGGTGGAGCCAATGGAAGCGGTGCAGGCTACAACTTCGAGCTTGAGGAAGTACCCACACTCCCCGTCACGATGCACGACGGACAGGACGGCAAGTACTACGCTACATTCTCTGCGCCCGTGGCCATTTCGAGCATTACGGGTGCTACTGCCCACAAGGTGAAAGTCGAGAACGAGAAGGCCAAGTATTCGGAGACTGGCGTGGAAGGTATTCCTGCCGGCACGGGTGTGCTGCTCATCAACGAGACGGGCGAGAACGCCACGCTCACGATTGGCGACTTCACCGATGCCATCGACACCGACCTGCAGTACATCTTCGCTGCCGAGACGAGCCACGAGGGTCTGTTCTTCGGCCTCTCTACGGAGAACAAGCTCGGCTTCTTCAAGCTGATGGAAGGCGGTGAAACGACTCCCACCACGGGCGGCTTCAAGGCCTACCTCAACGCGCCTGCCAGTGCGAAGGGCGTAGAGCTGGTGGCCGACAACGAGACTACGGGCATCGAGAACATGGAACATGGAACATTGAACATGGAAAATGGTGCTGTCTATAACCTGCAGGGTCAGCGTGTGAACAAGGCTCAGAAGGGTGTGTTCATTCAGAATGGGAAGAAGGTGGTTTTGAAATAATGTTGAAGGTTGAATGTTGAATTATCGGCTTTGCCGATTGACAATTATCAATTTTGAATTCTTAATTCTTAATTCTTAATTCATCATCGCTGAAAGCGACAATTCAAAACTCAACCATCAAAATTCAAAACTCAACCATCAAAAAAGTCGGGAATGCGAAAGTGTTCCCGATTTTTATATCGTTAAAAAATTGTAAAAAAATAGGGGCAACGAACAAGGTTTTCCATTTTTTATTGTATATTTGCAGATAATATCTCTTTCGAGTAAAGCAAAAAAATAGGTAAAACGATAAGAAATATGGAAGTAGCCATCAACAGCAACATCTATCGGCAGGCACAGACCTGTGCCACCGAGCAAGGGCTCAGTCTCCCGACCGTCATCGAGAACTTCCTCGTGCACTTTATTGGCAAGAGCAAAGTTCAGCAAGAGGTTGTGCCCGATGTCGTGCTCAGTCTGCTCGGAGCAGGCGCGTCTGCTGCGGACGACAGCCAAAACGAGCGGGAAGCATACTACCAATATTTGGAGGAGAAATACAAATGACGAAACTGTTCCTCGACACCAATATCGTGATGGATTTGCTGGAAAATCGCGAGCCATTCAGCCACGATGCCGTGCGTCTCTTCACTATGGCCTATCACAAGCAGGTGAAGCTCATCGTCTCGCCAATGACCTATTCGGTTGCATCATTCCTGTTGCACAAGCACGGATCGGAAGGAGTGCGCAAGCTTCTGTCGAATTTCCGCCAGTTGTCGCGTGTAGCCACTTCCAACGAGCGAACCGTGGACGACGCTTTGGCTTCGCAGTTCAAGGACTTCGAGGATGCCATGCAGTATTACACGGCACTGAAAGCCAAGGCAGATGCCATCATCACTCGTAACGGAAAAGATTTCGTCCATTCGAAAATCCCCGTTATGACTGCCGGAGAGTTTCTTTCCACAAACAAGCCATAACAGAAGCGAGGAGTGAAAGCCCCTCCCTGCCTAGGGGCGACCAACAAGGTTTTCCATTTTTTATTGTATATTTGCAAGAAATATGGCTTTCGAGCAACGAAAAGAAATAACTAACTTTATTCATTCACTTTTTAAACTACAAACAACATGAAAAAAATTACAACCATTCTGATGCTGCTCATGCTGACATGCATGGGAGCGCAGGCACAGACAGCCACTCTGATGGAGGGCTTTGGCGAGCCGCTGACCTTGACGCAGTTCAAGGCGATGGCTGATCAGAGCCAACGCTTCGGCTTCGTGGCTTCCAGTAACACGGCACAGGCCAATGCGCCACGCTGCGACCATTGGGTTCGCTGGACAGGCGTTCACAACGGCGACCTCGACGAGACCGCGCTTTTCTATCTTGAAACAAGCGGTGACTACTACAAAGTGAAGCGTTGCAGCGACAACAAGTATGTTGTCACTTCTACCTCTTCGACCTCTTTCGAAGATGACGGCTTTGCATTTGACTTGGTGAATCAAGACGCCAACGACCCAACCAAGGCTGTCGTTGGCGAACAGAGCATCAGGTTCAAAAACCCTGACGCGGAGAATTGGTACAATGTCAATGCCGTGAAATTGAATGATGGTAGAGGCGCTTGGACGACCTACGCTGTGTTTGGTCCGATTTGGAAAGTGACCGTGAACTGTGTGGATGCGTCGAACAACCCGATTGAAGGTCAGGAACCGATTCTTTTGTTTGGAGTCACTGGTTCTGAATTGACCGTCACGCCTCCCACTATCCCTGGCTATACCGTGAACGAAGGCTATCCGACCAGTGTTACTATCAACAATGCCGACGAGGAAGTGAACATCACTTATGCATCGTCGTCGTTCGACTACACGCTCGTTGTGAATGGTGCACCCGAGGGTACGACCATCAAGATCAAGGATGAGACTGTCAGCGCAGGTGCTGTCAGTTTTGCTTCAAAAGTGACGGAAAGCGACATTGTCGTTACTTTCCCAGAGGGAGCTGCCTATACCTACAATGTGACCATCGACGGCACGACCATCACCATCAACTGTATGGAAGACTGGACGGTGAAGTTCGCTGATGGTGACAAGATTATCGTAGGTGAGAAAGTTTCGTCGGTGACGGCTGCCACTGCTGGTAGCGACAACGACCACTGGTACATTGTGACACAGGTACGTGGTGGCGAATCGGTTCTTTTCGCCCGTGGCAACAATGAAAAATTGCGCCGCGGCACGACGGCACAAACTGCAGCATCGTTCAACAGCACCGATGCCCTTGCAAACGGAGCCAATCTGGTGCGTTTTATCAGCGCTGGAGAAGACGGCCTTTACAAGATGCAGTTTGGTAACGGACAATTTGTCGATGCCTCGCTGAAGCCCTCGACGAATGATATCAGCAATGCTGCCACCTACGCATTCTACAACAGTAACAATGGCGAAGGCAGCTATTTCGGATGGAACATCAACAGCAAGGCTGGCGATCGCGTTGATAACAACGGCGCCGGCAATGATGTTGCTTTCTGGGATAGCGGCGAAGTGAGCGGCACGAGTGGCAACAACGTCTGGTATGTTTACACCGTAAGTATTCAGGATGCCCTTGTTCTGATTGACGTTACCTACAACCTTGTGGAAGCAGGTTCGAGCGAAATTATTAAGAGCGAAACCATTCAGCAGATGAAAGAGAGCGCAGTGAGCATTCCCGCCACCTTGACAAGCGGTTACTACGCTGGTGCTTACGACTTCACCACCACTGGTACGATTGGCACTGAGGCTTGCACCATCACGGTGACGGCTACTCCGAAGGAAGGCGTTGTGACCGACCTTGCCAACCTGAGCAACGACAAAGTTTATACGCGGACTTCGCGTCGCGGTACTCTCGGCACCAACAACACCAAACTTATCACCAACACCACTGGCGCTAACTTTAACAGTTTCGCCCTTATCACTTATGAAGATAAAAAATTCATCTGGAGTGTTGATGATAGTAAGTGGGTGAAGAAAGACGGAACCTTTACAGACAAAGTAGCCGACATTGCTGAGAGCAGCCAGATGGTATTGACGATTGAGGGTGTTCGCAATGGAGTGAAGCCGCTTTATTTCGGTGGAATCGGCGACTATGGTATCAACACGAATGCTGGCGGACATGTTGCTATGAATACATGGACAACTCGCGACGACGGTAACGAATTTGTCGTCAAGGAAAATGGCGACTTCGACCCGACGAATCTTATCTCGGCACTCGACGCTTATTTCAATCCTTCGTACACAATTAATTACATTGTGAAAGACGAGGCTGGCAATACGCTGTTCACTGCCAACGATGTTCCGACGACAGAAGGTGCGACCATCACCACGCTGCCCGAGGCATATCAGCGCAGTTTGTTCTACACCTACAGCACGGTTGATGTGACGATTACCGAGTCTGTTACGACGATTGAGTTCACGGCAACGCCGAAGGAAGACGCTCCGTTTGAATTCACGGCTGACACGAGTGCACCTGTTTGGTACAACCTCGCGTTCACGTCAACACCTAACTATGTTACTTATGTGGCAGACGGAGCTCAGAACGTTCAGTTGCCGACCACATTGGCCGAGGATGAGACCACGCAGTGGGCATTCATTGGCAATCCGTATGATGGATTCCAGCTTGTGAACAATGCCGCTGGCACCGACCTCGTGCTTGGTTCTGACGCGACAAAGGGTTCTGCCAATACTGGTAAAGACGTCTATGCAACGCTTCAGAGCAAGGGTTCGCAAAAGAATGAAGTTTGGACTGCGGAAGCAAGCTCATATATTACGAATGGTTTCTTCCTGAAAAATACCGAAGGTGACGCATTGAACAAGCGTAACGGTACGGCTAACATTTCTTACTGGGTTGGCGGTGCAGACTCTGGTTCGACATTCGTCGCTTCGAAGGTTCTCTCCGACGAGGAGAAGTACAACGAACTGATTGCCCTGCTCGAATCCTATCCTTTCGGAACGGGCACGAACCAATACAACCTCACGCTGGAGGGTGCTGATCAGACAGAAAACGCAAAGAATCTGTTGCAGAACCTCAAGGATGCTGGTTATAGCGAGGATAATAAGGCTGAACTCGACAAGATTGTTGCAGGTATGAGCCTGAATATGCCGAAGGCTGGCTTCTATCGCATCAAGGGTCAGAACAGCGGTATGTATTTGGCTGCTGGTCTTGCTGAGAACAACAAGTTCGCCATGACCGACGCTGTGGATGCAACAACCATCTTCTGCTTCGACGGCACGAAACTCATCAACTACAGCGATGGTATGGTGAATGGTATGAGTGCTTCGGCTTGGGCCTGGGTCTATGGCGACGGAGCCGCTTCTGAAGTGACCTTCCAAGATGGTCTGACGAAGGGTGGTTACGGCATTAAGTCGAGCACTGCCAACTTCTACGACAATGGTGACAAATCTGCATCTGCCGACCGCGGTGGCAATGTAACCATCAATGAGAACACCAATTCTCGCTACACGAGTTGGTATCTTGAGGAGGTTCCCGAACTTCCCGTCACGCTGAGTTTGGCTGACGATGGCAAGTACTACGCTGTGTTCAGCGCACCCGTGGCTGCTTCTGAAGTGATTGGTGCAAGTGTGAACGGTGTGACTGTTTCTGGCAACCAAGCTGTTTACAAGGAAGTCACCGGTGGTATTCCTGCCGACAAGGGTGTGTTGCTCATTGGCGACAGCGATGAAGCTATCGTTATCCTTGGCGAATACACTGGCGATGAAATTGAAAGCGACCTGACGCCCATCACGGCTGCCGAGAGTTCTTCTACGGCTCTGTTCCTTGATCCAGATTCGACCGATCCGTTCGGCTTCTACGTATTGGATGGTGCTACTGGTGGCTTCACAGCTTCTGCTCCCAATGATGGCGAGAACACTGTTCTGGAACTTGTCCCGAACGAAACAGATGGCATCGATACAATTGAAAATGGTGCTAACAATGGTGCCATCTATAACCTGCAGGGTCAGAAGGTGAACAAGGCTCAGAAGGGTGTGTTCATTCAGAATGGTAAGAAGGTGGTTTTGAAATAATGTTGAATGTTGAGGGTTGAATGTTGAATTGTCGCTTTCAGCGATGATGAATTAAAAATTAAAAAATTCAAAATTGATAATTGTCAATCGGCAAAGCCGATAATTCAAAATTCACAACTCAAAACTCAACCATCAAAAAAGTCGGGAATGCGAAAGTGTTCCCGATTTTTTTGTCGTTTTTTCGTCAAAAAATTTGGCAGGAATTTTTTTTTTCGTACCTTTGCACACACGGATATTATTCGGGATATTTCTTATTTATTCACTTTTTAAAAACTTAGTATTTATGAACAGAATCATTACTCTTTTCGCCCTGTTGCTGACGATGATGACAGGTGCGTGGGCGCAGACGACCGTGGAATGGAACACGGCTCCGAACTTCAAGCCCAACGACAACGCGAGTGTGTTCTACGTGGGTATCACCACCCCGGGAACCACCGACGCAGAGTACACGATGACGGCCTTCTCGTTCTACGAGAACGCGGGTTATGGTGCAGCCGAGGCTTACACCATCATCTCGAAGACCGCACCGAGTGCTGAAACCAACTGGCTGGTTCCCGAAGAGGACGTGCTTGGCATTTCCAACGAGAACACCATGCCGACTGCGGAAGGTTTCATCGACTACACCATCGCAGGTGACGAAGGCGCCATTCTGCAAGGTGGAACGACCTACTACATGGTGTTCGTGAAGTCGAACGAGACCAACGACGGCTTTTATGAAGTAGGAACGCAGCGCGTTCGCCTGCAGAACAATTCGAGCTATCCTGCCACCGTTTGCTTGGGCAATGGTGCTGTGAGGTCGGACCTGATTGCTGCTTTCAAGGCTACGCTGACGACGAACGATGCCTACACGGTTGACTTCAAGGCATTCTCGACTGCCGACGGCGAAATGTTCGACTTCGGCAAAATCGAAGGCATTGTGGGTCAGATGAAAGTTCCCACGTTTGAAAACTACGAGTTCTCGCACGCTACCCTGCCCGACGGCACGGAGTTCGACGTGACACAGGAAATCACGAAGAGCATGGAACTTTATTTCTACTACAACCCCTTGCTCGAGATTGACTATGTCGTCATGAACACGAAGGGTGAGACCCTGATTTCCAAGACCGTTCCCGAGGTGTATGGCACAACCATCACGAAGTTGCCCGCCGACCTCGACCAGAGCCTTTTCTACGACTATTCTGAGATTAATTTCGTTGTCGATGACTACAAGACCATTGAAGTGACTGCCACGATGAAGAAGAATCCGCTCGTAGCCTTCAACGAGGATGAGAGCGGCGAAATCATCTACAACAAACTGATTCTGAAAGGCAGCAACTACCTGTACTATGTGGACGACTATCCCAACGTGGGTCTGGCAACAGAATGTCCTGAGGACGAGACGGCTGAATGGGCATTCGTGGGTAACCCCTACGACGGATTCAGAATCAAGAACCACGCTGCCAGCAACGAGTTTGTGCTGGGTTCGGAAGACCCGACTCAAGACGGCAACACAGGTGGCGACACCTTCGCCCTGCTCAACGAAGAAGGTTCGCAGCCGTATGAAAACTGGACGCTGAAACCCAGTTCGTCGTACACCAATGGCTTCTTCATCTTCAACGATGACGGCAAAGCCCTGAACCTCCGCAATGGCAAGGTGGCTTACTGGACAAATGGCTACGATGCCGGTTCGACCTTCATGGTCGAGCGCGTGCTCACCGCTGAGCAACTGCTCGAGGAAGCCCAGAAGCAACTCGAAGAACTGACGGCTGGTGCCAACGAGGTGCAAATTGGTTATCCGACTGCCGACGCGCTTGCTGCGTTCAAGTCTGCCATTGAGACTGCTGCTGGCGACATTGCCGGTGGTGTTGTTGACGAAAGAACCATCTGCGACGCGCTGAAGGCAGCCATCGCCGAGGTGAAATCGCCTGCCAACGCTATCTACACGCCGCGCACCGACGTTTATTACACCATCACCAACGAGCGCGGTTCGATGGTCTATGACCCCGAGCACGCTGAAGACCTCGACGGCGACGGCAACGAATTCCTCTGGTACACGAAGGAACTCAACAAGGACGACGTGAACCACCAGTGGGGCTTCATTGAGCAAAATGGTGTCTATTACATGTACAATGTGGGTAAGGTTCAGTTCGCAGGTGTGACGACCAACAACCCGCAGGTTGAAGGCAAAAACTTCTATGCTAACGGTGCTTGGATGTTCTCGAACGCTCCCTCGACGGTGACGCTCGACGCTGGTACCGACGACTGGGTGCCCACGCCGAAGGTGCGCGTGCAGGCCACTTCCGCTGTGACGGGTGAGACCTACGCCATGTCGATCAGCCCGAGCTACACGGGTCCGATCATCACCTACGACGCCAAGAACGACGGTGGTATTCCGATGACATTCGCCATTGCCGCTACTTCGCAGAGCGGAGAGGTGACGGCTGCCATCGAGGCATTGCTCAACGACATTACTCCTTACAGAGAGGCATTGGAGGCTGCTATCGCCCGTGCCAACGACTATCTGAACGAACTGGCTCAATATCCTGTCGGTGAGGGTCTGAACGAATACACGATGGAAGGCGATCCCGAAGCTGTCAAAGCTGCCATTGCTGCTGCCGAGGATGCCCTTGCCAACCCCGATGCCACGAAGGAAACCCTTTCGGCTGCCTACAACGCGCTGAACGAGGCCAAGGACGCCATCTCGCTGTCGCTGAACATGCCGCAGGCTGGTATGTGGCTGCGCTTCACCGCTGCCGCTCATGGCACGATGCTGAGCGCAACGCCCGTGGAAAGTCCTGCCAACCGCATGGCTCTTGTCAGTGAGGCCGACGGTAGCACGGTGTTCTACTTCGACGGCAACACGCTGACCAGCCTCGACCGTGGTCTGGCTGTGACGGGTCGCGATGCCGGTAAGGCTGGTGTCGAGGGCGTTGCCTACTGGTTCGAGGAGAGCGTTTTGACTCCTGGTAAGTATTGCATCCGCTTCAACCCCGATGGTGGTGCCAACCGCTACCTCTATGCTTGGGATGATTCGAAGGGTTATGCCGACCAGAACGGTGCCGACCACGCGAATTGCGCCTTCATCATTGAAGACGTGAAGGAACTGCCGCTGACGATGACTTCTCAAGATGGCGACAAGTATTTCGCTGCCATCAGCCTGCCGACCGCCATTTCTCAGGTGAACGGTGCCAACATTCAGAATGTGTTCATGCAAGACGGCAAGGCCATCTATGAGCCTGCTGGCACGAAGGGTATCCCCGCCAACACGGGTGTGCTGCTGATGGGTGGCTATGACGTTGTCTATCTGACGGTTGGTGATTGCGAGGAAGCTCCCGACAACAACGCTCTGCTGCCGCTCGAGCAGTCGTCGGACGACTTCACTGAAGGTCTGGTTCTCGGCAATCCCGAAGGCAAGATTGGCTTCTGGGAGCCCGAAATCGCCTATGGTACCGACGAGGAAGGTGGCGAGATTGAGACCAAGCCTGTTCGCGGTTTCATCGCTTACCTGCCGACTGCTACGGCTGGCGCTGACGGCGTGGAACTCGTTCAGAGTGCTGACGGCATCGAAAACATTGAACATGGAACATTGAACATGGATGGTGCTGTCTATAACCTGCAGGGTCAGCGTGTGAACAAGGCCCAGAAGGGTGTGTTCATTCAGAATGGCAAGAAGTTTGTGGTGAAGTAATAGCCTCTCCCCAACCCTCTCCAAAGGGAGAGGGAGCCTTTCTCTCCCCCCTTTGGGGGAGCAAGGAGGGGGCTAACACTGAAAAAATCGGGTCTGCAGAAAATGCAGCCCGATTTTTTTCGCAATTATTTTGTAAATTATTTTTAGCAGTTTCAAATTTTTTCGTAAATTTGCCGCGAAATGTATCAATATTTCAGGATTATCAACATCAATTATTCATTTAAAAAGAAGTGTTATGAAGAAAATCTTTACGCTTTTTGCGCTGCTGGTGCTCAGCATTGGCGCGCAGGCACAGACTTATGTGCCGGGTGAGCGTGTTTCCACCATTGAGGAAAACACGCAGTACTTCATCTTCAACACGACCTATACGCCGGGTTCGTCGTATGACAAGCGTTGGGGTTTCGTGTATTTCGATGGAGAGGTGAAAACTTATGCGGGCGCAGTTCCCGAAGATTTCACCACGACCGACAAGAACTATCTGTTCACGGTTTCGAACAATGGTGACGACACTTGGACGCTCACCAGCGTTGGTCAGGAGATGGAAGTGGGTTCTACCTTCACCTTTACTCCTTGGATGGAAGCCGACGAAGGCATCAAGGGCAACGCCCAGATTCGCAACGACGACGGCACCTTCACGGAGAACGCAGACATCACTGAGGACAACAAGGTTTGGGTCATCAGCAATGGTGAAGGCGACAGGCCGTATTGGAACGGTAACAACTGGACGACGGTTGGTGCCAACAGCTTTGCTCTTTGGAGCAATGCCCACCCGTATGCCATCTACACCGTGATTGTGAAGGAAACGGTGACGGTTCTTTACAACCTGTACGACCCCGACGGTTCGTTCATCAAGTCGGCTGAAGTGGAGCAACTCCCCAACAGCGCTGTGAAGATTCCGACGGAACTGACTGAAGGCACTGGCTTCAGCCCGCTGGGTTACGATTTCGTTACATCGCAGGAGACCATCGGCGACACGTCTTGCGAAATCGACGTGAACATTTCGTTGAAGGAAGGCATCGTGACCGACATTGCCAACCTGAGCAACAACAAGGCTTACATGCTGACCACACAGCGTGGTTCGCTCGGCACGAATGGTACGCAGATGGTTTCGACCAACGGAACCGACTACGAGCCCAGCGACTTCGCCATCGTGAGCTATGAAGGCAACTACTATCTCTGGAGCGTCGCTGATGACAAATGGGTGTCGAGCAACGCTCAGCCCACGCTCACCGACGACCTGAGCGAAGTTGAACCGCTGGTGTTCGACCCGAACGACGAAAACGAGGAGCCCCTCGACCTGCCGCTCTACTTCATCGGTATGGGTGAGAAGGGTGTGAACGTGTCGAACTACACCTCTGGTATCGTGGTGAACACTTGGGTACAGCGCGACCCGGGTAACAAGTACGTCATCAAAGAGAATGGCGAATTCGACCCGACCAACGCCCTCACTGCCCTCGACGTTTATTTCCACCCGAACTACACGGTGACTTACATCGTGAACGACGAGAACGGACAGGAACTGTTCCGCTCGGAGCCGACTGGTGTCACCATGGGTGCTAACATCACGACGCTGCCGACGGCTTACCAGAAGAGCTTGTTCTACACGTACAACACCGTTGATGTGACCATCAGCCAGGCTCAGACCGACATCACATTCACTGCCACGCAGAAGGAAGACGGTCCGTTCAAGTTTACGGCTGACACGAGCGCTCCCATCTGGTACAACCTGACGCTGAAGAACGATTGCTATCCGACGTTTGAGGATGGTAGCGAACCGAACGTGACGCTGCCCGGCTACATGGAAGACGACGAGACCACACAGTGGGCCTTCATCGGTAGCCCCTACGCTGGATTCAAGATTGTGAACAAGGCCGCTGGCACAGACAAATTCCTCTGCTCTGACAGTGCTGTTGAAGACGGCGCTAACGGTGGTAACACCTATGCCGTTCTCGAAGAAGATGGTTCGCGTGCATTCAACGTTTGGACGATTGAGGCCAGCACTTACATTGCCAACGGTTTCTTCATCCGCAACCCGGAAAACCACGCCCTCAACAAGCGTAGCAACTACGACCTCGCTTATTGGACTGGCGGTGCTGACTCCGGTTCGACCTTCACCGCTGCGAAGGTTCTGAACAACGACGAGAAACTCGCCGAGGCAGAGCACCTGCTCGAAGAACTGACTGTCGGTTCTGAGGAAGTGAAGATTGGCTATCCGACTGCCGACGCACTTGCACAGTTCAAGTCTGAACTCGAGAACATCGCTTCTCAGTACAACATGGGCATTCTCAGCGATGAGGAATTCAACACGATGCTGAACGCTGCCATCGAAGCCGTGAAGAGCGTGGAGAACATCGAATTCACCCCGCGCACCGATGTCTATTACACCATCACCAACGATCGTGGTTCTGTGATTTACGATCCCGCACACGCTGAGGATATCGACGGCAACGAGCATGAGTTCCTCTGGTTCACCAAGTCGCTCGACAAGGAAGACGTCAACCATCAGTGGGGCTTCTACGAGAAAGACGGCGAATACTACCTTTACAACGTCGGCAAGCAGCAGTTTGCAAGCGTGACGACCACTGCAGCTGAGGGCAAGACCATCTTCGGCGGCGGCTGCTGGGTATTTGCGAAGTCTCCTTCGGTTGTCGCTCTCAACGCTGGCGACGAGGGTGAAGAATGGGTGCCTGCACCTTCTGTCCGCATCCAGGGAACTGTCTCTGTGGAGGATGAGGAAACTGGCGACACCTACGACGAGACCTACACGATGTCAATCAGCCCGAGTTATGTTGGTCCGGTGATCACCTACTACGGAATGAACGACGGTGGTGTGCCCATGAAGTTTGCGATCGCTACCACGACGCAGGATTCTGAGGTGACGGCTGCCATCGAAGCACTGCTCAGCGGTGACGGCATTGAAAACATTGAACATGGAACATTGAACATGAACAATGGTGCCATCTATAACCTGCAGGGTCAGCGTGTGAACAAGGCCCAGAAGGGTGTGTTCATTCAGAATGGTAAGAAGGTGGTCGTCCGCTAAAGCGGCGACACGTGAAGTGTGGAGTGTGGAGCGTGAAGCCCCCTCCCTGCCTCCCCCCGTAGGGGAGGAGATATAAATAAAAAAATCGGAACCACTTTTGCGATTCCGATTTTTTATTTTACATATATCCCAACCATCGGAGTATATCGTTGAGATTCGCGACAACCATCAAGAGGATGAGGATGCCGAAACCGACGTATTCGGCGCGAATCATAAATTGTTCGGTGGGTTTGCGACCTGTAATCATTTCGTAGAGCAGGAACAGCACGTGGCCGCCGTCGAGAGCAGGAATCGGCAGGATGTTCATGAACGCGAGAATGATGGAAAGGAAAGCCGTCATCAGCCAGAACATGTGCCAGTCCCAAACGGGCGGGAAAAGGCTGCCGATGGCACCAAAACCGCCGAGCGACTTCGCACCGTCGGACGAGAAGAGGTATTTCAGGTCGCCGACATAGCCGCCGAGCACGTTCCAACCATATTTCACACCTGCGGGAATGCTCTCAAAGAAACCATAGCTGACCTTCGTGGGCTCGTAGTAGCTCAACAGGCTCGTCATGCCGACGCCGAGTTGGAGTTCGGGCGTGAGGACGATGGTGGCGGTGTCGGGGGAGTTGAGCGTTGCCTCCGAATTTTTAATTTCAGCGCCGTGCTGGAACACGATGGTAGCTGTGCGCAGGCGGAGGCTGTCGGCCTGGGTAGTGGCCTCGGTCATCTGGTCGGCAAGGCGGCCAGTTTGCTCGGTGAACTCGTTCCACGAATCGACCGCCACGCCATTGATGGCCAAAATCTTATCACCCTTTCTAATGCCAGCCTTCGCTGCCGGCGAATCGGCCAAAACCGTGTCGATTTCGGCAGGGATGAACGGACGGCAGAAATTCGGCGTCGATTTGAGCATACTGAGCAGGTTGATGTCGCCCGGCAGGTTGAGCGTCATGGCTTGTCCGTCGCGGATGATTCGCACCTCGTGTGCCTCGCTGATGTCGCGGAACAGGTCGGCGGAAAAGTCCTTGAAATCGCCTTTTTCGGTGCCAATCAGGATGTCGCCGTCGCGGAAACCATGGCTTTTCGCCTCTTGATTGAACTTCATACCCATCGTCATGTCCTTCACGGCGATGTATTCGTCGCCCCACGTGTAGAGCACCATCGAATAAATGAACAGGGCAAGCAGGAAATTGACCAACACGCCGCCAATCATGATGAGTAGGCGCTGCCACGCGGGTTTCGTGCGAAATTCCCACGGCTGTTCAGGCTGTTTCATCTGCTCGACATCGAACGACTCGTCGATCATGCCCGAGATTTTGCAGTAGCCGCCGAGCGGTAGCCAGCCGATGCCGTAGGTGGTGTCGCTGCTTTTGGGTTTGTACTTGAAAAGCGAGCCCTTCCACTTCCAGATGCTGGGGTCGAAGAAGAGGTAGAACTTCTCGACGCGCACGCCGAAGAGCTTTGAAAAGAAGAAATGTCCGCCTTCGTGGAGCAGCACGAGAAGCGAAATGGCCAGTACGAACTGGAGGAGTTTAATCAGAAATATTTCCATTGTTTTTGACTGTTGATTTTTGGATTTTGAGGGTTAAATTATCGGCAAACCGATGAAAAAAGATGAATTTTTTATTTTTCAATGTTTAATGTTCAATGTTTAATGTTCAATGTTTAATGTTCAATGTTCAATGTTTAATGTTCAATAATTTTTCCGCGATTCGTCGCGCTTCAGCATCCGTTTCGAGGTAGGTTTCGAGCGTCGGATTCGCGCTGAACGGGGTGCTTTGCATCGTTTCGGCGATGATGTCGGCCATCTGCGGGAACGAGCATTTGTCGCGTCGGAACGCCTCGTTCACCACTTCGTTGGCGGCATTGAGGATGCAGGGCATGTTACCGCCGCGCTGAATGGCCTCGTAAGCCAGTGCCAGACAGCGGAATTTCGATGTGTCGGGCTCGAAAAATTCGAGTGAACGGCTCTTAAAGAGGTCGAGACGCTTTTCGTTGAGGTAAAGGCGCTCGGGGAACGAAAACGCATACTGGATGGGCAGTTTCATATCGGGCACACCGAGTTGTGCCTTCACACTGCCGTCGATGAACTCCACGGCACTGTGTACTATGCTTTGCGGGTGGATGAGCACTTGGATTTTCTCTGCCGGAACGCCAAAAAGCCACTTCGCTTCCATCACCTCAAAGCCTTTGTTCATGAGCGTGGCAGAGTCGATGGTGATTTTCGCACCCATGTTCCAAGTGGGATGACGGAGCGCATTGGCAGCGGTGACTTTCGCAAGTTCTTCCATCGTCATCTTCCGGAACGGACCGCCCGAGCAGGTGAGCAGGATTTTTTCAATTTCGTTGTCGCCCTCGCCTACGAGACACTGGAAAATGGCCGAGTGTTCGCTATCAACGGGCAGGATGGGCACGTGGTTTTCTTGTGCGAGCTGGCAGATGAGTTCTCCAGCCACGACGAGCGTCTCCTTGTTGGCGAGGCAGATTTTTTTCCGTGCGCGGATGGCGTGGATGGTCGGTTCGAGACCCGAAAAGCCCACCATCGCCGTAAGCACCATGTCGATGGGTTCGGCCTCGACGATGTCGTTCAACGCCTGCCGTCCGGCATAAACCTTGATGTCGGGGCGGTCGCTGAGCAGCGATTTCAGTTCGTCGTAGCGGTCTTCGTTGGCCACGACCACCGCCGCCGGATTGAACTGCCGAGCCTGTTGCGCCAGCAGTTCCACGCGGTTATTGGCCGTCAGCGCATAGACCTCGTAGCGGTCGGCGTGCTGGCTGATGACTTCGAGAGCCTGCGTGCCGATGGAGCCGGTCGAACCGAGAATACAAATCTGTTTCATTTGACTATTTGACGATTTCACGATTTGACGATTTTTTACAATTTAATGGTTTTACGATAGAACAATAGTGTCTTGTTGTCGAAATGAATTGCAAATTTCCGCTTTTTTCCGCAAATAGCCAAAAAAGTGCATTATTTTTAATTTTTTTCAAGTTTTCATCGTAATTTTACTTAAAAAAAAGAAGAAATTTTGCTTTTTTCTTATTTTTTTGTAATTTTGCAGATTAAAAAATTAACTATTTGTTTAGGATAACTTTGTTTAGGATAACTGAATTTGATTTTTTTGAAACAATGAAGATAAACGATATATTTCCCAAACGATTGACATTTGGAATTTGCACGTTGGCGGCATTGATGGTGGCTTCGCCGGCGGAGGCTTCGCTTTTCAAGAAGAAGAAAAAAGTGGAGAAGACGGAAACGGTGTCGCCGTACAAGAAACTGACGGGACGCGACTCGGTGGCGTGGAACGGCGTGATGAATGTCATCAGCAAGGACGACACGTTCTATTTCGAAATTCCGACGCGACTGCTCGGACGTAGTTTTCTCGTCACAAACCGACTGCTGAAAGTGCCTGAAGAACTCAACGAATCGGGCGTGAACAAAGGCATCAACTACGAAAATCAGGTGGTGAGTTTCCATTGGAACAAAAAGCGCAAGATTGTGGAGATTCGCCAACAGCGCAACACGCCCGAGGTCAACGAATGGGAGCGGTTGGCATCGTCGGTCAGCGACAACTACGTGAACCCGATTCTGTGCAGTTTGGAGGTCGAGGCCGCGCCGAAGGATTCGTCGTCGGTCGTCGTGAAGGTGAACGACCTTTTTAACGGGAAAAACAGCTGTCTGAACGACGTTTTCAACGCCATCAACATCGGCACATCGCCCAAATCGGACTTGTCGCACATCATCGGCATCAAGGCGTTTCAAAACAACGTGACCGCACGCGCCGAACTGACGACGACCGTCACCGAAGGCCACGACAAAGTGAATGTCACCGTGGAAGTGAGCACCTCACTCACGCTGTTGCCCGAAACGGCGATGGCAGGCCGCGAGGAGAACCAGCGAATCGGCTATTTCACGACTTCGCGACTGCAATACACCGACACCCAACAGCGCGTGAAAACAAAGCGCTACGTGACGCGCTGGCGTGTCGAACCGAAGGACACGGCGGCCTATCTACGCGGTGAACTCACGGAACCGCAGAAGCCGATTCTCATCTATATCGACAAAGCCGTTCCGACGCACCTCAGACCCTATATTAAAAAAGGTATTCTCGACTGGAACGTGGCATTTGAACGAGCTGGATTCAAGGATGTGATACGCGTGGAAGACCTGCCCGACAGCCTCGAGCGCGAGGGCGACGACATTGCCACGTCGGTTTTGACCTATGCCGCATCGGAAAAATCGAACGCAATGGGACCATCGACCTTCGACCCTCGCACGGGTGAGATTTTCGAGGCCGACATCATTTGGTGGCACAACGTGCAGGCACTCATCAGCGACTGGGTGACGGTGCAGACAGGCCCTGTGAACCCTGCTGCGCGACGGCTCGACCTGCCCGAAGAACTCATCGGCGACGCTGCCCGATTTGTGGCCTGCCACGAGATGGGGCACTCGCTCGGATTGCGCCATAACTTCATCGCTTCGGCGGCCTACCCCACCGATTCGCTGCGCTCGCGCACGTTTACCGACAGAATGGGTGGCACTGCGCCCTCGATTATGGACTATGCGCGTTTCAACTACGTGGCACAGCCTGGCGACAACGTGAAAAACCTCTCGCCGAACATCGGACCTTACGATTTGTTGGCCATCGAATGGGGTTATCGTTGGTTCCCCGACGAAAATCAGGCGAAAACCGCGCTTTACAAACTGCTTCAAGCACATCAGGGACCGCTCTATCGCTACAGCGAAGGCCAACCGCCGCGCACCGCCATCGACCCACGCACGCTGAGCGAGGACATTGGCGACGACGCGATGAAATCGGCCACCTACGGCATCGCAAACCTCAAGCGAATCGTGCCCAACATCGTCGATTGGACGCGCAACGGCGAGCCCGGCCAGACCTACGACGAGGCCGCCCAACTCTATGCGTCGGTCATCTATCAGTGGGAACTCTACCACTATCACGTGATGGCGAACATCGGTGGAATGTACATCGAAAACACGACCATCGGCGACCGTCAGAAGACGTTTACGTTTGTCGAAAAGGAAAAACAGCGTCGCGCCACGCAGTTCCTGCTCGACGAGGTGCTGACCTATCCGCGTTGGCTTTTCGACGTGCCGCTGGCAAACTACACCTACATCCATCGGAAAACACCCAACGGCATCCACGAAATGAGTCCGACGATGATGCTGAAAACCCAGCAAAACTACGTGATTTGGGATATGCTCACCAACGACCGACTGGTGCGGATGCTCGACAACGAATGGCAGAACGGCAAACAGGCGTTCACCGTGATTGACTACATCGATATGCTTCACAAGCACATTTTCGCGACGACGATTGCCCGAAAATCGCCCAACGTGATGCAGCGAAGTCTTCAAAAGAGTTACGTCGATGCGCTGATGACGGCTGCTGCCGAAAGCGAGGGCGTGAAAATCAACGCGAGCGCGAAGGACAAGAGCCTGACGACGCGGGCGCGGACGATTCAGCACTCGAACAACCAAATCAATCGCACGAGCGACGCGCTCAGCGTGAAGCGGGCGGAATTGCTGCGCATCGTGAAACTACTGAAAGCGAGTCGGTCGAGTGCCGACACGGCTGCCCGAATGCACTACGACGACCTTGTTTTAAGGATTCAGACGGCGCTGGGGCTGATGAAGAATTAAGAATGTTGAATGTTGAATTGTCGGCTTCACCGATTAAGAATTAAGAATTAACAATTAAGATAAATATGAGGCTAAGATTTTTATTATTGATACAATTTTTCGTGCTGACGCTATCCGCGCAGAACCGCGTGGTGACGGGCGTTGTGACCGATGCCGATGCCACTGACGAACCGCTGATGGCCGCGACCGTCGCCGTGTTGGACGGCAACGGCAACACGCTCGACGGAACGACCACGAATCTCGACGGACAATTCACGCTGAACGTGCCGCCGCACGCCACGCAACTCAAAGTCAGCTACATTTCCTACGAATCGCAGACCGTGACGCTGCGCAAGGGCGTGAACCACTACACCGTCGCACTGCGCTCCGACGCGAAGAAAGTGGGCGAGGTGGTCGTGACGGGCTATCAGAAAATCGACCGCCGCAAACTCACCGCCGCCACGACGACCATCAACATCGACGAGGAGAGCGTCGGAGCCGTGAAAAACATCGACCAAGCCCTCGCCGGACAGATTGCCGGACTCGCTGCCGTGAACACGTCGGGTGCGCCCGGAGCACCGCTGAAACTGCGTATTCGCGGTACGGCCTCCATCAACGGAACGCAGGAACCGCTGTGGGTGCTCGACGGTATTCCCCTCGATGGCACCGACATTCCTGCGATGGAAGATTTGAAGGACATCGACAACATCTACCAAACCTCGATTGCAGGTCTGAACCCTTCCGACATCGAGACCATCACCGTGTTGAAAGATGCTGCTGCAACAGCGATTTACGGTGCTCGGGCGGCGAATGGCGTCATTGTCATCACGACGAAAAACGGTAAAGTAGGAAAAACTCACGTCAATTTCAATGCAAAAATGTCGTTCAGTCCGAAAACTGACATTTCGCGCCTGAACCTGCTCAATTCGGCACAGAAAATCGACCTCGAACTGGCGCTTCTCACCTCAGACTACACCTATCGCCAGCACAAGGGCGGCGTGGCCGAGATTTTGTCGTCGTTTGGGGAAACAAGTGCCTATCAACAAGGCGGTTGGAACGCTTTGTCGAGCGAAACGCAGGCCGCCATCAACCACCTTCGCGGCATCAACACCGATTGGAACGACATTCTTTTCCGCAACGTTTTCAATCAAGAATACAACGTCAGCGTATCGGGCGGCAGCGACCGTGCCGATTATTATACTTCGGTCGGTTACTACGATGAGCAGGGCAACGTGACGGGCGTGAAAAACAACCGTTTCAATCTCGCTGTAAAAACCAATTTCAAAATCAACCAACGGCTCATCGTTGGCGTGTCGGTCTTTGCGAATCAGCGTCAGCAGCGCAGCTATCTCACTGATTACAATGGCTTTACGAATCCCGTCTATTATTCGCGACTCGCCAATCCGTATATGACGGCCTACGACGCGCAAGGTCGCTACGTCTATGACACCAACGTGCAGGGAAAGGAAGATTCGTCGCTCGATTTCAACATTTTCGAAGAGCGTGCCAACGGCCACAACAAGCGCAAAGACCAGCAGTTGATGACGATTTTCGATGCCGAACTCAAACTGATGCCGGGACTGAAACTGACCTCGCAGTTTGGCCTGCAATTCGACAATTACGACATCTCGAAATACGCGGGCGAGAACACGTTTGCGATGCGCAAGGACAAACTTTTCGCCACCTATATGATTGACGGCGAGAAACGCTCGATTCTGCCCGACGGCGGTTCGCACAAAGTGACTGAATACCACAATTACCAATGGACGTGGAAGGCGATGGCCGAATACGCGAAAGACTGGAACAAAATCAATGAAATCGAGGTGATGCTCGGCACGGAAGTGCGCCACGCCGAGGCTCGGTCGGTCTATTCCGCCGCCTACGGCTACGACGGCCGCACGCTCACTTCGCAGCCCATCATTTTCCCCAACGAGTCGGTTGCCGAGCAATATCCGCTGCATCAGGAAACGCACGCCGAAAACGCTTTTGTTTCGTGGTTTGCGACGGCTTCCTACACGCTTCGTCACCGTTACACGCTCGGTGGTAGCATCCGTTTCGACGGTAGCGATGTCTTCGGCGTCGCCAAGAAATATCGCTATCTGCCGCTTTATTCGGTCAGCGGACTCTGGCGCGTCAGTCAAGAGCCGTTTATGAAGAAGGCGAAGGCCGTCAGCAACCTCGCGATTCGCGCTTCTTACGGACTTCAGGGCAACATTGACAAGAACACGTCGCCCTACTTGATTGGTACTTTCGACCGCGTCATCATCCTGCCAGGTAACACTGAGACCGTGATTTCCGCCGAAACCGCACCCAACTCGAAACTGCGCTGGGAAAAGACCGAAAACGTGAACGCAGGTGTCGATATGGCGTTCTTCAACAACGCTGTGACGCTGAGTTTCGACTACTATTTCCGCCATTCCACCGACCTCATCGGAATGAAGATGCTGCCGTTGGAAACAGGATTCTCATCGACCACCATCAACTGGGCGACGATGGACAACCACGGCTTTGAAATTGCCATCGGAACGCGCAATTTCGACACGAAAGACTTCAAATGGACCACGAATCTGAACCTCGGATTCAACAAAAACAAGATTCTGCGCGAGACAGTCGCCGAAAACGCCACCTATCCGGGTCGCGAAGGCTACCCCGTCGGGGCAATTTTCGCCTACAAGACCGACGGGCTCGACAGCGAGGGTTATCCGCTCTTCGTCGGAAAAGACGGTCAGAAAATGAGTGCCACCGAGTTCCTGAAACTCAACCATCACGGTGGAAGCGGCCTCACCGCCGAGGAACAGCGCAACCTCTACACCTATATGGGAACGACCGACCCGAAGGTTTCTGGCGGTTTCATCAACCATTTTGAATACAAAAACTGGTCGCTCGGCATCAACTGGCTCTTTAACCTCGGAATGAAGGTTCGCGTGCAACCGTCGTACTCGCCTGCGACCTACGACCGCGGCCTCAACACCAATGCCGATATCCTCAACCGATGGACGGCGGAAAATCCGACAGGACAATTCCCGCGCCTGATGGTGAGCAGCGAACGGCCCGCCGAGTATATCCGCTATTCGGAATACAACCTCTACAGTATGCTCGACACGTGGGTGCGCAACAGCAACTACTTCCGTTGCCAGAGCATCCGACTCGGCTATAAGTTCCCCACGACGCTCATCCAGCGCATCGGAATGACCAGCGCGTCGCTTTCCGTCGAGGCTCGCAACCTCTTCGTCATTGCGTCGGACTACAACAACTTCCTCGACCCCGAAACAATGGGGAATCCCTATGCACAGCCGATTCCCAAGAGTTTTATCATCGGGTTGAATATTGGGTTTTAGAACGAAAAGGTGAAAAGGTAAAAAGGTAAAAAAAGATGATTATGAAGAAAAAAATATTAACGGCTATTGGTTTTTGTTTATTGGCGATTGTCGCCACATCGTGCGACGATTTCCTCGACATCACACCGACGGGAAAAGTCATTGCCAAAACTGCCGACGAATATCGCGCACTGCTCACCTACGAGTATAAAACGATGCCCGAAGACCGAGGAATTGCCACGCTTCGAGCCGATGAAATGACGCTCGACAGGGCTTCGACCACCCCCGAGGACTACAATTCCTTCTTCGACATTTGGACGTGGAACGACTTTGCACCGCAAGCCACGACGACCTCGTTTGGCTGGCGTCGCTACTACCACGCCATCTACATCGCGAACTACATCATCGAGCATCAGAATGAAATCACCGACGGCACCGCCGACGAAATCAGCCAACTCGTTGGCGAGGCATACGCCCTTCGCGCCTATATGCACTTCCTGCTCGTGAATCTCTACGCTGCGCCCTACACGGCCTGCGAACCGACTTCGACACGCGGAATTCCCGTGCAGACGGCCCCCGACGTTGAGACGATTCCGAATTGCAGCAGCGTGGAAACGGTCTATCAGCAGGTGATTTCCGACCTCGACGAAGCCGACAAATGGCTGAAAATCGAAAAATGGGACAACGGTTTCAACTATCGTTTCACGACCGTCGCAGCAAAGGCTCTTCGCGCACGTGTCGCCCTCTACAAAGGCGATTGGCAAGCGGCTCGCACAGCGGCAGAGAGCGTCATTGCGCAGCGTCCCGCTCTCGAAGACCTTACGCAAAAATCGTCGCTCTTGCCCGACAATTACAAGTCTGTAGAAAATATTCTCGCCCTCGAACAAGTGATGACAGCGGTTTACAAGAACGTCGGACGGCCTTCCAACGACCTTCTGGCGGCCTATAAGTCGGGCGACCAGCGCAAAAGCAGATTTTTCAAGCAGGTGACGGCCAGCGTCAGCACCTTGCAAAAAGGCGGAGGCGGCGATTCGCGCTGTTCGTTCCGCACGGCAGAGATGTATCTGATAGCTGCCGAGGCTGCCGCCCAACTCGGTGACACGAAAAGCGCCGCCGAACATCTGACGACGCTGATGCAGAAGCGCTATTCGGCCTCGACGGTCGCCAACTACACCGAACCACTCACGACAATGACCGCCGACGAACTGCTCGCCGAAATTGCCCACGAACGTCGCTGCGAACTGGCTTTCGAGGGACATCGGTGGTTCGATTTGCGTCGCACAAGCCGCCCACAACTCACCAAGACCTACGACGGTCAGACCTTCACGCTCGACGCCGACGATTCGCGCTACACGCTGCGCTTCCCCGTTGAGGCCATCGAAGCGAATCCGAATCTGGAAACGGCCTTCGGCCAGTGAGAAGTGAAAAGTAAAAAATTATTAAATTGGAAAATAGATTGTACATAGTACATTCGTAAATTGTAATTTGTTTTATTAACTTTTAAAAGAAAGGATTGAAAATGAAGAAAATGTTACTCTTCGTGGTTGCAATGCTTACTGCCGCCACATCGTTTGCCCAAGCCGACAACGACTTCGAAATGGAAGATCCCACTTGGACAAAAACCATCAGCGATGCCGTCGCAGACCCGAAAGACGTCTATGTCAATGCGCCCCTCGTCATCACCAATCAGGGCGATGTTGTCAAAACTGGCACCTTCACGCAGGCTTTCGAGTTCGCAGGCAAGGAACTTGATCCCATCGCCAAGAGTGCCTACATCGTGAAGTACGACAAGAAAGGTAACGAAGTTTGGGGCAACGCACTGCAAGGTGCCGCCACCGTCACCGCCATCACCGCTGACGATGCCGGAAACGTGTTTGTCGCCGGTGTGTTCGCCGACAAGGTGATTATCACCTCGACCGACGGCCAGACTGCAGAAATCAACGGTATGGCAGATAATATCGATCAGGTGTCTGGCTTCATCGCCTCCTTCGACAAAGACGGAAAACTGCTGGCACACAAGACCGTAATTCCCGAAGCAAACTGGGATTTGTTCTATACGACACTGGCAAACGAAGGCTTTTATATGCTTGATTCTCAGTTCAGAATCAACAAAATTGTCGTTTCTGGAGAAAAAGTCTATTTCACCGTCAGATACGTAGGCGATTGCACCATCGACAATGTGAAACTCGAAGGTAAGATCTACGATATGGGTGGATGGAATACCATATGCACGGACATCTATAGTTTTGCAGCCATCGAACTTGACAAGAGCCTCAGCAATGCCCGCCTTTTGGCCAGTTTAAGCACATCGGAAGAAGCACTCATCGGCTATCTTGAAGTGATGCCGCTATCGATGAAACTTGCTGCCGATGGCAAAAATGTCTATGTTGCAGGAACTGGTACGGGCGATTTGACCATAACTACAGAGAAAGGCAGCGAGGACTTCTCTTTTGAAATCGCTGAGAACGGCGACCAAGAGCGTGGTTTTGTCGTGGCGAATGTTACCACAGGAGATGTTAACGTATTCCACGCACCCGTCGTGTCGAGTCTGAATAGCACTTTCTTCACCATCGCCGATATGCAGATTGTGAAAGAAAAACTTTTTATTAGCGGTTCCTATATTGGTCGTCTTGCTTTCGACAATACGGTTGCCTCATCAGGTGCTTGCGATGCATTCATTGCTGCGCTCAATACCAACGAACTTTCAGTAGCTTGGGCAGCGACATCCGCCATCAGCGAAGGCGCAGCCAATAAGTACAATGAGGTTGTAAATGGTATGTTGGTCAAAGAACAGAGAGTTGGCGTTCTCGTTGATGTCATAGATATGGGCTCAAAAGAAATCATTGAAACCAATATGTTCACCACTAATTCAGGGGGCGAAAATGCTTCTTCCAATGCACTTCCCATCCATATTTCGGCTCTCACAACAAGTATCGCTGGTATTGCTGCCAACAGCAACGAGGGCACGGCATCCACGCTCCGCTACTTCGCCGACGAAGAGTTTGTGCAGGGCATCGAAACAATTGACAATGGAACATTAAACATTGAAAATGGTGCTATCTTCAACCTGCAAGGTCAGCGTGTCGGTAAGGCTCAGAAGGGTGTTTACATTCAGAATGGCAAGAAGGTTGTTTTGAAGTAAAAGCCCCCTCCCAACCTCCCCCCGTAGGGGAGGAGTCATAAAAATGCCAGATTGCTCAAAGCGGTCTGGCAATTTTTATTGAATGAGAAATTTCTCAATTCAAAGTCCCCTCCCTTTTTGGGGAGGGGTTAGGGGTGGGGCTTTAAAAATCCTCTTGGAACAGCGGATCCTCGGGCATCACCATGATGGGTTTCTTGTTGAACTGCTCGAGCGTCTTGGCCGGCACATACTGCTTATCGACCACCAGACGGAACATATACTCGTTGAACCAACGGTTGGTCATGATGTCGCAACCGCCGATGCCGTGACCTGCACCCCATGAGTTCTCCACCTTCCACTTCAAGGGTTTTCCGTTTTTGTCCAAATCGACGGCGACGAGCGTCATAGCGTGCGTCGAACCGCTGTCGAAAGTGGCGATGCGCTGTGCCTTGTCCATCTTGAAAGTCGTGCCGAAGAGTGAGCCGTAGTCGTAGTTTTCGGTGTCCATATAGCCACGCTTGCGGTCGAACTGCTTGCCCACGTCGTAGCTCGAATAGAGTTTGCGACCGTCCTTCAGCGAGGCGATGGCGAGGTTGGCAATGTCCTCCATCGGCAGGTTCAGATACTTCCAGTTCGTGCCGTCGTAGGTGTGGCGGTCGTATTCCACTTCGTAGGTCTCGTAGTACGGACGGCGCGGGTCGTTCATCACCATGATAAAGGTGCCGTTGAGCGGGCCGCCGACGGTTTCCTCGTAGAACTGCTTCGGCGTGTATTTCTTCGGTTCGCCCACCTGCTTGCCGTTTTTATTGACGTGGGCGTAGGTGAATTCCTTCACGGGTTCGCCCAGTGTCATCGACAGCATCCGATAGATGTCGCAAAGCATCTCTTCCTTGCGGTTCTGCACGGCTTTCGCGGTGGTTTTCGAGTTCACCATGTCGCGCAGTTCAAGGCCGTATTCGCGCAGTTTCGACGAAATGATGCGGGCCATGCGGCTGGTGTTGTCGGCCGAGTAGGTTTCGGGCTGCACACCTTTCGGCACAAGGCCGTATTTATAAGCGAGGTCAGACACACCGCAGAACGTTCCGCCGTCGTTGATGGGATGGTGGAAGAAGAACTGCACGCGCTGGTCGTCGAGCGGTTTGGCGGCGTGGTCAATCACGCCTTGTAGCATCAGATTGGCCTTTTCCAGTTGGTCGTAGAAGAACAGATAGTCGTGCGAGAACTCCACGGCGAGCGTGTCTTGATGTTTCTTGGCGAAATTGGCACGCAGCACGTTGAATCCCGTGAACATCCAGCAACGACCCGACGATTTCTGGTCGTGAATCGACTGTTTCGGCGTTTCCACGCTGAAATACGTGTCAATCGGCTTCTGGTTTTGGAAATTCATCGCCAATGCGTCGATGCTGTTCTGCGCCATCGCATTGAACAATGCCTTGTTGGTCGGCTGTTGCGCCTTTTCCATTTTTTGCAACATCTGCGGCGAAATGCCACCGCCTTTTGTCTGATTTTGTGCGTAGGTCATGCCCGTCAGTGCGAGGCAGAGGCCCACGAGGAACATTTTTTGTTTCATGGATTCGTTGAAATTTTAGTTTGTAATAGATTTCTTGTCGGCAAAATTACGAAAAAATGAAAGAATATCCAAGAAATTTTCAAATTTTCTTGACAACGAAGTCATTTTATTTCGTCGCGTCGGGTTTTTCGTCCCATTCTTTCAAAATTTTCTTGGCTCGTTCAAGGTGTTTTCGGTCGCGACGGCCACGGCGGTCGAGCATATTGGCGAAATCGAAATAGATAGTGATATTTCCACGAGGAGCCTCGGCTGCTCCTTGCATAGCTCCTTCTTTTGCCCAAGCCGAGATAAGCCCTTTCACACGCGGGTCGAGTTCGGTGATAGTCACTTCGGGCAGCATGTGTTCCTTCGGCAGCAAAAACATCGTGTCGGTCAGTTCGGCCATTGTGAGTCGCTCGTGTTCGTAGCGCAAGTGGCTGAAGGCGATGCTGTCGAAGACGATGGGCACGTCGATGCGACCGAGATAGTCGGTCTGAACCACTTTCTGGCTGTCGATTTTCACCGAAACATCGCGAATGGGCACATTCGTGTCCATATCGACAACGACAACGCGCCGCTGAGCCAGCATCTCGATGGAAACGATGCTGCAAAGCAGCAAAACAATCACTTTTTTCATCGTTTGTCGTCTTTTACGCCGCAAAGTTAGTGGAAATAAAAATAAATTTGTACCTTTGCGGCGAATATTCATCTTTTTTATGAAATGTTGAATAAAAATAATGGCTTGCTGAGCCAGATTACATACCCCGAAGACCTGCGCCGACTGAAGGAAGAACAGTTGCCGGAGGTTTGCCGCGAACTGCGCGAGAACATCGTGCAAGAATTGTCGGTGAACCCGGGCCACTTGGCTTCGTCGCTCGGTGCGGTGGAACTGACGGTGTCCTTGCACTACGTTTTCAACACGCCCGACGACCGACTGGTGTGGGACGTGGGACATCAGGCTTACGGCCACAAAATCCTGACTGGACGGCGCGAACAATTCTCGACGAACCGCAAACTGGGCGGTATCCGACCGTTTCCCTCGCCCGAGGAGAGCGAATACGACACTTTTACGTGTGGTCACGCCTCGAACTCGATTTCGGCGGCGCTAGGAATGGCGGTGGCAGATTGTTTGAACACTTCACACTCCTCACTCCACACTTCACGAAAAGTCGTAGCCATCATCGGCGACGGCGCGATGAGCGGCGGACTGGCGTTCGAGGGTCTGAACAACGTGTCTTCGACCGACAACGACCTGCTCATCATCCTCAACGACAACGATATGTCGATTGACAAGGCGGTGGGCGGAATGGAAAAGTACTTGCTGCAACTCGACACGAACGCAACCTATAACAAACTGCGCTACAAGGCTTCGCAATGGCTCAAGGCGCGTGGAATGATGAGCGACGAGCGACGCAAGGGACTGATTCGCCTCAACAATGCACTAAAGGCAGCACTGGCACGTCAGCAGAACATTTTCGAGGGTATGAACATCCGCTATTTCGGGCCTTTCGACGGTCACGACATCGTTGAACTAGTGCGTATTCTTCGACAGTTGAAGGATATGCGCGGTCCGAAACTGCTTCACCTGCACACGACGAAGGGAAAAGGCTACAAACCTGCCGAACAGGAGGCCACGATTTGGCACGCGCCCGGCAAATTCGACGCGGAAACGGGCGAGCGAATCATCAGCGACGACGCGAACCATCCGCCGAAATTCCAAGACGTTTTTGGTGAGACACTGCTCGAACTTGCCGAGCAAAACGAGCGCATCGTTGGTGTTACACCAGCGATGCCGACGGGCTGTTCGATGAATATCATGATGGAAAAACTGCCGCAGCGCAGTTTCGATGTGGGCATTGCCGAAGGTCACGCCGTCACGTTCTCGGCGGGAATGGCGAAAGAAGGTCTGCTACCCTTCTGCAACATCTATTCAGCCTTCGCACAACGCGCCTACGACAACATCATCCACGACACGGCGATTCAGAATCTGCCCGTCGTGTTCTGCCTCGACCGTGCCGGACTCGTCGGCGAAGACGGACCGACCCACCACGGTGCCTTCGATATGGCCTATCTGCGCCCGATTCCCAACCTGACGATTTGTTCGCCGATGGACGAGCACGAACTGCGCCGCCTGATGTTTACCGCGCAATTGCCCGACAAGGGCAGTTTCGTGATTCGCTATCCGCGTGGCTGCGGCGTGCTGACCGACTGGCGCTGTCCGTTGGAGGCGGTGGAAGTGGGCACGGGTCGCAAACTTCGTGACGGCGACGACGTGGCGGTGCTGACGATTGGACCGATTGGAAATGAGGTCGAGGAGATTCTTCGAGAAACGAGGAACGAGGAACGAGGAGCAAACCTTTCCGTCGCCCACTACGACATGCGCTTCCTCAAACCGCTCGACGAATCGATTCTTCACGAAGTCGGACGGAAATTCCGTCGCATTGTCACCATCGAAGACGGCGTGCGCAACGGTGGTTTTGGCTCGGCAGTGCTCGAATGGATGAGCGACCACGGCTATTCGCCACAAATCACGCGACTCGGCCTGCCCGACAACTTCGTGGAACACGGAACGATTCCCGAACTGCGGAAAATCGTCGGACTCGACCGCGAAACAATCTTAGAAAAGTTAAAAGGTTAAAACGTTAAAGGGTTAAAAGGTTAAAAGGTTAAAATATGAAAATCGTAATTGTCGGCGCATACGCCATCGGAACCCATTTGGCAAAGCTCCTGTCGCGCAACGACCACGACACGGTGCTCATCGACTCTGACGTAGAGCGACTGTCGAACATCAGCAATGACTACGACCTGATGACCGTGCTGGCATCGCCCTCGCGCTCCAAGACCTTCAAAGAGGCTGGCGTGGGTCACGCAGACCTGTTCATTGCCGTCACGCCCGACGAAAATATGAATCTGACATCGTGTGTGCTGGCCAAGGCACTCGGAGCGAAGCGAACCGTTGCAAAAGTCGATAGCAACGAGTATTTCGACCCGAAAATCAAGGAATATTTCGAGGGAATCGGCATCACATCGCTCATCTACCCCGAAAAACTGGCTGCCGTCGATATTGCCAACGGCTTGAAAATGTCGTGGGTCAGGCAGCGATGGGACGTGCACGACGGTGCGCTGACAATGCTCGGCATCAAACTGCGCGAGACGGCGGAAATCCTCGACCAACCACTCAAAGACCTCTGCAAACCCGAGTCGCCCTACCACATCGTGGCCATCAAACGAGGCAAAGAAACCATCATTCCGCGAGGTGAAGACGTGCTGAAACTCAAGGACATCGCCTATTTTATGACCACGCGGCAATACATTCCCTACATTCGCACCATCGTCGGAAAAGAACGCTATGCCGACGTGAAAAACGTCATTATTATGGGTGGTGGAGCGACGGCTGTCCGCGCCACGGCACTGATGCCCGAATATATGAAAGTGAAAATCATCGAGACCGACGAGGCACGTTGCGAAAAACTCAACGAACTCATCGACACCGACCGCGTGATGGTGATTCACGGCGACGGGCGCGACCTGCAACTGCTCCACGAGGAAGGCATCAAGAACACGCAGGCTTTCGTGGCGCTCACCGGCAATGCCGAGACGAACATTCTGGCCTGTCTGACAGCGAAACGACTCGGTGTGCGCAAAACGGTGGCGATGGTCGAGAATTTCGACTATGTGTCGATGGCCGAGAGCCTCGACCTCGGTACGATTATCAACAAAAAGGCACTCGCCGCCAGCTATATCTACCAGATGATGCTCGACGCCGACGTCCACAACATTCACTTCCTGATGTCGGCCAACGCCGATGTCGCTGAATTTACTGCCGAACCCGGCTCGAAGGTGACGCGCAAAAAGGTGTTTGAACTCGGACTGCCGAAGGGAACAACCATCGGTGGAATCGTGCGCAACGGCGAGGGAATGCTCGTCAGCGGTGGAACGCAAATCGAGGCAGGCGATTCGGTGGTGGTGTTCTGCCACGATATTGAAATGTCGCGATTGGAAAAATTCTTCAGATAAACATTGAAGATTGAACATTGAAGATTGAACATTGAAGATTGAACATTGAAGATTATGGTCAATTTCAAGATTATATACAAAGTCATCGGAACGCTGCTCTTCATCGAGGCGGCGATGATGCTGATTTGTACGGGATTGGCAGTCTATCTCGGCGAAGACGACTCGCTCGCCTTCATCGTATCGGTCTTTCTGACGGTGCTCGGAGGCTTGATTTTCAAGTATTTAGGACGCGATTCCGACAACTCGCTGAGTCGTCGCGAAGCCTATCTGCTCGTGACGCTCACGTGGATTATCTTCAGTCTTTTCGGCTGTCTGCCCTTCCTCATCAGCGGCTACATTCCCGACTTCACCAATGCCTATTTCGAGACGATTTCGGGTTTCACGACGACAGGTTGCAGCATTCTCAACGACGTGGAGGCGTTGCCCCACGGAATGTTGTTCTGGCGCACGATGACGCAGTGGATTGGCGGATTGGGAATCGTTTTCTTCACCATCGCCATCATTCCCTCGCTCGTGGGCGGTAATGTCAAGGTGTTCTCCGCCGAAGCCACCGGTCCGATTCGTGCGAAAATGCACCCGCGACTCGGCACCACTGCCAAGTGGATTTGGAGCATCTACGCACTGCTCACCGTCGCTTGCGCCGCCTGCTACTACCTCGCCGGAATGGGACTTTTCGACTGTCTGAACTACGCGATGACCACCACGGCGACGGGCGGTTTCTCGACCCACAACGCCAGCACGGGCTATTTCCATAATCCCTACATCGACTACACGGCCATCACGTTTATGTTCCTCTCTGGCACGAGTTTCACACTACTCTATGCCACGATTTTCAAAGGTCGATTCCGCCAATTTTACCACAATTCCGAGTTCCGACTCTACCTGTTGCTCGTCGCCATTGCCACGGCGCTCATCGTCACGATTCTCATCATCGACAACGACTATCCATTCTTTGACGCTCTGCGCGTGGGCCTGTTCCAAGTGACTTCGTTCATCACCACGACGGGCATTCTCAACGACGATCCGGCACGCTGGCACCACATCACGTGGGTCATTCTCAGCCTGTGTATGTTCTTCGGGGCGTGTTCGGGCTCGACCAGCGGCGGTTTCAAGTGCATCCGCATCGTGATGGTGTTCACGATTATGAAAAACGAGATTCGGCGCATTCTGCATCCGCGTGCCGTGTTGCCCGTCCGCGTCAATGACAACATCGTGCCTTACAGTTCGCAGGTGACGCTCTTGGCGTTCCTCGCGGCCTATGTCGGACTGTGTATTTTCACCTATTTCTGTATGATTTCGACGGGTGTCGATCCGACCAACTCGATTACGATTGCGCTAAGTTGCGCAGGAAATGTCGGCCCGACGCTCGGACTGGAAATCGGTCCGACGATGTCGTGGGGCATTCTGCCGATGGGTGTAAAATGGTTGCTTTCGGGTCTGATGCTGATGGGACGACTTGAAATTTTCACCGTCCTCGTGCTGTTTACCCGCGCTTTCTGGAAGGAAAACTAATCAATTTTTATCTGAAAAGGAATAAAAAATGCTTCCAAAGCGTCGTTGCGAGACCGTAATGGCGGCGCATCACGTGGAAGCGCTCGATGAGCGATTGGCGATGGTTTTTCGTCGTCAAACCGCCGTCGAGATAGTTCACCACGACCATTCCGACGTGTTTCAGCGGCAGGTTTTCCTTTTCAGCCTCTTTCATCACGCGAATACACCAATCGACATCGGCACTGAAGCGATAGTTCAGGTCGTAGAGGTTGCGCTTGGCGAGGTCGGCACGCGCATAGAACGCCTGATGGCAGACCAACATTCCATTGCTGAACGAATGCCACGAAAGCCCAGTTTTCGGTGGTGCGAGGTGGCGATGGCGCAAGAAACGACCTTCGTCATCGACGATGTTGGTGTCGCCATAGAGTACGCCAGGCAGCGTTTCGCCGTCGCCAACGGAAGCCGCGATGAGTTCGAGCGTGTCGGGCGCAGGTAGCACGTCGCCCGCGTTGAGAAAAACGAGATAATCGCCCTTCGCCAACCCGATTCCCTTGTTCATCGCGTCGTAAAGGCCGCTGTCGCGCTCGGAAACAACGATGATTTCGTGTTTCTTGTCGGCATCTTGATTCGCTGCCTGATAGTCGGCCACGAGTTGCATCGTCGCGTCGGTCGAAGCCCCGTCGATGATGAGGTGTTCCACGTTGTAGCAACTTTGCGCCGCCACGCTGTCGAGCGTTCGTTTCAGCACTTTTTCGGCGTTGTATGTGCAGGTGATAATTGAAAATTTTATCATTTTTGTAAGATTTTCTGGTAAAGTTCAATATACTGCGCGGCAACGGCGTGGTCGGCATAGCGAAGGGCAATGTCGTCGCGAAGTTTTTGACGGTCGTGCGAGGTTGTGAGTGCCCATTCGATGCCATCGGCAAGGCTTTCTGCCGATAGTCGTTTCGCCAAATAACCATTGTCCAGATGCTGGATAATGTCGGCTTGACCGCTACTGTCGAACGACACCGACGCACAACCGCACGCCTGCGCCTCTATCAGCGTCTGACCGAAGGTTTCGTAAAGCGACGAAGACACAACCGCATCTGCTGCAGCATAGATTTCCGAAAGTTGTTTTTCGTTGTCGATATAATGGAAATAGGTGTGCGAAATGGGCAGTTTTTCGAGCGTTTTTGGGTCGCGAATTCGACCGAACAGCAGTAGATGAAGGTCGTTTCTGGCTATTTTTCCGCGTTCAACCACGATTTTCAGGGCATCCATCAGGTAGTCGAAGCCTTTGATGGGGTCGTCGATGCGGACAGCCCCGAAAACGAGGACTTTCGATGCGGTAATATGCAATTTTTCGCGGCATTGTTGTGGGTCGAGCAGTTCAAATTTCGACAAATCAATCGTGTTGGGAATCACCGTTATTTCCTGATTCTGAACGATGGAACTCGACAAGGTCTTCGCCTTGAGCCATTCGCTGACCGCCACCCATTGAATTCTTCTGTCGTTGAAAAGTCGTTGTTTTTTCTTCCACACACGATTGGACAAGTCGTGGCGGCTCGGAAATCGCAAGAATGGGCAGTTTTGGCACTCATTTTCGTATTTTCTACATTCATGAGCATGGTGGCAAATCGCCGTCGCAGGCCACATATCGTGCATCGTCCAGACGACAGGTTTTCCCGAGTCGAGAATCTTGCGGATGCCTCGCAGCGAGAGCATTCCGTGGTTGACCCAATGCAGGTGGATGATGTCGGCCTCGCGAAATTCGGGCGTTTGGGTGATGTCGATGCCCGTGTTGGCAATGGACACGGCGAAGAGGTTCCGACGACTCAGCAGGTTGCATAGCCAGATGACGAATCGCTCGTAGCAGAATCGCAGGAAATTGCCGACCCTCGACCCCACGACAACGACCGAAGAATGGTTGCTTTTCTTCTCGCGCACCATCATCGTCGCCTCCACGCCATTGTTGCGCAGGGCTTCCATCAGTCGGTTGGCCGCTACGGCAGCACCGCCTGTCAGTTCGCTGGTATTAACGATGAGAATTTTCATAACGGGCAACAATGTCGTCATAAATTGCAATCGGCAGCAAGCGTCGTACGGTTTTTCCTTCGCGCAGTCGGCGGCGAATTTCGGTGCTGCTGACACGATAGAGTTTGGTGTTTACGAGCGTCACCGAGGGCGGAAGCGTCGTGGGGTCGATGTCGTAGCCCTCACGCGGATAGACGATGACGCGGTAGTTTTTCAGGATGTCGTCGGCGCAATACCAACGGTCGAAAATCGACCAGTTGTCGGCTCCGATGATGAGCGAAAATTCGTGTTCGGGATAGTCTTTCGACAACGATTGCAGCGTGTCCCACGTATAGGACGGACGCGGCAGGTGAAATTCGTAGTCGCAGGCGACGAGTCCGTCCTCGTTTTCGAGTGCCTTTCGCGTGAGCGACAGCCGCAAATCGTCGTCCCAAAGGTCTGAATTGCCCTGTTTCAGAGGATTTTGCGGCGACACCATCAGCCAAACTTCATCGAGGCGCTGCTTGCGGAGAATCTGCCGTGCAAGGGCGATGTGACCGCGATGAATGGGGTTGAACGAACCGCCGAAAATGCCGATTTTCATCTACTATTTCACTTTTCCCTTCCAACAAATTCTCCAACGATTTCCAACGCTTCTGCGAGCGCGGTTTCGAGTTTGTCATTGACGAGGATTCGGTCGAACTGCGGGGCGAACGTCATTTCGTATTCGGCTTTTGCCAGTCGCTCTTCGATGGCCTCGGGCGTGTCGGTTCCGCGCCCCTCCAACCGACGGCGCAGTTCTTCGACCGACGGCGGCTGGATAAACACCGAGAGCGCCCGTTTTCCGTAATGTTTCTTGATGTTGATGCCACCCTTCACATCGACGTCGAAAACCACGTTCTGACCAGCCTTTCGCTGTCGTTCGACTTGTTCCTTGAGCGTGCCGTAAAAACGGTCTTGATACACCTCTTCATATTCCAAAAACTCGTCGTTGTCGATTTTCTGGCGAAACTCCTCGGGCGAAAGAAAAAAATACTCCACGCCGTTCTGTTCCTCGCCACGCGGCGGACGGCTCGTACACGACACCGAGAAAGCCAACTTCAGTTCGGGATGCTCGTTCATCAACCAATTCACGATGGTCGATTTTCCGCTGCCCGACGGTGCCGAAACGATAATCAATTTTCCTTTTTTCATAATGCATTCAAAACTTGCTCTTTAATCTGCTCCAACTCATCCTTCATCATCACGACAATGTTCTGCATCTCGGCGAGGTTGCTTTTCGAACCCGTCGTATTGATTTCACGACCCATTTCCTGCGCGATGAAACCGAGTTTTTTGCCCTGCGACGAGGGTTCGGCCATCGTCTCGCGGAAATATTGCAGATGGTTCGTCAGACGCTGTTTTTCCTCGTTGATGTCGAGCTTTTCGATGTAATAAATCAGTTCCTGTTCCAAGCGATTTTTGTCGTAATCGACCCCAGGAATCGTGTTCAGACCCTCGACGATGCGCTGGCGGATTTTCTCGACGCGAAGTTGCTCGTAAGGCTCGATTTGCGCCAAAAGTTGCTCGATATTGTCGATTTTCTCGGCAAATTTCCGCTCCAATGCCGCGCCTTCCTGCCGACGGAAAGCGATGAGCGCGTCGAGTGCCTGACCGACAGCCGCCGACACCACTTCCCACTCGTTGTCGCCGAGCACTTCGGCCTCGGTTCGCGTCGTCACGTCGGGCATTCGCATCAGCGTCTGAAACCAGTCTTGCGGCTCTGGAATACCAAATTTCTCGGCCATCTGCTTCATTTGCCGAAAATAATTTTCCGCCAACGAAGCGTTGATTTGTGCCGCGTCGCCGCCAACTTTCTCCGTCCAAATCGCAAACTCCACTTTTCCGCGTTCCAACGCCTTCGCCACCTGCTGCCGAAGTTCCATTTCCTTCTCGCGGTAGAGCGGCACGATGCGCGTTGTGAGGTCGAGTTGCTTCGAGTTGAGCGACTTCACCTCGACGTGGATTTTTTTCTCGTTAAAGGTCGCGACAGCCTTGCCGTAACCCGTCATTGATAGTATCATAATTGTAGATAATCGAAAATTTTTCTGCAAAAGTACGAATTTCCGACGAAAAATGAGTATTTTTGCACATTATTTCTGAAAAAACATCACTGATGGCGACAATTTTGCACATAGAAACGAGTACGGAAGTCTGTTCCGTGGCAGTGAGTCAGGACGGTTTGTGCGTCTTTGAACGCGAAGACCGCGAAGGGCCGAACCACGCCGTGAAATCGGGCGTTTTCATCGATGAAGCGCTCTCGCACATCGACTCGCAACTGCTGACGCTCGATGCCGTGGCGGTGAGCGGCGGACCAGGCTCTTACACGGGACTGCGCATCGGCGTTTCGACGGCGAAGGGCGTTTCTTTCGGACGCGACGCACGGCTGATTTCAGTGCCGACGCTCGAAGTGCTTTGCGTGCCTGTCTTGCTGCAAGAAAAGGTCAAGGAAGACGACGCGCTGCTGTGTCCCATGCTCGACGCTCGACGAATGGAGGTCTATGCCGCGCTGTTCGACCGCTCGCTACGCGAGGTCCGTCCGACGCAGGCCGACATTGTCGATGGCGACACCTATCGGGCGTTTCTCGACGAGCGACCCGTCTATTTCTTCGGTAATGGCGCGGCGAAGTGTATGGAAGTTATCGACCATCCGAATGCGCGATTCATCGAGGGCGTCGTGCCGTTGGCGCGGTGGATGTTCCCGTTGGCCGAACGTCGCTTTTTCGACCAGAAATTCGAGGATGTGGCCTATTTCGAGCCGTTTTATCTGAAAGATTTTGTGGCAAAGGCCGCGAGGGATTTATTGAACATTGAAAATTGAACATTGAAAGATTGAACATCGAAAATAAAATTGTCAAATCAATTGTAAATTGTAAATTCGTAAATTGTAAATGAAGAATATGAACATCGAAGGATTAGACTACAACACCCAACGCGAAAAACTGATTCTGCCCGAATACGGACGCGAAATCCAGTGTATGGTCGATTATGCGGTTGCGTTGCCCGAAAAAGACGAGCGAACACGCTGCGCCAAGGCCATCGTCGAGATTATGAAACGAATGGTGCCACGCGACCGAGGCAATGCCGACTACGAACAGAAAATGTGGGACCACCTTGCACTGATGAGCGACTTCAAACTCGACATCGACTGGCCGTTCGACATCGGCGATGCCCGTCGGATGAAGACGAAACCCGAACCGTTGCCCTACCCAATGACGGAAATTCCCGTGAGGCATTACGGAAGAATGGTTTTCGACATTTTCGAGCAACTCAAGACGATGGAAGAAGGTCCTGAGCGCGACGAAATCGTGCGCCGCACGGCCAACCAAATGAAGCGAAACCTCGCGCAGTGGAGCCACGGCTCGGCCGACAACGAAATCGTGGCGAACGACATCGCCCGATTCACCGACGGAAAGGTGCAACTGGATGCCGATTCCATCAAAGTCGATAAAACCGCCGTTGCCAAAAACTTCGAACCCCGCACGTTCAAACGAAAAAAACGGCAGTAAACGCTCCAATTCAAATATGTAATCATAATTATTAATTGTTAATTATTAAATGAAAAAGTGGAGTCATTTATCATAGAAGGCGGTCGCCTGTTGAAAGGAACCATCACACCGCAGGGAGCGAAGAACGAAGCCCTGCAAGTCATCAGTGCCACGCTACTGACCAGCGACGAGGTGCGCATCAAAAACGTGCCCGACATTCTCGACGTGAAAAACCTCATTCAACTGCTCAAGGATATGGGCGTAAGGGTCGTGCAGAACGGCGTGAACGACTTTACCTTTCAGGCCGACGCGCTGAATCTCGACTATCTGCAAGACGACGAATTCATTCGGAAATGTGCCTCATTGCGCGGCTCGGTGCTGCTCATCGGTCCGCTGCTCGCACGCTTCGGAAAGGCTGTCATTGCAGAGCCTGGAGGCGACAAAATCGGTCGTCGCCGACTCGACACCCATTTCCTCGGTTTTAAGTACCTCGGAGCAACCTTCAGCCACGACGAAGTGCGAAATGTCTTCAACATCGAGGCACCCAACACCCAACACCTTACCGGCACTCGGATGCTACTCGACGAAGCGTCGGTCACGGGCACGGCCAACATCATTATGGCTGCCGTCTTGGCAAAGGGCACAACGACCATCTACAACGCCGCCTGCGAGCCTTATATCCAACAACTTTGCAAGATGCTCAACGCGATGGGCGCACGCATCGACGGCATTGCCTCGAACCTGCTCACCATCGAGGGTGTGACGACGCTCGGCGGCACCGAACACACGATTCTGCCCGATATGATTGAAGTCGGCTCATTCATCGGCTTGGCGGCGATGGTTGGCAACGGCATCACCATCAAAAACGTGTCGCTCGAAAACCTCGGCATCATTCCCGACGCTTTCCAGCGCCTCGGCATCAAAATCAAGGTGAAAGGCGACGATATTTTCATTCCACGACAGCCGCACTACGCCGTGGAATCGTTCATCGACGGCACCATTATGACCCTCGCCGACGCGCCTTGGCCCGGCCTGACGCCAGACCTGCTCTCGGTGTTGCTCGTCGTCGCTACGCAGGCTCGCGGAACGGTGCTCATCCATCAGAAAATGTTTGAAAGTCGCCTATTTTTCGTTGACAAACTCATCGATATGGGCGCACAAATCATCCTCTGCGACCCCCACCGCGCCGTCATCGTCGGCCACGACCGGAAAATTCAACTTCGCGGTCGCCGAATGACCAGTCCCGACATCCGCGCCGGCATCGCCCTGCTCATCGCCGCACTCTCGGCCAATGGCACGAGCCGCATCGCCAACATCGCACAAATCGACCGCGGCTACGAGAACATCGAAGCCCGACTCAACGCGCTCGGCGCAAAAATCACGCGAGTCAATGATTAATCACTTAACACTCCTCACTCCACAATGAAAGACGTCTATCGCATTGGTCGCATCGGCAAGCCACACGGCGTGAAGGGCGAGATGAACTTTATGTTCACCGACGACGTCTTCGACCGCACCGACAGCGACTACCTCATCATCGAAGTCGAGGGGCTTCTCGTGCCGTTTTTCATCGAGGAATACCGCTTCCGCAGCGACGAAACCGCCTTGCTCAAACTCTGCGACATCGACACGCAAGAACAAGCCCGCCAATTCACCAACTGCGAGGTGTTTTTCGAGCGCAGCAAGGCCGACACACCCGCCGACGAACTCACTTGGGCACAAATCGTCGGTTTTCAGATTGTCGATGAAAACAACGGGGAAATCGTCGGGGAAATCGTCGCCGTCGATGACTCGACCGAGAATATTCTATTTGAAATTGAAACCACCAAAGGCCATCAAACCCTCATCCCTGCCCACGACAGCCTCATCCGCAACATCGATACCTCGTCGCAAACCATCACAATGATGATTCCCGACGGACTGCTTGAACTGTAGAAGTTAAATTGTTAAAATTTATTTATTAACCATATTTTTATGGTGCTATATTTTGCCGATAGTTCTACTTTTACTACCTTTGCGGCAGAATAAACAAAAAAACACTATTATGAGTACTATTATTGGAAGAAAGCAAGAGCTGCAAGAGTTGGAAAAACTTTACAGAAGCGACCGTCCTGAATTCGTGGTCGTATATGGAAGAAGGCGTGTAGGAAAAACTTTTCTCATCAAGCAAGCCTTGAAAGGACGCATCACTTTTCAGCATACAGGAGTTTCGCCCATTGACCAAAAAGGCGAGAAAAACCGCATGAAAACTCAACTGGAAAGTTTCTTTTTTTCTATGCTTAGCCACGGACTCGAAGGCTTCAAAATGCCACGCTCATGGATGGAAGCGTTCTATCAATTGCAACAACTACTCACCAAGCACGACAATGGCAGTCGTCAGCTGGTGTTCATCGATGAACTACCATGGATGGACACCCCTCGTTCGGAATTCCTTCCAGCCTTTGAAAACTTTTGGAACGGGTGGTGCAGCGGTCGCGACAACATCATGCTGGTGGTTTGCGGCAGTGCCACATCGTGGGTCCTCAACAATCTATCACGCAGTCGCGGCGGCCTTTACGGTCGTCTTACGCACGAAATAAAGTTAAAACCTTTCACTTTGAAAGAATGCGAGGATTATTTCACGAATGAAGGCATTGAAATGTCGCGCTACGATATTGTGCAAAGCCACATGGTGCTTGGCGGCATTCCCTATTACCTCAGTTATTTCCAAAAAGGGCTCAGTTTCGAGAGAAACACCGACAATATTCTGTTCGGACAAAATCCGAGATTGAAAGACGAATTCAACAGACTTTTCAATGCCATTTTCGGCAATCCTGAAGATTGTAAAAAAATCATACGTCTGCTTGCCACGCGCCACAGCGGTTTTTCGCGCGAGGAAATTGCCAAAGCCACGGGCTTGCCGCTTGGCGGTGGCCTCTCCGACACGCTTGCAGCACTGGCCGAGAGCGATTTCATCATGCGATATTCACCATATGGATTGCCCAAAAACGTGGAGCGATACAAACTCATCGACAATTTCTGCCTTTTTTGGCTGAAATATGTAGAGCCCAACCATTCGGACACAAATTTCATGACAGACAACACCACTTCCGACATTATGAGGACTTGGCGGGGCATTGCTTTTGAAGAAGTGTGCTGGCAGCATATCACGCAAATCAAGCGAGCATTGGAAATCGGCGGAGTAAAAACAACTATTTCTGCGTGGAACGTAATAGGCAACGAACAAACGCAAGGGGCGCAAATCGACCTTCTCATAGAACGGGCTGACAACGTAGTTAATCTTTGCGAAATGAAATTCGCCAGCAACATCTATACCATTGACAAGGATGAAGAACGTAAAATCAGGAATCGAATCGAATCGCTGAAAATGACCTTGTCACCCAAACAAACAATCCATCTGACTATGATTACCACATACGGAATCACACAAGGAAAATACAGCGGAATAGTTCAAAGACAAGTAACCATCGACGATTTGTTTGCAAATTAAGTATTATTTTACAAGTCAAAGATCGCCTATTCGCCGCAAATTTGCGGCGAATAAGTCGTTTTTTTGCCGCATCTGTTTTACATTATCAATTATATAGGGGGGCAATTCGCCACAAAAATGCGTCTTTATTGCGTTTCTTTTAGCAATATTGTTAAAAAATATTTAAATGCAAAAAATTCTAACAGTTTATTTTTTATTTCAAAAATTTTTCTTAATTTTGCAAGCGTGATTTCAAAATCACAAAACATATTTGCTCAAATCGTATTCCGAATCAGCACCTCGCAAAACGAGTAAAACGAGCAAAAACTAATTCCTGTTTGGAGTTACGCGAAAAGTGTAGGCTTCATCATAAGGAATTAGGGGTCGTGCTGAACCTTGGAATACGTATGACGAAAGTCTGCGCTTTCTTTTTTCCAAAAAGTTAGTGCTGATTGAAAAATGTAATTAGTTACTAAAACATAGCAAATATGAATGTCTATCAAAAAATCAGCCACCAAGGAATCTATCAACGATTCAATGAAGAGAGAAAAAGACTAACGAAAAGAATGTTATTATTTTTAGCATTCATCGGGATTGGACTGCTGTCATCATGTGGAAACAAATCTGACGAACAACTTGAAAAAGAAATCTCTTCCGGAGTCGTCTTAGTTCAAAACCAAAGCTATTACGAAGTAGTATTGTCCAATGGAGAATCTATATATTTCTCCAGCTTTGATGAAGAAGAAGGTGTAAAAGGATTTGCTACCGAAGAGGACTCCGTGGAGGTGGTCACATCTTATGGTACGGGATTTTTCATCTCTGAAGACGGAAAGATTGCCACAAATGCACACGTTGTATCTAATATGGTTTCGGACAAGAATGTGAACAAAGAAATTTCTTCTCTCATTGATGTTCTTAAGAAATTGTTTTATGCCCTATATAATGAGGCTGACGACAAATATGAAAAAGCCACAGCATATTGCAATGTTGCTCTATATGATGACGATGTTAGCGTAGAAGATTATCATAGACTAAGAAACCTACGAGATGCCATAAAAAAAGAGCGTGACGAATATGCCGAGTATTACAATGGATTCGACGAGATTCGTGCAAGCGAGTCGGAGATAAAATATCATAATGAAGTAAGCATTGCTTATAATGACACCCATGTTACAAGTACAAAAGATTTTATTTCTTGTGTCGTAACCCAAACAGATGCAGAGCACGATTTGGCAATAATTCAGATTAAGGACAAAAAAACACCTGAAGGAAAATATGTCTTTTCTCTTGAAGCGGAAGACCCTTTAGAAACATATACTTGGAACGAGGAACTAACACGGAAGATTGGCAAAGACAAAAATAGCAAGTTGTTCATGACAAGTTTTAATCTTGGTCCTAAACTTGCATTAACCAAGGACGGTATTAAGTCTCAGTTTAATAATGGAAGCATTAGCCAAAAAACGGATGAAAGGATAATGTATTCTATTCCAGCCTTGCCAGGAAGTAGTGGATCTCCGGTAGTTAATCAGCAAGGACAGTTAATTGCTATAAATTTTGCGGGGCTAAACAGAACTCAAAATTTCAACTATGGAATTCGTGTGAAATTTTTAAAGAATTTGATTGATAAATAACTTTTAAGCAATGAACTACGATTCCTATAGCGACCGCCAAATCGTAGAAGGCATTTTGCAGCACGATAAGCACCTGATTGAATATTTCTTTCAAAAGAAATGTTCGGGTCTTTTCGCGTACATATTGCTAAATGTCTTTGACGGGAATATTGACAGACGCGAATTGATTAGTGAACTCTATTTGTTCATGGCAAAAGATGACTGGCAAGTGTTCCGCAAGTTCCAATATCGTAGTTCTTTGATGACATATGTCAGCGTGGTTGCCGTGAGGTTTTTCCAGAAAAAACGTGCAGCACTGATAGATTCCGAGCAGATGGAGGAACTAAACGATAAAATGCGACATGGATATAACTGGGACTTAAGTATTGAACAGCGGATAGACATTCGTGAGGCATTAAAGAAGATGCCAAATGAGCGCTACCGCAAAGTCATAGAACTGCTCTATTTGAAAGATGTGCGCCCAGAACTATTAGCAGAGGAAATGAACGTAACAGTAGATAATTTGTATAACATTCATCGCCGCGCACTTGTGCAGCTCCGCCTTGTGATGGGTAGAAAGGAGGATTACGTATGAAAGATTTTTCAGAATTCTTGAATAGTAATATCTCCGACGAATTACTGGCAGCGTATATTGATGGAAATACAACTGCAGAAGAGACCTTACTGATAGAAAACAGTTTTAGAGAAAACACTATAATATCAGAGGCCAACGAGATAGTAGGTGATAGCACTTCGTTTGGAAGTGGCTTTGACTGGGAACTTCATAAAGGCGACTTCGGGTTTTGGGAGTTGGGGTTGCCACCTGCAGTATCACAGAAAGATTTTGAGCAACCAATCGAGTTTTCCGTACAAGGAGTGGGAGAAAATAACATAACATTACAGCATGAAGATTTTAATAATTGTATAATTCCTTCTACGGATACAAATATTAATGATGATACAGCATCAAATTATTTCAATTCAAATAACGACTATTAATATATGGTAGAAAATTTATTACAACACATGACAGAATGCGGATGTTCCCCTTTCTTTGTAACAAGTGCCATTAGCTCATTGAAATTTGGAAAGATGGGGCGACAGCATCAAATGGATTTATTGGCAGATAGCATCGCGTTCAAAGAAAGAATGCTACAATTAAGGAATGACTTTTCCGAAGAACGTTTGAAAGCACAAATAGATTTTCGTCGAGAGTCTTATGAACTTGGCAGGAAATATCAAATCCTAATGATGCAACAATTGAATGAAAACCGCCAAAAAGAAGTTGAGTTTAAATATTTGTGTGAAAATTGTTGGCCTCTTACAATTGATGTGAGAACTGTTATGGAATGGCAGAAAGAAATTCTGAATTTTACTGGAATTGTCCCAATGAGAGTTCTTATAGCTAAAACTGACATAAATACCTATAAACGAGAAAATGGATGCTATGAAAATTTTTGTAGTGAACTAACGAAAGTTGGAATTCCCAACCTCTTAATCGAGCAAGCAGCATGGAAAGAAAAATGTCAAAGTCCGATGTCAGAATCTCTTAACATTAACTATATCATGCAGGGGATTCCTACCCTTGTAATTTATCCGTACAAAATTAAAGGAACATTTCATTTGGAATTTGCCACATGGTCATTTAGTCGGGGACTTGGTGCAATGATTTTGGATAAAGCCATATCATTCCCTTATTCACTAGAGAATGCCGATGCACCGGAAATCATGTATTCAATGGAAGCTGTTGCTGGTGTTGTAAGAGACAATTACATGGTACTTGAATATCAAAAGCCTGCTGTGTATCCCACACTTGTTCGGCCAGAAATACTGGAATACAAACTAATCAAAGGTTATTTGGACTCCCAATATCGGATATTAGAGCAGATAGTCAATACGTCTGAATCATTTAGACAATTGTGTTCAGACAACGAGTTAAAAGAAATCGAATTATCATTAACCAATATAAAAAAGAAATTGATATGTCAGTAACATTGGGAGTCATAGCGTTGCAACTTGCGACAGGATATATTAACACCAAACGGCAATGTAAATTGTCTAGCAAAGTGGCTGCTGCTCAACAGGCATTTGAAGAAAAAGCTACTCTCGAGGGCATTGAAAGAGCACGAGATGAGTTCAACCGCTTATGCGCCTTGCAAAGGGAAATTGATATGCAGATGCAACAAGATAGAATTATACAGATACAAAAGAGTTTTTACTCTGACCTTGACTTGATTGCGTACTCAGAAAGTTTGAAAAACTTTCCATTATTGGTTCCCCCCTTTGTAATGAAAAACGAATCTCTTCCGATTTTACCAGAGGCCGCTATCGAAAGCAAAAGAAGCGAAAAGGTTTCCATGCATTGTATTTTGACAAATTGCATGGATACACATTTCAACACAACAGTGTTCCCAGAATTGGAAGAGAGGCTAAGCAATTATTTCTGTAAGTATTGGAACATCGGTTCAAGTCGTCCAATCCTTTTTTACCAAGGAGGATGGAGGGATAAAAGGATAGATGCTCGGTCATCCTTTTCAAATTTGAAGTCAGAATTAGGAACTCTCCCAACTCTTGTCATCTCCCCCATTATTACAAAAGAAAATGGCTTACGATTTGAGTTTTTATGTTGGGGAATGGGTACTGTGCAAAACAAACCAGAGTCATTCGTTCCAATCGGACTTAAATTCAATTATCAACCCAACTACAATTACTCTGATGATGAAAAGAAATATGTACTTGATGAATTAGTTCCATCATTGGCAGCATTTATCAGTTTCTTTGCAGATCGGTATTACTGGAACTACTATAGAATGTTCCCGATTTTACCAAGTCTGATAGTGAATAAGAAGATTGAACTAAACCCTAAAAGTCGTGATGAATATGTCACACAATATATAGAATCCATGAACTCTCCCGCTAATTATGGGGTCGAGAAATTCGATTATGTTGATTGTTTTGATGAATTACTCTATTTGTATAGTGTCAGAAATACAATAAACTCTGATTTGTATAATGATAAATTGGATGCGATTTTATGTAGATTATGCAAGTTAAAAGGAGTTGAACATAACGATTCTATTTCATTTAGCAAATTATTGACTATGGATAATTTTTGGGAGCCAAAAGATTATAAGATATTGGCATTACTCTCAAAAACAACAAATTTCAAACCAACAAAAAAAATAGAGATTATGGAAAAGAAAAATGTTAAAATGGATGGAAATCTGTACAATATTAAACGTGATGAGTTGTTGAGATTACTCAACGAAACGTTGGAACTTCCCAATCTGCCAGAAGACACAAAACGTGAATTCTTGCGAATACAGAAGAAATGTCTGGAGAATCAATACAGTCTGATATTGATTGGTGAGTTCCAAGGCGGAAAGTCCACCACATTCGATGCTTTGTGTGGAGGTCGTGAGATTAGTCCTCGCGGCGCTTTAACTAAGACATCTGCTTGTAAGATAACCGCAACTAATCTTTCAAGCAATGAAGATGAGTATGCTGAAGTTCATTGGAAGACATCTGCCGAACTTATACTCGGCATTCAGTCTATTTTCGCGAAAAGAATAACAAAAGAAGACCTTGGCCTTTCTGAAAATGAAATATTCACTCCGAGTTTACACCTTGACTTAAAAAACTCTAAACATGTTCAATTGATGCGAGAGGCCATTGAACAAGAATGGGATTATTTAGAAAAGAATCAGAACGCAAAAGATTATGATGATCAGTTGGAAATTGTAAAAATTGCAGACTTAATATTGACTTTTTTCAACAATTCTGTGATAATTCAACAAAGTAAAAAGACTAAAACAAGCATTGAAGATGTTTCAAAATTGATAGTCTTTCCTGAGAGTTGGGATGAGAATTGGGAAAACGGAAAGAATGGAGCTAAAAAGTTTAAACCAGATGAAGTCCTTTTTGCGTTTATTGCTAAAGTTGATTGCCACATTCATTCAAAGCAATTAGAGCGTCTAGGGTGCTCTATTGTCGATTGTCCGGGACTGTTTGCAAGTGCATGGGATACTAAAGTGGCACAAGAGACAATTCCAGAAGGTGATGCTATTCTATACTTGTTAGGTGGAGAAAAACAGATGACTGATGGAGACAAAAAGGCATTAAGGGAAATTAAATATGACAATCCAAGCATCAATAACATCTTTTTCACGATTAATCAAAAGCAAAATGAAGCAATAACACGCAATTTCATACCAAAGAACATATCCACTTTGAAAGGGCTTGAATTTGACATCAATGACATAAAAATTTACCATGCTCTCTTGTTCTATTTAGGACAGTTTGGAATAGCCTATTTGGCAAATGAAATAGATGACCATACCATTAAACGTTTCAAATCCATTGCTAACAAATTTGGCTATCAAGCCATACCTCTGAATGGCATTTGGTGCAAGATGGTTAGTAAAATTGGCTCCACGATTGACGACAATGACTTGATGTCAATACGGGATTTAACACCAGAAAATGCATCATTAGTTCTTAGAAAAAGCGAGAAACAAGCTTTGTTCTCCGAGATAGAGGAGTTTATTATCGGAAACAAAGCTTATTCCATACTTGTTGAGAATGGCGCAAATAAAGCTTATGAAGCATTAGTTTCTTTTGAAGAAAGACTAAAACAAAAAGAGGAAGATGCCCAAAGAACTACTGCGCAACGACAAGCAGAGTTCCAACGAAGACGGCTTATCTATGACCAATTTATAAATGACACGCAAAATATATTGCAAAATTCTTTTTCCGAAAGCGTGATTTTGCCAATTGTCAACAATGCATATATGAATATCTTTCAAGATTCGGATACCATAAATCGCATTGCGTTAAAGTGTTCTGTTGACTTGTTACCCGTTCTAAAATCAAGACCTGTTATTAAGGCCGCATTAGCATACAAAGCTAATAAGGCCTTGAAACGAGAGGAGGAAGCATTGCTACAACAACAGAAAGTCAAGGAACTTGTTGCTCCGATTTTTAAATTGGCTATTGAGGAAGTAATAAATGGAAAAATGAATACATGGATACATCAGATAATGAATGGCTCCTCATCTGATTATCAAAAATATTTTGTTCCAGAATTAGAACGGGTCGAACAGAGCATTAATGAAAAATGGGCAGGTGCTATAGAGCAGTGTAATTATTTGAAAGGATATAGTATACCCAAGTCGACAAAAATTCCAAAAGATTTGTCAATTCCTCCAACAACTAATATCATTAATATAGAAATCATCAATAGTATGGGAGATATAGTAACTGAGGAAAAAATATCCGATATTTTACAAAGGATAATTAACGGCATTATAGGTATGTATGTAGGAGTGATTATAGATTTGATTTTTACGGGAGGAGCGGTAACGTTAATCGGAGGAATAATAGGCCTTATTGTTGGTCTAATTGGCAAACCAGATGACACAAATGAGGGCAAAGAACCTAATTTACGAGAAGAATTAAACAAAAAAGGACAAAAATTATATGATTCCATTCAAACAAATCTGTTTAAACAATTCAATGAAAAAGAATTTGTTGATAAGATGAAATTTGGAGAAAAAGGTTTGGAATTTGTCCCCAATTTATGTGTTGAATGCTACAAAAATTATTTTGGAAAACAATTGATAAATCAAAAACTGAGATTAGAGGATGATATTCTTAAAGCGGAAATAGAATTTGAAGAAGCACATGAAAATCTTGATAGGATTGCGGAAGAAGCAATGCTGCAAAGAGAAGAATATGTGCACCCCCTAACCATCAAGATTAATAGTTTTATAAATTCTGTGGTTAATGGAAAGAGTTAATAAAATAAACGTAGGGATATTAGGCGAATTCCAAAATGGAAAATCGACTTTCGTAAACTGCTTGTTAGATGATATGGTTGCAAAGACTGGAGGTTATGGATTGTCCGTAACCTCCACGAGTACAATGTATGAATACGGAAGTGTACAAAATGTTTCATATTTGTCGAAAGGTTCGAAAATTGCCAATTCGAGATTGGTTGATTTTCTTGCAACTGACTCGTACCCTTCTAAAACAGACAAGGTTATGGTTTCTTTATGGAAGCCAATATTGAATAACATAAACATTATTGACACTCCTGGCTTCAATGCGAATGAAGAAGATACCGCTATGGCAACAAGTTCTTTGTTAGAAATTGATATTGCGGTACTAGTAATGGAAAATAAAGACATCAGTACGACGGAAATAAAAATACTAAGTTTATTAAAACAACATCATATACCATTCTTTGTAATAATGAACTGTAAAGACCACATGGGTAATTCATGGACGCCCAATAGTGAATTCAATAATAGAATAGCAAAGAAAAACATAGCTAGGATTCACTCACAAGGTTTGACTCCAATCCCAATAAACAAAGAAGAGATTTGGCAAACTAATTTGCTTTGGTTTTGGTTCGCATCCGAGCAATATTTAAGTGAGAACGAAGATAAGCGACAGAAATACATAAAGAAAATTAATTACTATTATTCTGAAATGAATAATAATGCTAATAAGTCCATCAAAGAATTCTGCCTGACAGGAAGTAACTTTTTACAGTTAAGAGATTATTTCGTAGAAGATTCTTTATGGAACAACTTTCCTCTTACAATGACTCGTTGGCGAAAAGTAATGGATTCAGTATTAATAGATTGGGAAAACAAAATTACATGATGATATGCCACAAAGAGTTGTTACAAATTTAAGTTGGAATTTAAGCTGGCCGAGCGAAAATGTAAGGAATATAAGTGCAGATTATACTTACGTTCCAGATGCCAAAGATTTCGCTGATAAGGCAGACTTGGCATGGGTCAATCAAAAAATCAGCACTTTGGATAGCTCGTTAACTTCCAAAGTAACAATAGTTGAGAAAAAAACGGAACAATCTATTAGAGAACTCAAAGAGTATGTTATAAAGTCTCTAAGTTCTAAAGATAGAATAGAAGATGAAAAAAGAGAATTATCACAATTATATAATGTCCTTTTTTCAAGCATCAAAAAGGAGTGTCAGAAAATAGAGAATCAAATATGTAGTGAAATTAGAGCATACCAAGATGTTGACATGTCCCTAAATGATAGACTATCTATGTTGATTGAGCAAAAAAACGATTTTGTCAATGCCAAAAACAACGCACGGACAACCCTACAAGAATTGAAGCAGCAAATTATGTTAGCTGATGAAACTAAAAAAAACATAGGCAATCCAAATGTTTTTATTCATAAGTTTACAAAAAAGTTAAAAAACATATCGTCCATTACTTCTTTTCTTTTAGCAAATGTAATTCTTGCTGATATCTATCTTTTATATTTATGGCTTAGTAACTGATAGATTCAAAATAATAATCATCTCTATAAGAGAAAAACCAGAAAAATAGCTTATCTCTAAAAACAAACAATGAGGAGGTTTTCTTATGACAGAAACTATTGATTTCCATCCTACGGGTGACACGGCATTTGACCACTTAATGCAAGATTGCAATGCCGAGATTCAAATGACGAATGATTTGATCCTCCCTGACGAAATGGTCGCAAGCGCCATAGAACGTGCTTGCAAGTTTTTTCACTTACCAGAAGTGCCCTTCGTCGATTCTGAAGGTACATGTGTTTGGCCAAAAGACGCTGGTACTCCTTTTGATGACGTGTTTGGGTTTAATCGCCGTGAATTAATGACATTGGGTATACAAGGAGAAGACTCTCTGACATTGGTTTATACCCATGAATGTGCCCACCGTGCTTTGCAGTCATATCAAAACCTTGATGTTTGGGAACACGAGTTGGCTTGTGATTTCTTTGCTGGCATTCATGCTGCCATGGCAGGGATAGATACAGAAAATTTTGAAGATGCCTTGGGGGCAACAAAAGGAAGTGATAGTCACCCGGCAGGGACGCTCCGTGCAGATTTCATTGAATACGGAAAGGAGATTGCCAAAGAAATGGAACTACGAAAAGTTCCCATTACTTTTGAAGGATGTTTGGAAAGATTTAATGCCCATTTGATAGAGGAGGGTGAAACCATAGCTCAATGCCGACAAGCAGCTAATAATCTCATTCCTCCGAAAGAAGACGAAGAACATCCATTGGGCTTTGTAAATGATAAGGCATGGAATGAAAAACAGGCACGTGATAATTTTGATAATGCCAATTGGCATAGGACGGAAGCCCAAAAGGCGACAGAAAGAGGTGATTATTCATCGGCAAAAGACCATATGTCACGTGCGAACTCCTATGACTCGAAAGGTAAGGACTACATGGATTCTGCAAGCAAATGTACAAAATAATCGTCGATAGAACGATTTGATATGTTGCAGATTTTCAATTCCTTATGGGCTAATATTTATCTGGATATGACGGTTTTGACGCAGAACAAGATAACTTCACCGAATGGTCTATTTTTGAAGCATGAGCACTACGAAGTTACCATCTATGAAAAGAAAGGCATAGTAGGTGAACATCTTGATTTCGTATATGAAGATGGAGAGTGCGGTATGAATCACTACTTTTGGGGTAGTGAGATTGACTATGAATATAATCGTCACGGAGAGGTTGAAAAAACTGGTATTTTGATGAGGAGAACACCAAGAAAATCATGTTCCGCACTGGAACACGGAACGCCAAGGATATGATGCAGGTAATGTATAAGTGGTTTATCAAGTACAAGGATTTTGCAGACTTCCACATTGAGATGTGGTGTCAAAAGAAAGATATAAAATATGAGTATTACGTTCATTATTAAATTCGGAAAAGGACATTGATACTCAAGGGATGTATTGACTTCAAAGAAAAAAAATAGAAAGGGACAGAAACAATGGAGAAAATAACTGCACAAGAGGCCTTACATCGTTTGGCTGATCGATACAAGAAGAAAGTCATGAATCACGAAAGAACACCTCTGATAGGTCTTGATATCAATGACTATACCAGTCTTTTCAGGAATGGATTGGAGGTGACGGTGATTGAATATATTCAAGAGGGTGATTCGTTGGCCGGGACACTGATGAGCCACAAAGAGGAACTATTGCGGCAGATACCTGATGCAACAGTTATTTTGCTTCAGATCGTTGCAGCCAAAGGGCATGCACTGATGGTGGAGGAAATAAACGAACTGGCTGTGTTCGTTGACCTGTTGGGAGAGGACATAAACTTCTACTGGGAAATCGAGTATGAGGACACGACAAAGTTTAATGTGAAGATAGTGGTGTATATCATAAAATGAGCAAATATTCGGCCATCATAGAATTAAAAACGAATCATTATGAAAACAATAGTATTCCGTCTGGCACAAATCAGAAAGATTGCTGAACAACTTGTCGAAAAAGCGAAGGTTGAAATCCCTCAAATGCCAACTTACACATTTAATATTGAACATTACTATGTATCAGTTATGTGTAGGAAGAATTGGAAAAGGCATGTGTTTTCACTGGAATGTTCCCCTCCGTCAACGGTAGATGACGATGGATTAAACAAAATGATGGTAAGTTGTGAAATATATGTCCCCTCAATGGGTCTTGCATGCAAAAGAACATTGATGTACGAGCAGATACCAACCGTACTTGAAAAAATTGGCACGATAGAAACGATGGAACAAATGGTCATAGATTTTGATGCCATTCTTGAAGAAATACAAAGAGATTATTAATAAAATAACTTACTAAAACGGCAAAAACATGAAAGCAAAGATTTTGAAGTTGCACGAAAGCAATAGTAATAGCGGTAGCGTAACGATTAGACAATGCTCTATTTATGATGACATTAAACTTCTCGGTCACGTTTTCCATGGACTGGAGGACATTCATGAACACATTGAGATGTGGGGGTTCGCCTCTGGCAATACCATGAAGAATGTGCCGAAAAAAAGATGTAAAGTCCATGTCGGAGCGATGCGGGTTGGCTATCCCTGCTTCGATGCAGATGATTATGCCTATGAAGATCGTTCGTATTGGAATTATGTGTTTCGCGACCGTCCCATTTCGGAGGAAGACATGGCACGACTTTCATCACTTCCTTATAAATCAAATCATTGTAGGGTTCATGAAGATATGCCGTCTGATATGCTGCCTATCATTTATTATATAGGAGAAGGAGACACAATGTTGGTGGCAACATGAATAGAAACGATGGATTCATTAACTTTTAAAGATTAGGAAAAATGGAAAAAGTATCAGCAAAAACGTTCTTCACGGTGTTGTGGAGAGGAGTAAGTCAGGCTTTAGGCTGGTTTTTCGGCCTGTTTGGGTACAAAAGAAACGGCAAGTTTGCCAAATGTGTTTGGGGATTGTTTGCCACGAGTGCGGCAATATTCATGTTCTTTATCACATCGCTGTTGATTTACGTTTTCGGCAGGGAATACTACAAAAGACATGGCAGGAATCACCACTGTGAAGATCCATACTGCTATGAGAGCACTTTCGTCAGTCGTAACATCTTTTATCACGACCACGGTGATGGTAAGGGCTACATTTTCAATTTTTTTACGAATGAAAAGACTCTGAAAAAAGTGGCATGGATTTCAAAGCCTCTTGGTCACGACTCATTGGTTTGCTTCAGTAACGGAAAGAAAAGGGGCTACTTCAATATGTTTACGGGCAGGGTTCCCATCGAGCCGAAGTATGCCCATGCATGGGTGTTTTCCGACGGACTGGCAGCAGTGGACGACGGCGGTTGGATTAAGTTTATCGACCATACGGGAAAGGTTGTCATCGACAATCATATTCCCTTTTTCCCCGGAAAAGATGGCTATGTGTTCCATTACGGGCACTGCATCATGCATGACGAGCGGGGTGAGCGGGTCGGACTCATCGACAAGCAGGGGAACTGGGCATTGCAGCCAGATTATTTCCGTATCGAGACGAAAGACTCGCTTTGGATTGTCAATAACGGCAAGCAGAATGCCGTTCTCGGCCCCGATTTAAAAGCCATTATCCCGTTTACCAATGCCCGTTTCAACATTTGTGACAGCCTCATCGAAGCCGTCATGCCCGACCATTCCGTCCGCACCTACAATCGGAAAGGCGATGTCGTGGAAGACTTCTACATCAGCGAAGTAGAAGTATTGACATACGACACCGACGAAGTGTATTCCGAAAGCAGCGCACCACAATTTAAACAAGCCGTTGCTCGTTGTCGTAGTTATCAAGCTGAATATGGTTGGCACGGATTGATGTCGCCCGACGGTCACACGATTACACCACCTTCCTATTCGCTGATTACTGCCATCGGTCCTGACCTATACCTATGTGAAGTGGCCGACGGTCGAAAGTTAGTTCTCAACGGGAAAGGGCAGCGAGTGAAGTGATTTTTCGTGATTATAAAAACAGAGCAGGGACTTGAGTAGGCCATCAGGCGAAAAAGTCCCTGTTTTTTTCGATTTTTCTGGAAAAGTTTGGCTGTTTCAAAACAAATCCCTAACTTTGCGAAAAATATTCGCAATATGAAGAATCCTTTTAAATTCGGTACTATCGAGGAGAATCATTAGCGCGAAATCTCTTTTCTGGCAAATTCGATGAGTGTGTCGTGGCCGTTGGCGAGGTCGTCGGTCTTCAGGGCGACGGCGTGGTCGGGGTCGATGCCGAATTCGGTGGATTGGCGGTCGCGGTCGTACATCGGACAGGCGGAAAAGCGCACGCCCCAACCGATCGGCAGTTCTGAAGTAAAGGGTAGTCCAGCACCGCCACCCGTGCGGTCGCCCACGACAATGACCTGTGGACAGCATTTCACGTATTTCACAAACTCGTTGGCGGCACTGAACACACTGCGGTTCGTCAAAACAACGACTTTTTTCTGCCATCGAATACCGTTCGAGGGCTTCAGCCGCTGTTCTTCCATCGCCGAAAAATCGTTGTGTCCGCGCCCCGTCTTGTGTTGCATATAGCCCACGAGCCGTTCTTCGTTCGTGAAACGGGCGGCGAGTTGCTCGGCAGAGGTGACGAGACCACCGCTGTTGTTGCGCAGGTCGAGAATCAGGCCGCGACAGGGTGAAAGATAGTAGAAAATTTCGTCGAGATTGCCCTCGCCGAGTTCGTTGGCGAAGGTCGGACAGCGCAAATAGCCGATGTTGTCGTCGAGGATGCGGTATTGCATTCCTGCGGCAATGCGGTAGTCGGTGCCGAGGTAGCGGCGGATGAGCGAATCGCTGTAATTCGCCGGGAAATTCTCGTGCCACGACCAATTTCTGCCCACGTCGAAGGCAGAATAGAGGTTCACGTGACCGTCGCGCAGTTCGGCAAGCATATTGGCGAGCACCTCGAACTGCTGCGCCCGCGTCATATTGCCGCGAAACTGCGGCTGATAGCGGCGATAGACCTCGTTCCAGTCGAGTCCGTACTCGGCTTTTTTGTAGTCGAAAAAGCAGTAGTGTTCGTCGATGATCTTCCAAAGTGCCTCGAAATTTCCCATCGGCGTGTTGTCGAACTGCTCTTCCTTGACACAAGAAGTGAGCGCGATGCTAAATGAAAATGTATAAATGATAAATGATAAAATTTTCATTCGTCGTGTCCGATTCTCTATTTTATTCATCATCTATTTTTATTTACAATTTACGAATGTACTTTTTAAAAGATTCTTCTCCCCACCCGTCGGGAGGGGTTGGGGGTGGGTTCAAAACCCTTTCGTCCATCCAACGACAATCAAATGGGAATAGTGGTGGAACTTCAGATTGTTGACTTTCGCCTGCCGATAGTCGCCGAGGTAGCCGATGCGAAGTTTCGTCCGAGGATTTTTCTTGGAAATCGGGAAGTCGAGCGAGAGCAGATGGCTCAGCGAGGGCGTTGAGGAGATGGTGGTCGGCACAATGTTGTGGTCGTAGTTGCCGCGACCGAAAATCTCGTAGTACGACTGCCCGTAGTTCGGCGAAAACATCAGTCCGACGAGCGGTGCCGACACTTCGTAGCGCAGCACGGAACGCCGTTTGAACAGCGGAAAAACGTAGTTTGCTGCCGCCGACGGACGCAATTGCAGCGCAGCCTGCACCTGTGCGGGATTGTTGCCGTTGTAGGTGTTGTAGAGGAAGCCGAGATGCGCCCCAATGGCACCGCCGAGTTCGAATTGAAGTTGGTCGGAAGGTCGCAGAATGTAGTGCTGGGCATACTGGAATTGGTACATTCCACCCAATTCATTGTGGTTGTCCGCCCGATTCGATACCGAACTGAAACTGCCCTGATGGGTGACGATTTGCAACCACGAACCGTAGCGAATCGGCTTCACGGACTGGCTGACATAGCGCAGTTCGACGCCCGAATATTGCTCGGCTGAGAGGTAGGTGTCGAGGATTTTTGCCGGGCCGATGGCGAACATCTTAGAACGAACTGTCGGATCGCCGCAGAGATGGCCTACTAATACTATGGAATCGCCTGCGACCTGCGCCTGCGAAACGATGGCGATGCACAGTGCCACAATGCTCAGGGCTATTTTCTTGCCGTTTTTCATTCTCCAAATAGACTCAATTGACCCGTTTCGGGGTCGTATTTAAACTGTGGACTGGCCGATTCGTCAGACCCAGAATCGTTGTTTTCAGGCTCGTCAGAATTTGAATCCGAATTTTCTTCAGAATCGACGAGATTAGAATCGACTTCAGCCTCTTCTAAACCCTCATCCTTCATCTCAATTTCTTCATCCTGAGCCTCCTCCTCGGGCTTCCGCGTCGGCTCCAACTCCTCGATGTCGCCGATTTTCCACGTCGTCAGGCGCTTACCCTTCGCTTTGAAGCCCTTCACGCCGATAAATTCCTCGACCTCGATTTCCATCGGTTCGCGGTAGGCATCGCCCTCGCTGAACGTCACGCGGATGCGCGGATAAGGCTCGTCGGACAGCAGAATGAGTTTCGATTCAGGATTCTCGCCGAGGTAGTTCTGATGCTTTTTCGTCGCCTCCATCAAGAATCGCTTCACGTAAGCGTAGCCGTCGTTGTCGGCATCGTAGAGCACCGCCGTCCAAACCTTTTCAGGCTTGAATTTCTCGATGCGCAGAATATTATCCTCGAAATGGTTGTTCGGGTCGAACGAGGTGACGTAGAAATCGCCGTCGTCAAGCACCACAAGCACCTGGTCGTCGTCGGAAAATTCACCGAGCAACCGTCCGTGTTCGTCGAAATTCAGGCGGCGCACATCGGGGTCGAACCAAACTTTCCGACCTCCGAGCGTCGAATGGCCGTGACTCTTCAGACTGATGCGATGGACGGGGTCGCGTGTGAGCAGATAGCCCTTCGAACCGCGTCCCTTGATGCTGATGTCGGCAAAATCGCGCTCCAAGAATATCTTTTTTCGTGGATTTTTCGCCAAGAGAATCGAGTCGAGCGTCACCTTGATAATTTCGGCCTCGCCATTCGGATTGGCCGTGAAATAAAGCACTTTCGTGCCAGGTTTGCCCTGCGTGGCATCGACTTCGCGGTCGCGTGTGATGCCCGTCACGTTGAAGCGCTTGATGAAGCACGGACCGTTCTTTCCGTCGCGATAGACGAGGTTGTAGGTCGTGCGCGAATCGTTTTTCTTGAACACCTGCAAATGCAGCACGTTCTTGCCCACAAACAACTTGTCGGCAACGCGCACCACCTTGAATTTTCCGTCGCGATAGAAGATGATGATGTCGTCGATGTCGGAACAGTTGCAGACGAATTCGTCCTTCTTCAAACCCGTACCGATGAAGCCTTCCTGACGGTTGATGTAGAGTTTTTGGTTGGCCTCGACGACCTTCGTGGCGACAATCGTGTCGAAGTTGCGAATCTCAGTGCGACGCGGAAACTCGCTGCCGTATTTTTCCTTGACCTGCGTAAACCATTTGATGGTGACGTCGGTCATATGGGCGAGGTCGTGGACGATGCCCTTGATTTCCTTCTGGATGTTGGCCATCAACTCGTCGGCCTTGTCCTTGTTGAACTTCAAAATGCGCTGCATCTTGATTTCCAAGAGCCGCAAAATGTCGTCGCGGGTCACTTCGCGAATCAAGTCTTTCTTGAACGGTTCCAAACGCCCATCGACGTGCGCCACGGTAGCGTCGAGCGTTTCGGCCTGCTCAAATTTCTTGTCTTTATAGATGCGTTCCTCGATGAAAATTCGCTCCAAAGACGCGAAGAAATACTGCTCTTCGAGTTCACTCTTACGAATTTCGAGTTCCCGACGCAGCAGGTTCATCGTCGAATCGGCATTGTGGCGAAGCACATCTGAAACCGTCAGGAATTGCGGTTTCCGGCTGTCGATGACGCAGCAGTTGGGCGAAATACTGATTTCGCAGTCCGAGAAGGCATAGAGCGCGTCGATGGTCTTGTCTGACGACACGCCGGGCGCGAGATGCACCAAGATTTCGACCTCGGCAGCGGTGTTGTCCTCGACTTTCTTCGCCTTGATTTTACCCTTTTCGACAGCTTTCAGAATCGACTCGATGAGCGAACCCGTCGTTTTCGAATAGGGAATTTCGCGGATGACAAGCGTTTTTTGGTCGCGTTTCTCGATTTTCGCACGAACTTTCAGCGAACCACCGCGCTGACCGTCGTTGTAGCGCGAAACATCGATACTTCCGCCCGTCGGGAAGTCGGGGAAAAGTTGGAAATCCTCACCGCGCAGGTAACTCACCGCCGCGTCGCAGAGTTCGTTGAAATTGTGGGGCAGAATCTTCGTGGAAAGTCCCACGGCGATGCCCTCGGCACCCTGCGCCAACAGCAGCGGAAACTTCACGGGCAGCGTAATCGGTTCTTTGTTGCGACCGTCGTAACTGAGTTGCCACTCGGTGGTTTTCGCGTTGAACACCACGTCGAGCGCGAATTTCGACAGCCGCGCCTCGATATATCGGCCAGCCGCCGCGTCGTCGCCTGTGAGGATGTTTCCCCAGTTTCCCTGCGTATCGACCAGCAGGTCTTTCTGCCCCAATTGCACGAGCGCATCCTTGATGGAAGCGTCGCCGTGGGGGTGGAACTGCATCGTGTGCCCCACGATGTTCGCTACTTTGTTATATCTGCCATCGTCCATCCGCTTCATCGAGTGCATAATGCGGCGCTGCACGGGTTTGAAACCGTCCTCAATGTGGGGAATGGCGCGGTCGAGAATCGAATACGAGGCATAGTCGAGGAACCACGTCTGATACATCCCCGACAAGTGGTGCACCACCGAGGCGTCGAAGCGGTTCACAGGTTTATAGTCGGAATGGCCCGCAGGTTCGCCGTCGGCGTCTTCCAACTCGTCTGTCACGTCTGTTTTTGGCAATTTCTCTTCGTTTTCGTCCATATTTTTCAGTTTAATTCTGCAAAGTTACAAAAAAACTGAGTTCTTTCTGAAAAATTTCCACAAAAACTTTTGCAGAAAAAAAAAAAATATAACTTTGCATGTTGCAATGAAAGTGAAAGGGCGGAATATGTCATACAATCAAATAGCACAGATGGAGCTGATGAATGCTCTGAATAATATCAAGTCCGAAACTGAACTGAACGAATTTAAGGACTTGGTGGGTCATTTTTTTGCACTCAAGGCACAAAAAGCCATTGATGACCTGTGGAATCAGGGCGTAATTAACGAAAACACCATCAATCAATGGGGCGCAGAGCACATGCGCACCCCCTATCGTTATGCGGCGCATCGTTCTTGACACAAACTGTTTATTGCAGGCTCTGCCCACACATAGTCCATATCACAAAATCTGGACGGATGTGTTGGCTGGTGAGATTTGTCTGTGTGTAAATACCGAGATTTTGATTGAATACGAGGAAATCTTGACCGAGAAAACCACTCGTGAAATTGCCAAGAATGTAGTGGAGGCCATTGCGCGTTTACACACCACTATTTATCAGGATGTTTACATTCATTTTAGCCTGATAAAAGCCGACCCCGACGACAATAAGTTTGTTGATTGTGCTGTGGCAGCTGATGCAGAGTACATTGTTACCAACAACTCACATTTCAACATACTCAAAAAGATTGACTGGCCCAAAATTTCAATCATTACCATTGAAGATTTTGCAGCACAAATAGCCAATGGAAGCAAAGTACGATAAATTTGACAAAAAAATTGTTTTATCATTAAAATTTATGTCACAAACCGATGTTTTCTGCGTATAGAAAACAGAACGTGAAACAAAACCAATGACATCCGAAGAGTTCAAACTGGAAGCGCAGGCATTGCGACCGCAACTCATCAGTCTGGCGAAACGGTATCTGAAAGATGCCGACGAAGCCGAAGACGTGGTGCAGGATGCGCTATTGAAACTCTGGCAAATGCACACGGAACTGCGCTGTCCGATGCAACCGATGGCGATGGTCGTCACACGGAATCTCAGCATCGACCGACTGCGACGGCAGCACCGAAAAGAGCCTCTCGGACAAATCGCTGAAGATGAGCCGCAAGCCGATGAACGGACGGAACGCATCCTCTCCATCATCGAAACGCTGCCCACAATGCAACAAACCATCTTGCGGCTGCGACATCTGGAAGAAATGGAAATGAAAGAAATTGCCGAATTCACAAGCAGCACGGAAGTGGCCGTCAGAAAGGCATTGAGCCGCGCTCGAATGGCTGTAAGGCAACAATATCTGAAAAAATTTGAATCATGAACAAAGAGTTAGAAATACGAACTTTGACCGACCGATTTTTCGACGGAACAACGACAATCCAAGAAGAAAAACGGCTCTACGAGCTGTATCGAACGGAAAAACTGCCCGACGACCTCGCGCCGTTTCGGGAAATGATGCTCGATTTCGCATCGTTGTCGAAAAACGCGACATCAACGGAAAAAGTGTCATCCGTAAGCGAAAAAATCGCCATCGAAAAGCCGATGAAAAGCCGTTTTTCTACGCTTCTCGCCATAGCCGCCTCGCTGTTGCTGCTCGTCGGCGTCGGACTGGCGTGGCATCATCTTGACCGAAGCAATGAATGCGTCGCCTATGTTTATGGCAAGCGCACCACCGACCGCGACATCGTGATGCGGGAAATGCAGACAGCAATGGCCGCGATTGCCAACGATGAAGCCGCGAAAACGGCAGAAGAACAACTTAAAGAACTTTTTAGCGAATAAAAAAATATGAAGCAACTAACCATTATTCTACTGATGTTTATCTGCGGGCACGCCCACGCCCAAAACGGCCTTCGCATCAACGAACTGTTTGAGGGGAAAATCGTGCCTGCGGAAAAAATGGTGGAAACGCGCATCCGAGGAAAGGCCATCAGCAAGTACAAACTGAGTTATTTCCACAGCGTGCGCTTTCAGACCGACGACGCATTGGCGAAGAAAATCGACCGAATCGCAGCGGAAGATTTCACCGCCGACAGCGAGAAATTCACAACGCGCGAGCCCTATAGTTCGGGAACGGCACGAATGGCCCATAAAAAAGTAAAGACATTCACGCAGATGTACGAACTGGCACCGCGCAACAACACGCGCCGATACCTATGCTACAAGCGCGTAGGCGACATCATGACGGTCATCTATCTGGAAGGGTCGGTGGCCTCGCTCGACGAACTGAAAATCATTTTTAAAGACTAATTCAAATAAAAAGTAAAGTTTATGAAAAAGCAATTATTTTTGACATTCGGGGCACTCGTCGCGGCAACGACGATGCAGGCCGCCATTCTTTCCGACGACACGCTCGTCATCAACAACCCTCGCAAAGTAACCATCATCACGGGCGACTCGTTGCAGAAAATCCAAATCGCAGGAAAGGAAAACGATGACGATTTCCGCTACGAGAACACCATCCAACTCGTCGATTCTAACTATGTGAGCGAGAGCAGCATCAACAGCAGCCGATGGGATTTCTCTTGGCCGATTCTGAAACGGAAAAAGTCGCCGTGCAAGCCCGGCGACAGCGAGTCCGGTTTTTCGCCGTCTGTGGGTGTCGGCTTCGTCACGGCACTCGGCGCACCCGACAACATGGAAGTCACCATGGGGCAGTCGTGGGAAATCTTTTGGACAATCCTGAAATGGGAATACAATCGCTGCGGCAGTCCAAGCCTCTGGTCGGTGGGCTTTGGCCTCGACTGGCGCAACTATCGCATGACCGATGTGTGGCGATTTGTCAAGGACACGGAAAGCAACATCCTGATTGACAAATACCCCGACGGAGCCATACCGAAATTCTCGCGCGTAAAAGTGTTCAGCCTGCAAGTCCCCGTACTCTACCAATATCGGATCGGCAAGGACTTCACCATCGGCGCAGGCCCCGTGTTCAACCTGAACACGCACAGCAGCCTGAAAACGCGCTATAAAATCGACGGGGAAAAGTACAAAGACACCGACAACGACGCACGTGTGACACCGCTGACCGTCGATTTCATGGGTGTCATCAACACACCCATCGTGAATTTCTATGTGAAATACTCGCCCTGCAACGTGCTGCAAACGGCTCACGCACCGAAATTCCAGTCGTTGTCGGTCGGAATTTATTTATAATTTTTGAAACAAATTTAAAAAAAAATGAGAAAACTAATAAAAATCGCGATTTTCTCAAAAAAAACGCCTAATTTTGCGCCGCATAAACCAATTTCTTGAAGCAAGAATATGAAAAATCTGAAAACATTTCTGGGCATTGCGGTGCTTGCGGCCTTCCTGATGAGTGCCGTGCAAAGCGACGAAACCATCACGAAAGATGGTAAGACCACGATTGTCAACACGACGGTCATCGGCAAAAACATCGAGGGCTATGCCGGTCCGACTCCCGTGAAAATCTATATTGAGAACAACAAAGTCGTGAAAATCGAGACGTTGCGCACGCCCGACGGCCCGAAATACGTGGTGAAGGCGAAAAAAGTGTTCGAGGCGTTCATCGGACTGCCCGTGAAGAAGGCGAAAAAGGCGAAAGTCGATGCCGTGACGGGTGCGACCTACACGTCCGACGCTTTGATTGAAAACGTCAGAAAAGGCCTTGATTATTACGAGAAAAACAAGTAATCAAATCATTTTTTGGAAGGCTAAACGCTCGTCGCCGTTCAGCAGGTAGATGATGCCGCAATACGAAAAGCCGTGCTTTTTGAGCAGGTGGCGCATAATGGCGTTGTCGCGGTGGGTGTCGATGCGGATGTTGCGCGTCTTCGTGAAGCAAAAGTCGAGGAGCGCAGCCATCGTGCCGTGCGACTCGGGCAGACTGGCAATGCGGTGGATGACGTAGTAAGGTTGGGTGTCGTCGGCCCATTGACCCTCGTAAATCTGGGCATAGGTGGGGTCAGGCCCTGGAACAAAGGCGAAGGTGCCAACCGCCACGCCATTTTCTTCGATGACATAGCTGACACCTTTGCCAATATCGTTCCGAAAAACCTCGTCCGACGGGTAGCCGTCGCTCCATTGCGTCAGGTTTCCGCTTTGTCGCATCGTTTTTTTCGCCTCTTCAGCCAGATGCAACAAAGTCGGAATGTCGGTCAAGGTCGATTTTCTGAATTCAAAAGCCATTTTTTACTCTTCAACGGCGTTATCAACAGCCTTGAAACTGTTGAGGTCGTCGGCTTGGAATGCCTTGATATAGGCGGCTTTGCCGATGACGTTCTCTTCGGCCATACGCACATAGACCTGTGCCGATTTCTCGAACAACTCGGGTGCCTTGGCGGCATCGCGAATGATGAGCAACGACATCACGATTTCGCAGGTCATATCGTAGAGACGACGGGCAAGGAAATCTTGAACGGCCTGATTTTCAAAGGCTTTCACGCAATTCAGGGCATCTTCGTAAATCTCCACGAGTTTTTCGACGCGCTTCAGCAAAGGACTTGAAGATTCTTCGCTTTCCATCATCTCCTTGATATTCTGCAACATCGTGCCGTTGGTGATGTAGCGGATGGCTGCCACGACTTGCAACTGCGTCGTTCCCTCGTAAATCGAGAAGATTCGGGCGTCGCGATAGAGCCGCTGACACTTGTATTCCATAATGAAACCCGAACCGCCGTGAATCGAAATCGCGTCGTAGGCGTTTTGGTTGGCATATTCCGAGTTCATACCCTTCGCCAGCGGCGTGAAAGCATCGGCCAGACGCTGATATTTCTTCAGTTCCTGCTTTTCCTCGGGCGTGAGTTTGCGATCGCGCTCGATGTCTTCCAGACACTTGTAAATATCGACGTAGCAAGCCGTCTGGTACAACAGCGAACGACCTGCATCGAGTTTCGCCTTCATTCGCGACAGCATATCATAGACGGCAGGGAAATTCACGATTTTCTCGCCGAACTGGGCGCGTTCCTTCGCGTAGGCAAGGGCTTCGTTGTAGGCTTCCTGCGAGAGTCCGACCGACTGCGCTGCAATGCCCAGACGAGCGCCGTTCATCAGTGCCATCACGTATTTAATCAGGCCGAGACGGGTCGAACCGCAGAGTTCGGCTTTCGCGTCCTTATAGGTCAATTCGCAAGTCGGCGAACCGTGGATACCGAGTTTGTGCTCGATGTGGCGCACGTTCACACCGCCCTGACGCTTGTCATAGATGAACATCGACAGGCCGCGACCGTCTTTCGTCCCCTCTTCGGAACGAGCCAGTACGAGGTGAATGTCCGAGTCGCCGTTGGTGATGAAGCGCTTCACGCCGTTCAGTCGCCAGCAGTTTTCCTTTTCGTCGAACGTGGCCTTGAGCATCACGCGCTGCAGGTCGCTGCCTGCGTCGGGCTCGGTGAGGTCCATCGACATTCCTTCGCCAGCACAGACACGCGGAATGTACTTCTGACGCTGCTCCTCCGAACCGAATTCATAGAGCGTGTCGATGCAACTTTGCAGGCTCCAGATGTTCTGGAAACCAGCGTCGGCAGCGGAAATCAACTCCGACAACATCGAGAAGACGGCATTCGGCAGGTTCAGTCCGCCATAGCGACGGGGCATTGAAACGCCCCAAAGTCCTGCTTTGCGCGTGGCATCGAGGTTTTCAAACGTCTTCGAGGCGTAAATCATGCGTCCGTTTTCGAGGTGCGGTCCTTCGAGGTCCACGCTCTCCGAGTTCGGCGCGATGATGTTGGCCGCGATGTCGCCCGTGATGTCGAGAATCTGCTTGTAGTTCTCGATGGCGTCGCCCAAATCTACGGGGGCATAGTCAAATTCTTTCGCGTCTGCGAAACCCTTTTCTTTCAGCTCGACAATTCGAGCCATCAGGGGATGGTTCAAATAGAAACCAATTTCTGGATGATCGCTATAATAATTAGCCATAGTTTATTTTATTTTTTTGTCAAATCATCTTCATTAAAAATACCTTCATCTTGATTTGTAGTTGGATCTACACAACGATAGACACCTTTTCCAACTTTTTCTTTTATTAATACTCTTCTTTCTTTCGAGTATGAATACACAAAATCATCAACTTTAAGTTCATCCGACTTAGTTGTATTGATGCTCTCAGTTTTTGACGAAACCAATTGGGTTGTATGGGTTGATAGCAAATAATCTTTTATGGATTTAACATCATTAGTCATCACCCATATTTTGAAAAACAAAATAATACTTAAAATGCCCCAAGCAATACCCAAAAGAGCGATAAAGAACTCAAATTCTCCCATAAAAAATCTGTTATTTATAAGTTAATACATTCCCCTCTCCTCCCCCAGTCGGGGGAGGTTGGGAGGGGGCTTTTACTTACTATTTTGTTTGTAGTATTTGATTAATTTCGGCACCGTTTCCTCCACCGTCCCAACGATGATGTAATCCGCAATCTTGTTGATGGGTGCTTCGGGGTCGTTGTTGATGCTGATGATGATGCCCGAATCCTGCATACCGGCGATGTGCTGAATCTGACCGCTGATGCCGCAGGCGATATAGACTTTCGGATGCACGGTGACGCCCGTCTGACCGATTTGGCGGTCGTGGTCAATCCAGCCAGCATCGACGGCGGCGCGACTGCCACCCACTTCGCCGTGAAGCACTTTGGCGAGTTCAAACAACTGGTCGAAGCCTTCCTTCGAACCGACACCATAGCCACCAGCAACCACGATGGGCGCACCTTTCAGATTGTGCTTCGCAGCCTCGACGCGATGCTCAAGCACTTTCACGACAAACGCTTCGGGGCTGACGTATTTCGACACTTCGGGATAGACCACTTCTTTCTTGCAATCGCCCTCATAGACGGCTTTTTGCATCACACCCGAACGCACGGTCGCCATCTGCGGGCGATGGTCGGGATTGACGATGGTCGCCACGATGTTACCACCGAAGGCGGGACGAATCTGATAGAGCAGATTTTCGTAGGTCTTGCCCTCTTTCTTGTCCTCATACGAACCGATTTCCAGTTCCGTACAGTCGGCTGTCAGTCCGCTGGTGAGCGATGAGCTGACACGTGGTCCGAGGTCGCGACCAATCACCGTTGCACCCATCAGGCAAATCTGCGGCTGCTCTTCCTTGAAGAGATTGACCATAATGTCGGTGTGGGGTGCCGAGGTGTAGGGGAACAGTTCGGGTGCGTCGAAAACGAAGAGTTTATCGACACCGTAAGGCAGAATCTGCTCTTCAACCTGACCCTTGATGCCCGTTCCGATGACAACGGCGTGAAGTTCCACGCCCAGTTCGTTGGCGAGTTTCCTGCCCTTTGTCAGCAATTCTTGAGAGACTTCCTGAACGAGGGTGTCCTCAATTTCGATATATACAAAAACATTATTCATAATTTCTTAGTCTTTTGTAGTTAATGAAGTTAAGAAGTTATCGCTTCGCTCACCCTTTCGGGCAGTAGTTAAGCCAATACCCTTTCCGATTGTGTTAGTGAATTGACATTTGGCTTAACTTCCTTAACTTCTTCACTTCTTTAACTTCTCATTATCCAATGATTTTCTCATTTAACAATTCCTGAATCATTCCCTCGATGTCGCCATCGGAAGAGGTCAGCGTTTTCGACTCTTTCGCTTGGAAAACAATGTTCTTCACGGCTTTCACCTTCGTGGGCGAACCCGACAAACCGCATTGGTTCGGGTCGCCATCGACATCGGCCACCGACCACTGGTTCAGCGTCAGATAGGGGCGCTCGGCGTAGAGATGCGCGTAGGCACTGTTCTCGTCGGTGCGTTCCAACGGACACGTCGCCCACTTGTATTTCATCACCAACTTCGCATTCTGCGGACGGCACGGCGCAGCACTGCCATTGACGGTAATCACCACGGGCAGCGGTGCCTCGACCACTTCCACGCCACCGTCGATCATTCGGCGGATGGTGGCCTTGCCGTTTTCTATCTTCAGAATTTCTTCTGCATAAGTCACTTGGTTCAATCCCAGTTTCTGCGCTACCTGCGGACCCACTTGCGCCGTGTCGCCGTCGATGGCCTGCCGACCACCGATGACAATATCGACATCGCCAATTTTCTCGATGGCCGTGGCGAGCGCATAACTCGTTGCCAGCGTGTCGGCACCGGCAAACAGGCGGTCGGTCAAGAGCCAGCCCGTGTCGGCTCCGCGATAGAGACCCTGACGGATGATTTCACCGGCACGCGGTGGTCCCATCGTCAGCAGTCCCACGGTCGAGCCGGGGTGTTGTTCTTTCAGTCGCAATGCTTGTTCCAACGCATTCAAATCTTCGGGATTGAAGATGGCGGGCAGGGCGGCGCGGTTCACCGTTCCTTCGGCGGTCATAGCGTCCTTGCCCACGTTTCTGGTGTCTGGTACTTGCTTGGCAAGTACAACAATTTTTAATGCCATAAAATATAATAATGTGTATATAAAATCTTTTCAACCTGCAAAATTACATTTTTTTCGCCTCTTAACCAAAAGAAACTCCCGAAAATGATTCGTTTCTGCACATTTCGCGCCGTTTGTGCAGTCTTTTTCGTAAAAATATTTTATCTTATCGACGATTTTCTGACGAAAATTCTATAATTTTGCATCGTCAAATTCAACATTTTGCAATATCATACAAAAAATCGGAAAAATATGAAGAAAATCAGGGCAGCCGTCGTTGGCTACGGCAATATCGGTCGATTCACCGTGGAGGCTCTTGAAGCCGCCGTAGATTTTGAGATTGCGGGCATCGTGCGCCGCAACGGAAGTGACAACAAACCGCTGGAACTCACGCCGTATGAGGTGGTGAAGGACATACGCGAACTGAAAGACGTCGATGTGGCGATTCTGGCTGCGCCGACGCGCTCGTGCGAGGAATTTGCGCGTCAGATTCTGCCGCTCGGCATCAACACCGTCGATTCCTTCGACATCCACACCGACATTCGCGGCTATCGCGAGCGACTGATGGCGCTGAACAAGCAGACTGGCACGGTCAGCGTGATTGCCGCAGGCTGGGACCCGGGCTCCGACAGCGTCGTCCGCACGCTGATGCAAAGCCTTGCACCGAAGGGATTGAGTTACACGAACTTCGGTCCGGGAATGTCGATGGGACACTCGGTTTGCGTGCGCTCGAAAGAGGGCGTGAAAAATGCGCTGTCGGTGACGATTCCGCTCGGCGAGGGCATCCATCGCCGAATGGTCTATGTCGAACTCGAAGACGGCGCGAAACTCGAAGACGTGACGAAAGCCATCAAGGCCGACCCCTATTTCGCTCACGACGAAACCCACGTGTTTGCCGTGGCATCGGTCGATGACGTGCGCGATATGGGACACGGCGTGAACCTCGTGCGCAAAGGCGTTTCGGGAAAGACGCAGAACCAGCGATTCGAGTTCAATATGCAAATCAACAACCCCGCGCTCACGGCACAGGTGCTGGTGAATGTCGCCCGTGCCTCACTGCGCCAACAGCCCGGCTGCTACACGATGGTGGAAATTCCCGTCATCGACCTGCTTCCCGGCGACCGCGCCGAACTCATCGAACATTTGGTGTAAAAAACAATCTTTTTACGCCCAGAAATCGCCCTTCAGCGTGCGTTTAAGCCGTCTGAGGGCTTTGGCATAGAACGAATTGGTGCGTGCATAATACTTTTCGAAAGCATTTCGCGCCAATTCGTTTTCTTCGATGGGCTGAATTTTCTCGACTGGCAGCGGTTTCGTCCAGAGATTCGAGGCATAAAGGCCGTCGTTGCCGCAATTCGTTCCGCTACCGTCGAATCCCTCGTTTTGTACGAGCGAACGCCCCACGTTCAGCGAAAGAATATCGGCCAAGAACAGCGATGCATTCCACCGAATCGCCCACGAATTGTTCTTGCCCTCGATTTGACGGCGCAACATCCGCGTAAACCCGTATTTCCCGTTGAAATCGAAGCGACGAGTCAGTTTCCGACGCTTTAGTTCGTCGAGCAATTCTTGTCCGTTGGGATTGAAATGCTGCCAAGCGCGTCGCCACGTCGCCCAGCCCCAACTGCCCGTCCATTTAATCAGGAAAGTATCGGGAAGCGTCGGATCCTGCGTGAAATCGCAAGCCTGAATATGCCCTACTCGCCCCTCGTTTTTATAGATTTCCAAAGCATCGTTCATAAATTGCAGAAAATAGGGCGCAAGCACGAGGTCGTCTTCCAAAACGATGACGCGGTCGTAGCGTTCGAGTGTCTGCGTCACACCGTCGATAATCGAGCGAGCCAACCCCCAATTTTCGTCGCGTTCAACGATGTGAACGGCCTTAAAACCCTCGATGGAACGCACGAAACGCCGCACCTCGGAAACCTCGCTTTTCGACGTTTCGTCTTTGGCAGCATCCGAAAAAACAAACAATTCGCTTTCACCAGCCAAATCGTTGGCAAGCAAAGAATCAACACACCGCCGCACGTGCTCGGGACGGTTATAGACGAAAAGGAGGATGGGGGCAGTGTTCATACTTTAGAAAACAATCGTGAGTGAAAATTTTGGATAAAATGAGGCCAGTCATTGTCATTTAAAAACTGTTCGAAGCCATCAATGGGAATCGCCTCGTCGCCGTGTTCCTTCAAAATAGATGCCAAATCGTCGAACGAGTCAAATGTATAGACCCTCAACTGTGGATTTTTGGCATAATCCTTGAAAGAGCCGACATTGGGGCCGATGACTTTTGCCCCAAATGACAAGGAATCCATTAAAATGCCTGAACTGAGAATCGTATCCGAATGATAGGGAACCAACACGAAACGCGATTGACCGACCATTTCGCCGATTTCGTCGAAAGGAAGTCCCTCTGCCCTGTAAATGACATGATTTTTTTCCGCCAGCGATTGAATCGTTTTTTTCAATGCTGGATTCGGACAATTGCCCACGATATAGCACGATGGATTCCATTCGACATTCTGACTGAGATATTCAAGAAATTCCTTGACACCTTTGTACGGCGTGATGGTTCCCCAAATGATGAAATCGTATTGTTTCTCGACCACTTTACCACTCAGTCGATTCTTGGTCGGATGATGCAAAAAGTGAGTCTTTTTCAAGGCATGAGGATATTGCTTCCGTACGATTTCAAGGCCTTCTTCTGCGTGCGTAACAATCAGGTTTGACATGTAAGCAATATACTTTCCCATCCATTTTTTTAGTCGGGCATGGTCTGATTGATGTGATTTCTTGTTGTGTAAAACCCAAACGACCTTCTTTCTGAAAATTTTCAACAAAGCAACATAGAAAATCGCGACCATCGACTGAAGCAACCCATGTTTGTAGTCGGGTATGCTTTCAAACCAATTGAAAACGGTGATGTCGCCCCAATTTTTGGGAAAGAGAATCGACAACAACGGATGTCGGCTGGGACGATTGCCGACAACGGCCCAACCAGAGTTTTCGATGACTTCGACGAAGTCATGAATGTACGGATTGGCACGCTCACCTTTTTCGTATGCGATATATGGATAAATCGTTATTCTGTTCATTTTCAGATGGTTAATCAATTAAAACCGCTTTCTGACAAATTGCAAACTTTCCTCCAAAATCTTCGCATGGGCCAGTTTCAAAACAACGAAATAAAGCACCGCCGCAATGACAATTCTAACCACCAAGAGAATCCAAAGGTTTTCGATGGACGATGTCAGGTAATGCGTGGCGACCATCACGCACAAGGCGATGAAGGCGAATGGAACGGTGTCTTTGAGGAACATCACGAGGCTGTAGCCTGTCAGCCGCTGCGTGAAATGATGCCAGACGAACACCCATAGGCAAGTCAGCGCGACGAATCCGACCACCATCGTTTGGATTCCATATCGATAGAGCACCCACATCAAGGCGATTTGCAGGACTGCCAACGTGACAGTACAACCCATATACACACCCGATTTTCCTTTGCTGATAATCACATTGGAAAGCAGATAAGAAAGCGGAACCGATGCCCACGAAATGCACAAATATTGCAGCAATTTGGCCGATTCAATCCATTTTTCCGTGATGGCAAGCACGATGAACTCACGCGCCACCAAGGCCAACCCCAACATCAAGGGGAACGTGACGAAGGCCGTGAAGCGCATCATCTTGCGCAAAACGGTGAGTTGTCGTTCGCGCTCGTCGCTCAATCCGACCAAAACGGGTTGCGCCACCTGCTGCACCATTCCCTGTACCAGATAGGAACTCTTGCTGGCCCACGTGTTGGCCTGCGAATAGGTTCCAGCGATTTCCTTCGTGAAAAATTTGCCCAACAGAATGTTCAACACGTTGTTATTGATGTGAATGGCGATGTTCGTGACAAGCAACTTGCACGAAAAGGGGAACATCCGCTTCACGGGCTCAAAATCGAGTTCGAAAATGGGTCGCCAAGGCGAATAATGCCATAACATCAACGTGTTCAGGCCGATATAGACGAGGCTTTGCGTGGCGAGCGACCAATATTTGAAGTCTAACCACGCCATCGTCGCACCGACGACACTGGAAACCATCACCGCGAACATTCCGGCCTTGGCCTGCTGCTTCACTCTCAAATTCTTGAAAAGCACGGCCGACTGCGCCGTGCCCAAAGCCGACAGCGGAATGACAAGGAATGCGTAGCGACAGAGTTTAGTCAGCGCTGGCTCGTTGTAAAAATTCGCAATCAGCGGCGAAACGAAGAAAAGCAAGGCGTAAAGGGCTGTTCCAACGATGATGTTGAACCAAAACACCGAGTTGTAATCGCGGTGCGTCGGATTTTTCAGGTTGGTCAAGGCTGCCGTGAAACCACTATTTTGGATTTCTTTGGCGACGAGCGGAAAAATGGCAATCATCGCCATCATTCCATAGTCGGTCTTCGAGAGCAGACGTGCCAGCACGATGCCAACAACCACTCCAATCAACTGCTGTACGCCATTGTTGGTGAGGCCCCAGAACAGCCCTTTTGCCGTTTTTTCCTTCAGCGTTTCGCTCATTCGCTCCGCCCCTTTTATTTCACCACGGGAATCAGCCAGAACTTAAACAATCGGTCTTTGTATTCGACGCGATAGGGCGGCTGGGCCTCGGCCTTCGCGCTCCAGCTGTCGATGCCGCCCACGCCTGCGTGCTCAAGGTCGAGCGTCAGTTCGGTGTACTTCGATTTCGGCACGTCGGGCGAGTGGCGCTGATCTTTCTCCTCGCCGTCGTCGAGGTCGCTGATGTTGTAGTGCAGCGCAGAGGCCGAGAACGTGCCGCTAGCCTGAACGCGCAGGCCGACACCGTTCTTGTTCGTCTGCTGCCACCAACGAATATCGCTCTTCGTACCTGTTTCCTGCGGACGGATGTAGGGGAAGAACTGCTCATCGACGGTCTGCCGCCATTGGCTGATATACCAATAATCCTTGCGGTCGGCATAGTTCTCTTTCGGACCGCGTCCGTAGAAATAACTATTTTCGAAGTCGTAAGGCAAATCCATCACCACGCCGTAGCGGAACATCTTTTGGACTTTGGCTTCGGGGTCGGTTGTCATCTTCTCGAAAACGTGGATGGCTCCGCCCTCGACAATGACATAGGCCATCGTCAGTTGAGCCTTCACGTCGGGCATATCGTAAACGGCCTTCACCGTCGCCTCGTTTTTCTTCTTGTCATACGAGGAAGTCAGTTCGGTGAGCGTCATTTTCGGGTCTTTCCAAACCTTGAAGAATTGATGCAATTTTGCGCCCATATCGTTGTCGGTCGGGGCGCGCCAGAAGTTCGGACGCAACGTGCCGCCTTCGCCCAGAAGTTCGTTGCCGTATGCCTGATACTGCTTCAAAAGACCTGTTGCCTTGTCGAATTTGATGCTGAAATTGGCGTTCCAGACGGTGATTTCGTCGCTCTTTTTCTTGTTTTCCACTTTGATTTTCGCCTTTGGAACGGCCATCGACGGCAGTTCGAAATCGCAGCAGTGGTGACCCCATTTCCTGATGGGAATCTGGGCATAAGCCACGTTTTGGTCTTTTTTGATGAGCGGCTCTTCAATTTCCTGCCAGAAACCGATGTACAAGAAAATTTCTGCCTCTTCGTCTTCAACTTTTTCGAGATCAAACGGAATCTGATAGGTTTTCTTTGCCTGCGGTGCCACATCGAGGTTTTCGATGAAGCCATATTGCTCGACACCACCATCGACCATCAGTCTCCAACCCATTTTATAATGGCTCAAATCACGGAAGAAATATTCGTTGAACACTTCAATGGTTTTCGTCTCTTTGATGTCGCCAACTGGCTTCACCCAAATGTTCTGATACTGATACGCCACTTCGTAGGCGTGGGGATTCAGTTGGCGGTCGGGACCGATGATGCCGTTGTTGTTGAAGTTGTTGTCGGAATAGTCGTAGTCGTTGTAGTCGCCGCCGTAGGTATAGTGAATCTTGTTCAGTTCGGAATACGGCAGGTTCGCCACCTTGTTCAATTCGTCGAGCGAAGCGGTGAGATTCTTTGGATTGATGTTGCGGTGAAGGGCCTGATCGACGAAGTCCCAGATGTAGCCACCCTGATACTTCGGATATTTGCGAATGAGTTCCCAATATTCCTTCAGTCCACCGCCAGAATTACCCATCGTGTGGTTGTATTCGCACTGAATCAGCGGCTTTGTCAGGCTGTCGTTCTTGCAGTAAGCCTCGCATTCCGCAGGTGTGCGATACATCGGGCAGTAGATGTCGGTGTTCCAACCCGTTTTTCCTGCCTGTTCCCACTGGCACGGACGCGACTGGTCGGCCTCTTTCACCCATTCGTAGGCTGCCTCGAAGTTCGGCCCGTTCACCGTCTCGTTGCCGAGCGACCACACGATGACCGACGGATGGTTGAAATGCGCCGCCACGTTGTGCTGATTGCGCTCGAGAATCTGCTTGGCGAAGGTCGGTTTCTTGGCCTCGGCATCGTCGCCATACTGGAAACCGTGACTTTCCTGATTGGCCTCAGCCGTGACGTAAAGTCCGTATTCGTCGCAAAGGTCGTACCAAATCGGGTCGTCGGGATAGTGGCAGGTGCGCACGGCGTTGATGTTCAGTCGTTTCATAATCTGAATGTCCTGAATCATCCGCTCACGCGACACGACATAGCCACCGTCGGGGTCGATTTCGTGGCGATTCGCACCCTTGATTAAGATGGGTTTTCCGTTCACCAACAACTGCGAATTCTTGATTTCCACGCGGCGGAAGCCGACTTTCACGGGAATGACTTCGATGGGTTTCATTTTTGCCAACTCAGCCTCCACCTGTTCACAAGGCCTGTTCGTATTCAGTTTTCTTATGTCGTAAACCTTTGCCACAAGCGTATAAAGATAAGGTGTCTCTGCCGTCCAAGTCTTGCAGTTTTTCAATGCAATATTGTCGAAACGACGGCTGTAGTCGTTCACATCGGGAGAGTGGTCCGCATCTGTGGGAACAACCTTTTTACCATCAGCATCGAGTAGTTCGTAGTTTACTCTGATAAATTCATCAGTCGACAATTTTGCTTCGATTTCCAACGTACCAGTCGTATAGTCGTCGAACAATCCTTGCTTTATTTGCAAATCCTCAACGTGAAACTCCTTGTTTCTCGCATACAGGAAACAATCACGCGCCACACCGCTCAATCGCCAGAAATCCTGGTCCTCGCACCACGAGCCGTCGCACCAGCGGAACACCTGAAACGCAATCAGGTTCTCCTCGCCAGCCTTCACGAAGGGCGTGATGTCGAACTCGGCAGCCACTTTCGAGTCCTCGGCATAGCCGACGAAATTACCGTTCACGTAGAGATAGATGCACGACGTGACGCTGCCGAAGTGGGCAATGACTTGCTTTCCGTTCCAGTCGGCAGGAATCGTGAACGAGCGGCGATACGAACCCACGTGGTTGTCCTTCACGGGCACTCTCGGCGGTTTTCCGTCGAAATGAGTTTTCCACGCGAAACCCGGATTCACATAAATCGGGTCGCCGTAGCCGTTCATCTCCCAAATGCCAGGCACGGGAATCGTTCCCCAACTCGAATCGTCGAGGTTCGGCTCGAAAAAGTCGGTGGGACGCTGGTCGCGGTTCTCCACCCAGTTGAATTTCCACGTGCCGTGGAGCGACAGGAAGTTCTTCGACTTCGTGCGGTCGCCCTGCAACGCCAACGCCTCGTTTTCGTAGGCGAAAAACGTGGTGTGCAACGGCAGTCGGTTGAGTTCATTCACGTCCAAGTCCTCGATTTCGGTCATCGTCGGCTGAATCACCCTTGCCGGAACGAGTTTCATGGGCTTCACTACTTTTTTCTTCGCAGCCTGCGTGCTGAGGGCCAGTCCTGCGAGGGCGGCCAAAAAGAATAGTCTTTTCATTGTCAATCGTTTTATTTGGTTTTGAAATTTTTCGTAGTCAATCGCATCTTCGTCATGAAAATATTGCGTGCAAAGTTATAAAAAACTACCCAAAAACACAAAAATCAACTATTAAAAATTCTCAATAATGTTAAATTTTCGTAATTCTTGCTATTTTTGCCAATTCCACCATTCACCATTTCATCATTTCTTACTACCTTTGCAGTCCGATTATTTGGGGAGGTCTTAGAATCCCCGCGCATGAGGGTGTTAATAGCAGTGTCTTTGGCCGGGCATTGTGGTTAGTGAATCGCTCGTGTACATTAATAATTAAATAGAAAACGTTTTTGAAGTAAAATTTTAAAATTGAAATGAACACTTTAAGCTACAAGACTATTTCCGTGACGAAGGAAACAGCCGCAATGAACAAAGAGTGGGTGGTCATCGACGCTGCCGACCAAGTTGTTGGTCGCCTGTGCACGAAGGTTGCCAAGCTGCTGCGCGGAAAGTACAAACCCACATTCACCCCGCACGTCGATTGTGGTGACAACGTCATCATCATCAATGCCGACAAGGTGGTTTTCACCGGCAAGAAAGAGACCGACAAGGTCTATACACGCTACACGGGCTATCCCGGCGGTCAGCGCTTCAACTCGCCCGCCGAGTTGCGCAAGCATCCCTACGGTTCGGAGCGCATTATCAAGCACGCCGTGAAGGGTATGCTGCCGAAAGGCCGTCTGGGTCGCCATCTGCTCGACAACCTCTATGTCTATAACGGAACGGAGCATCCGCACGAGGCACAGAAGCCGAAGGCCATCGACATCAATCTCTATAAGTAATTGAGGGAGTAAAAAATCAAGTAGTAAAGTAAAAAAACAGATTATATGGAACAAATCAATGCAGTCGGTCGTCGCAAGAGCTCTGTTGCTCGTGTCTATCTGACGGAGGGAACCGGCAAAATTGTCATCAACAAGCGTGAGCTGGAGCAGTATTTCCCCTCGGGCATTCTGCAGTACGTTGTGAAGCAGCCCCTGCAGCTGCTCGGCGTGGAAGGCAAGTACGACATCAAGGTCAACCTCGACGGCGGTGGTTTCACCGGTCAGAGCCAGGCCCTTCGTATGGCCATCGCACGTGCGCTTGTGAAAATCAATGCCGACGACAAGAAGGCACTGAAGGCTCAGGGCTTCCTCACCCGCGACTCTCGTGAGGTTGAGCGCAAGAAGCCGGGTCAGCCCAAGGCACGCCGCCGCTTCCAGTTCAGTAAGCGTTAATCACTGGATAAGTTTAGCATCTAAACCCTTGAGACTTGAATTGACAACAGGCAATTGTCTAATGGTAAATTGTCAAATTGTCAAATATCAATTACTCATCGGTTGGATTCTAAGAGAGAATCAAAAAAGAAAGTAAACTAACAAAAAAAACAGAAAGAAACTATGTCAAGAACAAATTTTGACCAACTCCTGCAGGCAGGTTGCCACTTCGGCCACCTCACCCGCAAATGGAACCCCGCCATGGCTCCCTACATCTTCATGGAGCGCAACGGCATTCACATCATCGACCTGCACAAGACCGTCGAACGTGTCGATAAGGCAGCAGAAGCACTCAAGCAAATTGCCAAGTCGGGCAAGCGCATCCTCTTCGTAGCCACGAAGAAGCAGGCCAAG
>JAFPYO010000002.1:0-16442 GCA_017412145.1 Prevotella sp.
CAGCATCAGACACATTCACCGTAACCTTCAACTTTGAGGGCGCATCATCCATAACATGGTCGATGGTCTCATTGATGGTGTCAACCTTGCCACTGATGGTATTCACGGCAGCACCGAGTATTCCTTCTTCACGCTGGGTTTGGCGGATTGAAGATTCTAAGGATAGCTTGGCATTGATGACGGCAGTGGTTGCCTTGTCTATGTCGGCACTCAACTGTTTGAGTTCTGGAACCCGGTTGACGATGTCCTGTTCGGCTTGCTGAACCTCTAGTTCCTCTTCGATCTCGTTCATCATATTGTCGAAGTCGGTTATTGATTCGTTATTCTTACTTTTCTTGATAGCCATAATGTAAAGATTTATTGGTTTAACGGTGGAAACTACGTTGGCGTGGCTTTGGTTTGCACATGGAGTGCGCCATCTGAAGGCATCTGCGGGCATAGGTGCGTTCGTCCTCGTCATCTTTTTTGCCCCAGCCAGATTCTGGAGAAGAACCGCCACCACCTCCGCAAGATTCTGACATTGACGTGGCGGCATCAATGTAGCCAACGAAAAGAAGCATTGCAGTATGGGCAACGTTGACTTTGGCGAGCTGAAGCTTCTCGATTGTGGCGGTATCATTGCCATCAGGAACCTGAGCCTCATTGAGGAATATATCCTTGACTGAATCAGGAATCCAGACTTTCTTGGCACCCCAGTTGTTGTCGCTTGAAGACGTGCTATTGTTGACAAAATTTTCACGTGCGAAATAGCACCGTGAGAAAGCACCATCGCCGATGCTTGTCACGGAGTTAGGAATTGTCACGCTCGTCAAGCCAGAGCAAGCAGAGAACGCAGAGCCGCCGATGCTTGTCACGGAGTTCGGGATGGTAACGCTCGCCAGACCATAGCAATTAGAGAACGCAGAACTGCCGATGCTCGTCACGGGATAGGTTTTCCCGTTATAGGTGACAGATTCGGGAATCACCACGTTACCTGAGTATTCATTGGAGAAATCTGAATAATAATGTCCCCGATGACTAACGGACAACTCCGTTTTGTTATTCACCCAGTAGTAATAGATAGTGACACCATCTGCGTTCTTCACCTCAATATCGTGGGCTAATGCCCTCGCTCCAACCATGCTTAAAAGCGCAGTGAGTAGAAAAGAAAATTTAATCTGTTTCATAACTTTCTTGTATTATTTATTTCTTTGATTAATCGGTAAAAAATTGCTTTATCCATACTTCCGTCCATAGTACACTTTCCTTGGTATTCGTCGTAGAAAGAGAAAGTTAAAGAATTCTTAGAACTTCCAATATTACAATGGGCAAAAGCATTTCTAACATGTCTCAGAAAATCAGCTATAACAGTGTTTCCTGTATAAAAAAGCGTATTTTTGGTTTTAGGCGTAGTTATGTTCGTTTGCTTCCCTTTCAAATTTATCATAGAGCGAAGCTCTTTACTAAGGTAACGTAAATCATAACCCTTGTGATGGCTATCGCTTTCATACTGATAAAGAATTTTGTAAAAGAAACTCAGTTCCCCATCCTCTAAGCATATTTTTGTTCTTTTCTGTCTCATTTAATTCTCTAGTTTTTTAAGATAATAATAAAAATCATACAGCACATTAACGAGAAGGTCTATTTTAGAAGAAAACTTTTCTTTCTCATTGTCTGTTTGAGCTTCATAGAGCTTATATAACCAATCTTTAGATTCTGCTCTATCTTTCCCTCTAATAATTGAAGAAAAAAGATACTGTTTAATTTTACGATACGTTCTTGCATCACTTATTGGATCATGTAACGCAAGAGGGTACTCCTCCAGGTCGGATTCTAGCACTTTTTTAGTTTTTTCGACATCGTTCATTGTTCACTAATATTGCACCTACACACTCTCCCTGCTTCGGCGGTTAATAAAATATAAAAAACGGAAACAAAAAAGGCATGGGAGATTCTTACTTCTCGCCCATCCCCGTTGTCAGGCCTTCGCATTGCCCCTACGCAAGGATAAGCAACGCAAGCAAGCCCACGCCGAGAGATATTGTAAAAACAATACATCAACGCAAGCGTCTCGTTGCATTACCTCTGTGCGTAGTTCAAGGTTGCGAAGTTTGACAAACGCAGAACGGTAACGTTTTGTAAACGCCTTTCCCCTCGGCCTGCCCTACGAGCGGCATCGTCGGCCTCGGGATTTCCAACAAAAATTCCAACCCTTTTGTCTTGTCAGACGAATAGAGTCGGTTGCAAAGATACGAAAAATTTTCGGTACGACAAAAAATCTTCCCAAAAAATATATTTTTGGAAAAAATCTTTCAGAATTTCATAAAAATGTAGTGAAAGACGATTTTTTTTGATGATTCTGAATCGTTTATTTTACTCTCCATCAAAATAATACCCGAACCCCTGCCGATTGGCGATGTTTTGGGCGTAGGGACCGAGTTTTTTGCGCAGTCGGGCGATGTTGACATCGACGGTGCGGTCGCTGACAACGACGTCGTTCCAAATGGTTTCCATCAGTTGCTGGCGCGAGAAAATCTGACCGCGATTTGCCAACAGCAGGTGCAGCAGGTTAAACTCGGTGCGGGTGAGGACGATTTCGTCGCCGTCGATGGTGACCATCTTCTTGTCGAGGTTCATTTTTAGGCCGCGATAGCCCAGCGTGGCCTTGCCGAGCCGTGCCTCCACCACGTTCATCACGTAGTCGCCAAGTTTCTCGCAAGCGTTGATGATATCGACGTAGATCGTGCCAATCATATAGGAATATTGATGGGCATTGACGGCTTGGATATGCTCTGTTCTCAAGTTGTCGCGCAGGGCGTTGATGTCCTTTTCGATTTCTTCGGAAAGGTCGAGTGTCTGGTTCTCGCGCCGACCGCCCACGATGACAATCATCTGCGCCAGACTCTCGTTGGCAAGGCGCAACATTTCGTGCAGGTGTTCGTATTGGTCGGCGGTGAAATCTTCCTTGCCTTCGTGTTTGCGGTGCAGGATTCGGGCGAGGCTGAAACAAGCGTCGCCAATGCTCTCCAATTCTCCGATTTGCCGCATCATAGAACGGATTTTCGCCTTCGTATTGTCGGAAAGATGGGCTTTGCCCACTTCTTCGAGATAGGTTGCAATCTCGATTTCCATATTGTCGGCGATGTTTTCATATTTTTCGATGCGCTCGTAGATGTTTTCGATTTCTTTCTTGTCCTTTTCATCGAGAAGACTGCGCACCATTCCGAACATTCGCTGCATTCGCTCGGCAAAAAGCGTGATTTCGCGTTGCGCCTGCAGCACCGAGATTTCCGGCGCGACCATCAGACCCTTTTCAATGAATCGCAGACGCGATTTTTCCTTCGTTTTCTTCGGTTTGATCAGCCAATAGCACGCTTTTTCGATTTGCGGGATAAAGGGCAGTAGTAGTGCTGTGTTCGTCACGTTGAAACAAGTGTGGAACATCGCCAACAGCACGGGCAGTTTCTCGGTTTGTCCGGCCATCGACGGGTCGTAGCCGACGATTCGGCAAATCATATTCACGAAGGGGTAGAAGATAATCATCACCCAAATGACGCCGAACACGTTGAACAGCAGGTGAGCCATCGCTGCGCGTCGGGCTTGGGTGTTCGCGCCGAAAGCCGCCGCGTTCGCTGTCATCGTCGTGCCGATGTTCTCACCGAGCACGAGCGCGATGCCGAAATAGATGGGTAGCACGCCCGTCGAACAGAGCAAAATCGTCAGTGCCATCACCGCCGCCGACGACTGTACAATGCCCGTAATCAGCGTGCCGATGGCCAGAAATGCGAGTACCGACCAATAGCTGCTCGTGTCGAACGAACTGAAGAAGTTGACGACCGCCTCGTTGTTGCCCAAATCCATTTCCTTGCCCGCAGTGCTGAGCATCACGAGCGAAAAGAACATAAAGGCCATTCCGAAGAGGAAATCGCCCAGATAGCGGTGTTTTTTCCTGTAGATGAGGAACATTCCGACCATAAACGCAGGGAAAACGACGTTTGTCAAATCGACGTTGTAGCCGAGCGACATAATCCACGCCGTCAGCGTCGTGCCGATGTTGGCGCCCATAATGATGGAAATGGCCTGTGCCAGTGTCAGCAGTCCGGCATTGACAAACGAAACCGTCATCACCGTCGTGGCCGACGACGACTGCACCGCACTCGTTACAAACATTCCCGTGAAAACACCTGTGAATCGATTGGCGGTCACCGCTCCGAGCACGTGTCGCAGTTGCGGACCAGCCATTTTCTGCAGCGCCTCGCTCATCAGTTTCATACCGTAGATGAGCAGTGCCAACGCACCTAACAACTTAAAAATAATGTCTATTGTCATCATAATCTTTTTCTTTTATGTTTTTCGTTATTTTTTTGCAAAGATACACTTTCTTTCGCAACTTGTCAAGAAAAAAGGTGTTACAATTTGGTTACAAATTGATTTTCATCGAAAAAGAGAAACCTTTTCGACTTCTCTTCAGTAGGGACGGCCGGGCTCGAACCGGCGACCTCTGCAATGTGACTGCAGCGCTCTAAACCAACTGGGCTACGCCCCTGAATGCAATTTGCGACTGCAAAGGTACACTATTTTTCGATTCCCACCAAATTTTTTCGTGGTTTTTGCCGTATTTTTTTGAATCAGTTGGTGTTTTTGACACAAAAATCCTCCGCAAACCATTGATTTGCAGAGGATTTCAAAGTTTTTATGCCTCAAATGGCTTAGCCAAGGCGCTTCTCAAGACGCTGGCGGATGGCAGCGATGAACTCAGCCGAGTTGACTGCCTTCGGCGTGATGCCTTCCATCAGGTTGACGAGGTCCTTCGTGCAGATGCCTTCGTTGAGCGTGTCGAAGCAGGCTGCTTCGAGCTGGTCGCCGAAGTTCTGCAGTTCCTTGATGCCGTCTTTCTCGCCGCGCTTGCGCAGTGCGCCGCTCCAAGCGAAAATCGTAGCCATCGGGTTGGTCGAAGTCACCGAGATGTCCTTGTTGTTCTCAAGGTATCTGTAGTAGTGACGGGTGACGGTGCCGTGGGCAGCCTCGTATTCGTAGTTGCCGTCGGGCGAAACGAGCACGGAGGTCATCATAGCGAGCGAACCGAAGGCCGTCGAGACCATGTCGCTCATCACGTCGCCGTCGTAGTTCTTACAAGCCCAGATGTAGCCGCCTTTCGAGCGAATGACGCGAGCCACGGCGTCGTCAATGAGCGTGTAGAAATACTCCAGACCCTGCTTTTCAAACTCAGCCTTGTACTCTTCGAACACTTCCTCGAAGATGACCTTGAACTGGGCGTCGTACTTCTTCGAAATGGTGTCTTTCGTCGAGAACCAAACGTCCTGATGCGTGTCGATGGCAAACTTGAAGCAGCTGTGGGCGAAACTGCGAATCGACTTGTCGAGGTTGTGCATACCCTGCAGCACGCCGGCACCCTTGAAGTTCTGGATGACGACTTCCTCGTGCTTGCCGCTCTCACCGTCGAACACGAGCTTGGCCACGCCGGGTTCATCGACGCGCAGTTCCACGCTCTTATAGACGTCGCCGTAGGCGTGACGGGCGATGGTGATGGGCAGCTCCCAGTTTTTCACGGCGGGCTTGATGCTCGGAATCGTGATCGGGGTGCGGAACACCGTGCCGTCGAGAATCGAGCGGATGGTGCCGTTGGGCGACTTCCACATCTCGTGCAGGTTGTACTCCGTCATGCGCTGTGCGTTCGGGGTAATCGTGGCGCACTTCACGGCCACGCCGTACTTCTTCGTGGCCTCAGCCGACTCGATGGTGATTTGGTCGCGGGTTTCGTCGCGCTTCACCAGTCCGAGGTCGTAGTACTCGGTTTTCAGATCGACGAACGGCAGAATCAGTTCGTCCTTAATCATTTGCCAGAGGATTCTGGTCATCTCGTCGCCATCCATCTCTACGAGCGGAGTGGTCATTTGAATTTTTTCTTTCATTTTTTTGTTTTTGTTGATGATTATTTCTTGTTTTTGTAGTAGTTCATCAAGCAGCCGTCGGCCAGAATCTGGCGCTCGTCGGCAGTGAGGTTCTGGAAGAAGAGGTGGATGGGCTTCACGCCGTTCTTGCTGATGACCTGTCCGTCGATCTCTTCCTTGCCACCGAGGATGGCTTCGCGAATGCCCGGGATGAACACCATGTCGCCAGCTTCGTAGTTGAATTCCACGTCGGGAGCGATGGTGAAGGGCAGGATACCCCAGTTGATGCAGTTCGAGCGATAGCGCTTCGTGGCGTACTCGTAGCAGATGTTGGCATCGCCGCCGAGCACCTTCTGACACGATGCGGCCTGCTCACGGGCGGAACCGTCGCCGGGCTTGTTGGCGAACACGCACGAGCCAAACGAAGTGTCTTCGGCCTTGGCACCCACCTTGGCGAGGGCAGCAGCGATGTTCTCGGCCACCTTGCCTTCTCTGCGCTCCAAATCCTGCTGCTGGATGCGCTTGCTCAGACCGACGTACTCAGGCACGCGGCGCGACAGAGCAAATTCGCTGAGTTTCAGCGGGTTGGAACGATACGAAGAGGTCTCGCCCGAGGGAATCAGCTCGTCGGTGGTGGTCACGGGGTCGTGGATGACGGCGGCCAGTTCGAGGAGCATATTTTCCTGCATCGGATACATCTTGGGCCAGTCCTTGATGTTCGGACCGTACTTCAGCGGCTGGTCGAGGTCTTCGTGGCCGAAACCGTCATAGACGCGACGCTCGTAGATCTTCGCATCGAAGTCGTAGGGCACGTGGCCGTCGGTGTAATCGACGTCGGTAGCGGCAGTGATGACACCACCGTTGGCAGCCGTAGCGGCAATCGAACGGGCATCCATCAGCGCCACGAGCGAGAGCTGACCCTGACCGGGCTTCGAACCTTCGCGGTTGGGGAAGTTGCGCGTGGTGTGGCGAATCGACAGGCCGTTGTTGGCGGGCACGTCGCCGGCACCGAAGCACGGGCCACAGAAGGCGGGCTTGATGACAACACCAGCCTCGAGCAGTTCCTCGGCGATGCCGCTGCGCGTCGTGGCCATATAAACGGGCGTAGATTGCGGATAGGCCGACATCGTGAAGTAGTCGTTGCCGATGGTTTGGTCTTTCATAATGGCTGCGGCAGCCGAGAGGTTGTCGTAGGTACCGCCCGAGCAGCCTGCGATGATGCCTTGGTCGGCATAGACCTTGCCGTCGCGCACCTTGTCAACGAGGTGCACATCGACCTTCGAACCGAATTTCTCTTGAGCGTCTTGCTCGATTTTCTTCAGAATCTCGACGGGATTGGCCTGCAACTCGTGAATCGTCACAGCGTTCGACGGGTGGAACGGCAGTGCAATCATCGACTCCTGCTTCGAGAGGTCGATCTTGATCATTGCGTCGTAGTAAGCGACCTTTCCGGGCTGCAATTCCTTGTAGCACTCGGGGCGCTTGTGGATTTCGTAGTGATGCTTCACCTCGTCGTCGGTCACCCAGATCGAACTCAGACAGGTCGTCTCAGTCGTCATAATGTCGATACCGTTACGGAAGTCGATGGGCAGGTTCTTCACGCCAGGACCAGCGAATTCGAGCACCTTGTTCTTCACGAAACCGCTCTCAAACGTTGCTTTCACGAGCGAAATTGCCACGTCGTGCGGGCCGATACCCTTCTTCGGAGCGCCTTCGAGCCATACGAGCACCACTTCGGGAGCGTTGATGTCCCAAGTGTTCTTCAGCAACTGCTTTACCAACTCACCACCGCCTTCGCCGACGCCCATGTTACCGAGCGAACCGTAGCGCGTGTGGCTGTCAGAACCCAGAATCATGTTGCCGCACTTCACCATAGCTTCGCGCACATACTGGTGGATAACGGCCTGATTAGCAGGCACATAGATACCGCCGTACTTCTTTGCAGCCGACAGACCGAACACGTGGTCGTCTTCGTTGATGGTACCGCCAACGGCGCACAGCGAGTTGTGGCAGTTGGTCATGGCATAGGGCAGGGGGAATTTCTCGAGACCACTGGCGCGGGCGGTCTGAATGATGCCCACGTAGGTGATGTCGTGCGATGCCATTGCGTCGAAACGAATGCGCATCTTCTTACCCTTCGAGCCGTCCACGTCGTGTGCGCGGAGAATGCCGTAGGTGATGGTTTCTTCACGTGCTTCGTCGGGAGTGGGCAGGCCAGCTCCGTCGTTCACGATTTCCTTTCCGTTGAGGAGATAAACTCCATGTTTGATAAGTTCTACCATAATTGTTGAAATATTAAAAATGAATAATAAAATTGACGAATATCGTTAGCGCAAGCATATCGGCACTGCCGCCAGGGGAAATGCCCTGCGCGTTGTAGTCTTGATTAAGTTGTTCGAGTTTTTTCGGCTCGAAATCGTTGAGAAGCGCGATGGAATCGGCTTTCATCTGGGCGACGCCTTCGGCTCCCTTGCGGTGATAGACGTTGGTGTCGTCGAGGGTTGCCATAATTCGTAGCAGTGTTTTTAATTTTCGCTCCTCGCTCCTCGTTCCTCGATAATACGGAAGCCAGTCGGTGAAGAGCGGTTGGTAGCCCTCGCGAGCCATTGCCAAAGCTCCTTTCACGTGGTGTTGGCTGACGACGCGACTGCCGTGGGTGTCGGTGGTGTCGGGGAATTGCGACGCGAGTTTTTCGATGGTTTTTTGAAGATTTTCGGGAGTTAAAATTCCGTTTTGAAGAAGATTCGCTGCTGCGACGAGGGTCAAACCGAGGGCGAACAATGCTCCTTTGTGCGTGTTCACGCCCTTCGTGGCGTCGAGCATTGCTTTTTCGGCTTCAAGACCGATTTTTTGAAGGTTTTCGACGCTCGGAAGGTCTTTTTGGAAGGCTTCGACTGCCAATTTTACGAAATACGGATGCAGTGCCGCGATGCTTCGCTGCATCAGCCGATAGTCCATATCGCTGTGGGCGCCGTTGTCGTTCTGGTCGATGAGGCCAGGTTTGGGCGTGGTGTCGAGTTCTTGTTGCAGTGCGTCGGTGGCGAGATGAGCCAAAAGATAGGGAATCGTTGTCGGTGGAACGAGGGCGGCAGCACGTTGGAAATCGCCATTTTCAAGGGCTTTTCTGACTTTCGACGCACTCACCACCTCGCCGTTTTCTTGCAGTCGTTCGATTTCGCGCACGTCGGGCAGCATTTCGCGCATCAGTTCGTTGTAGCGGCGCGTCAGGGCGTCGTCGGGCTCAGAGCCGACAAAGCGAATCGTGGCACCGAGTGCGGGCGCGATGTGACGACGGAAAATGTCGAGGTCGAGCCGCATCTGCGTGTCGGCGGCATCGTCGAGTTTTTTCAGGAAGTAGGTCGGGAACGTGGTGGCGGAAATGGCGTAGTCGCTGCCGTCGCAAATCGTGATTTTTTGGGTGATGGCTGATGGCTGTTGGGTGATGAAATTTTCCATCATCGCTTTGCGCTCGGCGTAACGGAACAGCGATTTGTCTTCTTTCACGGGAATCACGAAAAGGTGCTCGACCTGTTGGGCAGCCTGTTCGATGAGGTATTGATGTCCGCGGGTGAAAGGGTTGGCGTTCATTACGATGACTCCGGTGGGCAGTTGAGAGTTGACAGTTGAGAGTTGACAGTTTTTCAACAATTCAACATATTTCTCAATCCCCCGTCCGTTTTCCATCAGGATGGCCAGTGGAGCCTCGCCGACAACCCGAAAGCCTAAACTTTCGAAAATGGGGCGGTTTTGCGGCTTCGTAAACACTTTTACAGATTGATGACCGCGCTGTGCCGCCTCGCTCATCAGATGAGAAATCAGTCGGTTGCTGATGTGCTCGTCGCGCAACTGCTCGCCCACGGCAATACATTTCACGATGTCGCCTTGCAGACCGCCGCCCGCCAAGATTTCGTCGCTATCGCGACGAGTCACAATGGCGTAGTAGTCGAGCGCGTCCAGTCGAAGCTGATTGGCTTCGAGGAACTGCTCAACCTTGCGTTTCCAGAGCGGCATCGCAAGCGGGACGGCCTGAATTTCATAATCCGTCGTGCACATAGGCTTCAACGATTTCGGCGATGTGGGCTTGTATTTGTTCGGGCGTGTGCGTGTGGTTGCGCATACAGAAGCGGGCTTCGTTGTTGCAGAGCAGGCAGCGGCGCGGCTGTGCGCCTACGCTGGCGCGAGAGAGCGGTGTGCCGTCGGGGGCGATGACGTCGATGTCGAAAAGTCGTCCGAGCGGATGGTTTTCTTCGATGCGACAGGCGATTTGCTTCGTTTCGAGCGTCGGCAGCGACACCAAAACGTAGGCTTCAAAACCCGTTTCAAGGTCGCGCTCCTCCATCTGGGTGATGCTGTCGGCAAATTCGACGCGAATGGCCTCCGTGGCCGCCCTTGCGACTGCGAGCGAGAGCCGATTTCGCTTGACCGACCCCGGCATAATCACCGTCAGACACAGCAGCGACTCGTTGGGATGCTCCCTGAGCAACTGCATTTGTCGATGCCACCGCTGGTCGCGGCTTGCCAGAAGTTCGTGGAGACTCACCCCTTTCAGAATCCCGTTCTCACTCATCGTTTATCAACAATCCCCCCGAAGCCCCTCTCTTTTCGGAGAGGGGTTGGGGAGAGGCCTTTATTCTACAATATTCTTGATGACATCCATCACCGAGCCGTCGCGGTTCATCACGATACCCACGACCTTGTCGCCGAACGGCAGCGGGTCGGGTTCGCCGATGATACTCTTGGCACGGTCTTTCAGTTCGTCGAGCGTGACAATCTTCAGACCGGCGGCCTTCAGACGCTCGGCCACTTCCGGACGACGCGGATTCACGGCAATGCCGTATTCCGTGACGACCACATCGACCGTCGAGCCCGGCGTAATCATCGTTGTCACCTCATCGACGATGCACGGAATGCGACCGCGCAGCAACGGGCAGACGATGATCGACAGGGCCGAGTCGGCTGCCGTGTCGGGGTGTCCGCCGATGGCACCGCGAATGATGCCGTCGGAGCCCACGAGCACGTTCACATTGAAGTTCACATCGACTTCCAAGGCCGACAAAATCACGATGTCGAGGAAGTGCGTGGCCGAGCCCGGCTCGTCGGCACTAGCATATTCATTGGCCGAAACGCCTTTGTGCATCGGGTCGCGCATGATTGACTCGGCAGCCACCTTGTCGAACGACTGCACGTCGATGAGTCGCTCGATGAGGCCCTCCTCGTGGAGTTTCACCATGTGGGCCGTGATGCCACCGAGGGCAAACGACGCCTTGATGCCGCGGTTAATCATTTCTTCGCGGATGTATTTCACGGCAGCCAGCGAAGCACCGCCCGAACCCGTCTGAATCGAGAATCCATCGCGGAAATAACCGCTGTTCACGATGACTTTCGCAGCCTGCTGGGCGAGCAAAATGTCACGCGGGTTCTTCGTGTCGCGAATCGCACCCGACGAAATCTTCGACGAGTCGCCGACGCTATCGACTTCGACCACGAAATCGACATTGTGCTCGGAAATCGCATTCGGCATATTGGGATAGGGCACGAGGTCGTCGGTCAGAATCACCACCTTGTCGGCATACTGGGCATCGGGCTTGGCATAGCCGAGCGAGCCACTGATCGACTTGGCGTTCTGCGAGCGCGAATAACCGGCTGCGTTACCCGACGAGTCGCTCGACGATGCGCCGAGGAAAGCCACGTCGATGTGCAAGTCGCCGTTGCGGATGGCCGAGCCACGACCGCCGTGCGAACGGAACACAACGGGTTCCTTCATCAGACCGTGCGAAATCTCGTTGGCGAGTTCGCCGCGCAGTCCGCTGGTCGAAATCTTCGTCACCACGCCGTTTTTGATGTGCTCGATGAGCGGTTTGTGAACGTCTTGCAGGCTCGAAGCGGCCACGTGCAGGTCTTTGAAACCCATTTCGGCCAGTTTATCGACCACCATGTTCACCACTTTGTCGCCACCGCGGAAGTGGTGGTGGAACGAAATCGTCATGCCGTCTTTCAGTCCGCTGCGACGGATGGCTTCTTCCAGCGTGCAAAGTTTCGATTTGTTCTGCTGAAGGTCTGTGCGAGGAGTGATGTCCTTGCTGCCTTTGTTCTCTTGATAGACGGGCTTGGTCATTTTTGACGCCGCGTCCTTGATATCGTTGATTCTTTCAGCGTAATTCATCTTTTTCAATGTTTAAATGGTAAATGGTACATCCGTAAATGGTACATTATTCAATGTCTTCCTTCTTGATGACACCCGCTGCAATGGCGAGATTGATGGTGCGCTCGGCGCGAATCACTACGGGGCGATCGACCATCTTTCCGTTCACGGCGATGACACCCGAACCCTTCTGCTCGGCTTCCTTGATGGCAGCGATGATTTTCAGGGCTTTCTCGATGTCTTTCTGCTTCGGGGCAAACACTTCGTTGACGATTTCAATCTGACGCGGGTTGATAATCGACTTGCCGTCGAAGCCCAGCGTCTTGATGAGTTCCACTTCCCTGCGGAAGGTGTCCATGTCGTCGAGGTTCGAATAAACCGTGTCGAGCGCGTCGATGCCAGCGGCACGGGCAGCCACGACGATGGTCTGGCGAGCCAGCAGCAGTTCGAGTCCGAAGTTGGGGTTGTCGCCCTGCGTGCGCTGAGTCTTCAGGTTGGCGCAGTAGTCTTCGGCACCGAGTGCGATACCCATCATTCGCTTCGAGGCGATGGCGATGGGGTAGGCATTGACAATTCCGAGTGCGCTCTCGATGGCGGCCATAATTTTCGTGCGACCCACGCATCCGAGTTCCTCTTCCCACTTCAGGATTTCTTCCTCGACCTCGCGCACTTCGTCGGCGGTTTCGGTCTTCGGCATACGAATCACCTGAACGCCGGCTTTCACCATAGCCTCGACGTCCTTCTTTCCGTAGGGCGTGTTCAGGGGGTTGATACGAACCACCATCTCGGTCGTGCCGTAGTCGATGGTTTTCAGAGCATTGTACACTAACAGGCGTGCGGCGTCTTTCTCAGCCATTGTCACCGAGTCCTCCAAGTCGAGCATAATCGAGTCGGGACCGTAGATGAACGCATCCTGCATCATTCCGGGGTTGTTGCCCGGGACGAACATCATAGTTCTTCTGAGTCGTTGCATAGTATTTCTCTTTTTATTTCCAAACATCGTTTCCAGTGGCGCGAACGGCAGCAGCCGTCACACGGGCACGAATCGTACAGTCGAGAGCGCCCTTGTCGGTCGCTTTCACGTGGGCGTCGCGAATGTTCAGCCCTTCGAGCGTTTCAGTGATTACTTTCTTGATTTGCTTGCCAAACTGAAAGTCCACCGTCGAGTCGAGTTCAATCTGGAGACCCGGTGTAGCGGCAGGCGCAATCTGAACGAAAATGTCGCCGGATTCCAGCGTTCCGGCCATGGCTTCTTTCATTTCCATCATAGTTGTAAAAATGTAATTTTTAGGTTATAAATAGATTCGGCGACAAAAGTACGGGTTTATTTTGATATGGACAAATAAAAATGAGAAAAATATGCAGTTAAAAGTATAAAAAAAATTAAAAAATTGTTTTTTTAGATTTTTTCACCTAACTTTGTATCAAAATCAGAACAAAATGAAGCTATTTTCGACCCAAATTTTGACCCTTTTGTTCTTGACGACTTTTTCGATGGTCGCCGAGGCACAATCGCAACGCATCGACCGAAAATCGCTGGTGCGACGACATAATCCCCACATCACTGACACGACGAATCATGTGTTTGCCGAGAAATGGCTCTTGGGCAGTGGCGAACTCATTTTCAACGTCGATGCGACGGGATTGCAGACGTTTGCCAACGACGAAGAATGGCCGATTACGGTGGGATTGAACTTCACTGACACGATCGGAATCGACCACCTCGACGCGAAACTCGACCGCTGGTCTGGACGTTTCGATAGTCGTTTCTGCCGCAACGGACAGCGGTTTCGCGTGGAAACGGTGTGTATGCAGGCGGCAGTGGCTACGCGCATCACTAGCGACACGATTTTCGAGATTTCTTTCCGCTCATCGACGGGCTTTCCTGTCAGAACAGCCCAGAAATCGCCGAATTTCAAGCAAATCGGACGCCGCCAGCGCATGGTCGTGAAGGAAACCGACGGTCATCAGACCCATTGGCTCATCGCGAATTGGTATGGCGATGTCAGTGTCAGACAAGATGACAACCGCGTGGTGCTGACGTGCAAGGGCGGACCTGTCGAAGTGCTGTTTCGTCGCCTCAACGCCGAGCCTTCCGTGGAGTTTTTCGAGCAGATTTATGCCGCTCCGTTCATGGACTACGCGCTGAACGTGGCGACCGAGTGGAGTGAGTTCTGGAACGAGTGTGGAATGGCCGATTTTTCCGCCAATGCCGCTCCCGAAGCCCGACTCGCCGAACAGCGGATGGTCGAATCGCTTTATCACTATGCTTCCGTGCCCATCACCGACTGGTGGCAGTCTGCACCGCTCGCGCTCTATGGTTTTCCGTCGTTGGTGGCGAAGGCTTTGCGCTATGCCTCGCACGACACGCTACACGTCTATCACCGTCCCGAAGCCATCGCCGTGGCCGACATGATTCGGCGCGGATTTGCCCATCCCTACGTGATTGAGCGGGATTTGGTGAAGAAAAATGCTGCCGAATACAACGATGAGACGGTGCGCAACACCTATTCGCTGATGGTGGAGTCGGTGGCGAGGAATTTGGAGAATGAAGAGTCAGCCATCTCTTTGGAAGGTTTTTCAAGCTATCTACAACCCGAAAATCTGCTCGAAGTGGCACGACATTGGTCTTCCGAAAATGCTTTTTCGCAGTGTTATTTCCAACTGCCACCACTTTCGGACATCTTTTCGAAGCCTTCCAGTCCCGAAAACGATGCACTGATGCTCGTGGCCATCGCTGCGCGTCATTGGCCGGAGCAGTGGAAGGTGTTGGTGGAGAATATTGTGCCGATTTGCGAGGAGTTGGAGTTAAGGAGTAATGGAGTTGGGGAATAAGGAGTAAAGGAGTGAGGAGTGATGATTTTTAATCAAGAGGAAAACGAATCGCCATTGCATTTCGACAATTTGACGATTGGCTATCGGAAAGGTCGCCGCGAGGTGGTTGTGGCGAGTGGCTTGTCGGCGACGCTCGAACGCGGAAAACTGACCTGTCTGCTCGGACGCAACGGCACGGGAAAATCCACCCTGCTCCGCACCCTCGCCGGTCTGCAGCCACCGCTCAAACCACAACTCTCAACTGTCAACTCTCAACCTTCCGTCGCCCTCGTCCTCACCCAGCGCCCCGACCTGCGCAACCTCACCGCCGAGGAAGTCGTCGGACTCGGTCGCACGCCCCACACCAATTTCTGGGGCACCCTCCGCGCTGACGACCATCGCATTGTCGCCGAATCCCTGCAACTCGTCGGCATCGAAACCCTCGCCAACCGCCCATTTGAAACCCTGAGCGATGGCGAACAACAGAAAGTGATGATTGCCAAAGCCCTCGCCCAACAAACCCCGATGATTTTCTTGGACGAACCCACCGCCTTCCTCGATTTCATCAGTCGTCGCGAGTTGTTTACGCTCCTGAAACGCCTCGCCCACGACCACGGCAAAGCCATCCTCCTCACCACCCACGACCTCGCCCTCGCCGAAGAATTCGCCGACACCACCTGGCTCCTCGACGATGGGGAACGGCAAATTTCAAGGCCCCAAAAATAAAAACGAACCAAAAAACGGAATAAGTAGGCAAAATTATTGCTAAAAATATGGAATAAGTGGATTTTTTCAGCCACTTTGATGCCATACAATAGGCAAAATCTGGCACATGGATAGCAGGGAAGGTGCAACCTACGACCTCTATATTATGAGTATCTTAAAGTGATATTCTGTTGTTGTGAAAGTGGTTGTTGTCTGGAGGTTTCAAATGACCGAATATAATTGCCTCAGATCACCGAAAAAAACGTAAAACTATAGCAGAAAGCATATAAAAATGTTAAATATTATACTTTTTTATATTAGAAAACATGTAATTTGCAAATAATATTGTAATTTTGCATCCGAAAGAATATAATTTATATGGAAAAGACAAAGTTATCGAAGGTGGTAAAGGATTTGCGCAAGGAATATGGTCTTACGCAAGAAGACCTTGCAATGAAGTCTGGCGTAGGCTTGTGCTTTGTACGCAATCTGGAACAGGGGAAGCCGACGTTAAGAATGGATAAGGTCAATCAGCTACTTGATTTGTTTAACTACGAACTTACAGCAACCAAAAAGCAATGAGACAAGCACAGATTTATCGAAAGGATGTCCTTGCTGGCATCTTAACAGAAGATGGTGGCGAATACCGTTTCTGTTATGATGAAGCGTACCTCAAACGTGGAGATGCGCAACCTGTAAGTCTGACACTCCCATTACAAACGGAGACATTCGTAAGTCCTGTACTATTCCCGTTCTTTGACGGGTTGATACCAGAGGGATGGCTGCTTGATGTGGCACTTCGCAATACCGACATCAGTATTCTTGACCGTATGTCGCTATTATTGTTATGCTGTAAGGAGTGTATCGGTTCTGTCAGTGTAGTGCCTATA
>JAFPYO010000003.1:0-104812 GCA_017412145.1 Prevotella sp.
TACGGTGCAAAAATAACTGGAAAAACTGTAACTAACAAATATGCAACTTGAAGTGTTAAAATACAAAAAGTCCCTCATTTAGAGGGACTTAGTTCAAATTACTCCAAGTTGTTCAGAGTTGTTTATAAGGGGTCACTTGCCCACGCAGAAGTATGTAAAGATATTTCCTAAAACTTCGTGGGTGGTGATTTGGCCGCCAGTGATGTCGGAGAGGGTGTCGAGGGTGAGGCGGAGGTCTTCGGCGAGAAGGTCGCCGCTGAGTTCCATCGTCATGCCGTCAAGGACGCGCTGCAAATGTTCGTGGGCACGGGTGAGGGCGTCGTAGTGACGGGCGGAGGAAATGATGACGTCGTTCTCGGTGATGGAGGGGATGTTGGCGGCTTCGAAGATGGCGGTTTCGAGTGCTTTGATGCCTTCGCCGGTCTTGGCGGAAATTTTAAGACATTGAACATTAAACATTGAACATTGAACATTGAATATAGAACATTTTTTGTCGGAATTTTGTGGCTCTAAATCAACCTTATTTTGTATGATAACCAATGTTTTATCTTTTATTCGTTCGAGGATTTCTTGAAGTTCTGATTCGGTTGGTTCTTGGTCAATCACCCAAAGGACAATCTGGGCTTTTTCGATGGCAGCATAGGTGCGCTCGATACCAATTTTTTCGACGGTGTCGGTGGTTTCGCGAAGTCCGGCGGTGTCGATGAAACGGAAGGTGATGCCGTTGATGTCGATGGTGTCTTCGATGGTGTCGCGAGTGGTGCCGTGAACGTCGCTGACGATGGCACGGTCGTCGCGTAGAAGTCGGTTGAGTAGGGTGGATTTTCCGACGTTGGTCTTGCCTACAATCGCCACAGGAACGCCGTTTTTGATGGCTTGTCCTACCTCGAAACTTTTAGCAAGATTTGTCACTTTGTTGTCAATATTTTTCGTAAGTTCTAATAATTCGCTACGGTCGGCAAATTCGAGGTCTACGTGGTCGGAGAAGTCGAGTTCGAGTTCCAACAACGAGGTCAATTTCAGTAATTTTTCGCGCAATACTGCCAATTCCGACGTGATGCCACCACGCAGTTGCGAGAGTGCCATCTGATGGGTTGCCTTGTTCGTCGAGGCAATCAGGTCGGCGACGGCCTCGGCCTGACTCAAGTCCATTTTGCCGTTGAGAAAGGCTCGTTGCGTAAATTCGCCCGGGCTTGCCATCCGACAGCCCTGCTGCACAAGCAATTCGAGCACTTTGTTGAGGATGTAGCGCGAGCCGTGACACGAAATTTCGACCGAATCCTCGCCTGTATATGAGTGGGGTGCACGAAAAACGCTGACCAGCACCTCATCAATGGTCTCCCCTGAAGAAGCAATTTGCCCATAATGAATCGTGTTCGGCTCTGCTTTCGTCAAATCCGAAGAGAAAATCGACGAGGCGATTTCGATGGCCTGTTCGCCAGAAACGCGGATGATTCCGATGGCACCACCCATCGCCGTGGCTGGGGCGCAAATCGTGTCGTTTATCATGAGATGCTTTTTAATGCGTTAGAAAGCGCCTGCAAATCCGCATCGGTCGTCGCCCAACTGGTGACAAAACGGCAGAGGGTTCGCTCGTTGCTGATGGGTTCCCACGTTTCAAATAGAACTTTCGACATAAGCTGTTGTAGTTGGTCGTTGCGAAGAACGACGAACTGCTGATTGGTGGGCGAATCCTTGACTTCGAGGCTTGCGTCGGCGAAAATTTGGCGCATTTTCATCGCCATATCGATGGCGTGACGGGCGATTTTCAAGTACAGTCCGTCGGTGAAGAGGGCATCGAACTGCACACCGGCGAGTCGGCTCTTGGCCAAGAGTGCGCCGTGGCGTTTCACCATCGTAAAGAAGCCGCGAGGGGCATTTTTTCGGGGGAAAATGACGGCCTCGCCACAGAGTGCACCAACTTTCGTGCCGCCAATGTAAAAAGCGTCGCAATGGTGGGCAAGCCACGGCAAATCGAGGTCGCAAGTGGTGGCAGCGAGTCCGTAGCCGAGCCGTGCGCCGTCGATGAACAGCGGAATGTCGAATTTCTCGCAAACGGCGTGGATTTCCTCGATTTCACGAGCCTGATAAATCGTGCCGAGTTCGGTCGGGAAAGTGATATAAACCATCCCTGGGAAGGCCATGTGCTCCCAAGTCGGGTCGGCGTGGAAGCGTTCGAGATAGTCGCGAAGGTCGCTGGCGAGCATTTTTCCTTCGTGCGACGGCAGGGCAATGACCTTATGGCCGTTGGCCTCGACCGCACCCGACTCATGCACGTTGATGTGGCCTGTTTCGACCGCCACCACCGCGCCGTAAGAGGGCAGCATTGCGTCGATGACGGTGGCGTTGGCCTGTGTGCCGCCGACGAGGAAGAAAATGTCGGCTTCAGGGCACTGGCAGGCTTCGCGAATTTTTTTACGCGCCGACTCGCTCCACTCGTCAAAGCCATAGGAAGCACTCGGCGAGGTGTTCGTCTCCATCAATCGCCGTAGCACTTCGGGATGCGCGCCGTTGTTGTAGTCGCTTTCAAAAGTAACCATGGAAACAATTTACAATTTACAGGTTAAATTCTATCGAGCACCATTTTGATGAGCGTGTCGATTGAGTTTTTATAATCGGTATTCATTTCTTTGGCATAGCGGTTGGCGATGACCATACAGCAGGTCATGGCGCGATGGCCGAGCAGCGAGGCAAGACCAGCCAAAGCCGACGATTCCATTTCGAAATTACAAACTTTCAGACCGTCGTATTCGAAAGTATGGGCTTTCTCGTTCTGTTGCGGATCGGCGACCGAAGCACGCAGTTCACGGCCTTGCGGACCATAGAAACCGCCGCACGAAATGGTGTAGCCGCGCACCATATCGTCTTTCGCAATCTGGTCGATGAGGTTGGCGTCGGCCACAGCCACATAGGGCGCACCCTTGACGGAATCCCATTCCATGTGGCGCTTGAAAGCTTCTTCGAGGTCGAGGTCGCAAACTTTGTTGCGGTCGGCATAGAAATTGAGCAAGCCGTCGAAGCCAATACTCTTCACCGAGGCCACGAAACTACCCATCGGCGTGAAGGGTTGGATGCCGCCGCAAGTGCCGATACGGACGCACGTCAGCGTGCGATGCTCGGGGTATTCGGTGCGCGTTGTGTAGTCGATATTGGCGAGCGTGTCGAGTTCGTTCATCACGATGTCGATGTTGTCGCAGCCGATGCCGTGCGATTGTGCGGTGATGCGCTTGCCCTTGTAGGTGCCTGTGATGGTGTGGAATTCGCGATTGGAAACCTCCACCTCGATAGAGTCGAAGTGGGCTGCAACGTCATTGACACGGGCGGGGTCGCCCACGAGAATCACTTTGTCGGCGAGGTTTTCGGGCTTCAGATGCAGGTGGAAGCACGAGCCGTCGGCATTGATAATCAGTTCTGATTCGGGAAAATACTTCATATTATTGTTGAATTGTTGATTGTATAATTGTTGAAAATATCACACTTCTCACTTCACACTCCTCACTTTTAATTCAATATATCGAATTTCCTTGGCGATTTGCTTGATTTTCGCCTGATTTTCAGTGAGTTGATGCTCCAGTCGAAGCATTGTTTCGCGCATCTGGCGCTGTTCGCGTGCCGATGCGTTGGCGTATTTGTCGCGTTGCAGCGAGAGCGTGCGCTCGTCGGTGTCGATGGATGCCGCGAGAGCCGCGTATTGCCGGTAAAGTTCACGCGACTGGGGCGAACGGAAGTCGCTCACGCTGCGGTAAACGGTGTTGTCGTCGATGATGAAGGCGATGCTGTTCGAGTTGCCGGAAATGGTTTTCTGCCCGAGCACAGCCTGATAGCGTTGCAGCGCCTCGGTTCGATTGCCGAAAGGCCACGTGTCGTCGATGCTGACGAGGTTGGCATAGCGTCGTAGCAGGTCGTTCGACAAGTCCTCGCTCTCGAAACTGAGGCGCGGCGACGTCGGCACGAAAATGTAGATGCAAACCTTGTCGTCGGGCTGATAGCGGTCGCTGACGAGGTAGCCGAGCTCGTTCACTTCGTCGATGGCCACGAAATAGTCGTTGGCGGTCGAGTTGAAGGGCAGTCCGTAGTTTTCGGGACGGTAAAACGTGCCGTTGTCAGAGTCGTAGCGCGTCATAAAAATGTCGTATCCGCCGAGGCTGTGCTCGCCTTCGGCCGCGAAAAACAACGTGATGCCGTCGGTGAGCAAAAACGGGAAGTTCGGCGACTGATAGTCGATGCCAAATTCCGTCAATTCACGCGGTTTGCTCCAGTTGTTGCCGAGTCGGTCAATCGAATAGAGACGCGTCGAGAGCGTGTCGCCGTCGGCATAGTAGCAACGGTCGCCGAACTCGTTTTGGAACACGCCGAGCGGCACCTGCGCCGGACGGTCGAAAAATTGCTCGTAGGTGCTGATTCTACCGGCATCCTTGCTGAGCGGAATCTGGCTCAGAAATCCCTGTTTATCGACCACCACGCTGTCGATGAACATCACTTTCGCCGTTGCGGGCAACATCGCCTTGTAGAGCCGTTGGGCAGGCGTTTCCTCGACTACGACGGGCTTCGGTGCCGCCGCTTTCTTCGTCGATTTCCGTTTCTGCGCTGTTGCCGGCGCGAAAAATGCCATTGCCAACAGCAAAACGATGATTTTTCTTGTCTTCATTCTCGAAAATATTGTTTTTGAGTCGAAATACTTTTTTTTGAATTAAAAATTCTTGTTTGAATAAACAAAGGTACGGTTTTTTGTCGAAAACCGCACCCTTCCACACAGATTTTAAATGTTTTTAATATTCGTTTTGTACTAAAAAAGAGAGATTTTTGTGACTATTTCGTCATTTCCATCACATCGTCGAGCGTGAATGTGCCAGAGAAGACCATCACCGTAACTTCGTCGCTTTCATCCACTTGCATCACAACGACCGACTGCTTCTTGCCCGTGCGGTGGTAGATGCGCACTTTCTCGCCGTCTTCGTCCACCTGCATCAGCAATTCGTATTTGCCCTGTTTGACGATGTTTTGCGTGTCGTTTTTCAGTCTGACCGAGGCGTTTTTGTCCTCGGAAGTGATGATTTGAATGCCGCTGAGCTTGTTTTTGAGGCTTTTTGTGTTCACGCCCGGCACCGAAAAGTCGGCGGCTTTCCCAGCCAAACTCAGCATATACTTCGAAATATAGACGTAGGTCACGCCTTTTGTGTCGGCATATTTCTCAAATTCTTTCACTTGGGCGCTGGCTTGCAGGCTGATCATCGCCACAGCCATTACCAACAGTGTTTGTAATACTTTTTGTTTCATATTGTTTCGGTGTTTTTGGTTGTTCGTTGAATTATTTTTCCGATTTTTCGGTCAGCACTTTGACCTTTTCCAGATGGTTCATCCCCCTGTTGAGGTTGTGGGCGAGCAGATTGAGGGCGCGTTCGGCCTCCTGCTGTGCCACGACGGGGTCTTGGAAGGTGTCTTTTTCGGCGAGATTGACGGAATTGTCCCGAAGGAAATGATGGCCGATGCCAATTCCGAAAACGAGGGCGATGCTGGCTGCGACGGCGTAATACCGCACTTTCGACCGCTTTTTGGGGCGCGACTGCTGTTCCCACTCGTCAATCTTTTTCGAGAGCCGTTCCTCCAATCCCTCGGGGATGGGAATCTGCTCCAATGCTTCAAAATTCAGTTTGTCCATATCGTCGTCAGTTTTTGGAATTGTTGTTTGAGTTTTTGTCTTGCTCGCATCACGATGATGCGGATGTTGCCTTGCGAAAGTCCTGTGTTTTGCTCGATTTCGTCGTATGTCCGCCCTTCTACCAAGTGCATCTGAACGATGTTTCCGTCTCTTTCGGGCAATTGTCGGATGAGTAGTTCCATCGTCTCGGCCTCGTCGCGAGTGTCGATTTGTCTGTCGAGGCTTTGCTCGTCGGGCGGTTCGGTTTTGTCGATGTCGGCAGAGGTGTCGATTCGCTTCCGTCGCCGTTGGTCGAGGAAAAGGTTTCGCATCAGTGTCACGAGATAAGCCTGCGTCACGGCCTCGTCAGCCAGTTCGTCGCGCTTCTGCCAGAGCTTCAGATAGGTGTCTTGAAGCAAGTCCTCGGCATCCTGCGCATTGCCCGTCAGACGGTAAGCCACCCTGTAGAGCAACTTGTAGAAGGGCAACAATCGCTGCTTGAAGTCTCGTGCAGTCATTCGGTTATTTCTCTTTCGATTTTTCGTAAAACTCAATGACTACTTTTTTGTCGGTATGAGGATAGTTCTCTTTCACTGCACCTCCGACAATCCATTTCTGCCCATTCCAATTGATATGGTTGGCTTTCATATATTCTGCCGCTTCCTTTTCGGAATGAAGTTCGGGATACTCCTTGCCGTGAATGACGATAAGCACATTCCCGTTCTTATAATCCGTCACCACTTCGCTCATTTCTGCGCTTTCCGTGGTAATATTTACGGCTTCATTTTTCATAAAAGCTTTCACGACAAGGTCTGGTTCCAGTTTTGTTTCGGTTCGCGCTAAAGCCACCGTGTTCCACATATCAACTCGTACAAGAATATTATAGACGTTATTCCTTTTCACGTCACCATAGCATTGCAACTTAAAGGTGGGATCCGTCATACTCGAAAAGACCTGCTGCACAACATTCTTTTCTTCTTGAGATTCCTTATTTCTGTTGGTCACGAACAATAAATCATACCCCTTGAGGGCTTTGATGTCTTTTTCGAGTTGGGTCAGTTGTTTCTCGTCCAGATTCTTTAATTGCACCTGTTCACTCATTTTGAAGTTTTTCCTGATTCTTTCGTTTTCTTCGGCAGTCAAAGCAGGGTTGGGGTTTTCATTCATATTTTTAAGGCTTTCTTCGGTCGTATTCGTATATTCCGCGCCGGGGAATTCCTTGTATTTTTCAATCAATTTCTTAGCCGTTTGGCCGAAAGCAACGCTCACCGCGAGTGCCATTGCCATCAATAAAATAGTTCTTTTTATAATGTTTTGATTTTTAATGATTTGTGATTTCTGTTTCGGGGTAAATTCCATTGATGAAAGCCCTTCTATCAACATAAACGAGGGTTTTCGCGAATTTGTTACACAGAAATGACAAAAAATGCAATTTTTCGTCCGATTTTGTTCCGAAAAAGCCGATTTTATTTCATAAAGACGAGATAGACGGCGCAAATGATGAGCAGGAAGGCCAGAATGTGGTTCCAATGCAGGTGGTTGCCTTGAAACATAATGTTGGCGATGACGGCGAAAACGGCCAGCGAAACACATTCCTGAATGACTTTCAACTGCACGAGCGTGAACGGACCGCCGTTGTCGATGAAGCCGAGACGGTTGGCTGGCACTTGGCAGCAATACTCGAAAAAGGCGATGGCCCACGAGAAGCCAATGACGGCAATCAGCGGCCAGTTGTTGCTGACGCCAGACTGTTGCAAACGAAGGTGCCCGTACCACGCGAGGGTCATAAAAATGTTGCTGAGAATGAGCAGAATGATGGTGTAGAGTCCGTTCATAATTTGTTTGAGAAAAAGTTGATTGAAAATTTGTAATTATTTGGTCTTTAAATAGTTATCACTCAATAGGTCGGCGACAACATAACTGCTTCCACCCACGAAAATGAAGTCGTCGGGGACTGCGTCGGCAAGTGCTTGACGGTAGGCTTCGACAACGCTCTGGTGGATGCTGCCGTGAAGGTGGTGGACGGCGGCTTTCTCGGCCACTTTCTCGGCTGGAATGGCGCGGTGCGAGGCGGCCTGCGTGAAATAATAGACGGCATTTTTCGGCAACATCGCAAGCACAGCATTGAGGTCTTTGTCATCGACCATCCCGAAAACGATGCGCAGTTGGCGGCATTTCTGGGCGGCGATTTGCGGTGCGAGATATTCCCACGCGGCAGGGTTGTGGCCTGTGTCGCAAACGACGAGCGGCTGCGTTTGCAGCGTCTGCCAGCGACCCATCAGACCGAGATTCTGAATTGAGGGCCTCTCCCCCGACCCCTCTCCAAGTAGAGAGGGGAGAATGTTCGGTTGGGAAATAGAATTTTTAATTTTTAATTGTAAATTCTTGATTTGCGCGACAGCGCACAAGATGGTGCGGAGGTTTTTCTGCTGATAAGCGCCTTTCAACTCGAAATCGGGCAGGGGAGTGGGCATCTCGAATTCTTCGGCGAAGAAAATCGGGGCTTCCATTTCGCGGGCTTTCTGCTCGAAAACGGGGCGCGTTTCGGGTGTTGCTTCGCCGATGACGACGGGAACGCCCTGCTTGATGATTCCTGCCTTTTCCGAGGCGATTTCAGCAAGCGTGTTGCCCAGAAACTGCGTGTGGTCGAGGGCGATGTTGGTGATGACGGAGAGGATGGGCGTGATGATGTTCGTGGAGTCGAGTCGTCCGCCGAGTCCCACTTCGATGACGGCCACATCTACCTTCTCGTCGGCGAAGTATTTGAATGCCATCGCGGTGGTGAGTTCGAAGAAGGAAGGAGCCCCCTCCAACCTCCCCCAAAGTGGGGAGGCTTTCCACGAAAGATAATCTTCCACGAAATCGACGACGTACTGCTCTGAGATGTATTCTCCATCGACGCGGATGCGTTCGCGGAAATCGACGAGGTGGGGCGAGGTGTAGAGTCCGACGCGCAGGCCGGCATCTTGCAAAATTCGCGCCAGCGCGTGCGAAACCGAGCCTTTTCCATTGGTTCCGGCCACGTGAATCGTCGGGTAGCGACGGTGAGGATGACCATAATGCGCGTCGAGCGCCTCGGTGGTTTGCAGACCGGGCTTGTAGCCGCTGCTTCCCTGTCGTTCAAACATCGGAAGCTGATTAAACAAAAATCCGCAAGTCTCCTTATAATTCATGTCACACTCCTCACTTCACACTTCACGAATATCATGAATATCACGAAAAATAATTCTTAAATCGGTCGAAAATCGAGCGTTTCGCCGAGGCATCGCCTTGGAAATTCTCGCTCTGTCGCAGTTGTTCGAGCGTTTCTTTCTCTTGTCGCGTGAGCGTTTGCGGCACATAGACGCTGATGTTCACGAGAATGTCGCCACGACCGCGACCGTAGCCTTGCACGGCAGGTAGTCCTTCGTCTTCCAGTCGGATGGTTTTGCCGGGTTGCGTGCCCGACTCGATTTTGATTCGTTTTTTCTTGTCGCCGAGCGTCGGAATCTCCACTTCGCCACCAAGCGCTGCCGTCGGGAAGTCGAGCAACAGGTTGTAGAGCAGGTTCTGACCATCGCGGACAAAGGTGTCGTTTTCCTCCTCCTCGATGAATACCTGAATATTGCCGTTGATGCCGTTGTGGCGACCAGCGTTGCCTTTCCCCGGCACATTGACGACCATTCCGTCGGAAACGCCTGCGGGAATCGATATTTCGACGACTTCCTCGCCCTTCGTGATGCCCGTTCCGCGACAGTGCGAACACTTGTTTTTAATGACCGTGCCCTCGCCGTGACAGGTCGGACACTCGCTCTGCGTCTGCATCATTCCGAGAATCGAGCGCACCGTTCTGACCGTGTAGCCCTGACCGTGACAGGTCGGACACGTCTCGCTGCCACTGCCTTTCTCGGCACCGCTTCCGTTACATTCGGGACAGGTGACGTCTTTTTTCAACTTGAATTTCTTGGTGACGCCCGTCGCCACTTCCTGCAGCGTGAGGCGCACCTTCAGCCGCAGGTCGGAACCGCGATATTGCGCACGCTGACGACCTCCTCCGAAACCGCCAAAACCGCCGAAACCACCGCGTCCGCCGAATACATCGCCGAACATCGAGAAAATATCGTCCATCGAGAAACCGCCGCCAAATCCACCGAAACCGCCCATTCCGTTCAGTCCGTCGAAGCCGAACTGGTCGTATTGCTGGCGTTTCTGTGCATCGCTCAACACGCTGTAAGCCTCGGCAGCCTCCTTGAACTTCTCCTCGGCGTCTTTGTCGTCGGGATTGCGGTCGGGATGATATTTGATGGCAATCTTGCGATACGCCTTCTTGATTTCGTCTTCAGAGGCGGTCTTGCTGATGCCCAGAACCTCGTAATAATCTCTTTTAGCCATTGTTTTTTATTGTCCTACTGCGACTTTCGCGTGCCGAATCACCTTGTCGTTGAGCGTGTAGCCCGTCTGAACGCAGTCGATGACCTTGCCTTTCTTGTCGTCGCCCATACCGGGAACCATCGCCACTGCCTCGTGGAAATCGACGTTGAAATCCTGGCCGTCGGTCTCGATTTTGTGAACGCCCAGACCTTCGAGCGTCTTCGTGAACTTCTTGAAAATCAGTTCCATACCGTCTTTGATGGCCTGTGGGTCGTCGGTGTGGTTGTCGGCCAATGCACGCTCGAAATCGTCGAGCACGGGCAGAATGGCAGCCACCGTTTTCTCGCCGCCGTTCAGAATCAGCTCTGCCTTTTCCTTCAGCGTGCGTTTCTTGTAGTTTTCAAACTCTGCGACCGTGCGCAAGAGTTGGTCTTTCAACTTCAGAATCTCGTCGAGAGCGGTGTCGAGCGGGTCTTTTTCGCTGTCAGTTTCAGCCTCGTTTTCGATCGTTTCCGACTCCATTTCCGTTGTGTTTTCCTCAGTCAGACCCTCTTCGGTCGTATTTTCGGCGGCCTGAGCCTCGTTCAACTCCTCGTTGCCGTCTTCGATGGGAATATTTTTCTCTTTGTCCATAGTTTTTGAAAATTAGTTCTAATCGGCCTTCAACAAATTTCGTGCCAATTCACTATCACCTATCACCCAACATCATACATCCGCGCTTTCTGCTCCTTGATAGCCTCGTCGTAGATGTAGTCGTCGTAATCCATCAGTTTGTCGATGGTCCCGCTCGGTGTCAGTTCGATGATGCGGTCGGCCACGGTCTGGATGAATTCGTGGTCGTGCGAGGCGAAAAGAATGTTGCCTTTGAACTGAATCAGATTGTTGTTGAACGCCTGAATCGACTCGAGGTCGAGGTGGTTCGTGGGCGTGTCGAGGATGAGGCAGTTGGCATTTTTGAGTTGCATTCGGGCAATCATACAGCGCATTTTTTCGCCACCCGACAGCACATTGACCTTCTTCTCGACTTCCTCTTGTTTAAACAACATTCGACCGAGATAACCCTTCATCACAACCTCGTTTCCGGTGCCGTATTGCGACAGCCAATCGACTAGATTCAGGTCTGATTCGAAGAATTCGGTGTTGTCGAGCGGCAGATAGGCCGTCGTAATCGTGATGCCCCATTTGAAGGTGCCCGCGTCGGCCTGACGGTTGCCGTTGATAATCTCGAAAAGTGCCGTCATCGCCTTCGGATTGTGGCTGAGGAATACCGTTTTCTGGCCTTTCTCGATGTTGAACGACACATTGTCGAACAGCACCGTTCCGTCGGTATCGACCGCCTTCAAACCCTCGACTTCGAGAATCTGATTGCCCGGCTCACGCTCCATCGTGAAGATGATGCCCGGATACTTGCGGCTCGACGGACGAATTTCCTCGACATTAAGTTTTTCGAGCATTTTTTTGCGTGAGGTGGTCTGTTTCGACTTCGCTACATTGGCCGAGAAACGACGAATGAACTCTTCCAGTTCCTTGCGCTTCTCCTCAGCCTTCTGACGCTGATTCTGCGCCTGACGAAGGGCCAACTGCGACGACTGATACCAGAACGAATAGTTACCCGAGAACACCGTCACCTTGCCGAAATCGATATCGACCGTCTGCGTCGAAACGGCATCGAGGAAGTGGCGGTCGTGGCTCACCACGAGCACGCACTGTTCCAGCGAACTCAGGTATTCCTCCAACCACTGCACGGTGTCGAGGTCGAGGTCGTTGGTCGGCTCGTCGAGCAGCAGGTTGTCGGGGTGTCCGAACAGCGCTTTCGCCAGCATCACGCGCACTTTTTCGTTGTTCGACAACTCCGCCATCAATTTATAGTGCTGATCCTCCTTCACACCGAGGTTTTGCAGCAGTTGGGCGGCTTCGCTCTCGGCCTCGTAGCCGTTCATTTCGGCGAAAGCCATCTCCAACTCGGCGGCGCGATTGCCGTCTTCCTCCGTCATTTCGGGCTTTGCATAGAGCACTTCGCGCTCCTTCATATTCTCCCACAGCGGTTGGTGACCCATCAGCACAGTGTCCATCACCGTGTTTTCGTCGTATTTGAAGTGGTCCTGCGACAGCACCGAAAGGCGTTCGCCAGCCCCCAGTTCCACCGTCCCTTTGTTCGGCTCCAATTCACCGCTGATGGCCTTGAGCAACGTCGATTTTCCGGCACCGTTGGCACCGATGATTCCGTAGATGTTTCCTGCCGTAAACTTGATGTTCACGTCCTTGTAAAGTACCCGCTTTCCGAACTGAATCGCGAGATTCGTAACTGTTATCATGTCGTTTTATACCTTAATTATTATTGTTTTTTTATTCGATTTCGATTGTATTTTTATAAGATTCCACAGAAGAATAGCACGATGATTTGTGCGGTGAAAATGCGCAGGAACATCGAGAGCGGATAGACCGTGGAATAACCGATAGCAGGTGCTTCGCGCGAGCACGACGACGAGGCGTAGGCCAGTGCAGGCGGGTCGGTGTAGGTGCCGGCGAGCATTCCCATGATGGTGAAATAGTTGAATTTGTAGCGCAGTCGGGCGATGGTTCCCACGATGAGAATGGGGATAATCGTGATGAGGAAGCCCGTGTAAACGTATTTCAGACCGTCGCCAGCCACCACCGTGTCCCAGAATCCTGCGCCGGCCTTGATGCCGACACTGGCAAGGAAAAGCACAAGTCCGATTTCTCGCAGCATCATATTGGCCGATGTGGTGGTGTAGGTGACGAGTTTCAACCGATAGCCGAAACGACCGATGAGAATGGCGATGAAGAGCGGACCGCCTGCCAATCCGAGTTTCAGCGGAACGGGCATTCCCGGAAGGGCGATGGGAAGGCTTCCGAAAAGGATTCCAAGGAAAATTCCGATGAAAATCGTTGCGATGTTGGGCGAGTTCAGACGGCGAATGCTGTTGCCCATCAATTCCTCGACGCGATTCACATTGTCCTCCGGACCAACCACCATGATGCGGTCGCCCACTTGGAAATGGTACATCGGCGAGGCAAAAAGTTCGATTCCCTGACGTGTGATGCGCGTGACATTGACGCCATAGACACTCGAAAAATGCATGCCGCGAAGCGTTTTTCCGTTGATTTTCGGGTTGGTAATCAAAATTCGGCGCGACACCATCGGCTGTTTCTCGTCTTCGTAGGCCCATTCGTTGCCGAGGAGCGGTCCGATGAAGGCTTGGATGGGTTCGGCATCGGCTTCGGCACAGACAACCAGAACTTCATCGCCGAGCGAGAAAACGGTTTCGCGGTTGGGAATGCTGACATGACCGTCGTGGAGCAGGCGAGTGCAGACGATGTCGCGGTTCAGAAACTCAGAAACTTGAAGCAGCGAACGGTCGCAGATGAATTTGTTGGTCACCTTCAAGTGCATCAGCACAGGTTTTTCGTGCATATTCTCGTTCTCGGCGGCCTCGAGTTGCTTCTCTTCGTTGTCCAGATTGACGCGGCAGATATAGCGCACGGCAATCGTCGCCCCGATGATGCCCACCACGCCCAAAGGATAGGCGCAAGCGTAGCCCGAGGCGATTTCCGGCAGTTTTCCGGCAGGGAACACCGAATGAAGCGCTTCAACGGCAGCACCGAGCGCGGGCGTGTTGGTGACGGCACCGCAGAGCGTTCCCACCATCATCGGCAGGTTGGCCGGATTGTCGCTGTCAAAAAACAGGAAATAGCAGGCAAACATCACGCCGATGTTCATCAAAATCGCCGTCGTCGCCAGTAGATTCAGGGTGACTCCGCCTTTTCGGAAACTCTCGAAAAAGCCCGGCCCGACTTGCAGACCGATGCAGAACACGAACAAAATCAATCCGAAATCCTGTACGAAATTCAGAATCTCGGTGGGGGCAGTGAAGTGGATGTGGCCAGCCAAAATACCGACAAACAGCACAAAAGTGACACCCATCGAGATGCCTCCGATTTTGATTTTTCCCAACAGCACACCGCAAAAAATGACGATGGCATAAAGCAATATGATGTGGGCGATAGAATCAGTTGTTGTAAATAGATTGACAATCCATTCCATTTTTTTTTCAGTATTTTTTATCCTCAATTCAATTTGCGGGTGCAAAGGTACAATTAAGTGAGTGAAAAACCAAATAAATTTGAGTTTTTCCGAACGTGAGTAACTTATTTAAAGGTACAAAAAAAGCGAAATTCTGATGAATTTTGCTTCTTTTTTAAAGAGTTATCGCTTCTCTCGCTCCACACTCCACGACATTACCTCGCCCCCTTCCGCCGATTACACTCGCGGCACAGCATCTGGCAGTTTTCCACAACGGTTTTTCCGCCGTCGCGCCACGGTGTGATATGGTCGCCTTCCATTTGCTCGATTTCAAAATGTTCGCCGCAAAGCGGACACACGCCATTTTGCTTTTCGTAAACGGTCAGTTTGATGTCGTCGGGGAAGGCACGGAGGCCGAGGTCGTGCTCGTCGCGCGTGAGCACAAACGAGCAGATGCCCTTTTTGTTCTGCACTTCGCTGTCGATGATGAGCCTGCCGATTTCAGCATCAAGTTGGGCCTTGTCCAAGACCTGTTCGTGGAAGCGGTCGTAGAGCGAACCCCAATCCACACCCTTCATAATCTGCCTGCGCCTGCCGATGTCGTAAGTTGCAGCCACCCATGTCATAATCGCCGAGAAATGCTGCCACAACTGCGAGGCATTCGGGTCGTGCTGGTGTTTCGCCATGTAGCCCTCGATGGTCACGCGGCTGGCTGGCGTGCTCTGTGCGTTGGCAATCCACTTGATGGCTGTTTCGAGATAGTCCTGACGGATGGGTGAACCGTTCATCAGATGCTTTCCCATATTCCACGCGGCACAGTTCGATTTCGAGAAATAGCGTTTTGCGTCGCTCACGAAAGGCCCTGCATACACGGCGTTGCGCAGTTCCTGCTCGGTGAGCCGCTCGCCGGCAATGTTGATGGTCTGAAACCAGTCGAGTTTGTCCTTGTCGGTGCCCGAACAGACGTAAACCATCAGTTCATAGTTGAGAATTTGCTCTTTCTCAGTATCTGTCAGGTTGTGGAAATATTGGAAATCGTAGGAGAAATCGCCGTTCACGTACTGGCAGATTGAAATCGTGCGTTGCTGTCCGTCCATCACCTCGAAGGGCACTTCGGCGTCGTTGTCGCGTGTCGCCCAGTACATCACGTTGAGCGGGAAGCCGCGCTTGATGGTCGTAATCACGGCGGCGCGTTTCTTTTCGTCGTAGATGAATTCGCGTTGATAGGGCGGGCGAATGTCGAGCCTGCCGCCATAGCCGCGAACGCCCTGTTCTTCGTTGTCCTCGTAGCCTGCGGTAAGGTCGCGGACAGTGATTTTTTGAAGTTCGATTTGCATAGTTTTATTTCTTTTTGCGGATTAGAATTCTAAAATAAGGGCATTTGCCGTTAATACTCAAATCTTTTTCGTCGTTTCCTTTCCGAAAACGAATAATTTCAAACTGCTCTGGATTATATTTGTCCAAAAAAGTGATAGGAACGCCCATTGCACCGTCATAATCGACAGGAATATCATTAGTTGCATTTACATTGATGGCATCATAATTGTCATATTTAGGGTATTCCTCGGACGAATATTGGTGAAAAAGAATCAGTTCTTCATGACGTTTGGGTATTTCAAGATTGGTAAACCAAGTACAATTCCTGAATTTCACTAAATTTGTTTCTGCGTTAAAAACACCTTCTACGTATTCTGTTCCTCTTCCGTCTGGTATCCTAAAATATGCATTTCCCGCCTTGAAACCATAGCCTAACCACATTTGATTTTCCTTTATTAAAGGGAAAAGTTCTTTATAAGTGATAGCATTATAAGGACCAATAATGATAAATTTCTTTTCAAACTTCATCAATTGCGCCACATACTCTCGGAACAGCGAAAACGGCGGATTGGTAACCACGATGTCGGCCTCTTTCAGCAATTCGATGCACTCTTTCGAGCGGAAATCGCCGTTTTCTTTCAGCACTGAAAGCACATTCTTGTCATTCTGAATCAAGTGGCGCACGTCTGCCAAGTCGATGCGACCGTCGCCGTTCACGTCGGAAACTTCCGTGATTTCCACTTTGTAGGCGATTTTTTTCGGCTCGTCGCTCTGAAAATCTCCAAAATCGAGCATCAACTCCGAGCCCTGCACGGGCGAACCATTGTAGCAAGTCGCAATCAGTTTCTTCAGCCCGAAAGCGTTGAAATTGTTCGCAAAATACTTGAAAAAGTTGCTCTCGTAAGGGTCGTCGCAATTGCAGAGAATCGTCTTCCCCCGAAAATGCTGCCGATAGTGCTTCAACTCGTTCTCAATGTCGGCGAGTTGCGTGTAAAACTCGTCCTTCTTGGCCTCTTTGGCCCTGTCTAAATTCCTTATTGCCATACGCTATGCATCGTTTTGGGCGTATTGCTTATCTTCGGAGGTGTAGGCTTCGATTAGGACAAATAAAAACGTGGACGAACTATCCACGTTTCAATGGCCCTAGGAAGCCTAAACATACCAGATAAGTCACGCCCACGCATAACGCAGGCATTTACTGACTTATTCTTAGGTACGTTAGTTCTTGAATTTCCTAGGTTCTTGAAACGATTCCGAATAACAGCAAACGCTTGTTATATTATTTTCCCGCAAAAATTCGATCCTTCTTTCCCTTTCCGAGATTTCAGGTCGGCTACAAAATTACACGAAAATATCCGAACCGCCAAACGATTCGGATAAAACTTTTATTTTAAGCAGAAAATTTCGTGCTTCAAAATGCCTCTGTTTTGCAACATTGATGGCTTGGTTGATTATTTTTCTTTTTCCCATTGTTGCCAGTCGGTTTCTGCGAGGTAGTGGACAACTTGTTCGCGAAGTTCTGGAAGGCTGTTTGTGACAACATCCCATACGACGATGTCATCGACTTGAAAATACTCGTGAACAATGTAGTTGCGCATTCCCTTGACTTTTTTCCACGGTGTTTCGGGGTGAGTCGATTGATATTCCGAAGTGAGCATGTTGGCTGCTTCCCCGATAATCTCGATGTTCTTCACGACGGCATAGTACATCATGTCGTCGGCCACGAGGTCGTCGTAGTTTTTCCCTGCCGTGTAGCGGGCCACACGGTCGATGGCAGCTAGGATGTGCTCTAACCGTTCGCGGTCTCTAATGGGTTCTCTCATAAATCAATCTCCTGTCTCGTTCAACACTTTTGCGGGCAAAAGAAGCCAATGAGCGTTCTGTCACCAAATCGACGTTTCTTCCCAACAATTCCTTCAAATCTTCGTACATACCGAAAAATTCCAATCCAACTGGCCGCGAATGGTCAAGGACGACAAGAATATCGACATCGCTGTCGGGCCTCTGTTCGCCTCGGGCGAAAGAGCCGAAAAGCCAAGCCTTCAAGACGGGTTGTGTCTTGAAATAATCGGCGATGGTCTGCGTCATTGCTTGCGTGCTCATAATTGAATCAATAGTTGTCGATTGCAAAGTTACAAAAAAATATCCGAACCGCCAAACGATTCGGATATTTTTTATCATCTTTTCATTTTCATTTAACGATTTTCTTCCCATTTCTGATATAAACGCCTTTCGCCACCGGCTCTTTTCCCACTGGCTGCCCCTGCAGGTTATACCAGCGGTTGTCGGTCGGCAGGGTGTTACTCTCTGGGAAGATTTCCACGATGTCGCTCGTGCTGCTGTCGATGCCGTTGAAGACGTAAACCGACGAGGCAGGAAATCTCAAGGTCAATTCGGTGTCGATGTCGATGGGCTGATCGACGGTCAAACCACTCAGATTCGCCTGCGTGAAGGCCTTGCTCAGCGTGATGCTGCCCGTGACGTAGGCGGGGATGTCGAGTGCTTCGTGAAGCGTGGTCTTGAAGGTTTGCTGCGACGTGGCGGCATTGCGCAGGGCGAGGGTCGCCTTCTTGCCGTTCCACGATGCCCAGCCATAAACTTCCGACTTCGAGCCTGTCCACGGGTTGCCGCCCACCCAGTGAGCGTCGGGCAGCACATCGGCCTGCTCGCGTTGCCACTTGATGCAATTCGCGATTTCAGCCCAGAGTTTGCCGTTGTTGATGCTGTTCAATAACGAATAGTCGGCGTAGAGTTCAACCATTCCCGAACCGCAGGCGAAGGCGCAGCGCAGTTCGCGCACGATGTCGCTGTAGTCCTGACTCATTCCCGCAACGCCGCCACCGAATTTCGAGAGCATAAAACCGTGCGTCATTATCGTGTTGATGGGGCAGAGCGGCGAATTCTGCACGAAATTCTGATAGACCAGTCGGTCGCGGTAGGTAATCCAGTTCTCACGCGAGTTTTTGCCGTTGCCGATGGTTCCGTGGTCGTTTTCCTGACGCCAGACGGCATCGGTGTATTGGAACCAGAAGGGCGATGCCCACGTGCCGACGGTGGTGTTGAGGAAGATGTCGGGCTTCACTTCGCGAATGCGCTGTTCGATGTCGATGATGGCCTCGGCGTTCTCTTGTCCGGTGGCTCCTGCGTCGGGACCGACGGAACTGAATTGCGCACTAATGCCGTCGAACTTGAAGAAGTTGAAGTCGTAGTTATTGACCATATTCGTGCAGGCGGTGAGGAACACGTTGTAATACGCCTCGTTGCTCAGTTGCATTCCGCCTTTGCCGTTCCAGTAGTTGCGACGATAGTTGCCGCTTTGTCCGTAGCCGCCCACAGGGCCGAGCCACGCGCCGATGTGCGAGCCCATTGCCGTTGCAGCGTCGCTGATTTTACTGAATCCGTTGGGGAAATTCTTGTTGAACGTCCACGTGCCATACTGGTCCCAACCGTCGTCCCACATAAACGTGGCGATGCCCGTCTGATATTTGTCGAAGAGATTTTTCTTCCACTGATTGACCACTGTCAGACATTGCGACTCGGTGAAGTGGTTCGAATAGTCGGCGCTGTTGTTGCGGTCGATGTTCAACTCGTACCAAGAATTATACAATGGGAACGGACGCCAAGGCACGGCACGCTCGCGCTCGCTGTAGCATAAGAACGAGCGACGCGCCTGACCCGGGGCAATCAGTCCGACGACAGCACCCACGCGCCACGTTTTTCCTTTTTTCAACGTGGTCTGGCGGCTCCATTCGCCACGAATATTCGTTTCTTCGGGCGCATTGAGGTGCAGCGTTTCCTTAAGTTCGTATGTTAGATTGATGTTGCCCGACGACGTGTTGTCGCTGTCGTCGGCATTCAGCGCAACGTAATAGCGCAGTTTATAGTTGCCTGCGGCAGGCACGACAAATGTGTAGTTATGGTCGGTTTTGGCGTGTCCCGAGAAACCTGCGTGGTAGTCGGAAGCCGCCACATTGCCGTTGGCGTCGATGAGCTCCACGCCACCGATGGTCAGGCCGTGATTGCCCGAACTATACATAAATTGGGCGTTGAAAGTGCCTTTTGAGCGGTCGAAACTGATGGTTTTCTCCATCATTCTCACCTTCGGATAACTGTGGCCGACCTCGTTGATGCGGGCAGGAACATCGTCACTGGCCACCTTCGTCCAAGAGCCTGTATTCCACGCGTCGGTGCGCGTTCCGCCAGCCTTCAACACGGGATAAATCAGACCGTTGGCGCTTTCCTCTTCGTCGTTGATCACGTTTTTGTCGAGGTCGCCGTCATAGACGACTTCGGGCGCCGACACCGTGCCGCTCCACGTGATGGTTCCGTTCGAGTTGAAACCGCCCGAAATGACACCCGTCACTTCCTCGCTGCAGTCGCGGAAATAGCGCACGAGATAGTAGCCTTTCGCGGGAATGTTCAGCCGATAGACGTTGTTTTCGTGCCGTCCGCCAGCCGTTCCCTTGTGGTAGTCGCTGGCAACGACCTCGCCCGTGAAGGGGTTGAGCACATCCACACCGGCGATGTCGAGGCGGTGGCTTCCGCTCGAATATTGGAACGTAACCGTCAGATTTCCAGTCGATTTGATGGCGAGATAGCCCTGAACGCCCGAAATGTAGTCAGAAGTGAAACCCAGATTCAGGATTCCCTGCGGCGTTTCGCTGCCGGGTGTCCACGAGAACTTGCTGCCGTTCCACGAACCATAGACGAAAGGCTCGCTGCTCACGCCGCTACCCGTCGTGTTGATGCCCATCGGCGTTTCCAGACCTGCGAAAATGCGGTCGCTTGCAATGACTGCGCCGCGTGTGTTGCCCACAACGACGGGCGACTGCTCACTGCTGCTGTTATCGACGGTGTAAATCATCGGAACAATGTTGTTCATCGACACATTCTGCGACGAAGTCAGTTCCAGTTCGGTGCGCAGGTAGTGCGAACCGTCGCGCAGCACGGCACGCCATTTTAGCGTGATGTTTCCGTAGCTGAAATCGGCCTCGATGGCCTGACCAGCGAATCGGTGCGACCCCTTCACTGCGTCGGAATTGGCTTCAAGGCTGACGATGCGCGGCGTGCCCTGCGTCATTTCCGACGCGGCCACTTCGGTTCCGTTGCCCAGTCGAATCGTGAACAGTTCCGTTCCGGGCTTCAGTCCCATCGCCTCGCAGCCGTTGAACACCAAATGACCGCCCGTTTGTTGAAACGAGGCTTCAAAAAGGTCGTTGCTGAGCGTGAAAACATCGCCCGACTGCGTTGCAACGGCAGTTCCGGCCTGCTGTTGCTGTGGAAAAATCACGGATTGAGCCTTGACTGTTGCGGTTGTGAGCAACAAGCCGAACATCAGCATTGCGATTCGTCGCGTTATATTTTTTCTACAATAAGTATAGTCTTCCATTTTTAGTAGTTTTTTTGTGGTTTATCCTTTTAACGGCTGCAAAGGTAAACTATTTTCTTGACATGACAAAAAGATTGGCGAGTTTTAACGCAAACGAAAACCGCCGGGTCTAAGACCCAGCGGCATTCTTCAATGTTTGTTTGAGCAATTGCTTATTGCTTAGCTTCTTCGACAGCTTCAACAGCGGCCTCAGTAGCTTCCTCAACAGCACCTTCTACAGCTTCAGCAGCCTCGGCAGCAGCCTTCTGGGCAGCCTCGTAAGCCTCGAACTTGCCAGCAAGGATAGCATCGAGCTTCTCCTGGAGGGTCTTGGCATCAGCCTCTTCGACAGTAGCAACACCGAGTTCGGTCAGAACAGCGGCAGTGTCCTCTGCGTTCAGAAGGGTGTCAACCACAGCTTCCTCGACGGGAGCTTCTTCAACAACCTCAGCGGGTTTCTGAGTGTTACCGCAAGCTGCGAACATGGCAGCTGCAACAAACATAAATGCAATTTTCTTCATTTTTTCTCTTTTTTTTAAGTTGTAAAACAATCTTTGTTTATTAAAACGGTGCAAAGGTAAGGTTTTTTTTGATACGCCACTCATTTTTTTTGATTTTTTTTCATCGAATTTTGTAACTTTTTTGTAAGTCGTTGAAAATCAATAACTTTTGAAATGTTAAAAAAATAAAATTTAAGAAACGATTTCTTTTGACTACTAAAAACTTGTTTTTGGACTGCTTTTTCACAGAATTTTCGTAACTTTGCACCATGATTGACACCTCGGCTTTTCAAGGCAAGACGGCAGCCTACTTCACACTGGGCTGCAAACTCAACTTTTCTGAGACATCGACCTTCGCGAAGATGCTTCAGCAGATGGGTGTGCGCACGGCGGAGAAAGGCGAGGAGGCCGACATCTGCCTCATCAACACCTGCTCGGTGACGGAAGTGGCCGACCACAAGTGCCGCCAGACGATTCACCGCGTCGTGCGACAGCATCCACGGGCTTTTGTGGTGGTGACGGGCTGCTATGCGCAGTTGGAACCGACGAAAATCGGTCAGATTGAGGGTGTCGATTTGGTGCTGGGTGCGAATGAGAAGGCGAATCTGATTCAATTTTTGAACGATGCGTGGACCGGACGAGGTCGTGGCGAAGGAAACGCGGAGGTGCACGCCGTCGAAAAGACGCGCGACATCACGACCTTCGCACCGTCGTGCTCGCGAGGCAACCGCACGCGCTATTTCCTGAAGGTGCAGGACGGCTGCAACTACTTTTGTACCTATTGCACGATTCCTTTCGCACGCGGCTTTTCGCGGAATCCGTCGATTGCATCGTTGGTCGCACAGGCCGAGGAAGCGGCTCGTGAGGGAGGCAAGGAAATCGTGCTGACGGGCGTGAACATCGGCGATTTCGGTCGGACGACGGGCGAATCGTTTCTCGACTTGGTGAAGGCGTTGGACGCGGTCGAAGGCATCAGTCGCTATCGCATCAGCAGCCTCGAACCCGACCTGCTGACCGACGAACTCATCGAGTTTTGCGCCCAGAGCCGTGCTTTCATGCCGCATTTCCACATTCCACTGCAAAGCGGTAGCGACGAAGTGCTGAAACTGATGCGCCGCCGCTACGACACGGCTCTTTTCGCCCATAAAATCCACCTGATTAAAGAACGGATGCCCGATGCGTTCATCGGAGTGGATGTGATGGTGGGCACACGTGGCGAAACGCCCGAGTATTTCGAGGCTTGCTACGAGTTTTTGCGCAGCCTCGACGTCACGCAGTTGCACGTGTTCCCCTATTCTGAACGTCCAGGCACGGCGGCGTTGCGGATTCCGCTCGTGGTTTCAGACAAGGAGAAAAAGCAGCGGTCGCAACGGCTTCTGCGGCTTTCCGACGAGAAAACCGAGGCGTTCTATGCCCGTCACATCGGTCAGGAGGCGGAGGTTTTGTTTGAAAAAGCGTTGCGCGGTCGGGCGATGCACGGTTTTTCGCGGAACTACATTCGCGTGGAGTTGCCGGCGGCTTTGGCCCGCGAGGAATACGACAACCAATTAGTAAAAGTTCGGTTGGGAGGTTTCAATCACGACAAAACAGCTTTGATAGTTGATAGTTGATAGTTTTTTATATTATATATAATTAAGGTGTAGTTATGGAACAAAGGAAAATCGCCATCGTTATTTTGAATTGGAACGGACGGAAGATGCTGGTGCAGTATCTGCCGTCGGTGCTGAAATATTCGCTTGAAGAGGCGGTTGTGGTGGTCGCCGACAATGGTTCGTCCGACGACTCGCTGGCCTTTCTTGCCGAGTATTCTCCTGATGTCCATACGATTGTCCTTGAGGAGAACTATGGCTTCGCCGAGGGCTACAATCGGGCTTTGCAGCAGGTTGAAGCCGACTATTTCGTGCTGTTGAACAGCGATGTCGAAGTGACGGAAAACTGGCTCAAACCGCTCGTCGAATATATGGATTCGCACACGGAAGTGGCTGCGTGTCAGCCGAAATTGCTGTCGTGGACCGATAAAAACAAGTTCGAGTACGCCGGTGCGGCAGGCGGTTTCATCGATCGCTACGGCTACCCTTATTGTCGCGGTCGCATTTTCGACAAAGTCGAGGCCGACGAAGGACAGTACGACGCGCCGATGTTCGTTCACTGGGCGACGGGCGCGTGTCTGATGATTCGGAGCAAGGATTATTGGCAGGCGGGCGGTCTCGACGGTCGTTTTTTTGCCCATCAGGAGGAAATCGACCTTTGTTGGCGGTTGCGGTTGATGGGTCGTAAAATTGCTTGTCTGCCCGATAGCGTCGTCTATCATTTGGGTGGCGGAACGCTGCCGAAAGGCAATCCCAGAAAAACCTTTTTGAACTTCCGCAATAACCTGACAATGATTTATAAGTGCTTGCCCGACAATGAGTTGCGTCGCGTGATGCGCCGTCGGTGGTGGCTCGACTACCTCGCTGCTTGGCAAACGCTCGTTTTCGGCGGAAATTGGGCCGATTTCAAGGCGATTTTCAAGGCTCGTCGGGCTTTCAAACAGCGCCTTCCATTGTTCGAGGAAGAACGCAAGCGCATTCAGCAAAGTCGCGTGGGTTCCATCGCTTCCAAACAGAAAAACTTTTCGCTTCTCTGGCAATATTACATCAAAGGGAAACGGCGGTTTTCACAACTTCCTACTTAATCCCACGCTCGTTCAGCGCACGGCTGTATTTCATCGCATTCTGCAGGTGCTCAGCGTAGGTGGCGGCGAAATTGTGGGTGCCGCTGAAGTCCTCTTTGGCGCACATATAAAGGTAGTCGTGCTGCTTGTGGTTGAGAACGGCGTCGATGCCAGCCACCGAGGGAATGCGAATCGGGCCGGGTGGCAGCCCGACGTTGCGATAAGTGTTATAGGGACTGTCGAAAGCCAACTGACGGTTGTAGATTCGGCGCAACTCGAACTTTTTCATCGCAAACTTCACGGTTGGGTCGGCCTGCAAGGGCATTTTCTGGCGCAGTCGGTTGATATACATGCCTGCAATCATCGGTTTTTCGGCATTGTTGGCGGTTTCTTCGTCGATGATGCTCGCCAACGTGACGACCTCTTCGCGTGTCATTCCAGCCTTGTCAGCCTTTGCTTGTCGTTCCAGCGTCCAAAAGGCTTCGCATTCTTTTTTCATCCGATTGAGGAAGTTTTCAAGTCCGATGTTCCAATACATTTCGTATGTGTTCGGAATGAACATACTGATGACGGTCGCGGTGTCGAGCCCGTATTTTTGACAAATGTTGTTGTCGGTCAGTGCTTCGGCGATTTCAGTGCTGTCGAGCATCAGTTTTCGGGAAAGTTCGGCAGCGAGTCGCTCGGTGGTTCTGACCGACGGAATGGTGAGCATTAGCGGTTTTTGCCGACCATTTTTCAAATTTTTGAACAGTCGGAAAGTCGTCGTCGAAGGTTCTACTTCGTAGCGTCCTGTGTGCATATTCTCGGCATAGTTGCAATGGCGCAGCAGCGTCATCAGGCCGCTCAGGGCGTATTGCTTCGCGAAGGGTTTGACCTGTTTACTGATGGAATCGGTCGTGTCGTCGGCATCAATATAGATATAATGTGTGTCGTCGGCCTTTGAGAACGGCGTGAAAACGTAGTAGCCAGCGAGTGCGACAATGATTGCCACGCAGATGGCCGATGTCTTCAAATAGTGTCTTTTGATGATGTTACTCATAAATTTTACTTGAAAATCGGCTGCAAAGGTACGATTTAGTGGTCGGATAACAAAGAGAATTATCGTTTTTTTCTTTTTTTAGCAATGAAATTGGCGACGAAATCGTCAGAAAGTTGTATCTTTGTCGCCGAAAATGCAGTGTTCCGGCTTGTCGCTGGCAGAAAATGGCACGTTTTTTAATCGTTGTCTGACTCTGCGAGAGGAAAGTCCGGGCAGCATAGGACGCCTCACTTCCGAAAATAGAAGCTGTGGGTGACTGCAGGTGAGGGCAGAAGAGAATGACCGCCGTCCGCATGGGCGGTAAGGGTGAGAAGGTGGTGTAAGAGACCACCAGCCGGCGGGTGATCGTCGGGCTGTGCCTACTGGGGGCTGCAAGTTCATGTAAACCGTCGATTGGAGGGTTGTCCGCCCGAGTGAATCCGATTCTGCGACGGAGGGTAGAACGCTAGAGCCGTAGGGTGACTTGCGGCGTAGATAAATGACAGGCGCCTGATTCGTCAGGTACAGAACCCGGCTTATAGGGGCACTGTTTTTCGTTTTTTGTGGAGTGTGGAGTGAAAATGGAAAAATAAATGGTACATTGTACTTAGTAAATTGTAAATTGAAATGGCAAATTTACCTGATTTCATGAAATACAAGGACAAATTCTCGGAAAGTGGATTTGTCGAAAAGATTTCGCGTGTGGCAAAGCGGGCGGGCTCGAAGTTGGTCTACGCTGCGCTCATCCTGTATTACACGCTCGAAAGTCCGAAGGTTTCGCTGAAGGACAAGGCTTATATCATCGGTGCGCTCGGCTACTTGATTAGTCCGCTCGACGTGGTGCCCGACGCGATTCCGATTGCCGGTCTTGGCGACGATTTGGCGGTGCTCGTCTTCGTGCTGCAGCGCGTCTGGGGCGATGTTTCCGACGATGTGAAGGAAAAGGCGAAAAGTAAACTCTCGCAATGGTTCGACGATGACGAAATCGGGAATGCCGACGATGTTTTCTCGACTGAACCGAGCGAAACACCCGTCTGATTTCCACAAAATTTGAAAAATTAACAAAAACAAGAAAAATATGAATCTGAAAACTCGATTATCAGTGATGAACTTCCTCGAATTTGCCGTTTGGGGAGCTTATCTGACCTGTATGGGAAACTACCTTGGAGCCGCCGGACTGGGCGATAAAATCGCGTGGTTCTACGCTATTCAGGGCATTGTGTCAATCTTTATGCCGACGCTGATGGGCATCGTGGCCGACAAATGGATTCAGCCGCAGCGACTACTCGGTTTGTGCCATTTGGCAGCGGGATTCTTTATGCTCGTGTGCTGGTGGATGGGCGTGGAGGCCGGTTTCGGTCAGGAATTGCCGAACAAGGGTCTTTTCATCGCGATGTACACGCTGAGTGTGGCGTTTTTTATGCCGACCATCGCATTGGCGAACACGACGGCGTTTGCGACGCTGAAAAACAACGGCTATGACACGGTGAAGGACTTTCCGCCGATTCGCGTGCTGGGAACCGTGGGATTCATCGCCACGATGTGGTTCGTGAACTGCGCAGTGTGGGAAGACGGAGCTTTTTCGTTCACACTGGCCGAAAATGCCCATAAATTCCAATACACCTATATGCAATTTTTCGTGTCGGGTGTGCTGAGTCTGGTGCTGTTTGCCTATAGTTTCACGCTGCCAGAGTGCAAGATTGAAAAGAAAAAAGAGCGCGTTTCGTTGGCCGAAACACTCGGTTTGGACGCTTTCAAACTCTTTAAGACGCGGAAAATGGCGCTGTTTTTCATCTTCTCGGCACTGTTGGGAATGTGTCTGCAGGTCACGAATGGCTACGCAGGTCCGTTCATCACGAGTTTCAAGGGCGACCCGACTTTCGCCGATACTTTCGCGGCCAACAATGCCACGCTGCTGACGTCGATTTCGCAGATCAGCGAGGCGCTTTGCATCCTGATGATTCCGTTCTTCCTGAAGCGTTTCGGCATCAAAATCGTGATGCTGATGTCGATGTTTGCGTGGGTGTTCCGCTTCGGCTTCTTCGGCATCGGCAATCCCGCGATGCCGGGCGTGTTGCTGTTTGTGTTGTCGTGCATCGTCTATGGCGTGGCGTTCGACTTTTTCAACGTGTCGGGCGGTATTTTCGTCGATCAGGAGTGCGAACCGTCGGTGAAAGCGTCGGCGCAGGGCCTGTTTATGATGATGACCAACGGCATCGGTGCGACATTCGGAACGCTGGCCGCAGGCGAAATCGTTAATAAATATTGCACGTGGCAAGACGGTTTCCTATTGGGCGACTGGCAGACGTGTTGGTTCATTTTCGCAGGCTTTTCGTTGGTTGTCGGCATCGCGTTCGCGTTGGTGTTCAAACCTGAGAAGTCGTGAAGTGAGGAGTGTTAATTGTAAATTGTAAATTATCAATATGGATAGGATTCGATTGGTTTTCAAGAGCGTTTCCGAGATTATGGGCACCGACGAAATCGGGCTGCTCATTCTCACAGATGAGCAAGAACTGCGTCAGATTGCGATGCCTTGCGACAGGACGATGCTCGAGCAGTTTAGTCTGCGGCTCAACCGAGCGCCAGTGGTTGGACGACTGTTGCCCGAGGTACTGTGGCACGTCATTTCGATGCGCTCCGACCATGCGTTTGAAATCGTCGTCACCGACATCATCGAGGGACAATATCGCGCCCTGTTGGTTGATGTCGAGACGCAGGAACCCGTGAGTCTGCGGATGAGCGACGCCGTGCTGCTGTCGTACATCGCCAAATTGCCAATCTGGATCGATGCCCAACTGATGGAGAAGCAGAGCGTTCCCTACGACCGCGAGGCACGTGGTGTAGCGATTCCCGTGAACACGATTTCGACGGAAATGTTGCAAAACGCGCTCGACAAGGCGGTCGAGGAAGAAAAATATGAATTGGCGTCGCATTTGCGCGATGAATTAAGACGGAGGAAAAGGGGAGTGAAGGAGGAGTGAAAGAGACAAATCATAATTCTTAATTCTTAATTTTTAATTTTGAAAGAAGCAAGATATTTCTATGTGCCTGATGCCGCGAATCAGACGGAACTGCCGCAAGACGAGGCGTTTCACGCGCTGCGTGTGCTACGGCTGAAGGAGGGCGACGAAATCTTCCTGATGGACGGCGAGGGAGCGTTTTTCCGCGCCGTCGTCGCGATGACTAACTCGAAACATTGCTTCTACAAAATCCTCGAAACGCTACCGCAAGAAAAAACGTGGCGCGGACGAATCCATTTGGCGATTGCACCGACGAAAAACATCGACCGAATCGAATGGCTCGCGGAAAAGGCGACGGAGGTTGGTTTCGATGAAATTTCCTTTTTTGACTGCCAATTTTCCGAGCGTCGGCAGTTGCGCGAAGACCGCATCGAGAAAATCGTCGTAGCAGCGATGAAACAAAGTCGGAAAGCGTGGTTGCCGAGGGTGAACGCGCTGGTTCCGTTCCGAAAATTCATCGAAATGCCTCGTTCTGGCCGCCGTTTCATCGCCCATTGCTACGAGGAAATCGAGCGCAGCGACCTTTTCCAATTGCTTTCGGACAGTTGTCGCGCAACGGATTCGGCGGATGAAATCACCATTTTGGTCGGTCCAGAGGGTGATTTTTCGATGGACGAAGTGCGAATGGCGCTGGAAAACGGCTACGAATCGGTGTCGTTGGGCGCGAGTCGCCTGCGCACGGAAACGGCGGGCTTGGTGGCGGTGATGATGGCGAATTTGGTGTTGAATCAATAAAAATTAATATGAAAAAAATCGGTTTTCTTTTTATCATTTTGTGTCTGATTCTGGCGTTGGTTTCTTGCTCCAACGACGACTACACGAAGGCGTTGCCGTCGGGTAGCACGGCGTTGATGTACGTCGATATGAAGCAGTCGGGTGGGGTGGAGAGCCGCGATTTCCTCAAAAAAATGGTGCCGATTGATGACCTCGGCGACTGCGGTCTCGATTTCTTGCAGAAAATCTACCTTTTCGAACTGCCCGATGGACAAAGTGGGGCGTGCATCCGCGTGAGTGATGCCGACCAAGTGGGTGAGACGCTGAAGAAACTCGAGGAAAAAGACCTCTGCAAGGGCTTTGTCCACGAAGGCGGCGGCGTGAAAACGGCCATTTTGCGCGATTCGTGGGTCGTGGCCTACGACGACGATGCCTTCCTGATGCTTTTTTCCGTTGCCGCCACCGACGTCCAGCAGGCGAAAAGCCGTCTGGCGCGCTATCTGAAACAAGACGGCGACCGCAGCGAGAAGTTTACCCAGCTGTTCCAAAAACTTAATGCGACAAAGGGCATTGCAGCCGTTGTCGGACGCGGTCAAACCCTGTTGAAAACCACCGACCTCGACCTTCCGCAAGGTGTTGAGGCGTCGCAGGTGCTCGAAGCCGTCAGCGTCACCATCGAAGACAGCGTCGTCTATGCGCGGAGCAACCGTTTTTCGTTTGACGAGAAGGTCAGCAAGGCGTTGAACGACTACGAGCGCGTCTTTCGTCCGATTGAGGGACGCTATGCCCAGAATTTTACCAAGAATGCCTTTATGAACATTGCGATGAATGTCGATGGAGAGCGATTTTTTCCGATGATTCAAAATCACGAAACGATGATGGCTTTTCTGGCTTCAGCCAATGCCGCTATTGATATGAACAACATCATCAAAAGCATCGACGGCGATGTGGCGATGATGTATTTTGGAGATTTTATGTCACCAAATAGTCGTTTCTTATTGCTTTCAGAACTTGCTCATTCCCAGTGGATTGCAGATGTTGGTTATTGGAAAACTTCAACACCGAAGGGTGGAGAAATCAAAGATTTGGGAAAAGACACCTATTGCTATACCGACGGTGAATCGCAGTATTATTTCGGTCTGGTCGGCGGCACGAAAGATGGTCAGAAATCGGCCACGTCGCAGCTATTTTTCTGTGGCAACACGCCCAATGCTGCCACCTCGCCGTTTGAACCCTTTGGGGAGCCGATTCCGTCGGCAGTCGTTGAGAAAATCAAAGGCAACCGCTTCGCTGTCGTCGTGAATTTGGAGAAGAGCGGCGGCATCCTCGCGATGATGTTGAAAGAGAAATTTCAGCCGCTTTTCGGCGACTTCCACACCGTCGTTTACCTCGTAGAATCGTAGAAAATGAACACAATCAGACTGAAAAATATCGTTCCGCAGGTGTTCGCCGTCCATCCCGATTTACAATCGGAGGTCTGGCGACAAGACTTGACGCTCGAAAAAGGCAAAAAATACCTCGTCGAGGCCGACAGCGGTATGGGAAAAAGCACGTTCTGCAGCTATCTCATCGGCTATCGCCACGATTTCACGGGCGAACTATTTTTCGATAACCGAAAATCGACCGATTTCACGCCGAAGGACTGGACGCAACTGCGCCAACGGCACGTCAGCAGCCTGTTTCAGGAACTTCGCCTCTTCCCCGAACTCACGGCGTTGGAAAATGTGCAAATCAAGAACCGACTGACGAATTTCGCCACCGACGACCAAATCGACGAGTGGTTTAACCGCCTGAAAATCAGCGATAAACGCCACGAGAAAATCGGTGTGATGTCGTTCGGACAACAGCAGCGCGTCGCCTTGATTCGTGCGCTGGCGCAACCCTTCGACTTCCTTTTGGCCGACGAGCCCGTGAGCCATCTCGACGACGGCAACGGCGAACTGATGGGGCGACTCATCGCCGAGGAAGCCGCCCGACAGGGCGCTGCCGTCATCGTCACAAGCATCGGAAAGCATATTCCACTCGATTACGACAAAACCATCAAATTATAAAAATCGCGAAAATGAAGGGCAATCTCGTTTGGAAGCTGCTTCGACAGCACATCAGCATACCGCAGTTGGCAGGGTTTTTCTTCGCCAACCTCATCGGCATGAGCATCGTTTTGCTCGCCTATCAGTTCTATCGCGACGTGGTGCCGATGCTCACGGCTGAAGACGGCGTGCTGAAGAGCGATTTCGTGGTTGTCAGCAAGAAAATCGGCACGTTCGACAGCCGTTCACTGGCTTTCACGCAGGCCGAACAAACCGAACTCGCCGAACAGGGTTTTATCAAGACGCTTGGGGCGTTCACGGCAGCCGAATTCAAGGTCGATGCCTCGATGCGCATCGGTGGCAGGCCGGCACTCAGTTCGGAACTGCCCATCGAGAGCGTGCCCGACGCGTTCATCGACGTTCCGAAGTCCGACTGGACTTTTGACGAGGGTGGGGCAGTGGTGCCGATGATTCTGCCCCGCAGCTATCTCGCGATGTATAATTTCGGGTTTGCCAGCAAACACGCCCTTCCGAAACTCAGCGAAGGACTTGTCAGTATGATAGAGTTCGACCTGCTACTGCACGGAAACGGACAGCAGGCGCATTACAAAGGTCGCATCATCGGTTTCACGAGCCGTCTGAACGCCATTCTCGTGCCCGAATCGTTTATGACGATGGCGAACCGTCGTTTCGCACCCGACGCCACGCCTGCGCCGACGCGCCTCATCGTGCAGACGGGCGACCTTTCGGCTGACAACATCACGCAATTCCTCGAAGAGCGCGGCTACGATGCCGAAGACGACAAACTCAACGCCGAAAAAACGACCTTCCTGTTGCGCCTCATCATCAGCATTGTGATGGTTGTCGGCCTCATCATCTCGCTGCTCAGCCTGTATATTCTGATGCTCAGCATCTATCTGCTCGTCGAGAAAAACGCCGAAAAACTCCAAAACCTGTTGCTCATCGGCTATCGGCCCTCGCAAGTGGCGCGACCCTACCAACTGCTCACCATCGCCCTGAACGCAGTGGTTCTCGTGCTGTCGATTCTGGTCGTCTGCCTCGTCAGAAACTACTACATCCGCATTGTCGATTCGCTCTTCCCGACCGCTTCTTCGAGCACCCTCTGGCCTGCCATAGCGCTCGGAACGCTGTTGTTCTGCATCGTCACGGCGGTCAATTTGCTGGTCATCCAAAAAAAGATAAAATTTTTATAAGAAAAGTATCGTATAAGTGAAAAAAACTTGCTAACTTTGCACACGAATTCAGAAATGAGAAACTTTTTTTTAATCAATTTTATTCATTCACTTCATTAAAATTTTACAACTCATGCAGAAAAGATTGTTCTTTCTGATTGCCGTGATGCTGATGGCTTCAACAGCTATCATGGCACAAGTTACCACATCAAGTATGAGCGGAAAAGTGACACTGGGCGACGCCAATGGCGAGGAAGTCATTGGCGCAACGGTTCAGGCGGTTCACGAGCCTTCGGGCACCCGCTATGCTGCAGTAACCAACGTCGATGGGCTCTTCAGCATCCAGGGTATGCGTACGGGTGGACCGTATGCCGTCACTGTGAGCTACGTCGGCTTCCAGCCCAAGACGGTGAAGGGCATCCAACTCCAGTTGGGTGAGACCTACAATTTGCATGTTTGGCTCTCGGAAGATGCCAACGAGCTTGCTGAAGTCGTTGTCAGCGGCAAGGCTTCGAAGTTTGCCGCCGAAAAGACCGGCGCCTCGACCAACATCACGAGCCAGCAGATTACGAGTCTGCCCACCGTGAGCCGTTCGATCACCGACGTGACGCGCCTGTCGCCCTACGGTGGCAACGGCATGACCTTCGCCGGTCGCGACGGTCGTACCGCCAACTTCACGGTCGATGGTGCCTCGTTCAACAACGACTTCGGTCTGAGCAGCAACCTCCCCGGCGGCGGCAACCCCATTTCCATCGATGCCATCGAGGAAATGCAGGTGGTGATTTCGCCGTTTGACGTTCGCCAGACCGACTTCATCGGCGGTGGCGTGAATGCCATCACGAAGTCGGGTACGAACACGTTCCGTGGCTCGGCCTACGTCTATCACCAGAACGAAAACATGCGCGGTGATGCCATCGAGCGCGAGCAAATCGCCGGTGCACGCGAGAAAGACCAGACGACCACCTACGGCTTCACGCTCGGCGGTCCGATTATCAAGAACAAGCTTTTCTTCTTTGTGAATGGTGAAATGGTGAAGAAGCCGACCGTTGTCAATCGCTGGCGCGGCTCGACAAACGGTGTGGCCGATGCCGACAACTTCATTTCGCGCACGACGCTGAAGGATTTGGAGGCAGTCAGCGACTACATGGCCAGCCGTTATGGCTACAACACGGGTTCCTACACGAGCTTCCCCGCCGACGAGAACAACTACAAGTTGCTCGCCCGCCTCGACTGGAACATCAGCGACAAGCACCACCTCGCACTGCGCTACAACTACACGAAAAACCGCTATTGGTCGTCGCCCAACGCCACGTCGATGGACGGTGGCACGCGTATGTCGGGCGCTCGTATGAGCCAATATTCGATGTCGTTTGCCAATTCGATGTATGCAATGGACAACCTCGTCCACTCGTTCTCGTTCGACCTCAACAGCCGCCTGACCGACAACCTCTCGAACCAGTTCCTTGCGACTTATTCGAAGAAAGACGACCTGCGCGACTCTGACTCGTCGGAATTCCCCTTCATCGACATCACCAAGGACGGCAACAACTACATGGCACTCGGATATGAGCTCTTCACTTGGAACAACGCCGTGCACAACACGACTTGGAACATCAAGGACGACCTGACCTACTACATGGGTAAGCACAAAATCATGGGTGGTATCTCGTTCGAGCACCAGATGGCCGACAACCAGTATATGCGTAACGGTACGGGCTACTATCGCTACAACATCACCGACGACATGTATTCCGGTGGTGTTCTCAACCCCGCAACCCTCTTCAACAGCACACCCGAGGTGTTCTGTCTGACCTACGGCTACAATGGCGAGTCGAAGCCCGCAGCCCGCGTCCGCTTCAACAAACTCGGCATCTATGCTCAGGACGACTTCACGGTGAACGACAAGTTCAAACTGACCTACGGACTGCGTGTCGATGGACTGTTCTTCAACAACAGCGACCTGATGACCAACCAAGCCATCTACGACCTCGACTACGACGGTCGCCACATCGACACGGGCAAATGGCCGAAGTCGAGCTTCACGCTGTCGCCTCGCGTGGGCTTCACCTACGACGTGTTTGGTGACAAGTCGCTGAAGGTGCGCGGTGGTACGGGTCTGTTCCGCGGTCGTCTGCCCCTCGTGTTCTTCACGAATATGCCGACCAACGGCGGTATGGTGCAGTATCAGGCACAAATCAATGCTGCCAATGCCAAGAAAAATGGCTTCTCGATGGATGAATTTGCTGGTGGTCCGATGACGAATGTCGCCGACATGCTCAAGAAACTCGAAGGACTGGGCTATCCGATGTCTATCACGCCTGAGCAGGGTACGAAGCCCTCGGCAGTGAACGGTGTCGATCCCGACTTCAAGATGCCGCAGGTCTGGAAGACCTCTTTGGCCATCGACTACCAGATTCCCGTTTCGTTCCCGTTCACGGCAACCATCGAAGGAATCTTCAACAAGACTGTCAACGACGTTTGCATCTCTGACTGGGCTATTCCGTCGGTGGGCGGTTTCGCACGCTTCAATGGTGTCGATAATCGTCCGATTTTCCCCGCCGGATTCCGCACCAATCCGAAGGCATTCATGCTCGAAAACACCTCGAAAGGCTACGGCTGGAGCGCCAACGTGACGCTGACCGCACAGCCCACCGAGTGGCTCTCGCTCATGGCAGCTTATACCCACACTGTGTCGAAAGAAATCACCGGTATGCCGGGTTCGGCTGCTGAGTCGGCCTTCACCTACGTTCCCACCGTCGAAGGTCCGAACAACATCAGACTGCACAACTCGCAGTATGTCACGCCCGACCGCTTCGTCGCCAGCGCCAGCGCCCACGACAAGAGCGGCAACCACTATTCGATTATCTACGAAACATGGCGTGGCGGCTACAACTACTCGTACATGATGGCCAACGACATGAACGGCGACGGCTACAACTACGACGCCATCTACATTCCGACCGACGCTGAAGTGGCCAACGGACAGTTCCGCTTCGTCAGCGAGAGCGACAAGACGCGCTTCATGGACTATGTCCACAACGACAACTACCTGAAGAACAACCAGGGCAAGTATGCCGAGCCCTACAGCGTTTATTCGCCTTGGGTACACCGCATCGACATCGCCTACAAGCACGATTTCAAGGTAAACGTGGGCAACACGAAGCACACGCTGCAACTCGGTTTCGACTTGAAGAACGTGCTCAACTTCTTCAACTCCTCGTGGGGCGTGTCGAAGTATCTCAATCCCGCCATCGGCTCCGAGGCTCGCATCCTGAAATACGAGGGTGTCGATGCCGACGGCTATGCCACTTTCTCGACTCCGAAGGCCATCAGCGGCGACACCAAGACGTGGGTTCCCAACCACACCATCGGTCAGTGCTGGTATGCCTCCATCGGCGTAAAATATTTCTTTAATTAAAGGTAATCAAGAAAAAAAGCTAAGAATATGAAACTGAAATATTTAATTCCGTCAGTCATGGCAGCCCTGATGATGTTCGTGAGCTGCTCTGACGATTTCGAGCCCACCTATCTCGATGATGTTCGCCTCTCTACTTCCTATGTGTCGATTCCCGTCGATGGTGGTAACTCTACGATTACGGTGACAGCACAAGGCGACTGGGCTCTTCAGTCACAGAAGTGGATTGCTGGCAAGGACACTACAATTGCCGCTACTCCGAAGTGGCTCACCGTCAGCACCGTTTCAGGTGGAGCTGGTGAGACTCAGCTTACCTTCTCAGCTGATGCTACTCTCGACGGTCGCACGGCTGAACTGCTGCTCAACTGTGGTGGCAAAACGCAGCGCATCAACGTGATTCAGGGTCTTTCAGCCGTTTCTGACGCTTCCGTGAAAGAAGTTCTGGAGGGAATTATGGGTAAAACTTACCGTGTGAAAGGTACTATTTCCGCTTGGTATTCTAATTACGAGCAGTATGGAAATATGTACATTACCGATGAAACCGGCACGCTTCTCATCTATGGTATGGCCGACAAGAATGGCACGTTGAAAAACTATCCCGTGAAGAGTTGGGGGCTTGAAATCGGCGACGAAATCACCGTAGAAGGTATTTTGGGCGAATACAAGGGTACGCCCCAACTTGTCGATGTGATACTCGTGAAGCTCAACAAGTCGCTCATCAAGGTCGATTCGCTGACCGTCGATGGCGTCAAGACCGAAGACCCGATGCCCGTGGAGGGCGGCCTCGTCACGGCTAACCTCACGTGCAAGGGTAACGGCGTTTCAGTCGATATTCCCGAAGATGCCAAAAACTGGCTTTCCATCGCGTCTATCGACGGTTCTTCGCCCTCTGTGACCTTCCGCGTGGCTCCCAACGACGGTGGCGACCGTAGCACCAACATCGTTTTCAAGACTTTCGAAGGCAAGAAGGAATATACTTGCGAGCAGGCTCTTTCGCAGAAAGGCGCTATTGTGGCCGCAACGGTGGCTGAGTTCCTCGCTGCTGAAGTTGGCACGACACAGTATCGTCTTAATGGAATCATCACCCGTCTTTATTATTATAAAGAAAATGTGGCAGGTTTCTATATCGCAGACTATTCTGGCGAAACACTCGTCTATAAGGCCAGTGGCTTTACTGGAACAGAGGCAAAGCCTGGTGATGTCGTGACCGTTGTCGGTCAGCGTGGAGACTACAAGGGGGCTGCTCAACTTGTTTCTGGTATGCTTGAGAATGTGGATTATGCTGTGACGGAGGTTACCATCGCCGAGTTCCTGACGAAAGAAGACAATAAGAACGTCTATTACAAAGTGACGGGCACAATTAAGTCGCTGCTTGACAACAAAGGCGAGGCGAACGACTATGGCAATATGACCATCACCGACAACGGAACCGACCTCTATGTCTATGGCTGCTATCCCGGTTGGGGTGCGAAAAAAGTTGGAGATGTGGATTACCGCATGGGTCTTGTCAAGAATCTCGGTATCATTGAGGGCGACAAAATTACGATTATAGGTGTAAAAGCTTCCTACAAGGGAAGTCCTCAACTCTCCAACGGAGTTTACTTCTCGCACGAGAAAGCCGAATAAGTCGTAATTTGCAAATAGGAAAAATCGGGCACTGCTTGGCGGTGTCCGATTTTTTGTTGAAAATACCATTCAAAAAAAGTGCTAATCGTTTGAAAAATAAGCGTTTTTTTTGTAATTTTGCAAGCGAATAACGGAGAATCCTTGTGAGGCTCCTGCAACTCCTAAAAAATATGAAACAAGCCATGATATTCGCTGCCGGACTGGGCACGCGCCTGCGGCCGCTGACTGACACCACGCCGAAAGCACTCATCGAGGTGGGCGGCGTTTCGCTGCTCGACCGCACGATTCAGCGTCTCCATCAGTATGGATACAGCCGTTTTGTCGTGAACGTGCATCATTTTTCGCAGCAAATCATCGACCACATCGCCCAGAACGACCTCTACAGCCGTATGGTGCAAATCAGCGACGAGAGCGACGAACTCTTGGAAACGGGCGGCGGTCTGAAAAAGGCGGCGCGGCTGTTCGATGAGGCTGAGCCGGTGCTGATTCACAACGTGGATATTCTCGACAATGTCGATTACGATTGGTTTCGCCGACAGCACCTCGACGAAGAAGATGCCGTGTTGCTCGTGAGTCGCCGACCGACGAAGCGCTACCTGCTCTTCGACAACGCGATGCGGCTGATGGGGTGGGTGAACACCGAGACGGGTGAGTTGCGCAGTCCTTACGACTGGGTGAAAAATCCCGATTCGGCTGTGCTCGACATGGAAAACTACCGCCTTAAATTGATGCGCGGAACGACCGAAATCGAATTGAATTTGTTCGCATTCTCGGGCATCCACAGCTTTTCGCCGCGTCTCTTTCCGCTGATGAATCGCTTCCCCGACCGTTTCCCCATCATCGATTTCTACCTGCAAACCTGCCATCGCACGCGCATTTACGGCTGTCAGAAGGACGACCTTCGCCTGCTCGATGTCGGGAAACTTGATTCGCTCGAAGCGGCAGAAAAGTTTCTAACATTTACAAAGTAAATAGTCAAATCGTAAATAATAGTTATGCAAAAAATCATCATCCTCGACTTCGGCAGCCAGACCACACAACTGATTGGTCGCCGTGTCCGCGAACTCGACACGTTCTGCGAGATTTTGCCCTTCAACAAGTTTCCCGTTGGCGACGAGAGCGTCATCGGCGTCATTCTCAGCGGTTCGCCCTTCTCGGTGCACGACCCCGACGCTTTTCAGGTCGATCTCTCGCAGTTTGTCGGCAAGGTGCCCGTGCTCGGCATCTGCTACGGAGCGCAGTATATTTCGCACGTCAATGGCGGAAAGGTCGAGAAAACCGACACCCGCGAGTATGGCCGCGCCCATTTGCAGTTCATCGACAAGGAAAATCCGCTTTTCCGCGGTTTCGACGACCATTCGCAGGTGTGGATGAGCCACGGCGACTCGATTACCGCCATTCCCGACGGTTTCGAGTGCATCGCCTCGACCGCCGATGTGAAATATGCCGCCTATTGGAGCGGAGCAAAAAATGTAAATTGTAAATTGTCAAATAGTCAAATGATTTGGGCTGTCCAATTCCACCCCGAAGTTTTCCACAGCCTGCAAGGAACGCAGTTACTGAAGAATTTCGTGGTCGATATTTGCGGCTCGAAACAAGAGTGGAGTGCCGCCTCGTTTGTCGATACGACGGTTGCCGAATTGAAAGAACAGTTGGGCGACAACCGCGTGATTCTTGGTCTGTCGGGTGGTGTCGATTCGAGTGTCGCCGCCGTGCTGTTGAACCGTGCTATCGGACAAAATCTGACTTGTATTTTCGTTGATCACGGAATGCTTCGCAAGAACGAATTTTCGCAAGTCTTAAACGATTATAAAGGATTGGGACTCAATGTAATAGGTGCTGATGCTTCAAGAAAATTCTTCGATGATTTGAAGGGCATTTCCGACCCCGAACAAAAGCGCAAAATCATCGGTCGCGACTTCGTGGAAGTCTTCAACGAAGAGGCCCACAAAATCACCGACGCGAAGTGGTTGGCGCAGGGAACGATTTACCCCGACCGCATCGAGTCGCTCAACATCACGGGCAAGGTCATCAAGAGCCACCACAACGTCGGCGGACTGCCCGAGGAAATGCATCTGAAACTCTGCGAACCGCTGCAATGGCTCTTCAAGGACGAGGTGCGCCGCGTCGGTCGCCAACTCGGAATGCCCGAACACCTCATCACGCGCCACCCCTTCCCCGGGCCGGGTCTCGCCGTGCGCATCCTCGGCGACATCACGCCCGAAAAAGTCCAGATTTTGCAGGAAGCCGACGACATTTACATCCGTGGGCTGCGCGAATACGTCTGCGACGACGGCGAAGTGCTTTACAACAAGATTTGGCAGGCTGGCGCGATTCTTCTGAGCACCGTCCGCAGCGTCGGCGTGATGGGCGACGAGCGCACCTACGAGCATCCGATTGCCCTGCGTGCCGTCACCTCGACCGACGCGATGACTGCCGACTGGGCGCATCTGCCTTACGATTTTATGGCGAAAATTTCCAACGAAATCATCAACAAGGTCAAGGGCGTGAACCGCGTCTGCTACGACATTTCGTCAAAACCGCCAGCAACGATTGAATGGGAGTAATTAGGATTTCGCAATCGCTTCGGCAACCACGAACGCCGTGGTCCACGCGGCTTGGAAATTGAAGCCGCCGGTAACGCCGTCGATGTCGAGGATTTCGCCAGCGAAAAAGAGGTTGGGGCGCGTTTTGCAGGCCAAAGTCGTCGGATTGACGCTCGACAGTGAAACGCCGCCGCAGGTGACGAATTCGTCCTTGAACGGGGCGCGACCGTCCATATGGAACGTGTCGTTGCAAAGGGTGTTCGTGAGGCGGTTGAGTTCCTTTCGATTCAGCCCCGCCCAACGATTCTGCGCCCGTTGTCCAAGGCTTTTCGTCGCCAGATATTCCCACAATCGACTCGTCAAATCGAAAGGTTTCAGCGAGAGAACCTGTTTCTGTCCGTGTTTTTTGGTCATCGAAACGAGTGCCGATAGCACCTCGTCGGGTCGTCGATTCACCCAATTCACCGCCAACGGCAGCCGATAATTGTTTTCGTGTAGCAGTCGTGCGGCGTAACTCGACAGTCGTAGTATCGCCGGTCCACTCACGCCCCAATGCGTCACGAGCAGCGCTCCGTCGGCTCGCATCGACGTCGCGGGAATCATCACCGACGCTTCCACGACCGTTCCCATCAGCGAGCGAAGGCCTTCGTCGGCGATGTTCAGCGTGAACAACGAGGGCACGGGCTCCACAATCTCGACACCGCCCTCCGCCAGCCATTCGTAGGCCGTGCGACGCGGCGAACCGCCCGTGGTGATGGCGATGAAGTCGAAATCGGCCAGTTCGTCTAAAGAATTGATGCCGATGCCCGTGCGAACGACGACACCGAGCCGCCGACACTCGCGCAAAAAGCAATCGATGATGGTTTGGGAATTTTGCGACGCAGGAAAAACACAGCCGTCGGCCTGCGTCGTCAGTTCGACGCCGTGCCGCTCGAACCACGTGTAGGCATCGTTGAAATCGAAGATGTTGAACAGCCGTTTCAGAAGTCGGTGGCCACGTGGATAGACCTGGCTCAGGTCGCGCACGGCCTCGAAAGAATTGGTGCAATTACAGCGTCCGCCGCCCGAAACCGCCACTTTCGCCAGCACTTTTTGGCTACGCTCGAAAATCGTGACTTCGGCCTCTGGCAAACGCTCTTTCAGGCAAATCGACAAGAAAAAACCTGCCGCTCCACCGCCCACGACGGCCACTTTCGGCTTGTTCATACGCCGTCCTCGTCGTCGTATTCGGCGAATTCGCCCAGATTTCCGGTGTCGAACTGCGTGTCTTTGCTGATGCTGACACTGCCGCTACGCGAAATTTTCAGCACGAGCGGACTATATTCGTCGCTGGCCTTGTCGGGCGAGCCCACGCTGGCCGCAAAGCGCAGCACTCCGTCTTCCACCTTGTCGAAAACAATGCCGAGCAGGGCGCAGTTCTTATCGAACGAGCCATCGATGTAGGTGCTGAAATCCGATTTTTTAAATGTTCGGGCGAAAAATTCGCTGCCGTCGTTTCGCGTCACGCGCACGGTGATTTGGTTGTCGAAATATCGGTTTCCTAGGCCATCATCGACGATGGGCAGCGAACGGTCGGCCAAGCGCTGCATCCTGACGGTGTAGTTCGAGCCGCCCCAATCGACGGTCACATCCTGGTCGTAGTCGCCGATTTCCTGCACGGGTTTCGGGGCTTCGACCTTCGGTTTTGTTGTGATGATGTCGGTCGTTTGTTTCCTCTCCTTGCAACCGCCGACAGCCACACTCAGCAAAGCGGCTATCAGCCCTGTTTTCAGCCAATTTTTTTGTGTCATTTTCCTAAAAAATTTGATTCTTTCTGCAAAAGTACTAATAAATTTGTTAGAACGGAAGTTTTTTCTTAAATTTGTCGCCAATTATGAGCATTTTTAATCGAAAAATATGGATTTTTGCCCTTCTGGCGACGATTTTTTCGGCTTGTGGCAAGGGCGACGAGAAGAGTGACGAGGTTGAACTGCCCGACATTGTGATGCAGGTGCAGCAGCAGGCGCGACTCTATAGCACGGAATATCGGCTTCACAAAATCATCACGCAAGACGACACGCGACAGTTGCAGGGCTCGATTCTCAACCAGAAGTACAAACTCGACCTGCCGTTGGGCAAACGCAGCATTGCCGTACCCATCGAGGCGACGGTGAAGACTTATGTGGATTTCGGCGAATTTAGCGAGAAAAATGTCAAGCGAAACGGCGAGAAAATCGAGATTATCCTGCCCGACCCACAGTTTGAAATCACGAGCACGCGCGTGAATCACGACGAGGTGAAGCAGTATATTCCGCTGTTGCGCTCGAACTTCAGCGATGCCGAACTCACGGCTTTGACGCAGGCCGGTCGTGCTGCTGTTGCGAAAGACCTTCCGCGACTCAACCTGACCGAATCGGCTCGACAGAATGCCGCCCGAACACTGATTCCGTTGCTCTCTGCGATGGGGTTCGACGAGTCGCAAATCATCGTGACCTTTCGTAAGAAGTTTACGGTCAGTGAAATATCGCGATTTCTTGTGCCAGAGTCGTAATTTTCCAAGCGAAGCGATAACTTCTGATAACTCCTTCTAACTCCCAAGCGAAGCGATAACTCCTAAAAAAATGAAACGAAATACCACCCGAAAAAGCAAGAAAAACGAAAACTCCTTTGTTCAGGAACTCTTGATTCAGTTGCTCAAAACCATTCCGCAGTCGATGATGAATGCGCTGGTTATCGGCGGCGTCATCATTGCGTTGATTGTCGGCGCATATTTTCTGTTGCGAAATTCCGACGTGTCGATTGGCAACGAAGCCACCGTGAAACTCTCGCCCACGACGATTGAGCAGATGGAAGCCATCGGGCAGTGGGAATTTCTCGCCATCAGCGACGAGGAAATCGCCGACACCGTGCGGAAAGGCATTTTCAGCGACGACGAACTTGTGCGCATCTACAAGGGAACGCTGCGGCTCGGCATCGATATGGCCGGCGCTCGAAAAGACTGGATTCGGCAGTCGGGTGACACCGTCACGGTTGTTTTGCCACCCGTGAAACTGCTCGATGAGAATTTTCTCGACGAGGCTGCCACAAAATCGTTCTACGAAACGGGAAAATGGAGCCAGCAAGCCCGCAAACAACTCGCCGAGCAGGCCCGCCGCAAGATGCTCAAGCGCTGTATGACGAAGGCCAACATTGAAACCGCCCGACAGAATGCCGTCGCGCAATTCCGTCAGATGATTTCGTCGATGGGATTCAAGCATATCGACATCAAGATTTCTTCAACCCAAACGAAGTCTCAATCTTCAAAAACGAAATCTTCAAAAACGAAATCGAAATCGGCGAAATCATCCTCGAAATCGACTGTGAAATCGAAGAAAAACAACTAATTCGTGTTAAAAACTCCCAAAACTTGCGTCGCATCGCCCCAAAATCCAAGAAATAAGCCTAACTTTGTCGCTTAAAATGTTCATTCACAACAAAATTACATCCTTTATGAAAAAAATATTCATCGTTTGTGCGGCATTTTTCCTTTCCGCCGCAACGGCCATCGCCGCTAACGACCTGACCATCAAGGCCGTGATGGGCGGAGAATTTTCGCCGAAACGCATCTACGGAGTCAATCCGCTGGCAGGCACCGACCAATACGCCAGCATTTCGCCCGACGGCAAGCGCATCGTGCAATATTCGTTCAAGACGGGGCAGGAAACCACCGTGCTCTTCGACGCCGACCAGACGCAGGGCGAGAAAGTCGAGCGCATCGACGGCTACATCCCCTCGCCCGACGGCAAGCGACTGCTCATCCAGACCGCTACCGAGGCCATCTACCGCCGTTCGTCGAAGTCGAACTATTATATTTACAACATCCACAGCCGCCATCTCGCCCGACTTTCCGACAACGGCAAGCAGCAGGCACCGCTCTGGAGTCCTGACGGCACGCAGGTCGCTTTCGTGCGCGAGGGCAACATTTTCCTCGTGAAACTGCTCTACGACAACGCCGAAACGCAGGTGACGAAGGATGGCAAGTTCAACGAGGTCATCAACGGCGTGCCCGACTGGGTTTATGAAGAGGAATTTGGCCAAAGTCGCTCGTTCTGCTTCACGCCCGACGGCACGATGCTCTGTTGGATTCGCTTCGACGAAAGCCACGTGAAACAATATTCTTTGCAGATGTTCCGAGGAATGAAGCCGCAGCGCGACGAATACGCCAACTATCCCGGACTCTACAGCTACAAATATCCGAAAGCAGGCGAAGACAACGCGAAAGTGACAGCGTGGAGTTTCGACATCAAGAGCCGCCAGACGCGCCAGTTGCAAGTGCCGCTCGACAACGACGGCTATATGCCGCGCATCATTCCCGCAGGCACCGAGGACCGGGTCATCGTGACGACGATGAACCGCCATCAAGACGAATTGAACCTCTACACCGTGAATCCGCGCTCGACACTCGCCGAACTGCTCATCAAGGAGCGCGTGCCGAAATATGTCAAGGAGGAAGTTCTGACTTCGCTCGTCGTCGGCAAGGACCACCTGCTGATGCCTTCCGACCGCGACGGTTTTATGCGCCTGTATCTCTATACGCTCAACGGCACTTTGGAGCGCAAAATCGGTACGGGAAACGTCGATATTACGGCCATTTGCGCCTACGACGAAGCCACGGGCGACGTTTTCTATCAGGCTGCCGAGAAAAGTCCGATGGACCGCCAGATTTTTGTCAGTCGCAAGAACGGAAAAATCGAGCAACTCACCAACCAAAACGGTTGGAACACGGCGACTTTCTCGGGCGATTTCAAGTATTTCCTGAACACGTGGAGCGACAAGGACAATCCCTATGTCTATACGATTCGCGACCAAAAGGGTAGGGTGCTTTCGACGCTCGAAGACAATGCGAAATTGAAGCAAAAAATGGCGCAATACACCCTCGGAACGAAGGAATTTTTCACGTTCACGACCTCTGAGGGTGTCAGTTTGAACGGTTGGATGGTGAAGCCCGCCAATTTCAATCCGCAGAAGAAATATCCCGTCGTGATGTTCCAATACAGCGGCCCTGGCAGTCAGCAAGTGGTCGATTCTTGGTCGTTTGGCTCGATGAGCAACGGCGGTTTGTTCGACAGCTATCTCGCACAGGAAGGCTTTATTGTGGTCTGCGTCGATGGTCGCGGAACGGGCGCTCGCGGTGCTGAATTCGAAAAATGCACCTATCTGACCATCGGAAATCTCGAAGCCAAGGACCAAGTCGAAACGGCGTTGTGGCTCGGTCGGCAGTCGTATGTCGATAAGGACAACATCGGACTTTGGGGCTGGAGTTACGGCGGTTTCTGCACGCTGATGTCGATGAGCGAGGGTCGCCCCGTCTTCAAGGCTGGAGTGGCCGTGGCTGCTCCCACGAATTTCCGCTACTACGACACCGTCTATACCGAGCGATTTATGCGCACACCGAAGGAAAATCCGTCGGGCTACGACGACAACCCCATCACGCGAGCCGCGAAACTGCACGGTGCATTGCTCATCTGTCAGGGTCTGGCCGACGACAATGTCCACGTGCAAAACACATTTGAATACACCGAGGCCCTCGTCCAAGCCGACAAGGACTTCACGATGAACGTCTATACGAACCGCAACCACAGCATCTACGGCGGCAACACGCGCAACCACCTGATGCGACAGATTGCACAGTTCTTCAAGGAAAATCTGAAATAAATCAACTTAAAAAACTATTTTGTATATGGTAAAAATCACATTCCCAGATGGTTCTGTTCGCTCGTATGAACAGGGCGTAACTGGTTTTCAAATCGCCGAGAGCATCTCGCCGGCTCTCGCACGCAACGTTGTATCTTGCGCAGTCAATGGTGAGACAGTGGAACTCAACCGCCCCATTAACACGGACGCCACCATCGCCCTCTTCAAGTTCGACGACGACGAGGGAAAGCATACTTTCTGGCACACTTCGGCCCACCTTTTGGCCGAAGCGCTGAAAGAACTCTATCCGGGCATCCAGTTCGGTTTCGGACCGGCTGTCGAGAACGGATTTTTCTACGACGTGCTGCTGAAAGACGGCGAAGTCATCAAGGAAAGCGACTTCCCGAAAATCGAGGAGAAAATGCTGGAACTGGCACGAAAAGACGAACCCGTCGTGCGCCGCGAAGTGGCGAAGGCCGACGCTTTGAAGGAATTTGGTGCCGACGGTCAGACCTACAAGTGCGAACACATCGACCAAGACCTCGAAGACGGCACGATTTCGACCTACACGCAAGGCTCGTTCACCGACCTTTGCCGTGGTCCGCACCTCGTTTCGACTGGTCTGATCAAGGCCGTGAAACTCACGAGCGTGGCCGGTGCATTCTGGCGTGGCGACGCTGAGCGCGACCAGTTGCAGCGCGTCTATGGCATCACGTTCCCGAAGAAGAAAATGCTCGACGACTACCTCGTGATGCTCGAGGAGGCCAAGAAGCGCGACCACCGCAAAATTGGTAAGGAAATGGAACTTTTTATGTTCTCGGAGCGCGTCGGAAAGGGCCTTCCCATCTGGCTACCGAAGGGAACCGACCTGCGCCTGCGTTTGCAGGATATGTTGCGTCGGATTCAGAAGAATTTCGGCTATCAGGAGGTCATCACGCCGCACATCGGTGGCAAAAACCTCTATGTCACTTCCGGCCACTACGCCCATTACTCGAAAGATGCCTTCCGACCCATCACCACGCCGGAAGAGGGCGAGGAATATATGCTCAAGCCGATGAACTGCCCGCATCACTGCGAGATTTTTGCCTCGAAACCGCGTTCCTACAAGGAATTGCCGTTGCGCATCGCTGAGTTTGGCACGGTCTATCGCTACGAAAAGTCGGGCGAACTCCACGGTCTGACGCGCGTCCGCTCATTCACGCAGGACGACGCCCACATCTTCTGCCGTGCTGACCAGGTGAAGGGCGAGTTCATGCGCGTGATGGACATTATCAAAGCCGTTTTCTCGATTTTCAAGTTCGAGAACGTAGAGGCGCAAATTTCGCTGCGCGACCCGAAAGACAAGGTGAAATACATCGGTAGCGACGAGGTCTGGGCCGAGTCGGAGCAGGCCATCATCGACGCATGCAAGGAAAAAGGCCTTGAGGCGAAAATCGAGTATGGCGAGGCCGCTTTCTACGGTCCGAAACTCGACTTTATGGTGAAGGATGCCATCGGACGCCGTTGGCAGTTGGGTACGATTCAGGTCGATTACAACCTGCCGCAGCGTTTCCAGCTCGAATACACCGCCGAGGACAACTCGAAACAGGCACCCGTGATGGTTCACCGTGCGCCGTTTGGTTCGATGGAGCGCTTCTGCGCTGTGCTCATCGAGCACACTGCGGGCCACTTCCCGCTTTGGCTCACGCCCGAGCAGGTTGCCATCCTTCCGATTTCCGACAAATACAACGCCTACGGGCAGCGCGTGGCCGACTACCTCGCCGAGCACGACATCCGCGCCACGCTCGACGACCGCAACGAGAAAATCGGTCGCAAGATTCGCGACAACGAACTGAAGCGCATCCCGTATATGCTCGTCGTGGGCGAGCAGGAGGCCGAGGAAGGTCTTGTTGCCATGCGCCAGCAGGGCGGTGGCGAGCAGGCCACGATGACGATGCAGGAATTTGCCGCCCGCGTCAATGCCGAGGTCGAGCAAATGCTCGAAGCCACGACGTTGAAACCGCAGGATTGACTTTAATTAAAAAGACACGAAAATGCACTCAATCGCTCTTCCCTTGTGGGCTTGGATTGTGTTTTACGCGTCAGTTGTGCTGATGCTGGTTGCCGACCTCAAGATGTTCACCAAACACGGCGAACACGAGGTTGGCATCGGCGAGGCATTGAAGATGACTGCCGTGTGGATTGGCGTTGCACTGTTGTTCGGACTCGGCATTTGGCTGTTCTATCCCGACGACCCGCACGAGATGGCGATGGAATATTTCGCCGCTTATCTCATCGAAAAATCGCTCTCGACCGACAATCTTTTCGTCTTTCTGATGCTGTTTTCCTACTTCGGCATCGAGCGGAAATACCAGCACGAAGTGCTGTTTTGGGGCATTTTCGGGGCACTCGTCCTGCGCAGTGTCTTTATTTTTGCTGGCGTGGCCGTCATCGACCGATTCGAGTGGATTCTGGGCATTTTCGGCCTTTTCCTGCTCTACACGGGTGCCAAAATGTTCGCCCACGACGACGAACAGGGCGACCTCTCGCAGAATTTCGTCGTTCGATGGGTTCGGAAACTTTTTCCCGTGTCCGACAAGTTGCACGGCGACCATTTTTTCATCATCGAGAACGGCCGTCGCCTTGCCACACCGCTGTTTCTGGCACTCATCGCCATCGAGATTTCCGACGTGATTTTCGCCGTCGATTCCATTCCGGCGGTGTTTTGCGTGTCGCGCGACCCCTTTATTGTTCTGACGAGCAACATTTTCGCGATTCTCGGCCTTCGCGCCCTCTATTTCGCTCTCGCCGCACTGACTCGCTACTTCAAATATTTCAAGTACGGCGTTGGCCTCATCCTGATGTTTGTCGGTCTGAAAATGCTCCTGACGATGGACGAATACATCAACGCACTTGCCGAGTTTGCTGGGCTTTCCGTCCGCTTCCCACACGTTGAAATCTCCACCGTCCTGAGCCTCTCCGTCATCTTCGGACTGCTTTTGGCCTCGATACTTTTCTCTTATCTGAGCACTCCGCGAGAAGGCTCGAAAAATTAAAAAACCATCAAAGAAATGAAGAAAATACTGATTTGCATCCTGTCGCTTCTCGGCCTGACAACGGCCTGCGGACAGAAAGGGTTTGAAGAAACCGACGTGAAAGGATTTGCCGAGCTGATTGCCGGCGAGAATGTCGTTGTGCTCGACGTGAGAACGACGGCGGAATTCGACGAGGCTCACCTCGCTGGTGCTCTGAACATCGATGTGCAACAGGGCGATTTCGTGGAACAGGCGAAAGCGTCGCTGCCCACCGACAAGACGATTGCCGTCTATTGCCGCAGTGGTCGTCGGTCGGCCAGTGCTTGCGAAAAGCTGGCTGCCGAGGGTTTCCGTGTGGTGAACCTGAAGGGCGGAATTTTGGCGTGGATGGATGCCGAAATGCCGACAACGGCTGAATGAATCTCGAAAAATCTAAAAAATGAATATGTTGAATATTTTGGCTTTTAGCGGTGGCCTTCACCAAGTGTTGAAGACGAAATTCATCGAGGGAAATGCCGTTTTTATGTCGCTGGTGGCCCTTGCATTGGTGCTCGGACTGGCGTTTTGCATTGAGCGAATCATCTACCTGACACTCGCGTCCATTGACGACCGCCGCCTGCTCTCCGACATCGAAAAACTGGTGGGCGAGGGCGACATCGAGGGCGCGAAAACCCTTTGTCGCGAGACGCGAGGCCCCGTTGCCAGCATCTGCTACCAAGGCTTGATGCGTATCAACGAACCTGCCGACAGCATCGAACGGTCGATGTCGTCGTATGGCTCGGTGCAGGTCGCGCTGTTGGAAAAGGGTTGCTCGTGGATTAAAATGTTCATCGCCATCGCGCCGTCGCTGGGTTTTCTCGGCACGGTTATCGGTATGGTGATGGCGTTCGACAACATTCAAATGGCGGGCGACCTGAACGCGTCGGTGGTGGCCGAGGGTATGAAAGTGGCGTTGATTACGACGATTTTCGGTATCATCGTCGCGCTGATTCTGCAACTGTTCTACAACTACATCACGACGAAGGTCGATCGGCTTGTGGCGCAGATGGAGGAGGCTGGCGTGACCCTGCTCGACATCATCGGAAACTACAAACAGAAGCACGGAAATGGGTAAGGCGGACGTTTTGGCAGAAGTGATGTTGTGGCTGATGACCATTGGCATTGTCGCAGCCATCGGCACGGTCGTTTGGTCGGCTGTGCTGACAACTCGCGCCCGAATCAAGGGCGGTCGGGTGAAGGAAAATGCCCGTGCTCGGCGCATCGGATGGCTGACGGTAGGCGGAACGGCGTTGCTCTTGCTCGTTACCTTTCTCATCGCGTCGTCGGCCTCGCTCAACATCAACGGAAAGCCCTTCACAGACACTTTCTGGCTGCGGTTGGCCGATATGTTCATCATCTCGACGGCAGTTTTGATTGTCGTGGCGGTGGTGGCACTGATTTTTTCAAAGTTAAAAGGTTAAAAAGTTAAAGGGTTAAAAGGTTAGGAATTTTGATTAGAAGAAGAAAACGGACGATTCCTGAATTGGATATGACTTCGACAGCCGACATTTCGTTTATGCTGTTGATTTTCTTCCTCGTGGCCTCGTCGATGGACCTCGACAAAGGCATCACGCGCCTGATGCCGCCGTCGGACGAGAAGAAAGTGGAGATGCAGGTGGAGCGCGACAAACTCATTGCGCTGACCATTACCGAGGAAAACACGCTGACGCTGAACGATGAGGCGGTGGCGATGGCGGAAATTCGACCGAAAATCGCCTCGATAATGACGAAAATCGGTCCCGAACACTTGATTGCCATCCAAGCCGCGCCCACCGCCGACTATAACACCTATTTTGAACTGCAAAACGAAATTGCTGCAGCCTATCGCGAGGTTCGAAAAACGCAGAAGGATTTCCCACAACGCATCGCGGACGTGGTTGATAATTAATAATGAGTAATGAGTAATTAATAATGAGAATCAAACGAAGAGAACATACGATACCGAGCCTGAATCTGGCAGCGATGCCCGACCTGATTTTCACGGTCTTGTTTTTCTTCATGATTGTCACTCACATGCGCAATGTCACGCCGCTCGTGCGCTACGAAACGCCGGAGGGAACCGAACTCTCGAAACCAAAGGGAAAACAGCCGCAACTCTACATCTACGTCGGTTCGCAGGCCGTTTCAACATCGAAAAATGGCGTTTCTTCGTCGGAAAATACCGAAAAACAGGGCGATTCACCGATGAAAATTCAGGTGAACAATCGTTTTGTCGAACCCGAACAACTCGCAGCGGCCATCGAAAAGGAAAAAATGAATTTTTCCGCCACCGAGCGCAACGCGCTGACCGCCTCGCTCAAGGCCGACCGCCACACGCCGATGCAGGTCATCATGCAAATCAAACAGGCACTGCGCGAGGCTGGCATTTCACGCATCAATTATTCCGCAACGCAGAAAATGAATCAAAAAAATGTCAAGAAATCAGATTTGAAGCATAAAAAATGAAAAATTTTCAATGAAAGTTTTGAAAAACCATTTTTTTTCATTATCTTTGCAGCAAGAAATTTCAAATCGTTATGGCAAACAGTTTAGATTCTTTGGACAAAAAAATCCTCAAACTCATTTCAGAGGATGCACGAATCCCCTTTCTGGAGGTCGCTCGCGAGTGTAATTTGAGTGGTGCAGCCATTCATCAGCGTATTCAGAAACTGACGAATATGGGCGTTATCAAGGGTTCGCAATTCATCATCAACCCCGAAAAAGTCGGCTACGAAACCTGCGCTTTCATCGGCATTTACCTGAAAGAACCGCAGTCGTTCAACGAGGTGGTCGAGAAACTGAAAATGATGCCCGAAGTCGTCGAATGTCATTTCACGACGAGCGTCTATGACCTATTCATCAAGGTCTTTGCCCACAGCAACGACGAACTGCTCAATTTTGTCCATAAGAAACTGCTGCCGCTTGGTCTTGCACGCACCGAAACGCTGATTTCGCTTCGTGCTTTCGAACGCCAATTGCCGATTCAGGAAGAATAATTTTCGCGGTTATTCCGTCGCATTCGCTCGTCTGACATACTCGACGAAGGCGTAGCGGTGGGCGTGGCGCTCGTCCGTTTCGTGCTCTTCGCGCTGTGTTTCCTGCCATTCGTCGCCGATTTCGGGGAAAAACGTGTCGGCCTGCACTGGAACGTCGTCGATTTCGGTCAGACAAAGGCGGTCGGCGTGTTTCATCGCTTCTTTGTAGATGCTGGCGCCGCCAATGATGTAGATTTCCTCGTCTTGCCCGCAACTTTCCAGTGCCTTGCCGAGCGACGGATAGCAGTCGCAGCCCTCGAAATGGCCCTGCCGACGGCTCAATACGATGTTCCGGCGGTTGGGAAGTGCCCCTTTTGGTAGCGATTCGAATGTTTTCCGTCCCATCACAACCGTGTGGCCAGTTGTCAGTTGTTTGAATCGTTTCAGGTCGTTCGGTAGCCAGTAAATCAGCATGTTTTCAAAGCCAATCGCCCCATTTTTCGCCACCGCCGCAATAATGGTAATCATAATTCTTAATTTTTAATTCTTAATTATTAATTCTTAATTAAACCGAAACTTCCGCTTTGATGTGCGGCCACGGGTCGTAGTCGGTGAGTTCGAAATCCTCGAATTGGAAGTCGAAAAGGCTTTTAATGCTGGGATTCAACTTCATTTTTGGCAGCGGTCGAGGTTCGCGAGTCAGTTGCAGACGCGCCTGTTCGAGGTGGTTCAGATAGAGGTGGGTGTCGCCCGTCGTATGGATGAAGTCGCCGGCTTCGAAACCCGTCACTTGCGCCATCATTTGCAGCAGCAGGGCGTATGACGCGATGTTGAACGGAACACCGAGGAACGTGTCTGCCGAGCGTTGGTAGAGTTGCAGTGAGAGCCGTCCGTCGGCCACGTAGAACTGGAAAATCGTATGGCAGGGAGGCAGTGCCATTCGGTTCACCTCCGCCACGTTCCACGCCGACACAATCATTCGGCGCGAGTTCGGGTTCGTGCGCAATTGGTCGAGCACATATTGAATTTGGTCGATGGTGCCGCCGTTGTAGTCGGGCCACGACCGCCACTGATGCCCATAAACAGGGCCGAGTTCGCCATTTTCGTCGGCCCACTCGTTCCAGATGCTTACGCCGTGGTCTTGCAGGTATTTCACGTTGGTGTCGCCGCGCAAAAACCACAGAAGTTCGTAGATAATCGACTTCAGATGCAGCTTTTTCGTGGTGAGCAGCGGAAAACCGTCCGCCAGATTGTAGCGCGACTGCGTTCCGAAAATGCTCAGTGTGCCAGTGCCGGTGCGGTCGCCTTTCTGCGTGCCTTCCGCGAGAATGCGGTCAAGGATGTCTAAATATTGCTTCATATTTTTCGGGTATATGTGTTGATTTGATTCGCCATTCTTTGGGATAGAGGTTGTTGGCGCGTGTGCCGATGTTTTTCGCCAGTCCGAGCGGATGCCCTTTGAACGCGACGACGACGATGCCGCGTGGTGTTTCCGAAGGCAGAACAATGGCTTCGCGACGCAAAAATTGGATGGCCTGCTCGTAGGGAAGATTGACTGTCGGTGTGTCGTGGGAGATGGCCTCGGCGACAGCGTTCAAAAAGTCGTTGGGAATGATTTTCAAAGCCGTTTTCGATAGGTCGATTTTCTTCGATTTTTCATCACCTTTTTTTCGTAAAACCGCCATAAATAGGCCTTCGCCGCGCGTCACGCCTGGAATGAAACGATGGACGGGAGCTGAAAAATCGGGGAGAAGAGACCCCGTGATGCCCCAGCCGGCTTCGACGGGAATCACGACGGGCTCAGCATCGAATTGCTCCATCATCCAGCGTACGTTTTCCTCGTTTTCCTTCGTGTTCAGCGTGCAGGTGCTGTAAATCAGGTGGCCGCCGGCGCGGAGCATCGCCCATGCGTCCTCGACGATTTCGCGTTGCAGCCGCCAACATTTTTCGACGTTTTCCGCGCTCCATTCGCCGATGCTGTCAGCGTCTTTGCGGAACATTCCCTCGCCCGAACACGGCACGTCGCACAGAATCAAGTCGAACGTGAGTTTGGACTTGCGGAAATCGCGAGGGTAGTTGTTCGTTATTTTTACGAGGAACGAGGAACGAGGAAGGAGAAACGAAGAATTGACAGCAGTAAGTTGCCATTTTTGCAGGTTTTCCGAAAGAATCTGGGCGCGTTTCGGGTTCGGTTCGTTGCTCACGAGCGTGCTTCCTTCGGGCAGATGACTCAGAAGGATGGTAGATTTGCCGCCCGGGGCAGCGCAGAGGTCGAGGGCTGCGAGAGGGTGTTGGGTGGTGGGTGTTGGGTGTTGAAGATTTCGCAAAACGTGGTCGAGGAACATCGACGAGGCCTCCTGCACGTAGTAGCAGCCGGCGTGTAGCAGCGGGTCGAAGGTGAACGCTGGTCGATTTGGCAAATAATAGCCTTTACGACACCACGGCACTGACTCGCCCACCACCTCGGAGTCAGCCACAGCACCGTTCACCCGAATGCTCACGGGCGGTTCCTCCTCAAACGCCTTCAAGTAGCGCTCGAAGAGTTCATCGCCCATCGTCAGGCGTGTTTGTCGTAGAAATTCTTCTGGCAATTGCACCATTTTCACACTCTCGTTCGTCAATTTTTCGATGATAGTGCAAAGATACAAATTTTATCATCGAAAGCAAAAAAAAGAACCTAAAAAAGATTCTTTTTTCGTGATCTGGTTGGGATTGAATACCCCTGTAGGCTGGCGCCAGCCATCCTACAAAATCTTAAAAGTCCCGAAGAATTGAAAGTAAACTTTCTTCTTCAAGACTTTTAATCTTTCGTGATCCGGTTGGGATTCGAACCCAAGACCCACAGCTTAGAAGGCTGTTGCTCTATCCAGCTGAGCTACCGGACCAACGCTTTGCGATTTGCGGCTGCAAAGGTACAAAAAAGATTTCATACGGCGGTCAAAAACGCCATTTTTTTCATTATTTGTACTTCTCGATGAGGGCTGCGGCACGCTCGTCTCCCAGTTCTTGGGCTTTTTTCAAAGCTTCGACAGCCTCGATCTTCCGTTTGAGTTCGCCGAGCGCAACGCCTTTCACGATGTAGGGGTCGGCGTATTCGGGGGCGACGGCAATGCCTAAGTCGGCGGTGCGGATGGCATCTTCAAGCTGATTGACGCGGAGTTGCAGCGAGGCCATTTCGGCGTAGTAGGTGGGTTCGGCGCGGTTGAGCACGATGGCGTGGGCGATGTCGTTAAGCGCCTGCTGATACTGGCGAATCTTCGACTCGGCCTTGAATTTCAGGTAGTAAAAATCGTGCGAGGCGCGACCGAGCATCAGCGTGTCGTATTTGTTGTAGTCGCGCACAGCCTTGCGGGTCTCGCCAGCCTCGTCGAGCAATCGACCACGCGCCAGATAGTAGGGCGCACTGATGTTGCTGTGTGGATTGACGGCTACGGCACTGTCGAGCAGGGCAAGGATTTCGGGCGTTTCAGCACCGAGTGCGGTCCGACACTGCGCCGCTTCGTAGAATAGTTCGCCGTTGCGGATGTCGGTTTTCGTCAGGTCGATGAACATCTTGTAGGCGTCGGCATAGTTGCCCATCGAGTAGATGATTTGCGCCTGCTGATGCTGATAGACGGGCATTTTTTTGATTTCGTAAGCCTTTTTTGCTTCGTTCAAGGCACGGTCGAATGTCCACGAGACATCGGTGGAATCGGCGAAGTAGAGTTGTTTCTGATAGATGAGCGTGGCGAGAGCGGAATGGGCTTCGTCTTTCGCTTCCACGCGCTCGATGGCGGTATGCATCGTCGTCTCTGCCTCGGCGAACTGGCGCGTCCAAAGTTGCTGTTGGGCACGGGCGGAATAGCCGTCGATGGCCTTCGGGAAGTAACGAATCATATCATCGACATACTGCGAATAAATGGCTGAATCGCCGCGTTCGCCCGCCATCATCAGTGTCAGTTTGGCACCGTCGAGGTCGCTCGGAAGTGCCGTGCGAATGGCGGTCTGACGCAAAACGGCATCGTTGAGGCTCAGACCATTGGGTGCGAGAGCCGTGATGAATCGAGCATCGACGGCGTGGGTCTGTTCGCCGCTTTTCGAGTGCTGCAAAAGACCGATGACCTCGCCATTTTTATTGACAAAGGGGCAGTTGGTGTTGTTTTCAGCCGCTTTTTCCTTGAAAATATAGTAGCCGAAGCCCTGATCGCCGAATTTCTCGACATTTTCGACGGTGAAAGTCTTGCTCGAAGCACTTTTGAGCGCGTATGTGAGCAACGACACCTTACTACCAGCCGCAGCGTTCGACTTGCAAAGCGGCGCAGACTGCGTTACGCCATCGACGCGAAAACGGCACACGTCGTAAAGTTCGTTGGCTCCGTAGATGGCTTCGACGTTGTGTTTCCGACCATCGGCATCGATGCAAACCGCCGTTTTCGCGCCGATGAACGGTGTCCACGCGCTCACGGCATCGCCTTGCGAACCGACGAAAACGCCGTTGGTCGAGGCGAGAATCGTGCCGTCGGCCTTGAACGTGGTGAGCGTGAAAACGGCTTTTTCAGCCTTCTGATTCTGGGCGAAAGCGACCACAAGGGTCAGCATATAAATCAAAGTCGTGATGATTCGTTTCATAGTTTTTTATAGGGATTGGTTCAACAATTGTTTGGCATTTTCGATGGCGGCCTCGGTGATTTTGCTGCCGCTGAGCATTTGGGCGATTTCCTCGATGCGTTCCGCGTCGGAAAGGCGTTTCATCGTGGTTTTTGTGCCATTTTTCGTCTCGTTTTTCGACACTTTGTAATGTGTCGTTCCCGTGGCGGCGATTTGTGGCAAATGGGTGATGCTGACGACTTGTCGGTCGTTCTCGCCCATCTCGCGCATGATGTGCGCCATTTGCTCGGCCACGCGACCGCTTACGCCCGTGTCGATTTCGTCGAAAATGATGGTCGGCAGTTTCACAGTACCGCTAATCATCGCTTTCAACGAGAGCATCACACGCGCAATTTCGCCACCCGAAGCCACTTCGCTCACGGGTTGCATCGGCGTGCTTTTGTTGGCACTGAACAGGAAGACGATTTTGTCGGCGCCGTCGGCGCTCAAAGGCTTTTCTGATAGTTCGATTTTGAAGCGAACATTCGGAATTCCAAGTAAGACGAGCCGTTCGAGTACCTCTTTTTCGACCTGTCGGGCGGCTTTCGTGCGCAGGGCGGTCAGTTTTTTTGCTTTCGCCTGCGATTCTTGTTGCAGCGCATTGGCTTTTTGCCGCAAAAGAGCCAGTTCCTCGTCGCTGTTTTCGATGTGGCTGAGTTTCTGGTTGAGGTCGTCGCGAATGGCGATGAGTTCGGCCATCGTTGTCGCCTGATGCTTTTTCTGAAGCGAATAGATGAGGTCGAGCCGCTGGTTGATGCTGTCGAGTTGTCGGGGGTCGAAGTCGATGTTTTCGAGTTCCTTTCCGATTTCGTCGGCGATGTCTTTCAGTTCGATGTGGCACGTGCTGAGGCGTTCCGAGAGATCGTTGGCAGTGGGGTAGAAGCGGGCCAGTTCGCCCATCTGTCGGGCGATTTTCTGCGTCCGTGAAACAATGCCGTTTTCGTCGTTGGAAAGCGTCGTTTCGGCCTCGTAGAGCACCGATTTGATGTCTTCGGCGTGGCTCATCGTGTCGCGCTGTTGTTCAAGTTGCTCCTGTTCGTCGTCTTGCAGCCGTGCGTCGAGCAATTCGTTGAGTTGAAAGCGCATAAAATCGGCACTTTGCTGGTTTTTCGCCACCTCCTCGCGGAAAATCTCGTAGTCTTTTTCGGCTTGTCGAAAATCGTGAAATTTCTGCCGATATTTGTCGAGCATCGCCTTGTCGGCAGCGATAATATCGACCACCGAGCGTTGGAAATCCTCCTTGCTCAGCAGCAGGTTCTGGTGTTGGCTGTGAATATCGACCAACTGTTCGCCGAGTTCGCGCATCATCGTCAGCGAAACGGGCGTATCATTGACGAAAGCGCGGCTTTTTCCGCTTGCATTCACCTCGCGGCGCACGATGCAGTCGTTTGCGTCGTAGTCGATGTCGTTCTCCTTGAAAAACGGCTCCAACTCGTAGCGTCTGAGGTCGAAATGCGCCTCGATGACGCAGCGTTCCTAGCCTGCTTTCAGCAGTTTTGCGTCGGCGCGGTTGCCCAAGAGTAGGCCGATGGCCCCGAGAATGATGCTTTTTCCCGCACCCGTCTCACCCGTCACGACAGAAAAGCCCGACTGAAAGTCGATGTCGAGTTCGTCGATGAGCGTGAAGTTCTTGATATACAGTTGTTTCAGCATGATTTACTGCTTGATTTTCTCCCAAGCGTTGTTTTGCGAGGCATTGATGTTGAAAAGAATGTCGTAGATGCTCTGCTTCTCCTTCTGCGTGCCTTTTCCTTGATAAATGTTGGCGAGTTCGTCGCGCTTGTAGTCGGTCCAGATTTGCGGCAGAAGGCTCAGCGGCTTGTCTTCGTGGCACTTTTTCAAGTGGGTTTCGATGGCGGTAGTGATGTTGGTTCGTCCGCGCTCGGCATTGCTCGCCATTTCGTCGAGTCCCGTGCGATAATAGTCGTATTGCAGTTGTCGGAACGGTTGCATCGCGCCGTCGAGATAATCGTTGATGATGGCGAAGCGGTTGCGGCTGTTGTCGAACGCCTTCCAGCCCGGATAATCCAGGTTTTGAGCGTTGTTGGCGAGGTTCATACAGCGTTGCAGAATGTCTTCGCCACCCATCGGGGCAAACGAATCGAGGTCGAGCCCGATGATGAGGAAAGCGTAATAGGCGACAAGCGCAACGAGTTGATTGTCAATGACTTCCTCGTTGAATTCGAGTTGGTCGAACTGCGAAAACTGAAAATTGAAGTCAGCATCCTTATTATTATATAAGGTGGTGGTGTAAGCCGAGTTATAGACGGGTCGGTTGGCCTGAATGAGCGCGTTGCAGGTGAAAACATTGTCGTCTTTGTTGTATTTCGTGACGGTAATGTTGAAATTGCAGGGGATTCGCTCGTTTTTCTGGAATTGCAGGTTGGTCCACTGGCGGTCGTTGATGAAGCGTTCGAGGGTCTGTTGCAGACTCTCGAAAACGCTGGCATCGGTGCCTTGAACTTGGTTGCGGTTGATGGTGACTTTCGCCTGCAATTCCTGTGCATTCAGGGGCATTGCCGTGAAAAGGCTCATCAGGAAAACGACGAGCATCGTCATCACTTTTCCCATCGATTTTAGTCGGATTCGCGTCAGAATTTGCTTCGTGTTGGCAGTGAAATCGCTCGTCATAATCCAACTGTAGTAGCCTGGGTCGCGTCGAAGTGCCTCCATCACGTCCCAACCCTTGTATTTTCCGAAGTTGAAAACCTCGTGCTGGCGCGGATTGCCGTCTTTGTCGAGCAGCACGTTGCCCTGCCCATCGACCATGTCCTGCCAAACGATTCGTCCTGCGAAATCGACGTAGTTGTTCGTCTTCGAGAACGCCGCCAATTCGTCCATATCGTTGCGAAGAATGCGGTCTTCTTCCTCCTGATTTTCAGGCGAATACATATCGAGTTCGCCCATCAGCACGCGATAGGTCGCCTCGGTGTCTTGGTCGGCGCGGTGAGCCTCGAAATCGTCCTCCATCTTGCGTCCGCAGTAGAATTTATAGGCTGCGGCGAGGTTGCGACGCTCCATTTTTCGGAAAATGGCCTGCGCGTCGATGAGTCGGCGGGCGGCGAAGTCGAAATCGATGCCTGCACGCAGAAATTCCTCGGCCAGAAGTGGCACGTCGAAGTGGTTCGAGTTGTAGCCGGCAAGGTCGCTGTCGCTGAACTTTTTGCTCAGTTCGGGTGCCAGTTCCTTGAAGGTTTTGGCATCGGCCACCTGTTCGTTGGTGATGCCCGTCAGTTCCGTCACGTCCTTCGGAATAGGGATTTCGGGGTTCACGAAGATGTTTTCACGCTCTTCGCGTCCGTCGGGATGAATCTTGATGAAGGAAATCTGGATGATTCTGTCCCTGACAAGGTCGAGCCCCGTTGTCTCCAAATCGAAGACAACGAGGGGCTTCGTCAGATTTAGTTTCATTGTATGATCAGTCGTTGAGTAGCATTGGCATAATGAGCATCAGAACGTCCTCGTTTTCGGGCTGCACGGCGGGCAGAATGATGCCGGCGCGGCTCGGGTCGGCCAGTTCGATGATGACTTCGTCGCCTTGCAGGTTGTTGAGAATTTCCGACAGCGAACTGCCCTTGAATCCAATGTTCATCGCCTGTCCGGCATATTCGCAGTTCACCACTTCCTTGGCGCTCGTTGCGAAGTCGATGTCTTCCGACGAGAGTTCCAGACGGCCTGCATCGAGGTGGAAGCGCACAAGTTGGCTGCTTTCGCTGGCGAAGGGCAGCACGCGCTTCAGCGCTCCGATGAGCGAGCGGCGGTCGATGGTGAGTTGGTTCGGGTTGCCCTGCGGAATCACCGAGTTGTAGTTCGGATAGCGGCCTTCGATGAGGCGGCAGGTCAGCACGCCCTCGGCGAAACTGATTTCAGCCGTGCGGTCGTCGAACTTGATGACGACTTCCTCCTGCTCCTTGCCCAGCACGTTTTTCAGCAGTGTGGCAGGCTTTTTCGGCAGGATGAATGCGGCGGGAGTCTCGCTCTTGATGTTGAAATTCTTGTTACGTACGAGTTTGTGGCCGTCGCTGGCAACCACGGCCAGACCGTCGGCAGTCAGGTCGAAATAGATGCCGTTCATCACGGGGCGAAGTTCGTCCTGAGCGGTGGCGAAGAGCGAGCGCGTCAGGTTGTCGTTGAGCACCGTCGAGTCGATGCTGATGACCGTTGCGTTGTCGGGAATCTGCTGCGAACGCGGATATTCGTCGCCGTTCTGCGCCGTGAAGTTGTACAGACCGTTCTGATAGATGATTTTAATCGTCAGATTCTCGGTGTTCACCTCGAACGTGAGCGGCTGTTCGGGCAATTCCTTCATCGCGTCGAGCAGCGTACGGTTGGGCACAGCGAAGTTGCCCTCGCCGTCGGCTTCGTCGAGCTTCAGCGTTGAGCGCATCACGTTTTCGCTGTCGCTCGCCGTGATGGTGAGTTGCTGGTTATTCACTTCGAACAGGAAACTGTCGAGAATGGGCAAGGAGTTCTTGCTGTTGATGACCCTTGCCAGTGTCTGGAGGCGACTGCTCAGAGCAGTGCTGGATACGGTAAATTTCATTGTTATTTAAAATTTAAATGTTTAATTTCGGGTTCTATCGTACAAATATCCCACAAAAATACGAAAAATCGCTCGTCAAAACAAAAAAAAATCCAAAAAATTTCTTTTTTTTGAACTATTTTACTAATTTCGCCAACGAATTAAGAAAATTGAATACATTTTATTTACACATAACAGATTTTTAAGACAATGGAACTACAAGGAAAAGTAATTGCCGAAACCCAGGAGAGAACGGGTACTTCGGCGCGTGGAGACTGGAAAGCGAAGGATTTTGTGATTGAGACGCACGAGACCTATCCGAAAAAGATGGTGTTCTCGGTGTTCGGCGAAGAGCGTCTGAGCCGTTTCAACATTCAGATTGGACAGGAGGTGCTCGTATCGTTCGACATCGACGCCCGCGAGTATAATGGCCGTTGGTTCAACAGCATCCGCGCCTATGACGTGCGTCAGGTCGATCCGGCACAATATGGTGCTGCTGCTCCGGCTGCTCCCGCGGCATTCGCTTCTGAACCCGCTGCTGCTCCGGCTGCTGCACCTGCTGCTGACGCTCCGTTCCCGCCGGCTGCCGAGGGCGAAAGCACCGACGATTTGCCTTTTTAATGGCTGACAGAACAAGTTTAATGACTGATTGAACACAGAAACAAAAAATGGCAGGACGAAAATCCTGCCATTCTTTGTGGTTCGACGCGTTTCGATTACTTCACGACGAACTTCTTGCCGTTGGCAATCACGATGCCCTTGTACGAGCCGCTGACGCGCTGTCCAGCCACGTTGAAGAGCTGTCCGTTGCCTGCGTTCTCAATATTCAGGTTGCTGATGCCAGTGGTGTCCTCAACTTTCTTGAAGAGCTTAATCTGGTGAGCATTGTTGCTGGTGTTGGCAATACCCACAACGGTGATTTCCGTACCAGCTTCAATGTCTTTTAATCCCATGTTGTTATTCACAACCACAACCTTCGTGTCGCCATCCTGCAAGTAGTAGGTCGTCGAAGTGTTGCCGCCTTCGCTTGTCTTTTCTTCTTTGACAAGCGTTGCTTTCAGCGTTACGAGGTCGCAAACATTGTCACCAGCAGCCACATTAGCAAGTGTCGTTTCAGTCGGAACAGCCTCATCTCCGTCGGTTACAGTCAGGTTGTCGGCAGTCGTGTTCTTGTTGGTCTTCACCTCGGGCAACAACTTGTAAACCTCGTAATCAACATTGATTTTACCATTGAGAATCGAGTTTTTCTTAACAACTTCCTTGACGGCATTCACCTGATAGAAGCAAATGGCCTTTCCGTTCTCGCGTACATAAATATAATTGTTATCAACGATGAGCACCTGGGCGTCGGTCAGCGTCAGTTCGAGGTTCGTCGAGGGGCTTTCGAGGCCGAGCAGAGCTTCCACGTTAGCAACGGGCGTTGCGGGGTCGTCCACAATGTCGCCACCACCTGCCAATGTAACTTTTGTCACGACAAGTTCAGCACCGTAGGTTGCACCACCATCATACATCAGACCGTAGAAGTCGTACTTCGTTCCGTCTGCCTTCAGGTCGTTCACGAGCGACAATTTAAAGCGGTCGTAAAGCGGAAGTTCGTCACCTCCAACAACAGCTTTCTTCTTGTCGCTGGTAATCTCTGCGTTTTTCACAACGACGTAGTCGCAATAGTAACCAGCCACTTCGTCGATGCCCAAATCCAAAGCTTCAGGCTCGTTTCCATTGGTCACGGTCACGTCGAAACCATCGGAATATGTGCCGCCTTTCACCATCGCATAGATGAAACCGCTACGTGCCGAGCGTTTGCCGACCAACGAGCCGTTGAGCACTTGTCCTGCCGTTGCATTGATTCCCATTTCATAAATGTCGAGGGCAGCACCGCTTCCGTCGCGCACAAAAATTTCCTTCGTTTTATTGTACTCATTCACGTAGAGCACTACGGCGTTTTTCAGTGTCAAGCGAGCCTCGGTGTCAGCATCCAATGCATTGAATGCAGCGATGTTTTCCACCGTCTGACCCGTGAATTTGTTGTCATCTTGGCCGCCGCCGCCACCGCCGCTGCCGCCTTCACCTGTGATGACGACTGAAAGGAAGTCGAGCTGTCCTGCTTTCGTATCTCCATCGCTGCCATAATTAGCCTTTTCACCGACCGTGAATGTAACTTCGGAAGCATTTCCCGTCCAAGTCACGGTTTCGTCACCAGCAGCCTGCGTGGCAATCGTGCCTGTCGAAGCCGTAATCGGAGCCAGACGTTTCTTACCCTGAGCCGAAATGTTGAAGACGATTTTCGTCATCGTTCCACCCTGAATGGTAAGCGTGTTTTTCGCATACAGGCGTGCATCCTTACCTGCAGTATTGTAGGTCGGAGCAGAACCGCCAGAATTCTTCAAAGCCTTAAAGGTGAAACCTTCCACAGTGATAGCCGTGTTGTCGTCAAGCCCTGTGAGGCTTGTTTCTGCGACGATGGTTACATCATCGGCAAACATACTACCGCAGAGCATCATCAAGACGCTCAGCATTGAAAAGCGTAATTTTTTGTTCATAAATTTGATGTGTTTAGTTAATAATAAATAATGTCGTATTTGGGTGCAAAATTACTCAAATTTTATGATAACTCCAAACTTTCAAATGTTAAATATTCAACTTTTTCCATGAAAAATTTGGTATTACGAAATAAATGCCTTATTTTTGCCGTATCTTTTTGATTTCGAATTTTACGAAATCGCTTGTCGAGGTTGGTAGCGTCCTGCACCAACCTCATTTTTTTAAGAAAAATTTGGTGGTTTGTCAAAAAATGCGTACCTTTGCCGCCGATAACTCGAAATTATTCACTTTTAACAACAACAAAACGCCTATCGAAACATCATTTACTTAAGTAACAATAAAGCTTAAAGAAATGAAGAATCTGCATGATATGACCGACGAGCAGTTGGCCTTATCCTACATCGATGGAAACAATCGGGCGTTTGATTTGTTGTTGTCACGCAACCAGTCGAAACTCTATTCATACATCCTTTTCGTGGTGCACGACCGCGACAAGGCCGATGACGTGTTTCAGGAGACTTTCGTGAAGGTCATCACACGCTTGCAGGCAGGGCAATACGCTGCCAGCGGCAAATTCAGCGCGTGGATTATGCGCATCGCCCACAACATTATCATGGACGACTATCGCGAGCAACGCAACGAGCGAATCGTCGAGCCGACGGAGGACAACGACCTGTCGAACCTCAGCGGTGGCGACCTCTACGAGAGCGACATCGAACGGCAGTATGTCAATCAGCAGGTGATGGCCGACGTGCGCCGAATCATGGACAAATTGCCGGCTCCGCAGCGCGAAGTGGTCTATATGCGCTTCTATCAGCAGATGTCATTTAAGGAAATCGCTGTGACAACCAACGTCAGCATCAACACTGCGCTGGGTCGTATGCGCTACGCGATTCTCAACATGCGTCGTCTGGCTAAACAGCACGATATTGAGCTTTCAATTCTTCAATAGTCTTTAGTGGGTCGGGCGAGTTGAAAATGTAACTTCCGCTGACCAGCACATCGGCTCCGGCCTCGACCAGTCGCGGGGCTGTTTCGGCCTGCACACCGCCATCGACCTCGATGAGCGCGTGGCTGCCCGACTGACGAATCAACTCGCGCAGTCGTCGAACCTTTTGAATACTGTTTTCAATGAATTTCTGACCTCCGAATCCCGGATTCACACTCATCAGCAGCACCATATCGATCTCGCCGATGATGTCTTCCAACACGCTGACGGGTGTCGAAGGATTCAGCGTCACGCCGGCCTTCATGCCAGCCACGTGAATCTCTTGAATGGTGCGGTGGAGGTGGATGCAAGCCTCGTAGTGTACGTTCATCATCATTGCGCCGAGTTTCGCCGTGCGTTCGATGAACTGCTCGGGGCGAACCGTCATATAATGCACGTCGAGTGGCTTTCGACAGCGCTTCGCCACAGCCTCCATCACGGGAAAACCAAACGAAATGTTCGGCACGAACACGCCGTCCATAATGTCGAGGTGGAGCCAGTCGGCCTTGCTTTGGTTGATCATGTCGATGTCGCGGTCGAGCTGTCCGAAATCAGCCGACAGCAACGAGGGAGAAACGAGCGTTTCCATCATTTTTCATGTTTAGTTGAGGCAAAAAGCCATAGGCTTGCCGTTCGATTTCATCACTCTGTAGGTGTAGGCAATCTGCCGAATCAGATTCAAAGTCCTCTCAGATGGCCTGATTTCTTCTGGGGTAAAATATTGCATAGGCAAAAGTGTTTAAAGTGGTTATATTTTATCAACGCGAAACGACACCTTTTTATTATATAGAGTGAAGAAAAAATTTTTTCGGCGATTTTATTTTCGTAATTCAAGAATTATTTATAATTTTGCACCCGATTTTGACGATGACAATTGTTAATTGAACATTGTTAATTGAAAAAATGGGCCAGTCCTGTACGGCCAGCTCCCTCGGAATCCTCCAGGGCTTGACCGCAGCAAAGGTACTTGGTTGTAGCGGCGCGATACAGATCGCTGGTCCACCCGCCTCTTTAGCTCAGTTGGCCAGAGCACGTGATTTGTAATCTCGGGGTCGTTGGTTCGAATCCGACAAGAGGCTCAAAGAATTAGCAGGAAGAACATCTGAAAGCTCGCTTTCAAGTGGTTTTCCTGCTAATTCTTTGATGGCCTGCCTACCGGCAGGGCATCGGATATTGAATCCGTTAAGAGGCCTGAAAGCTTGCCGTCGGCATCAAATCCCTTTAATCTTTTTTCTATTCTGTATAAAGTAATACGCCCAAAAAGCAAAAGTTCCAAACAACAGTGGTATTTTTATCGTAAAAGGATAGAATACAAAACCTTTCAGGTAAAATGGAAGATTAAAATAATCAGAACTTAAGTTTCCATTAATGTAATTGATTCGCAAAGTCATATTTACGAAAAGAATGGCCGCTATCCAAAATCGGTAAAAACTAACCTTTTTGTAAAGGACAAACAGAATGGTAAGAAGAACTATAAGATTCACAACGTACAAATTGATTTTATAAAAAAAATCGACGAGCGAAGACGAATATTTTGTCCGAAAAGGCAAATTTCCAGGCTTTAACTCCAAGGTAATGTCCGTTATGTCTTCCTCTTGGCTCAAATCAAAGTAAGTTGATTGGTATCCGTCTTTATGTACCAGTACTTCCAAATTGTCACTATTCGAACCGGGACCATCCAAGTTGAGGTCGAATTTGCCAAGCGAATCGCTATAGATTGTATGCTTCTCAGAAGTGATTATTTCTGCGTTGGTTATCGGCATGCCATTTGTCGCATCAACCACCTTTCCTGCCATGTGAAACATTCGGTCGCAAGAAGTCACCAAAACAAGCAGAAGGGATAATAAAAAAATATTTGTTTTCATAATGGTAATATAGAAGTTTAATATTGTATATTTTCTAACCACTTCAAGATTGATTCATTTCATCTTGTTCGAATTAGGCAAATTTATAATAGCCCGACGCTTTAATCTGGCGGATTTCTTCTTCTTTTTTGTCAAGTTGTTTGTTGATGCGTTCCTGCCATTCTCGCTTTTGCCGCTTATAGTCGCGGATGGACTGGAGGAATCGGTCTCGGTCGAAGTTGATGGTTGCCATATTTTATTCCTTTCTTTTTTATGTTTCGTTTGCAAAGATATGAAAAAAATATCCGAACCACCAAACGATTCGGATATTTTTTTCTCTTCAGATGGTCTTAAACTCGTATCCCTCTGCTTGCAGCCATTCGATGGCGCGGGGCAGGGCGGTGCGGAGTTTGTCGATGCTTTTCAGGGAGTCGTGGAAGGTGACGATAGAGCCGTTGCGGGCATAGCGGCGGACATTGTCATAGACGTCGGCGGCGGTGAGCCACTTGGAATAGTCGCGGGTGACGAGGTCCCACATGACGATGCGGTAGCGCTTCGAGAGCCAGTAATAGACGCTGTGGCGCAGCCAACCGTGGGGCGGACGGAAGAGTTTTTGCTGATTGGGGTCGAGCTCTTTCTCTGCGTGCGGACTATTGGGCAAGTGGGCGGTGATGTTTTGCTGACATTCGTAGGTGTCGATGAGGTAGGTGACGGTCCAGTGCTTAAAACTGCCGAGGTGGTGGTTGGTGTGGTTGCCGATTTGATGGCCTCGTTCGACGATTTGTCGGAAAAGTTCGGGATATTTCCTGACGTTCTCGCCAACGACGAAAAACGTGGCTTTCACGCCGTATTTGTCAAGCGTTTCGAGCAGAAATGGTGTTGATTCGGGGATAGGACCGTCGTCGAAGGTCAAGTAGATGCTTCGTTCCGACGAGTCCATCCTCCAAATGGCCTTTGGATAGAGCCATCGCAGCCATTTTGCCGGTTGCTCGATAATCATATTGCTCTTATTTCTTCAAATGTCACATCTGGCGTGCTCGCGTGGAGTAGGCACTGTAGAGCGAATTGAGTTTTTCTTCCATCTTCGCACCCATATTCTCATCGATGATGTTGGTAATCAGGATGATTTGCTGCATGACGTAGAACTGCGTCATGGCTTCTCTCTGCGTCGTTGCAAAGCGATTGCCCGAGAACGAGAGGTAGTAGGTGATGTATTGCTCGGCGGTCTTCCACAGTTCGTCGAGAATCTTCATTGCCTGCGGCTTTTTGCCGAGAAGGGCGTAGGTTTCGGCCATGTCGAACGAGCCGCTGCGGAAGTTGATGGGCACATTGTAATAGGGAATCTCTTTCTCGCACTTCTGAAGCACTTCGAGGGCCTTTTCGGGCTGGTTTTCGTCGTAGAGCGTCTTGGCGAGCGTTGCCATGAGGTTGCGATGGGTGTAGCACATGCGCATGACGGTTTCGTCGAGGTAGAGGCCAGGCTTTTGCAGACCGCCGTATTTGTAGCGTTCCATCACGTTTTTATAGGCTTTTTCCGTGTCGAAACTCTTCACGCCTTCGATGGGAACGAGGTTGCCCTTTTCGTTGGTGATTGCGGTGGTGAACGGTGTGATGCGGTTGGCGAGGCCTTCCTGCACGAAGTTTTCACCGAGGTTCATGAAATTCTCGGCTCCGACGGTCGTGGCGACGTAAATCGGGCGCGTCCAGTTGGCTTCGGCAATCATTTCGAGCATCATCAGGTCGTTTTTGTAGAGCGCACGACGACCAGCAAGCGAGATGATCATCTTGTCGGGAATCGAGTCGGCTGCCATCAACATTCCGCTCTTGCGCACGGCCTCTTTGTCGATGGTGACATAGACGGTGTCGGTCGGAATGAAGTGCATGTCTTTTTCTTTCGCACGAACCCAGTATTTTAGAATGTTTTTCAACTCGAAAGGCTCGTCGCCGAACTGCTCACGGGCAGCCTCGGGATTCTCCTGATAGTATTGCAATACCTGTGCTTTGGCATCTGCCACGATTTCCACCGCTTCGTTTGTACCCGAACAATAATCGAGACGAGGCCACGTGATGGGCAGCGAGGGCGAATCGTAGGCCGGACGAACCATTTGGTCGATGTACCAGTCGGTTTGCAGATACGAGAGGTTGCAAACGCGGGCATCGGGGCGCACGCCCTCCACATCCTGATTGTACCAGAGCGGGAAGGTGTCGTTGTCGCCATTGGTGAAGATGATGGGATTGCCCTCGTCTTGCAGCGTCATGAGGTAGTTTTGACCGAAATCGCGGCAAGCGTAGCGACCCGAACGGTCGTGGTCGTCCCATGTCTGCGAAGCCATTTGAATGGGCACGAGCAGACAAATTGCACCGATGACGGCAGCGACAACTGCGCCTTTCAGTTTCAAGTATTTCTTGGCGAGGTCGATCAACGCTGCCACGCCGATTCCGCACCAGATGGCGAAGGCGTAGAACGAGGCGGCATAGGCATAGTCGCGCTCACGCGGTTGGTTGGGCGTTTGGTTCAGGTAGATGACAATAGCCAAACCCGTCATGAAGAACAGGAAGAAGACCACCCAGAACTGGCGGATGCCGCGTCGTCCGCGCCACGCCTGCCAGAACAGACCGATGAGGCCGAGAATGAGCGGCAGACAGTAGAACACGTTGTGACCCTTGTTGTTTTTCAATTCGTCGGGCAACAGCGACTGGTCGCCGAGCATCAGGTTGTCGATGAACGAGAAGCCCGTAATCCAGTTGCCATGCTCGAGTTCGCCATAACTCTGGATGTCGTTCTGGCGACCTGCGAAATTCCATAGGAAATAGCGCCAATACATGAAATTGCACTGGTACGAAAGGAAGAATTTCAGGTTCTCGAACATGGTCGGCATCTTCACGTTGATGTTTTCGCCACAGCGGTCGAAAGGCACGAGCGTGCCGTCGATTCCACCCATCCATTGCTCGTAGGCAGCGGCATGGGAAGCCGAGTGCATACGCGGGAAGAGCATGTTTTGGGCATATTCGTAACGATTTTTGTAACTTACGATGAAGTAAGAGTCTTTTTCGTCGGCCGAAGCCTTCTCTTTACGGCTGTAAATCGGGGCTCCATCGCTCATGCGCGGCTTGCACATATTTCCTTCCACGTCGAGTGCCACCTGCGACGAGTAAGCCGGTCCGTAGAACAACGGGCGGTCGCCGTATTGGTCGCGGCTCAGATAACTTCCGAGCGTGAAAATGTCCTCGGGCGAGTTCTGGTCCATCGGCGGATTGGCCGACGAGCGAATCACGATGACGGCATACGACGAGTAGCCAATCATCATCATCAACAGGCAGAGCAGAATCGTGTTCTTCAGGCGTGCGCCAACGACGGGAATGGCCTTTTTCTCGATGGTTTTCTTATAATTGAGCACAAACCACAACGCGGCGATGACCACCACGCCGATGGCCACTGCCGACCAGCCGTAGCCGTAGAACGGAATGCCGAGCATGGCAATCGCGGTGACGAAAGCAAGGTTCTGACGTTTTTCGTGACCTTCTTGATAGGTTTCCCAAATCGCCCAGCAAACGGCGGCGACAAGCAGGATGATATAGATGATTTCGCCCGTGTTGAAAGGCATTCCAAGCACATTGACGAAGAGCAGTTCAAACCATCCGCCGACGGTGATGATGCCAGGCACAACGCCGTAGAGCACGGCGGCGACGATGGCAAACGACACGAGCAGCGCGATGAGCGAACCTTTGATTTCGATGTCGGGATAGCGGCGGTAGCAATAAACCAGCACGATGGCCGGAATGCAGAGCAAATTCAGCAGGTGAACGCCAATCGACAGGCCCGTCATGTAGGCGATGAGCACCAGCCAACGGTCGCTGTGAGGCTCGTCGGCGTGGTCTTCCCACTTCAAAATGAGCCAGAAAACGACTGCCGTGAACGCCGAGGAATAGGCATAGACCTCACCCTCGACTGCCGAGAACCAGAACGTGTCGCTGAACGTGTAAATCAGTGCGCCGACGAGTCCCGAAGCCTGAATCGCGATGAGTTTCGCGGTGGTCAGTTCACTCCAATCTTTCAGAATCAACTTGCGCACGAGGTGGGTAATCGACCAGAAAAGGAACAGAATTGTCATGGCCGAGAGCAATGCGCTCATCATGTTCACCATTCGCGCCACCTGCGATGGGTCGCTGGCAAACTGCGAGAAAAGGTTGGCTGTGAGCATGAAAAACGGTGCGCCCGGCGGGTGTCCGACTTCCAGTTTGTAACCAGTTGAAATGAACTCGGGGCAGTCCCAGAACGATGCTGTCGGCTCGATGGTCGAGCAATAGACGATGGCTGCGATGGCGAAAGCGAGCCATCCCATCACGTTGTTCACAAGTTTGTACTGTTTCATTCTTGCTATTTTTTTTGTTATTTTTTCGTTTTCAAGCCGCAAAGTTACGACATTTTTTCCATTTCGCCCTCACAATATTTCCTAAAAGAACAAAAATAAAGTTTTTTAGGTTTTTTCCGTCGATATTCTTGTTCCTCAAAATGCCAAGTGAAGCATCAGTCTGACGCCGTGCTTGTGAGCGGTGGGGAGGTCGTTGTAGGTGAGGCGGCGCACGTATTCGACATGGAGGATTTTGAAGATGTTGTGGACACCGGCGATGACCTCAATGTAGGGTTTCTTCGGGTCCATCACGTTGCAGCCCTCGGGGAACGGCATCAGCACGCTATTGCCTTGATTTTCCTCGAGGAAGGGGTTGTTTTTCGACGTGAGGTCGCCCCAAAGAGCTTTCACACCGATGATTTCGCGCCATTTCAGGTGTTTCAGCAGTGGCACGCGATTGAAAATCTTGCCGCTCATGTCCCATTTGACATCGAGCGAGGCATAGCGGTCGTTGAGAAATTCCATGTTGTTGATGAGGTTGAACGTCTCTCTTTGGATGATGTACGAGAGGTTGGCGGCAGGCATGATGAGCAACGGATAGGGTACTTGGTCCCACTGCGCTCCAGCCTTGGCATAGATGTCGATTTTTCCCCACGATTTCATCCAAAACCGCTTGAAAATGGAGGCTTCGGTGAAGTTGTACTTGTATTGTCCGCCGAGAAATCCGTCGAAACCCATCGTGTGCGACAGCGTGAAGACGGGTGCTTCGAGATTGACGGGTCGGCGACGCTGTTTCGTGTTGATGAACGTGCGTCCAGGGGCGAGTTGAAGTTCGATTTTGGCCTCGGTCGTGCGCATCTTGAAGTAGGGTAGCGACCCCGTCGATTCGTTTTCCTCGGTTTTCAGCAGTGCTGTTGTTTTAAAACCCCATTCTTCCTCGCGCTCGTAGGCGAGTTGCTGTCGGTTGTAGAACATCATTTTATCGACTTTCGTCCATTTGAAAGCCGTGAAAACATTGTCTTTGTCGGTTTCGATGAAGCGGTCGGACGGCGAGGTGACGTCGTAGGTGCTCGTGAACGTCAGCGCGTGCTTCGGGAAGTCGCGTGGCAGATACTCCTTTTTGTTGAAGGAATAGGTGAGTTCGCCTTTGTAATAGGTCTTTTTCGAGTCGAGTCCGTAGGCGACATAGCCCGACGCAAACAGGTGCGGATTGAGGTTGGCGGTGGTCTGTCCCGAGAGTCGGAAGCGGAATCCGTCGATGAAGTTGCGCGTGATGGTCGTATTGACGGGGCCGATGTCGAATTTCGAGGGTTTTCCCGACGGACTGGTCTCGACGAAGTTCTCGATGAGTGCTTTCAAGCCAAAAAGCACGTATTTGAAGCCTTTGAGTTGTTCGATTCGATGGATGAACGCGTTCATCGACGACTCCGACTTCGTGAGTTCCACCGTGCGATATTGGTTCCAGAACGCCTCGTCGCGCCCCATGGCATCGGCCTCGTGCCGCTTGTGGACCCTGCCCTTGAAAAGTTGCTTGGAAATCGGCGAGAAATCGTAGTCCGAGAGGCGTGTCGTGCGAATGACGATGGCCTTTGAAATCAGGTCTGTCACCTTCATTTCGACAATCATGTCATCGACCGACAAAGCCCATTCTCCGTTGGGTAGCCGCTTGTATTCCTGTTGAACCTGCATGTTTTCAACGAAATTCACGTCGGTGCGCTGTGGCAGTGTCAGGTCGCATCGCTTCACGTGGAGCGTGGAGTCGGCAAGGATGAAAAGTTCGCCCCGGAAACCGAAATCTTGCTGGTTGTTGGGGATGAACTGGAGGTGATAGCAGAGGTCGCGATCGACGAAAACGGTGTCTTCGATGTAGAAGCGGTAGAACGAGATGGCGTCTTTGCTGATGGGCGAGGTGAATTGGTGGTGAAGCAGGCGGATTTGGTCGTCGTAGATGTCGATGTCGGTGAAGAAATCCTGCAAAATGGTGTTGAGGATGTCGCCCGTTTGGATGAAGTGGTTGATGCCCGTCGAATTGATGCCTCGCACGATTTCAACCTCGTCTTTCGGGTCGCGTCGGTAGAGGTGTTTCGACACGGTTTCATCGACCGACAGCGGCAGAATCAGTTTGCCGTTGTAGGGACAGGTCTCGACTTGGTCGAGCAGCCATTTCCGCTTGCCGATGGACCCTTCGTCGAGCAGTTCGAAAGGGTTGATGTCGTTCATCGCAAGCGTGATTTTCTGGTAGCGGTCGTACTGGTAGAAATCGTGGTTTTTTAGGTCGGTGCGCTTCTTCGCGGCGATGACGCGGCGCATCAGTTCGACGGCGGGATTGTCTTTCCTCGAATATTTCGAGCGTTTTTCCTTGACAACGATTTCGTTCAACTGTTTGGAGTCGGGTTTCAACTTGATGTCGAGGCGCGAGGGCGTTTTTGCGTCGATGAGAATGCGCTTCGACTGGTAGCCGACGGCAGAAAACGTGAGGTACCAACCGTTGTGCCGCTCGATGGTGTATCGACCGTGGGCGTCGCCGCTGACAGCGACGTGGTTGCCCTTGTACGAAGCACTCGGGTAAAGCAGTGTGTCGCCTGTCTGTGCGTCGGTGACAACGCCCGTGATTTGGGCTGAAATGGTCATTGAAACGAGCTGAAACAGCAGGATGGCCAGAAGTTTTTTGTACTTAAAGTTTTTATTCATATAAGTTCTTGTAAGTCGTTGATAATCAAATCGGGAATTGTTTCATCGAAAGTTTCGTCAGTCCAACCTTCTCCCTTGAACCACGCTGTTTTGCAACCTGCTTTCTGGGCTGGTAGAATGTCTTTATAAAAGCTGTCGCCGACGACGAGGATTTCGCTTGGGGTGAGAGCCCCCCTCGCTCCCCCCAACTGGGGGGAAGATGAAAAATGCTTGTTGAGGGCTTCGACACCGAGCGTGAAAATCTTCGGGTCGGGCTTGCGGATGCCGACAACAGCCGATTCGACAATGTCGAGGAAGAATTTTTCGAGTCCAAACTCACGCAATACGCAGGCGATGTTCCCGTAGAAATTGCTGACAAGCACCATCGGATAGCGTTTGTGCAGTTCGTCGAGCACTTCCGCGCTGTGGGCGGTGATGCGCAGCACCTCGCTGTAAAGATCGTCGAGCACGGCCTTGTGCTTCTCCTTGAAATCGTTTTCGCTCGCGTCCCACGCGCCCTGTGTGCAAAGATGCTCCATTTCGAGGCGAATTTTCGCGGAAAGCGTGCGGTGGAACGTGTCGTCGGGCTTGATAATGGGGTTGCGGGCCAGTGCGCGCTCGCCAAAGACGTAGGCGTCGCGAAACTGCTGCTCGGTGACGGGCACCTGTTGCCGCTCGTAGGCGTGCCAGAGCATCTTTCCCCAGTGGCATCCCGCGGTGTCGAGCGTGCCGCCGTAGTCGAAAATCATTCCTTTTATCGTCATTTTTTTCCCTTTTTACTTTTTTCCCTTTTTACTTCTTAACCTTTCACACAAATTTTCGTGTTTTCGGTGCATATAAACGTAGAGCGCCTGCATCACAGTGATTTCAAACACGGGATAAATCCACGGCTGATTGATGAGGCACGAGAGATAGACAACGATGGCGCGCGTGTTGAAGGTCAGGATGTTCGTGTAGGGCATTAGTTTCCGCGATTTTTCAAGGAAATTTTGGGAAATGTCTTCACTCCTTAACTCCATCACTCCTTCACTCCTGAAAAACTCCTGAAATTGCGGTGTTCGACGCTCCTGCGAATGGCAATAGTTGGCGTAGTTATAGAAAAACAGCTGTCCGACGATGTTTCCGTCACGTTTGTGCTGTTCGTAGATGGCGCGTTGCTGTTCTGAATGGTCGAGTTCGCTGCCGTTTTTGCCTTTTAGGAAAAAGAGGTGGATTTGGCGGTAGTAGTCGGCCAACGACGACTGCGGCGAATGGAAGAAAAGGCCTGCCACGACGCACAGCACCCAACTCCAAATGCCCCATTTCACGGTCGTAAACGGGATGGTTTCGGGCATCAGTCGCCACGCGATGGCTGCGTAGATGGCGGCAAACCAAAGGTCGCCCGAAAAGCCGTCGAGCATCCGTCCGATGAGCGTTTTTTTGCCCGTCAGCCGTGCCATCTGACCGTCGGTTGAGTCGCAGAAATTGGCGAACATCAGCAAAACGATGCCCCAAATGTTGTGCGCGAGGTCGCTGTAATGGAACATCCAACCAGCCGCCACGCCAAGGAAAATCGACAGAATCGTGATGACATTCGGATGAACGCCCAAACGGTTCCAAAACAGCGCAAACACGAGGCCGATAGGTCGCGTGAAATGCACGTCGAGCCATTCCTCGGTGTCGTTCGACTTGAATGATGCTTGCAGCAGTTGTTTGAATGTCGCCATTTTTGAATTTTGAATTTTGAGTTTTGAGTGGTCGGCTTCGCCGATTGTGAGTTGTGAATTGTTGAATTGTTGAATTGTTAATTGTTAATTATTCCTGCAATCGCCTCCGCCGCCTCGTCGCGACAGCGCGAGAACGAAGGCCAGTCGTTGAAGTCGATGATGCAATACGAGCCGTCGGGTCGCACGATGATGTCGCCGCCATAAACCTCCAGGTCCGTCAGTCCGGCCAGGCGATTCACGTCGTTTTTCATCTGCTCCGCGTCGAAGGTGTAGTGCTGTGCGGGGCCGTTGTGTCGCATTTCGTCGCCAAATTTCGTATCTCCATCGTCCGTGGGGTAGAAATAGCGGAAAAAATGGTCGCCCACGCCGTAGAATTTCACCACGTCGCCCGCCACGTGCCGGCTCACGACGTAATCTGCAACTCCGCGCTGCTCAAATGCGTTCATCGCCTGCTGAAAAGCCGTTTCATCCGCGCAAAACACCACGTCGCCCTCGCTCTGCGCAGCTCCGTCGCCACGCTTCAGCCAAACGGGAAAAACGAGTGAAGAATCGGGCATCGGGAGGTCGTTTTCGAGCATCAGTCGCTGCAAACGCGAGCGTTGGCAGTTTCTCACGCCGTTCGGTCGGTTCACCACGCGCCGCCCCTTGCGTTCAAACGCCTCCAAAATGCTCAGCGCCTCGGGCAGTCGAGCCATCGAAAGGTAGATTTCAGCCTCGTCAGACGGCTTTAAATCGCGCTCGTCGATCCATCGGAATTGACACGAATCGCCCTTTTCCTCGAAGTGCTTACAGACCTCTCTGCTCGCGGCTTCGAGAATGGCGCGGTCTTTCTCCAAACAGTTCGGCGAAAAGCGCGCGTCGCGGCGTATGGCGATGATTTTCATTTTTTCATTCTTTCAATTTTTCATTCTTCAATTCTTCCTCCGCCTTCTGAATGTCGGTTGCGTGGTCGATGTCGAGCACTTTTTGAAACGGATAGGCCCGCAGTTTTAGGCCGTCGGCAACGAGGGCGCGTTGGAAATTGCGCATACGACTTTCTCCTCGCCCGATGCAGTCGTTCAGCGTTCTGAACGCGCGGGGCGTGAGGCCGTAGATGCCGGCGGAGATGACGGTGTCGGGTGACGGGTGATGGGTGACGGGTGATGGGTGATGGGTGACGGGTGATGGGTGATGGGTGGTGGTTGATGGGTGATGGGTGTCGGGTGATGGGTGATGGGTGTTGAGGTCTTCCAGTGAGTCGTAAAATCCCGTAATCCTCGGAAATCGCTCCTCGCACCTCCGCACCTCCGTACCCTCGCACCCTCGCACCTCCGCACCTCCGCATCTTCGCACCTCCGTACCCTCGCACCCCACGTACAGCGGCTTTTCGTCGTCGATGAAGGCAGTCACGCCCATCAGCCCGTCCTCGCCCTCGGCCAGCATTTGTTTGAAGGCGCAGATGTAGTCCTTGAACTCGGCTTCGCGGAAAATCGTATCCACCGTCGTCAGCACAAAGGGTTTGTCGTTTTCGGCCAGCAGTCGGCTCAGTTCGTAGAAACTGTGCATCGAGCTGGGTGTCGTCTTCACCACGAAACGCAGCGGCGGCAGCGGATTTCCACAGAGTTCACCCGCATTTTGAAGCCGTCGAAGGTGTTCGCTCACCTCGGTCGTCAGGTCGTTGCAGATGACGACGATTTCCTCTGCCTCGTTCATCGTGAAGATTCTGATGAGGCGGTCGATGAGGTGCTCGCCGTGGATTTTCACGAGCGGTTTTGGGACATCGATTCCCTCCTGTGCGAGCCTCGAACCCTCGCCTGCGGCTATGATGGCGTATTTCATCTTATTTTTTCATTCAAATGGGTCGCAAAGTTAGTCAAAATTAGCGAAAAATGGGTAAAAATAACCGTTGTTTTTGTTTTCTTTAACGCGAATCGGTTTACTCGATTTGAAATTTTTGTTACCTTTGCATCATAATTCTTTCTTGAAAATGATGAAAAATCGATTTTTGACGATTGCTTTGTTGATGAGTGCAATCGTTTGTGCACAAGCGCAGAAATCGCTGCCGATGCTCGTTGGAACTTACACCGACAGCGGCAGTTGTGGCATCTATTCGTTCTGTTTCGACCTAGTAAGCGGAAAGGCCGAAAAACTCGACTCGCTGGCGTTGCGAAATCCGTCGTTTCTGACGCTTTCGCGCGATGGTCGCCACGTTTATGCCGTCGGCGAGACCGATGACCGACAGGCTTCACTCAACACGATTCGTTTTGACGCGAAAAATGGGCGGATGCAGTTGCTTTCGAGTGCCGCCACTGAGGGAAAATCGCCCTGCTACGTGGCGACGAATGGAAAAATGGCACTCACGGCGAACTATTCTGGCGGTTCGATGAGCGTTTTCCGACTTGAAAACGGCGGTTCGCAGGCCACACTCACGCAGCGATTCCTCGGTGCGAAGGGCGGTCCCGACTTGAGCCGTCAGGAAGCGCCGCACGTGCATTGCGCCACCTTCACGCCCGACGGAAAATACATTCTCGCCACCGATTTCAGTGCCGACCGCATTTGTTCGTATCGCCTGCGTGGAACGACCGTCGTTGCCAACGGCATTGCTGCCCAAATCGCCTCCAGTTCGGGTCCTCGTCACCTCGTTTTCAGTCGCGACGGGCGCTTTGCCTATCTCATCAGCGAACTGTCGGGAAAAGTCAGCGTGTTCAGCTATCGCGACGGTCGGCTCAAGGAGATTCAAACCGTCGTTTCCGACAGCGTTGGGGCGCGTGGCAGCGGCGACATTCACCTGAGTCCCGACGGGAAATTCCTCTATTCGAGCAATCGCCTCAAGGCCGACGGAATCGCCATTTTCGCCGTTGATGCACGCACGGGAAAACTCACCAAAGTGGGCTATCAGCTGACGGGTCGCCATCCGCGCCATTTCAACATCACGCCGAATGGTCGCTACCTGCTTTGCGCCTGCCGCGACGACAATAAAATCCAAGTTTTCCGACGCGACGAAAAAACGGGTCTGCTCACCGACATCCATCAGGATATTCCCGTCAGCAAAGCCGTTTGCGTACAATTTTTTTGACTTTTATTTCATAAAAAGAGGTCGTTTCAAAAAAAATATGTACCTTTGCATAAATTTTATAGAATATGGAATACCGAAAAACAGAAATCGAGGGCGTTTTCATCATCGAACCGCGAGTGTTCGGCGATGAGCGCGGCTATTTTTTCGAGGCTTGGAAGCAACAGGAATTCGAGGAAAACATCGGAAATGTGAATTTTATGCAAGACAACGAGTCGAAATCGGTGCGCGGTGTGTTGCGAGGTTTGCATTACCAAAAAGGTGAGTTTTCGCAGGCGAAACTGGTGCGCGTCATCAGCGGCTGCGTGCTCGATGTGGCAGTTGATTTGCGGAAAAGTTCGCCGACTTTCGGAAAATATGTCGCGGTGGAACTGAGCGGCGAAAACAAGCGTCAGTTCTTCATTCCACGCGGTTTTGCGCATGGTTTTTTGGTGCTGAGCGACGAGGCCGTCTTTACTTATAAGGTCGATCATCCATACGCACCGCAGTCAGAGGCTTCGATTCTCTGGAACGATGCCGATTTGGCTATCGACTGGCCGATTTCAACGGAAAAATTGATTCTCAGCCAAAAAGACCGCGAGGCAACGCCTTTCGCCGATGCCGAATATTTTGAATAATTTTTCAACCAATTTTGAATGAATATACAATAAAAAACTTAAAAAAATACAGTTATGAATATTGCAATTGTTGGAACGGGCTATGTCGGACTGGTGTCTGGCGCGTGTTTTGCTGATACGGGTGCTAACGTGACCTGCGTCGATGTGGATGCAGCGAAAATCGAACGGCTGAAAAAGGGCGAAATTCCCATTTATGAGCCGGGACTCGACGAACTGGTCTTGAAAAATGTCAATGCCGGCCGATTGAAATTCACGACCTCGTTGGCCGATATTCTCAACGACCAGGAAATCGTGTTTTCTGCCGTTGGCACACCGCCCGACGAAGACGGTTCCGCCGATTTGAAATATGTGTTGCAAGTGGCCGAGACGATTGGCCAGAACCTTGATAAATACATGGTTGTCGTAACGAAGAGTACCGTGCCTGTGGGTACGGCGCAGAAAGTTCACGACACGATTCAGCGCGAACTCGACAAGCGCGGTAGCAAGGTGGAATTCGACGTGGCCAGCAACCCCGAATTCCTGAAAGAGGGCAACGCCATCAAGGATTTTATGAGCCCCGACCGCGTGGTGGTTGGCGTGGAGAGCGAGCGGGCGAAAAAACTGCTGTCGAGGCTCTACAAACCGTTTATGATGAACAATTTCCGTGTGATTTTCATGGACGTTCCGAGTGCTGAAATGACGAAATATGCCGCCAATTCGATGCTCGCCACGCGCATTTCATTTATGAACGACATCGCCAACCTCTGCGAATTGGTCGGAGCCGACGTGAACATGGTGCGTCAGGGCATCGGCAGCGATACGCGCATTGGTCGCAAGTTCCTCTTCCCGGGCTGTGGCTACGGCGGTTCGTGTTTCCCGAAAGACGTGAAGGCACTCATCAAAACTGCCGACCAAAACGGCTATTCGATGGAGGTGCTGAAGGCCGTCGAGGCCGTGAATGAGCGGCAGAAGAGCATTCTCTTCGACAAACTTCAGGCGGCTTTCGAGGGCGAGACGTTGCAGGGCAAGACCGTTGCGCTGTGGGGACTTTCGTTCAAGCCCGAAACCGACGATATGCGTGAATCGACGGCATTGGTGATGATTGACTTGCTGCTGAAGGCAGGCTGCCGCGTGCGTGCCTACGACCCTGTGGCGATGGAGGAGTGCCGCCGTCGAATCGGCGACCAAGTCGAGTATTGCCGCGATATGTACGACTGCGTGCTCGATGCCGACGCGCTGCTGCTGCTGACGGAGTGGAAGGAATTCCGCCTGCCGAGTTGGGAGGTCGTTGGCAAGGCCATGAAGCACCGCCTAGTCATCGACGGTCGCAACATTTTCGACCATGCCGAACTCGCCGAAGCCGGCTTCGAGTATCATTGCATCGGAAAGAAGTAATCCTCTCAAAAATATAGAATTTTTTGCGAAATAGCGGTAGAAAATTGAAATTTTCTACCGCCTTTTTTCGTTTTTCTCCCGAAATTTTATAACTTTGCAGCGTGTTTCATAAGGAGAGGTTCACGTTTTTTCGTGTCCGAATATTAATCTAAATACAAACAAAAATGAAAAAAATAGTACTAATTTTCGTTTGCTTGACTGCCATTGTTTGCCGAGCACAGAATCATTTGAAGTTTATGGATATTCCTATTAGTGGCAGCATTGAGGAATTTGCTAATAAACTTTTTAAAAAAGGTCTAACTTTGCACTCAAATAAACAAGATTTTGATAACTCATATTGCAAATGGAAACTCATTACACTTGTAGGAAGATTTGAAACATTTGATAATTGTATGATAGATGTAAGGAGTTTAGAAGGTGTAAATGAAACTTCTTCTATTTATGTGATTATAGATTCTTTGAATAATACTAATGGTAAAATCGATAAGCTAGTAGATAAATACGACAAGAAATATGGTGAACATATTAATTATAAAACAATGAAAAAATGGAATTGTGATGACGGCTGTATCTATATTCTTAAGAGAAATGGATCTTATGTTGTTGAATTTAGGGATAAACCGGAAGAAATTGTCATTAATTCTATTTTAGAGAGGATGAGAAATGAATCAACAGTTTCGGATGAAAGTGATCAAATTGTAAAGGAAATTTGCGGAGTTCCTTTCGGATCATCCTATGAAAAAACAAAGGAAATACTTGAAAACAAATACGGCTATTCTGCATTAACATCAGATAGAATGAGCATTGATTATAAAAACATAACTTATGCAGGATTTACTTTCGATTCCATACATTTTCTATTTCAGTCAGACGGAATTAGTAGTTATTTGAATGGTTGTATTTTTATAATGAGAGCTAAGTCTTTGAGCGATGCGAAAAGGAAGCAAGAAATGCTTTATAAAAAACTTTCTGAAAAATATCTTCTGTTGAACGATACGGATGATAATGGCAACAAATATTATTATGGTGGTTATTCCCCAATTCCAGATGATGGTGTCGGACTTCATATTGATATAGTAAAATACGAAGGCGATGTTGCAAAAAACTACAACCCATACGCTGCTCGTTTGGCGTATGGAAGATACAATTATGTAAAAGAAGATTTCTAATCACATTTTCAAAATGCAGGGAAGAAATGGAAAAAAATCGATACGATTTTTCAACGACCGCGAGGTGCGGGCAGTTTGGGATGAAGACCGCAGCAAATGGTGGTTTTCTGCCACTGACATTGTCCGTGCCATCAACGATGAGGACGATTATGAGAAGTGTCGCAACTATTGGAAATATCTGAAGGGCAAGATGTCGAAAGAGGGCGTTCAACTGGTTAGTGTCACTAACCAGTTCAAATTCCGAGCACCCGACGGCAAACAGCGTGCGGCTGATGCGCTTGATGCCGAGTGTGTGCAGACATTGGCGAAAAACTATCCCAACAACCGTGCTTCACGACGCAATGACCGATAAAATCGACGACCGCGAGTTGTTTATGAAGGGTATCGACTATTCTTATTACTACGAACAGGAAGAGTAATTATTCGCGATTTTTCCCGTTTCCTTTGCTTTTTCCACCGCGTTTTTTAGCATTCCCACGCCCTTTTCCGCCACCGCGTCGCTTGCCATTCCATTTCTTGCGGCGTTTCGGTTCTTCTGATTTGTATTCGGGACCGTCGCCGAGGCCGTCGGGTAGGGTGTTTTTCGTGATTTCGCGCTCGAGGAATCGCTCGATTTGCTGGAAATAGCGGATGTCGTCGGGACTGACGAAGGTGACGGCGCGACCGTCGCGGTCGGCACGGGCGGTGCGACCGATGCGGTGAACGTAGTCCTCGGCGTCGCGTGGAACGTCGTAGTTGATGACCATCGCAATGTCGTCGATGTCGATGCCGCGAGAAAGGATGTCGGTGGCGACGAGCACGTCGATTTTGCCACTTTTGAAACGGAACATCATCTCGTCGCGCTCGGCTTGCGACAGGTCGCTGTGCATTTCGCCTGCGTTGATTTTCAGGCGGAGCAGGGCGCGATAGACGTCTTTCACCTTATTGATTTTTCCAGCGAAAATGATGACGCGCTTCAGTTCGTTTCCCTTGAACATCGACTCGATGATGCCGAGTTTCTGTGGTTCGTAGCACACGTAGGCCGACTGCTGAATCTTTTCGGCGGGTTTGCTCACGGCAATTTTCACTTCGGTCGGATTTTTCAGAAGTGTTTTCGCGAGTTGTTCGATTTTTTCGGGCATCGTAGCTGAAAACATCACGGTTTGACAGGTCGGCGGCAGTTTTTTCGCAATTTTCAGAATATCGTCATAAAAACCCATGTCGAGCATTCGGTCGGCCTCGTCAAGCACGAAAAACGACACGCGGCTCATATCGACATTGTCCATCGTCAGGTGGGAAATGAAGCGGCCAGGCGTCGCGATGATGACATCGGCACCGGTTTTCAGCGCATTGAGTTCCTGGTAGTAGCGGTTGCCGTCGTTGCCGCCATAGACCGCCACCGAACCGACGTTGCTCAGGTAGTAGCTGAAGCCCTGCATGGCGCGGTCGATTTGTTGCGCGAGTTCGCGCGTCGGTGCCATGATGATGCAGTTGATGGCATCTTTCGGAAAATCGACACTGCGACCGTCGGGAAAATCGGCGTAGCCGTCGTCGAGCATCGAGAGAATCGGCAACAGATAGGCCGCCGTCTTGCCCGTTCCCGTCTGCGCCACGCCCAGAATATCGTGTCCGTCGAGGATTTCGGGAATGCAGCGTTCCTGAATCGGGGTCATTTCCTCGAATCGCATGTCGTAGAGCGCATCGAGGATATTATCGTTCAAATATGTTTCTTCAAAATTCATTTTTCAATTGTAAATCGTAAATTGTCAATTAGTTTGGTGCCTGCCGATAGCAGAAATATGCCACGAAAGCAAAAATGATGTTCGGCATCCACGCAGCGAGCATCGGCGGGAAGTTCGCGTTCACGGCGAAGGTCGATGAGATGGCTTGGAGCAGGATGTAGAGCGCACTCAGCGCGAGTCCGATGCCGAGATAGAGTCCCATGCCGCCTTTTCGCTTGCGTGAGGAGAGCGATGCGCCGATGATGGTCAGAATGAACGAGGCGAACGACATAGCGATGCGCTTGTGGTATTCCATTTGGTATCGCACGACGTTGCTACTGCCGCGTCCGATTTGTTTCGAGATGAAATCGCGCAGTTCGGGGCTTGTGAGCGTCTCTTGCTGACCCTTGGAATAGACCAAGTCGGCAGGTTCCATCATGATGACGGTGTCTTTGTTGACGCCGCTGGTGATGTGCTCTCGAAGACCTTTCAACTCGCGGATTTTCCAGTTCGTCGCCCGCCATTGGAATTTCGTGTCGGAAATCGTGTCGTATTGAATTTCCTGCGCCGTCATGTGGCTGACGAGTTTCTTGTTTTCAAACTTGTCGAGCGAAAAACCGTAGCCGCGTTTCATCGTGTTGTCGTAGTGCTGAATGTAGGCGATAACTCCTTGACCCACTTGTAGTTGCACGTTTTCGGCAGCCGTCGTTTTCCGTTTGTTTTTGTAGATGGTTTCAAAATTCTGTCGCACGATGGTTCCCTGCGGAATGACATAGGCGCTGAGGTAGTACGACAGCATCGAAATCAGCACGCACGAAATCATGTAGGGGCGCAGGAGTCGCTTAAACGAAACACCCGAGGCCAACATGGCGATGATTTCGGAGTTTCCAGTGAGTTTCGAGGTGAAGAAAATCACGGCGATGAAGACGAACAGGGCACTGAAGAGGTTGGCGTAGTAGGGCACCCAATTCATGTAATAGTCGAAAATGATGGCCTTCAGCGGTGCGTGATACTTGATGAAAGAGTCGAGATATTGGTTGATGTCGAAGACGATGGCGATGGTGATAATCAGCAGAATCGAGAATACATAGGTGCCGATGAATTTTCGGATGATATACCAGTCGAGCCGCTTGATGAAGGTGGGTTTGAGTTTCTTCAACAGGCCGCCGAGCCGACCGAAGGCTTTTCGCATCCCTCGTCCGACTTTCAGTGCTTTGCGGTGTTTCTTGATTTTGCTATATTTCATCGTCATTTTTTACCTTTTCACCTTTTTACCTTTTCACCTTTTTACTTTTTCACCTTTTCACCTTTTCTAACGTCTTCTTCCAAGATTCTCGATGACACTCCGTTTCCACTGCGTGAAATCGCCCTGTTCGATGTGCTGTCGGGCATCGCCGACGAGTCGCAGGTAGAACGCGAGGTTGTGAATCGAGGCGATTTGCATCGCGAGCAATTCCTGCGCCTTGAACAGATGGTGCAGATAGGCTTTCGTGTGCAGTCGGTCGATGGTGCAGCCGTCGGGGTCGATGGGCGAAAAATCGTCTTCCCACTTCTTGTTGCGCAGGTTCATCGTGCCTTCGTAGGTGAACAGCATCGCGTTGCGACCGTTGCGCGTCGGCATCACGCAGTCGAACATGTCCACGCCGCGCTCGATGGACTCGAGGATGTTCTGCGGCGTGCCCACGCCCATCAGGTAGCGCGGGCGGTCTTTCGGCAGAATCGCATTTACCACCTCAATCATCTCGTACATCACTTCCGTCGGCTCGCCCACGGCCAGTCCGCCGATGGCATTGCCGTCGGCCCCCTTGTCGGCGACGAATTTCGCGGCCTCGCTGCGCAAATCCTTGTAGGTACAGCCCTGCACGATGGGGAAAAGGCTCTGCTCGTGGCCATAGAGCGGTTCGGTTTCGTTGAATCGCTTGATGCAGCGGTCGAGCCAGCGTTGCGTCAGTTCGAGCGAGTTCTTAGCGTAGTTGTAGTCGCTTTGTCCGGGCGGACATTCGTCGAACGCCATCATGATGTCGGCACCGATGATGCGCTCGGTGTCCATCACGTTTTCAGGCGTGAAAAAGTGCTTCGAACCGTCGATGTGCGAGCGAAATTCGCAGCCTTCCTCGCGCAATTTTCTGATGCCCGTGAGCGAAAACACCTGAAAACCGCCCGAATCGGTCAGAATCGGCCTGTCCCACGTGTTGAACTTGTGGAGTCCGCCTGCTTTTTGCAGGATTTCAAGGCCTGGGCGCAGGTAGAGGTGATAGGTGTTGCCGAGGATGATTTGCGCCTCGACTTGCTCGCGCAGTTCCGAGAAATGCACGCCCTTCACCGCGCCACACGTGCCGACGGGCATAAAAATCGGAGTTTTGATTTGTCCGTGAGCCGTGGTAATCAGGCCAGTTCGTGCGTCGCTATAGGGGTCGGTATGTTGTAATTCAAAAGTCATTTTTTATCTTCTTCAATCTTAAATTCAATAGGATTCGCCACCATCTCGTCGGTGAGGGCGAAATTCCATACGTCTTGAATGTTCTCGACATAGTGGAACTGCACGCCGCGCAGGTAGATTTCGGGAATTTCCTCGATGTCTTTGCGGTTGTCGCGACACATTACAATATCGGTAATTCCAGCGCGTTTTGCCGCCAAAATCTTCTCTTTGATGCCACCGACGGGCAACACCTTTCCGCGCAGGGTGATTTCGCCCGTCATCGCTGTGTTTTTGCGCACTTTCCGCTGGGTCAGTGCCGAGGCAATCGACGTGGCGATGGTGATGCCGGCCGATGGACCGTCTTTCGGTGTAGCGCCCTCAGGCACGTGGATGTGGAGGTTCCACTGGTCGAAAATGCGGTAATCGACACCAAGTTGATCGACGTGCGCCTTGACGTATTCGAGCGCGATGACCGCCGACTCTTTCATCACGTCGCCGAGGTTGCCCGTCAGCGTGAGTTTGGCGGCTTTTCCTTTCGACAGCGAGGTCTCGATGAAGAGAATTTCACCGCCTACGCTCGTCCACGCGAGTCCCGTCACCACGCCAGCGTAGTCGTTGCCTTGGTAGATGTCGCGGTAGAATGGCGGTTTGCCGAGCAACGTCTCGATTTCGGCAGGAGTCACTTTGTAAGTCGCTGTTTTCGGCGTTTTTTCAGCCTTTTTGCTCGTTTTTTTCGTCGTTTTTTCGACTTTCTCGGTCGTTTTTTCGTCTTCCGGCGCGTTCATCACCTTGTTGAAAGCAATTTTCCGAAGTGCCTTGTTCACCTGCTTTTCGAGTTGTCTGACACCGCTTTCCCGCGTGTATTGCTCGATGATTTTCTCGATGGCATCCTTGCTGAACGACACCTTTTCAGGACTGTTTTTCAAGCCCGTGTTCTCGAGTTCGCGAGGAATGAGGTGGCGCTTCGCAATTTCAGTCTTTTCTTCCGTGATATAGCCGCTGACCTCGATGATTTCCATTCGGTCGAGTAGGGGACGCGGAATTGTCGAGAGGTTGTTGGCTGTGGCGACGAAAAGCACTTTCGACAGGTCGTAATCGACATCGAGATAATTGTCGTGGAACGCCGAATTTTGCTCGGGATCGAGTACTTCGAGCATCGCCGAGGCAGGGTCGCCGTTGTGGGTCGATTGCGTGATTTTATCGATTTCGTCAAGGATGAAAACGGGGTTCGACGACCCAGCCTTCTGAATCGACTTGATGATGCGACCAGGCATCGCTCCGATGTAGGTTCGCCGATGGCCGCGAATCTCGCTCTCGTCGTGCAGTCCGCCGAGGCTCATCCGCACGTATTTCCGCTTCATCGCCGATGCAATCGACTTTCCGAGCGACGTTTTTCCGACACCCGGAGGGCCGTAGAGGCAGAGAATCGGCGATTTCAGGTCGCCACGCAGTTTCAACACCGCCATATATTCCAAAATGCGCTCCTTCACCTTTTCCATACCGTAATGGTCGCGGTTGAGGATGCGCTCGGCTCGTTTCAGGTCGAGGTTGTCGGTCGTAAATTCGCCCCACGGCAGTTCCACCATCGTCTGCAAATAGTTCAACTGCATACTGTACTCAGGACTCTGCTGATGCAGCAGGTCGAGCTTGTCGATTTCCTTGCTGAACGCCTTGCTCACCTCCTCGGACCACTTCTTTTTCTCGGCTCGTTTGATGAGTTCGGCTCGCTCCGGCGTACCCTCGCCGTTGCCCAGTTCCTCCTTGATGTTCTTGATTTGCTGTTGCAGGAAATACTCGCGTTGTTGTTCGTCGATGTCCTCGCGTGTCTTCGAACGAATGTCCTGCCGCAGTTGCAGCAGTTGAATCTCCTTGTGCAGCGTTTTCAGCACCTCAATCACGCGCTCCATCATCGTCGTCGTGCGCATCATCCGCATTTTGTCGCCGATGCTGAACGGCATATTCGTACAGATGAAATTCACCGCCAACACCTGATTTTGGATGTTGTTCAGCGCGAATTGCGCCTCGTCGGGAATGTCCTCGTTCTGGTGGATGTATTCGATGGTCGTGTTTCGCAGGTCGTCGAAGGCCGTGCGCCACGTTTTGTCGCGTTTTTCGGGCAGTTCCTCGGGCGCCGCCGTCGTTTGCGCCATAATACAGGGCTCTTGCGCCGTGAAATGGTCCAGTCGGCAGCGTCCCAGACCCTGCACGATGATTGTCACATTGTTACCGCCAAGCACGGGCATATCGAGCAGTCTGACGAGTTTCGCGTAGGTGCCGTATTCGCAGAGGTCGCCCTCTTCCGGCACTTCGATGTCGGCATTTTTCTGGCAAAACACCGCGAAGGTCATATCGGGGTTCCGCTTCAGTTTCTTCACCAGATTGATGCTGTGCTCGCGAGCGACGATAATCGGTGCGATAATGCCTGGAAACAGCACGATGTTGCGTGTCGCCAGAATGGGCACTTCTCCCTCGACTTCCAATTCAAAAAGTTTGGTGATATCGCCCTCGTAGTCGGCAATCATCTGAATCGATGTATTGGTTCTTTTATTCATTGTTGTCCTTTTCTCCTGATTTTGAACCTGCAAAGTTACGAAAAAATAAGGGAATAGCAAAGGAATTGTCACTTTTTCAAAGAAAATCCCATAATTATTTGTCTAAATCATAAATATTATATAATTTTGCCATCAATAAACCTAACAACTTTTAATATGAAGAAGCTTGAGAAACTTTACAGCATCATCGAGAATTCTCGTGATTTAGGAGTACGACTCAACAATGACGTTCTTCAGCAAGTGGAAGAATTAGAGGAAGGCATTATCAAAGAGGAAATACTTCCTGCTTTAAGCAATGATATTGCTCCTCGCCTGTCGCCTATTAAACGTGATTTGGTTCTGGTGGTTGAGTATCATCCTGGAGAGCCTATCAGCGTAGCACTAAGTCGCAAGGCGAAAATCAGTGAGATTATGGGTGCTAAGACGCTTATTCCTCGAAGCAGTACGCCCGTAAAAAGTGATGAAAATCCCGTTGATATTATTCCTCATGAACCTACAAAACATGTAGAAAATACAACAAAAGGGATAAGGGTTACCTTTCCAGATGGTTTTTCGATTTGTCGTAGAACGGCAATTGATACTTTTGTAGAAACTTTGAGGCATATCGGTTTTGAACGTGTCTCCAAATTGAATATTATACACGGTGGCGAATATAATCTAGTCGGAAAGAAAATGCGCCCGACAAAGCCTGGAACCATTTGGCAGCATAAAAAAGATGGTTGGTATATTTATTCCAACATAAGCAACGCTACAAAAATTGAAGATTTAAAACTAATTTCTGATTATTACCGTCTACGATTGAAAATAGAAGAAGGTAAACCTAAATAAATTTAATCTAGGTATTCAACTTTTTGCAGCGATGTTTGAAAAGGAAATCAAGGAATACGAGAGCGTTCGACAGGAATATCAGCAGAAAATAGCTGACAAAATCGGGCGTGAGCAGTGGATGGAATACAACGAGATTCTGTTTTCTGCCCATTCTTGTGCTATCGAAGGCAACTCGTTCACGGTGGACGACACGAGAATTCTCCGTGAGCAGGGTATGGCGATGGTTCCCGTGGGGCGTTCGCTGTTGGAATGTACGGAGATGGCCGACCATTTTCGTGCATTCGACTATATGGTGAGCCATTTGGATGGTCCTTTCGATGAGGCTTTTCTGAAAGAAGTGAACCGTTTGGTGACAGAAAACACGCTCGGCTATCGGGTTCCCGGGGCAGTTGCCGGAGACTATACGACGGAAGATATGGTGGCTGGCGACACTGTTTTCGGCGACCACAAAACACTGATTGCGCGAGTGCCGAAACTGATGGAATCGACGCAAAAAGCCCTCGACGATGGTCAGCATCCGATGGTCGTAGCAGCCAAATGGCACGGCTATTTCGAGTATCTCCATCCTTTCCGCGACGGCAATGGCAGAACAGGGCGCCTCCTGTCGAACTTCATTCTGCTCAAGGCAGGACATCCTTTGCTAATCGTCAAAATCGAGGAACGAGCGGCGTATATCTCGGCACTGAAGCAGATTCGAACCAACGGCACTGACGAACATCTCGTCAATTTCATTTTTAAGACGGCTGTGGAACGGATGAAGGGTGAATTGGCGCAAAAACGGCGAAATTCGTTGCCCGTGATGTTCTTCTGAGCTATTTTTTTGAAAAAACGACAAATTGGACGATAATTCTGACGCGACATTGACGAAAAAATGAGCCATTTCGATTTCAAGCAATTTCGGATTGAACAAGACCGCTGTGCGATGAAAGTGGGAACCGACGGCGTACTGCTGGGTGCGTGGGCCGAGGGTGGACGGCGGATTCTCGACATCGGCACGGGAACGGGCGTCATTGCGCTGATGATGGCACAACGGTTTGCCGACGCGACGGTGACGGCCATCGACATCGACGATGAGGCTTGCGCTCAGGCACGGGAAAACGCTTCGGCGTCGCCCTTTGCCAATCAAGTGGCGGTCGTTTATTCGTCAGTTCAGTCGTTCGCAGTCGATTTCTTGGAAAAATCTTTAAAAACAGATTCGTTGGAATTGTTCGATAGCATCGTTTCCAATCCACCCTTTTTCGAGCAGAGCCTAAAGAATCCCGACCAACGGAAAGCCACTGCCCGACACACCGATTCCCTTCCGTTCGCCGACCTTTTCGAGTGCGCTTCTCAATTGCTTAGCGACGACGGAGTTTTTAGCGTTATCATACCTGTAGAAAAACTTGAATCGTTTTCTTCAAATGCTTATTTCTCAGGTTTTTATATTACACGACAATGTATGATAAAAACAACTTTGAAGAAGCCCGCGAAACGCTGTCTTTTAGCCTTCAAAAAACACCTTCCAACGTCGGTTGAGCGAACAGAATTTTATCTGCAAAACGACGACGGAACGCGCAGCGATTGGTATCGGAATTTGACGGGAAATTTTTATCTTTAAGTGAAAAAATAGTGTTTTTCGTCCCGTTTTGTACAAAAATTCGTACCTTTGCAGCCGATTTCAGGAATTGACAAGACAAACAACTCAAAATAGCAAAAAAATGAAAGCATTTGTATTCCCTGGACAGGGTGCCCAGTCGGTTGGCATGGGCAAGGAGCTTTACGAGCAAAACGAAGTGGCTCGTGAACTTTTCGAGAAGGCCAACGAAGTCTTAGGTTTCCGCATCACCGACATTATGTTCAAAGGTACCGACGAGGAACTCAAGCAGACGCGCATCACGCAGCCTGCCGTGTTCGTTCACAGTGTGGTTTCGGCATTGGCTCTGGGCGACGATTTCCAACCCGCGATGGTGGCTGGGCACTCGCTTGGCGAGATGTCGGCACTGGCGGCGACGGGCGCTCTGAGTTTTGAGGACGGACTGCGCCTCGTGCAAAAGCGTGCGCTGGCGATGCAAAAGGCTTGCGACGAGAATCCGGGTACGATGGCGGCGATTATCGCACTGCCCGACGAGGTGGTTGAGGCCGTGTGCGAAAACGTCTCGAAGCCCGATTGTTTCGTGATTCCCGCCAATTACAACTGCCCGGGTCAGCTCGTGATTTCGGGTCACGTGGAGGCCGTGAGCGTTGCCTGTGAAAAACTGAAGGAAACGGGTGCGAAACGTGCACTGGTGCTGCAGGTGAACGGTGCGTTCCACTCGCCGCTGATGCAGTCGGCGAAGGAAGAACTGGCCGCCGCCATTATGCAGACCGTGTTCAAAACGCCGTGCTGTCCCGTCTATCAGAACGTGGATGCGCTGCCACACACCGATCCCGAGGAAATCAAACAGAACCTGATTGCCCAACTGACGAGCCCCGTGCGCTGGACGAAGAGCGTGCAGAATATGGTGGCCGACGGTGCAACGGAGTTCACCGAATGTGGTCCGGGCAAGGCTTTGCAGGGTATGATTACGAAAATCGCCCGTGATGTAACGGTGCAGGGAGTCTGATTCGTGGAGTGTATTTCGTGGAGTGTGGAGTGAGGAAGCCGATTATTTATCAATTATTTCCGCGATGGTTCGGCAACAAGAACACGACGCGGAAACACGACGGTAGCATCGAGGAAAATGGCTGTGGAAAGTTCAACGACCTTGATGCCGCTACGCTTCGTCGCATCCGCAGCCTCGGCGCGACGCACATTTGGCTGACGGGCATTATTCGCCACGCCACACAGACCGATTACTCGCGATTTGGCATTCCGCGCCAGCATCCGCAGGTGGTGAAGGGTAGGGCAGGGTCGCCATACGCCATCGCTGATTACTACGATGTCGATCCCGATTTGGCGGTCGATGTCGAACGTCGGATGGAAGAATTTGAGGCGCTTGTTGGTCGCGCACACGCGCACGAAATGAAAGTGGTGATCGACTTCGTTCCGAACCACGTTGCGCGGCAGTATCAATCGATTGGCAAGCCCGAAGATGTGCGCGATCTCGGCGAGGACGACGACCCGACGATGCACTTTTCTACCCACAATAATTATTATTATCTTTGGGGGCAACCACTGGAACTTTCGTTCCTTGCTCCTCCTTCCTCAACAAACTCCTCGCTCCTCGCTTCTCCCTCCTCGACAAATTCCTCGACGAATTACCACGAAAATCCAGCGAAAGCCACGGGAAACGACCAATTTTCCAACCGTCCGAGCCGAAACGACTGGTACGAGACCATCAAACTCAACTACGGCGTGGATTATTGTGACGTTGGCGGTCGTTCCGAGCATTTCGACCCGATTCCCGACACGTGGCAGAAAATGCTGAATATCCTGCTTTTCTGGGCATCCAAGGACATTGACGCCTTCCGTTGCGACATGGTTTTCATGGTGCCCGTCGCTTTTTGGAAATGGGCGATTGCGCAGGTCAAAAACGAATATCCGAACATCAAATTCATCGGCGAAATCTACGATCCGCCGCTCTATCGCAGTTACATCGACGCCGGTTTCGACTGGCTCTACGACAAAGTCGGCATGTACGACTGTCTGCGCGATGTCGTTTGCGGAAGGCGACCAGCCAGTAGCATTACGGCGCAGTGGCAGTCGGTCGATGACATCCTCGACCACATGCTTTATTTCCTCGAAAACCACGACGAACAGCGCATTGCGAGCGATTTTTTTGCTGGAAATGCCCAGAAAGCCATTCCTGCAGCCATCGTCAGCGTCTTGCTCAACCGTTGTCCGTTTATGCTCTACGCCGGACAGGAATTTGGCGAGCGCGGTATGGACGAGGAAGGTTTTAGCGGACGCGACGGACGCACGACGATTTTCGATTATTGGTGCGTCGATTCGTTGCGTCGCGGCTATTATTCCCCGATGCACTTGAACAATGCCGAAAAACGCCTGAAAACGTTCTACAAGCGCCTGCTCACGATTGCCAACACGGAAAAAGCCGTTTCCGAGGGCGAATTTTTCGACCTGATGTATTGCAACATGCAGTCGTGGCAGTTCAACCCGAATCAACAATACGCCTTTTTGCGCAAGGCCGACAACGAACTGCTGCTCGTCGTTGCGAACTTTTCCGACGATGCCGTGCGCTGTGGCGTTTTGATTCCGCGACATGCTTTCGATTTCCTGAAAATCGCCGAGTTATTTGATACGACAGCCGTTGATTTGTTGACAAAAGAAACCGTCCGCACAAATCTTTGTGCAGACGGAATCATTGAGATGGATTTGTCGGCCTACAATGGCCGAATCTATCAATTTAAGCTTTCTTGCTGAGGTACTCGTCCATATTGGCAGCGGCACGACGACCGTCGCCCATGGCCAGAATCACCGTTGCACCACCGCGAACGATGTCGCCGCCAGCGAAAATCTCGGGACGGGCCGACTGCATACCCTCATTGACCACAATCGTGTTCTTCCGACCGAGTTCCAAGCCTTCGATGGAGTTCGGAACGAGCGGATTCGGGCTCACACCGACAGCCACGATGACCTGATCGACTTCGAGCGTCACGGTCTTGCCTTCGACGGGAACAGGTGAGCGGCGACCGCTGGCATCGGGTTCACCGAGTTCCATCACCTGCAGCACGGCGGCCTTCACAGCACCGTTTTCGTCGGCGATGTACTCGATGGGGTTGTGCAGCGTTAGGAAGTCGATGCCTTCCTCTTTCGCGTGCTTCACTTCCTCGAGACGAGCGGGCATTTCCTCTTCCGAACGACGATAGACGAGCGTGACGTTTCCGCCCAGACGCTTCGCCGTGCGGCACGAGTCCATAGCGGTGTTGCCACCACCGACCACGAGCACGTTCTTACCGAAGTTAATCGGCGTGTCGGTCTGCGGATTGGCAGCGTCCATCAGGTTGACGCGGGTCAGATATTCGTTCGACGACATAATATTGATGGCGTTCTCGCCCGGAATGTTCATAAAGTTCGGCAGACCGGCACCCGAACCCACGAAAATACCCTTGAAACCTTGTTCTTCGAGGTCTTCGACGGTAATGGTCTTGCCCACGATGACGTCGGTCTGGAAGTGTACGCCCATCTTGGCGAGGTTCTGGATTTCGACATCGACAATCTTGTTCGGCAGACGGAATTCGGGAATACCATATTTCAACACGCCGCCAATCTCGTGGAGAGCCTCGAAAACATACACGTCGTAGCCTTTTTTAACCATATCGCCAGCGAACGAAAGTCCGGCAGGACCGCTACCCACGACGGCAATCTTCTTGCCATTCGACGGAGCGATTTCGGGCAGCGAAATCTGACCGCTCTCGCGCTCGTAGTCGGCAGCGAAACGCTCCAGGTAGCCGATGGCCACGGCAGGCTCGTTCATCTTCAGGTGGATACACTTGCTTTCACACTGCTTTTCCTGCGGACAAACGCGACCGCAAACGGCAGGCAGGGCCGATGTTTCTTTCAGAACCTTCGCAGCAGCGAGGAAGTCGCCACGTTCGATGTTCTTGATGAACGACGGGATGTTGATGCTCACCGGACAGCCCTCGACACACGACGGTTTCGGGCAGTCGAGACAGCGCTTGGCCTCTTGCATCGCCATTTCCTTCGTCAGACCGATGTTCACTTCCTCGTCGCGAACCTTCGCACGGTATTCGGCATCGAGTTCGGGCATCGACACACGCGGAATCTGTGTGCGCTCCTTTGCTTTCATCGTAGCGCGGAGTTCCTTGCGCCATTCGGCGTCGCGGTCGGTGAGGCAAGCGGCATCATCCGTCGAGGGGCAAGCGTTGGGCTTGCAGCAGTTGTCAGCGTCGGCTTTCGGAGCAGCTTCAGCAACGGGGCCGAGATGTGCCTCGAAATTCGCCATATCTTCCTGTTCCACCTTCTTGAACGTGCCCATACGCTTGAACATCTCGTCCCAATCGACCTGTGCACCGTCGAATTCGGGGCCGTCGATACAGACGAACTTCGTCTTGCCGCCAATCGTCAGTCGGCAAGCACCGCACATACCCGTACCATCGACCATGATCGTGTTCAACGACACTTCGCAGGGAATGTTGTGCTTCTGTGCCGTGAGGTTCGAGAACTTCATCATGATGGGAGGACCGATGGCAAACACTTTGTCCACATGCGGTTCCTGCTCGATGAATTTCTCGATACCGACCGTCACTACGCCTTTTTCGCCATACGAACCGTCGTCGGTCATGATGATGACTTCGTCGGACGTTTCGCGAACCTTGTCCTCAAGGATAATCAGGTCTTTCGAGCGACCTGCGAGCACCGACAACACGCGGTTTCCGGCTTTTTTCAGAGCCTGGATGATGGGCAGCATCGGAGCCACGCCCACACCACCGCCGGCACAAACCACCGTGCCGTAGTTTTCGATGTGCGTCGGCGTTCCGAGCGGTCCCACAACGTCTTCCACGTAGTCGCCCTCGTTGAGCATACAGAGTTTCTGCGACGACAGACCGACGGTCTGCACCACAAGCGTAATCGTACCCCGTTCTGTGTCGGCCTCGGCAATCGTCAGCGGCATACGCTCGCCACGCTTATCGACGCGCACAATCACAAAGTTACCAGCTTTACGGCTCTTGGCAATCAGCGGAGCCTCGACTTCGAGCAGGAACACTTTCTCGGAGAACTGTTCCTTCTTAACGATTTTGTTCATAACTAACGTTTTGTTTTTGATTATTTAGGTTTAAAAATTCAGTCTTTATTCAAAAAACTGCGCAAAAGTACAACAAAATTCGGGAACTGCCAAGCAAATCGCGAAAATTCTTCACAAAACGAAATTATTTGACGATTTTGACCTTGCTTCATTGAAAATTTTGTACCTTTGCAGGGTCAATTGAAGAATTCAAGAAAATCGATCAGGAGAACAGAGAAAATGAAGGTTTTAAAATTTGGCAAAACGTCGGTTGGAAAGTCGGCTGAAAATATAGATGTTGTTCGGAAAATCATCGAAAATGAGGCTCAGAATGGTTCGATAGTCGTGGTGGTTGATGCTGCTGAGAATGTAGCGGAAACACTGCGAATGGAACTTGGTGCGCGTACCGATGGAGCCATTCGGATTGTGACGGGAAGCGACTACACCGCCGCCATTCTCGCCGCCGAATTACAAGCCGAGATTCTTGAAATTTGGACGGATGTCGATGGCTTTATGACTGCAGACCCGCGTGTCATCAAATCGGCTTATACGATCAGTGAATTATCGTTTATCGAGGCGATGGAACTTTGTAATTTCGGTGCGGAAGTCATCTATCCGCCGACGATCTACCCCGTCTGCGTGAAAAATATTCCGATTCGCGTCAGAAATACCTTCAATCTCGCCAATCCTGGCACACTCATCAAACAGCAAATCGCCAACGACCAAAAGCCCATCAAGGGCATTTCGAGCATCAAAGGCACGGCACTCATCACGGTAACGGGTCTGTCGATGGTGGGTGTCATTGGTGTGAACCGCCGCATTTTCACGACACTCGCCACGGTCGGAATCTCCGTGTTCATGGTCAGTCAGGCGTCGTCGGAAAACTCCACGTCGATTGGTATTCGCGAGGAAGATGCTGACGAGGCCGCCCGCGTGCTCAACGAGGAATTTTCCAAGGAAATTGCCACGGGAGCGATGTATCCGATGCGCGTCGAGAAAGGGTTGGCGACGGTGGCTATCGTGGGCGAGAATATGAAGCAGACGCCGGGCATCGCCGGAAAACTTTTCGGAACGCTCGGACGCAGCGGTATCGTGGTTATCGCCATCTCGCAGGGCGCGTCGCAGACCAACATTTCGTTCATCGTCAAGGCCGAGGAACTCAATAAGTCGCTCAACGTGTTGCACGACTCGTTTTTCCTGTCGGAATACAAGGTTTTGAACCTCTTTATTTGCGGCGTGGGAACGGTTGGCAGCAAACTCATCGAGCAGATTCGTTCGCAATACGAAGAGCTGAAGGAACATTCGCGTCTGAAACTGAACGTGGTGGGCATCGCCAACTCGAAAACCGCCATTTTCGACCGCGACGGCATCGATTTGGAACATTATCGGGAAAAATTGAAAGCCGAAAAATCCGCTGACACCCAACCTGCAACACCCATCACCCACCGCCTTCGCCACCAAGTCATTGACATGAACATTTTTAATTCCGTTTTTGTCGATTGCACCGCCAGCAAAGAGGTTTCTGAACTTTATCAAGACTTCCTCGAACACAATATCAACGTCGTCACGGCGAATAAAATTGCGGCTTCGTCGGCTTTCGACAATTATTCGCGGCTGAAGAAAACGGCGATGGAACGCGGTGTGAAGTTCCTGTTTGAGACCAATGTCGGTGCCGGACTGCCCATCATCGGAACTATCAACGACCTGCGCAATTCAGGCGATAAAATTCTGAAAATCGAGGCCGTTCTGAGCGGTACGCTCAACTTCATTTTCAACGCCCTTTCGTCGGAGGTGACCTTCTCCGAGGCCGTGCGTCAGGCGAAAGAGCAGGGCTACAGCGAACCCGACCCGCGCATCGACCTTTCGGGCACCGATGTCGTCCGCAAACTCGTCATTTTGACGCGCGAGGCCGGCTATCAGGTCGAACAATCCGATGTCGAGCAGCAACTGTTTGTGCCCGACGAATTTTTCAAAGGTTCGATTGACGATTTTTGGGCGAAACTGCCCCAACTCGACGCTGAATTTGAGGCGCGTCGCCGAAAACTCGAAGCCGAAGGGAAATACCTGCGTTTCGTGGCGACGATGGAAGGCGGAAAAACGCGCGTCGCCCTGCAGGAAGTGCCGCTCGGCCATCCGTTCTACAACCTGCAAGGCTCGAACAACATCGTTATGCTCACCACCGAGCGCTACCGCGAATTCCCGATGCTCATTCAGGGCTACGGAGCCGGCGCAAGCGTCACGGCAGCAGGCGTTTTCGCCAATGTGATGTCGATTGCGAATATCTGACTTTTCGCCCGAATCGTCGCTCATACAAAAATTTTCCCAAAACATTTTGCCATTCGACAGAAAAAGCGTAAATTTGCCGATGCATTCAGAAAATGCAGTAAAAACCGTAAAAACGAACGACGAAGAATGGTCTATATCGCCCTGCCCGACGAGAAAACACGACGATTGAGTTTCTATCTGGCCATGGAGGAATATGTGGCGCGACGGCTGAACACCGACGACGACTGCTTCTTCATGTGGCAGGTGAGGCCGACGGTGATTTTCGGGCGCAACCAGCTCATTGAAGCGGAGGTGAACCTCGATTTCTGTCGGCAGAAAGGCATCGAGACCTATCGCCGGAAAAGTGGTGGCGGCTGCGTCTATGCCGATATGTCGAACGTGATGTTTTCGTACATCACACGCGACGAAGAGGTGAATTTCACGTTTAATCGCTACATCAACATGGTGACGCTGATGCTCTGTAAACTGGGTGTTGAGGCGGGGTCGAGTGGACGGAATGACATTCTGATTCGAGAAACGAGAAACGAGGAGCGAGAAGCGAGGAGCGAGGAGCGAGAATCCAATGACTGGCGCAAGGTTTCGGGCAACGCGTTCTACCACATTCCCGGCCATTCGATTGTCCACGGAACGATGCTCTACGACACCTGCATGGAAAACATGGTGGGAGCCATCACGCCGTCGGACGAGAAACTGGTGAGCAAGGGCGTGAAAAGCGTGCGACAGCACATCGCGCTGCTGAAAGACCACATCGACCTGAGCATCGACGAGTTCAAGGCATTCGTGCGGCGGAACCTCTGCGACCGCGAAATCGTGCTGAACGCCGACGACATCGCCGAAATCGAGGAAATCGAGCGCGAATACCTCACCGACGAGTTCATCTACGGCAACAATCCGCGCTACAGCCTCGTGCGCAAGGCTCGCATCGAGGGCGTGGGCGAACTGGAACTGAGGATGGAGGTGAAAAACGATGTCATCAAGGCGGTGAATCTCGTGGGCGACTTCTTCCTCGTGGGCGACCTCGACACGCAGGTGCTCCGACGGCTGAAAGGGGCGAAATTGACTCGCGAAAGTCTTGAAAACGCCCTTCCAGAGCGACTCGACGATGTCGTCAGAAACCTGAAACGCGAAGATTTTGTCAATCTGGTAATGAGTAATGAGAAATGAGTGATGAGTAATGAACAAATATCGATTAACAACTTAATAATTAAAAATTTATGGAAAAAAAGACCTGTCTTTATGACAAACACGTGGAATTGGGCGCACTGATGTCGCCGTTTGCCGGCTTCAACATGCCCATTCAGTACACCAACATCACCGACGAACACAATGCCGTGCGCCAAGCCTGCGGCGTGTTCGACGTTTCGCACATGGGCGAGGTGCTCGTCACCGGTCCCGACGCTGAGCGCTACGTGCAGCACATTTTCACCAACGACGTGGCCGGAGCACCCGACGGACAGGTGTTCTACGGAATGATGTGCTACCCCGATGGCGGCACGGTCGATGACCTGCTGGTCTATAAGATGGGTGCCGAGGAGTTTTTCCTCGTCATCAACGCCGCCAACATCGACAAGGATGTCGATTGGATGAAGCAGCAACTCACGGGCTTCAACGTGAATTTCGAGCATCAGTCGGACTACTACGCACAACTCGCCGTGCAAGGCCCCGAGGCCGAGACGGTGGTCGAGGAAGTGCTCGGACTGGCGTGCAAAGACCTGAAATTCTACAACGCCAAGAAACTCGAAGTCGGTGGCGAGACCATTATCATCTCGCGCACGGGCTACACGGGCGAGGACGGTTTTGAAATCTATGGCTCCCACCAATTCATCGTCGAAAATTGGGACAAACTCATCGCCAGCGGACGCTGCAAACCCTGTGGACTCGGCTGTCGCGACACCTTGCGCTTCGAGGTCGGCCTGCCGCTCTACGGCGACGAACTCTCGGCAGAAATTTCGCCCGTGATGGCTGGTCTGTCAATGTTCTGTAAGTTCGAAAAAGAAGAATTCATCGGTAAGGAAGCCCTGCAAGAGCAGAAGGCCAACGGCGTGGCGAAGCGCGTCATCGGCATCGAACTGGCCGACAAGGCGATTCCCCGTCACGGCTACGCAGTGATGAAGGACGGTGTGCAGGTGGGTGAAGTCACCACGGGCTACCACTGTCTGTCGGTCGATAAGAGTGTCTGTATGGCCCTCGTAGAGACGGCTCACGCCAAACTCGGAACGGAACTCGAGATTCAAATCCGCAAAAAGACCTTCCCGGGTGTGGTGGTGAAAAAACGTTTTTATGACAAACATTATAAGAAAGACTAATATTAACAACTTAAAACCAAAAAAACTATGGCAAAAGTAATTGAAGGACTCTATTACAGCGAGTCACACGAGTATGTACGCGTTGAAGGCGATTTCGCTTTCGTAGGTATCACCGACTATGCACAGCACGCACTGGGCAACATCGTCTATGTCGATATGCCCGACGTCGATGACGAAGTAACGGCCGAGGAAGATTTTGGCGCAGTGGAGAGCGTGAAGGCCGCCAGCGACCTGATTTCGCCCGTGAGCGGAACCGTCGTCGAGCTGAACGAAGCCCTCGAAGACCAGCCCGAACTCATCAACCAAGACGCTTTCGAAAACTGGATTATCAAGGTGGAACTCTCTGACAAGGGAGAACTCGACAACCTGATGGATGCTGCTGCTTACGAGGCATTCTGCGCGAAATAAGAACATTTGTAAATCGTAAATTCGGAAATTGTAAATGTTTAAGTATTTTCCCCACACCGACGAAGACTTGCAGGCGATGTTGAAAGTGGCGGGCGTGAAGTCGCTGGGCGACCTCTATGCCGACGTGCCCGACAGCATCCGCTTCAGCAAGGACTACGACTTGCCCGAGGCCCAATCGGAAATGGAGTTGCGCCGGCTCTTCGAGTCGATGGCCGAGCTCAACGCGCCGCTCACCTGTTTCGCAGGTGCAGGCGTCTATGACCACTATGCACCGTCAGTCGTGCAGAACCTCATCGAGCGTTCTGAGTTCCTGACGTCATACACGCCCTATCAGGCCGAGATTTCGCAGGGCACGCTGCACTACATCTTTGAATTCCAGTCGATGATGACCGAACTCACGGGTATGGACATCTCGAATGCGTCGATGTACGACGGTGCGACCGCCACTGCCGAGGCCGTGATGATGGCGTTTGCCAATGCAAAAAAAGCCACGAAGGTGCTCGTTTCCGAGACGGTCGATCCGAAAACCGTGCGCGTCGTCGAGACCTACGCGAAATTCCACGGCATCGACATCGTGAAAATCGCCCAAAAAGACGGCGCTACCGACCGCAACGACATGCTCGCCAAGCTGAACGGAGGCGACGTGGCCGGCGTAGTGGTGCAGGCACCGAACTACTTCGGCATAGTCGAGGACTTCACGGGCTTCGCCGACGCTGCCCACGAGCAGAAGGCACTGTTCATCATCAACAACGTCGCTGCCGACCTCGCCATCTTGAAGACACCCGCTGAATGGGGTGCCGACATTGCCGTTGGCGACGGTCAGTCGCTTGGTATTCCGATGTCGTTCGGAGGTCCGGGCGTGGGCTATATGTGCTGCACCGAGAAACTCATCCGCAAAATTCCCGGACGCATCGTGGGAATGACGAAAGACAACCGCGGACAGCGCGCCTTCGTGCTCACGCTGCAAGCCCGCGAACAGCACATCCGCCGCCAGAAGGCCACGTCGAACATTTGCTCGAACCAAAGCCTGATGGCGCTCTACGTCACGATCTATCTCTCGCTGATGGGCAAGCAAGGCCTGCGCGAGGCCGCCGAGCAGTCGTATGCCGCCGCGCACTACCTCTGCGACGAGCTCACGGCCACGGGGCTCTGCCATCTGACCTACAATCAGCCATTCTTCAACGAGTTCTGCGTGACATTCAACGACCTCAAGGCCGACGACATCCTCTCGGAATGTGCCGACTATGGCATCGCCGCCGGCGTGAAAATCGATGAAAACACGCTGATGCTCGCCGTCACCGAACAGCGCACACGCGAGGAAATCGACGACTTAGTCAGTATCATCAAACAAATGAAGGAGGAAAAGGTATGAATAACAAACTATACGGAAACCTGATTTTTGAACTCTCCAAAACAGGACGGAAAGGCTATTCGCTGCCGAAAACCGACTTTCAACACTCGACGAGCGAACTGCCGAAGGCTCTTTTGCGCCAGAACGAGGCAGAACTGCCCGAGTGCGACGAACTGACCGTCGTGCGCCACTACACGAACCTGAGTCACAACAATTTCGGTGTGAACGACGGTTTCTATCCGCTCGGCTCGTGTACGATGAAATATAACCCCATCATCAACGAGGAAATCGCCGCGATGAAGACCTTCGCCGGACTTCATCCGTTGCAGCCTGCCGACATGTGCCAGCACGCGCTGGAACTGTACTACGCGCTGCAAGAGTCGCTGGCCGAACTGACGGGTTTGAGCGAGTTCACGCTGAATCCCTGTGCCGGTGCTCACGGTGAACTGACGGGATTGATGATCATCCGCGCCTACCACGAGAGCCGCGGCGACGAGAAGCGCACGAAAGTGCTCATTCCCGACTCTGCCCACGGTACGAATCCGGCTTCGGCAGCGGTTTGCGGACTCGATGTCGTTGAAGTGAAGAGCCTCGCCAATGGAACGGTCGATGTCGATGACCTGAAGCGCCTCATCGCCGAGTGTGGCAACGAAGTGGCCGCGATGATGATGACCAACCCCAACACGCTCGGCATCTTCGAACAAGCCATTCCCGAAATCACGAAACTCGTCCACGACTGCGGTGGACTGATGTACTACGACGGCGCCAACCTCAACCCGATGCTCGGCGAATGTCGTCCGGGCGATATGGGCTTCGACGTGGTGCACATTAACCTGCACAAGACGTTCTCCACGCCTCACGGCGGCGGAGGCCCCGGCAGCGGTCCGGTGGGCGTGCGCGAGGGTCTGGAGCAATTCCTGCCCACGCCGCGCGTGGTGATGAAGGAAGACGAGGAGGGAGTGTCGTTCCACGTTGAAACAGGCGACTACGAGAAGTCGCTCGGCAGCGTGGGCAATTTCTTCGGCAACTTCGGCGTGATGCTCAAGGCATATACCTACATCCTCACGCTCGGTCGCGAGAACATCAAGATGGTGGGTCCGCTCGCCACGCTCAACGCCACGTATATCAAGGAGTCGCTGAAAGACGTCTATGAACTGCCCATCGACGGCCTCTGCAAGCACGAATTCGTGTTCGACGGCCTGAAAGACAAATCGACTGGCGTGACGACGATGGACGTGGCGAAACGACTGCTCGACTACGGCTATCACGCACCCACGATTTACTTCCCGCTGCTCTTCCACGAGAGCCTGATGATTGAGCCGACGGAAAACGAGTCGAAGGAGACGCTCGACAGCTTCATTGCCGTGATGCGATGCATTGCCGAAGAAGCCAAGAACGACCCTGAACTGGTGAAAACAGCACCCCACAACACGCCCATCGGACGTGTCGATGACGTGCTCGCCGCCAAACATCCGATTGTCACGTGGCGTCAGTTGAAAGCAGAACAATAATGTTCAATGTTCAATATTCAATGTTCAATGAATAAATCGGATTTAATCATCATCGGCAGCGGCCCGGGCGGCTATCGTGCTGCCGAATATGCGGCGAAAAATGGTCTGCAAGTCGTCATCGTTGAGAGCGCACAGGCGGGTGGAACCTGTCTGAACTGCGGATGTATTCCCACGAAAGCGTTCTGCCACGATGCCGAACTGGCCGAGATTCGCCAGTCGTTCGATTTCCAGCAGGTTGTCGAGCGCAAGCAGCAGATTGTCGAGCAACTGCGCTCGGGTGTCGAATCGCTGATGCAGCAGCCCGGCATCACCTTCGTCCACGGTCACGGCCATTTCAAGGATGCCAACACCGTCGAAGTGGTTTCCACCGTCGATGAAGAAACCGTCGTGCAGCAGTTCCAAGCCAAGAACATCATTATCGCGACGGGTTCGCGCACGAAGATCCTGCCCATCGAAGGCATCACCGGACCGAATTGCGTCACATCGACCGAACTTCTTGATATTCAGGAAGTTCCGAAGCGACTTTGCATTATCGGCGCGGGTGTCATCGGAATGGAATTTGCCAGCGTTTTCGCCAGTTTCGGCAGCGAAGTCACCGTTGTCGAATACCTCAAGGAATGTCTGCCCGCCCTCGATAGCGACATCGCCAAACGACTGCGCAAGCAACTCGAAAAACGCGGTGTGAAGTTCTATCTCGGCGCAGGCGTGAAGAAGGTCGATGGTGGTACCGTCACCTTCGAGCGCAAAGGCAAGGAGGAAAGCGTCGAGGCCGATGTGATTCTCGTCGCAACGGGTCGCACGCCCAACATCGAGAACCTCAATCTCGACCGCGCCGGCATCGAATACGACCGCCTCGGTATCAAGGTCAATCCCGACACGTTCGAGGTTGTCCAGCAGGCAGGCGGCGAGTGCCGCGTCTTCGCCATCGGCGACGTCAATGGCCGCCAACTACTTGCCCACGCCGCAACGATGCAGGGCATCCGCGTGGTGAACACGATTCTCGGACGCAAGGACGCGATTCGGCTCGACATAATGCCCGCCGCCGTCTTCACCAACCCCGAAGCCGCCAGCGTAGGCCCCACCGAGGACCAGCTGAAGGACGAAGGCCGCGAGTTCACCTGCCACAAGGGCTACTATCGCTCCAACGGCAAGGCACTCGCCATCGACGCCACCGAGGGCATCGTGAAGCTCTTCACCGACGCCAGCGACCGCATCATCGGCTGCCACATCCTCGGTGCTCATGCCGCCGATCTCGTGCAGGAAATCGCCGCGCTGATGAACCGCGACACCACCCTCGCCCAGCTCCGCGACATCGTCCACATTCATCCTACGCTCAGTGAGATTTTGCAGGACATCGGATAAGGCTATATGATAAAAAATGCCCGAATCGTTTGGCGGTTCGGGCATTTTTTTTTAACTTTGCAAAAAGTATTTTAAACTATGATACCACGGATTAAATCTTTCATTCCATTAGAAGGTTTCCAGTTGCAGGTCACCTTTGACGACGGTCGTATTGTTCGATACGACGTGATGGACGATATTTGTACAATTCCGTCTTTCAAGGACTTGGAAACGGTTCACGGACTTTTCCAAAATGCTCAACTGGACCAGAGCCGCACCTGCATCTATTGGAACAGTGAGATAGACTTGCCGAGTGATACCCTGTATGAATACGGGACGAGCGAATCAGACGCTCTTTTTGCCGCAGAAGATAGGCCGAAATATAACCAATAACCCCATTTAAAACAAAATCCCCTCAGACGAAAGTTTGAGGGGATTTTTTATGGGGAAAAATTAAAAATGTCTTTTAGACGTCGGACGGCATGGAACTGAAGAAGTTCCATCTACAATAGTAGAAATTTAAAATGTCTGTTAGACAAATGTTTCTCAAAATCATTAGGCATATTATCTACAATAGTAGAAATTTAAAATGTCTGTTAGACCTCTGCATTGCTTCTGTCGTATTCGTCCTATCTACAATAGTAGAAATTTAAAATGTCTGTTAGACTTGTGTTGACTTTATCCCATTCCCATTCGATCTACAATAGTAGAAATTTAAAATGTCTGTTAGACTCAATGTCCGCGTGTGTGCTTTATGACGATCTACAATAGTAGAAATTTAAAATGTCTGTTAGACGGGTTTTCTTTGATTTGGTTGGGAAATTGATCTACAATAGTAGAAATTTAAAATGTCTGTTAGACGCCGACCCATCATCTACGGAGAGAGAAATCTACA
>JAFPYO010000004.1:0-24523 GCA_017412145.1 Prevotella sp.
CGCCGTTGGTGGCCTTCACGCTGAACATGCCGTCGTCGATTTCCAGGATAGAAATATCGAACGTACCGCCACCGAGGTCGAACACAGCGATTTTCATGCCTTTATTGGCTTTGTCAACGCCGTAGGCCAGTGCGGCCGCCGTCGGCTCGTTCACGATGCGCTGCACGTTCAGTCCGGCAATCTGTCCGGCCTCTTTCGTGGCCTGACGCTGCGAGTCGCTGAAGTAGGCGGGCACGGTGATGACGGCGTCGGTCACCTCCTGTCCGAGGTAGTCTTCGGCGGTTTTCTTCATCTTCTGCAGCACCATCGCCGAGATTTCCTGCGGCGTGTACTTGCGTCCGTCGATATCCACACGCGGATAGCCTCCTTCGTTCACCACGGTGTAGGGCACGCGCTCGGCCTCTTTGCGAGCCTGCTCGTAGGTCTCACCCATGAAGCGCTTGATGGAGTAAACCGTGTTTTTCGGGTTCGTAATGGCCTGTCGCTTAGCGGGGTCGCCCACCTTGCGCTCGCCATCTTTCACAAAACCAACCACCGAGGGCGTCGTGCGCTTGCCTTCGCTGTTGGCGATTACTACGGGCTCGTTGCCTTCAAACACGGCAACACAGCTGTTGGTAGTTCCTAAGTCAATTCCAATAATTTTTCCCATAATCGTATGATTTTTAATTGTTTATATTTCAATTTTTTTTCTTGATTTCGACGATTTTTCGAATCATCGACAATTCCTTGATAACAAATGCCGTGCCAACTGACACGTTTGGCTGAAAATGGTGACACAATTCTGACATTTTGACACGAAAACACGAAAAAAGAGCGACTTTTCAGCCGCTCTTGTCATTGGATTTTGCCGAAAATTTATTCGGAAATGGCCGCCATAATCTTCGTTTCGAGTTCTTCGCAAAGTTCGGGATTGTCTTTGAGCAGGGCTTTCGTGGCATCGCGACCCTGAGCGAGTTTCGAGTCGCCATAGCTGAACCACGAACCCGACTTCTGGATGATGCCGTATTCCACGCCGAGGTCAAGAATCTCACCGATTTTCGAGATGCCCTCGCCGAAGGTAATCTCAAATTCTGCTTTGCGGAATGGCGGCGCTACCTTGTTTTTCACGACTTTCACGCGCACCTGATTGCCCACGACTTGGTCGCCGTCTTTCAGCGACGTGACGCGGCGGATGTCGAGGCGTACCGAAGCGTAGAATTTCAGGGCATTTCCGCCTGTCGTCGTCTCGGGATTGCCGAACATCACGCCGATTTTCTCGCGCAACTGGTTGATGAAGATGCAGGTGGTGTTCGTCTTGGCGATGGTCGAGGTCAGTTTGCGCAGTGCCTGACTCATCAGTCGGGCGTGCAGTCCGACAGCCGAATCGCCCATGTCGCCCTCGATTTCCTTCTTCGGCGTGAGCGCAGCCACCGAGTCGATGACGATGATATCCACTGCTGACGAGCGAATCAGTTGGTCGGCAATTTCGAGTGCCTGCTCGCCGTTGTCAGGCTGGGCAATGTAGAGGTTGTCAATATCGACACCGAGTTTCTGGGCATAGAAACGGTCGAAAGCGTGCTCAGCGTCGATGAATGCGGCGATTCCGCCCGTTTTCTGACATTCGGCAATGGCGTGGATGGCGAGCGTCGTCTTTCCGCTCGATTCCGGACCGTAAATCTCGATGATTCTGCCTTTCGGATAGCCGCCCACGCCCAGCGCAGCGTTCAGTCCGAGACTTCCCGTCGGAATCACATCAACATTTTCTATCTGTTCGTCGCCGAGTTTCATAATGGAGCCTTTTCCGAAGTCTTTTTCAATCTTCGACATCGCGGCTTGCAACGCCTTCAGCTTCTCGCTGTTGGGGTTCACGGTGGTGGTTTCTTTTTCTTTTGCCATAGTGGTTGGATGTTTTAATCAGTTAAAAAAAATCTCTCGCAAAATTACGAAAAATTTGTCGATTGACAAAAAATATTTTCGTTTTTTTATCTTTTTAAGCCGAAAAACCGACGAATCAAAAACCTTGTAAAATTTATTTGAGATAATTTTGCCTGTGTATCAAGAATTTTTTGTACCTTTGCACCCTGAAAATAAAAAGATGCAGATTTCAGGATATACATTCACTTAAAAAATAAAAAAAATCTATGGTTACATTCGACAAATCAGTATTGGAGAAGTACGGTATTACCGGTACTACTGAAGTGGTCTATAACCCCTCGTACGAGCAACTCTTCGAGGAGGAGACCAAAGAAGGACTTGAGGGCTTTGAGATTGGTAAGAACACCGAACTCGACGCTGTGAACGTGATGACGGGCATCTACACGGGTCGCTCGCCTAAGGACAAGTTCATCGTGATGGACGAAAACTCGAAAGACACCGTTTGGTGGACTTCCGACGAATACAAAAACGACAACCACCCCGCTTCCGAGGAGACTTGGAAGGCGGTGAAAGACATTGCCAAGAAGGAACTGAGCAACAAGCGCCTCTTCGTCATCGACGGTTTCTGCGGTGCCAACGAAGACACGCGCATGGCCGTTCGCTTCATCATGGAAGTGGCTTGGCAGGCTCATTTCGTGAAGAATATGTTCATCCGTCCGACGGAGGCCGAACTCGAAAACTTCACACCCGACTTCATCGTCTATAACGCTTCGAAGGCGAAGGTTGAGAACTATCAGGAACTCGGCTTGAACAGCGAGACCGCCGTTGTCTTCAACGTGACCTCGAAAGAGCAGGTGATCATCAACACTTGGTATGGCGGCGAAATGAAGAAGGGTATGTTCTCGATGATGAACTACTTCCTGCCGCTGAAGGGCATTGCTTCGATGCACTGCTCGGCCAACACCGATATGAAGGGCGAGAACACCGCCATCTTCTTCGGCCTCAGCGGAACGGGTAAGACAACGCTCTCTACCGACCCGAAGCGCCTTTTGATTGGCGACGACGAGCACGGATGGGACGACAATGGCGTCTTCAACTTCGAAGGTGGTTGCTATGCAAAGGTCATCAACCTCGACAAGGACTCTGAGCCCGACATCTACAACGCCATCAAGCGCGATGCCCTGTTGGAGAACGTGACGGTGGCCGAAGACGGCAAAATCGACTTCGCCGACAAGAGCGTGACCGAGAACACCCGCGTTTCGTACCCCATCGAGCACATCGAGAAAATCGTGCTGCCCGTCGCCGGCAAGAGCGCTGGTCCCGCTGCGAAGAACGTCATCTTCCTCAGTGCCGACGCATTCGGCGTGCTGCCTCCCGTGTCGATTCTCGACCCCGAGCAGACGAAATACTACTTCCTCAGCGGTTTCACGGCTAAACTCGCCGGTACCGAGCGCGGCATCACCGAACCCACGCCGACCTTCTCGGCTTGCTTCGGTCAGGCATTCCTCGAGCTGCATCCCACGAAATATGCCGAGGAACTCGTCAAGCGCATGGAAAAGAGTGGTGCCAAGGCTTATCTGGTGAACACCGGTTGGAACGGCACGGGCAAGCGCATCTCCATCAAGGACACGCGCGGCATCATCGACGCCATCCTCGGCGGTGCCATCCTGAACGCACCCACGAAGAAGATTCCTTACTTCAACTTCGAGGTTCCCACGGAACTTGAGGGTGTTGCCACCAACATCCTTGACCCGCGCGACACCTACGCCGATCCCGCCCAGTGGGAGGAGAAGGCCAAGGACCTCGCCAGCCGCTTCATCAAGAACTTCAAGAAGTACGAAGGCAACGACGCTGGCAAGGCTCTCGTGGCTGCCGGTCCGCAGTTGTAAAAAAAGAAAACGTTTTAAGTTAGGAACAGCCCCGTCATCGTTTGATGGCGGGGCTGTTTTTGCTTTATCCACCGTACCATCTTCATTGAAACATCTCCTTCACTTCACCATTCAAATATAAAGATACCCCCCTAAAAAAGGCAAACCGCAAAGATTAAGACTTTTTTATTAGTGTTATTGATGATTTTTCGATGCAATAATCATCTACGAAAACAGCACTTTCCAGGCTGATTTCCCATCTTTTTTAAGAAAAAGGATACGCATAAAGCAAAGTTGGAGAATGATTAAAAAAATAGCTGACACCACAAAGGTCAGAGTATCTGAAAACCAGTAAAGGCAGCCAATGAGTAGGATCGTTGTTAATCCCCAAAGATAAACTCCCCACTTGTTTTTGTGGAAAATCAGCATCAAACTGATAAAAAACAGAAATAGGAAGAAAATACTTAATAAGTTTCTTTCCAAATCATCCCACATTGAGGTAAAGGCTCTTTTAACTATCGAAAAACAACCCACCAACATCATACCCACCATAAAGAAAGCTAAATGTGTGATATTGTCACAAAAATCGTGACTATATTCCGCCGGTTCGTTTCGCGTTCTAATGAAGAAAAGAATATCCATGTTCTTTAGTGATTAACTTTGACTTAATTCAATATCGCCAGCCTATATTTCTTATAACCATACAGGCTACCCATTCCCCGAGAATCGCACCAGGGCCTGCCGCTATTTTTCCGGCAAATCTAGTAACTATTTTGACTACCGCTCTTTCCGTAGCTTCCCTTAAAACTTTTTTCGATACTCCTTCCTTTACAATCGCAGGGGCAATTTCAGAAGCAAAATCTTTCATGATATCAAGGCCTATAACAGCACTCAGGCATTCTCCTGCATACTGAACTTGTTCGGCCATACTTAATCATCTCCTGGTTCCTCGGGGCAGTCGTCAATTATTTCTGGCATTTGGTTTGCCATCACAGACAACATCTGTACTCCTACAAGAGCATACACCTCTCTGTTTTCCAATGGGCAAAGATTATTGAGTTCTTGCTCCGTAAATCCGATTTCCATAAACATTTGCTGTGCCGATTCGCCCAACATTTGTACCTGCTGTTGAATTGCTTCCATGTCGCGTTGGTTATCAGCAGCGGTACTTCGAGTACGTGCCATTCGTTTTTCCACAACAGGCGTTGTATTTTTGTGGAAACGGGCAAAACTTCTAACAAAATTTTGCATAGACTGGATGTTCTCTGTACTTAGTGGTTGATCTTTCTGGTGTTCTTGTGCGAACTCATCTTCATTTGAACACGAAACTACCACAAAAACAGCCATGAGTGCAAGACTCATTATAAAAAAATATTTTTTCATTGTTTCTTTCGTTTTTAAGTTTTACTTTTGCAGAATCATCCTTCGCGTGAGCGTCGAAATCCGCTGCGGTTAATAGTTCTCTGTTGCCACTTGCTCCGTTGTGCACGTCTTCGCTTGTGGCGGTTTTTGCACTCCATCTGTTGCAATCAGATTTCGTGCTGCTGGGCCGAATCGTCACCCAGCAAGGAAACGTCTTTCCTTTATTTTTGTTCTCTGCGCAAAGGCGGAGGATTTCCGCTCTTGCGCCAGAGAATTCAGATTTTAAGGATTCACAGGTATAGGGATAATAAATCCGGATGCTTCTAGCCATGTTGTTTGGGGTACTTTGTCCCCAAAATAGCGAGAAGTGAAATTGTATTCCTCACCATTAACCTCACATTTGTAGGTATTATATTTGTTTCTACGAACATGGACATACCATTTAATCGTCCGTTCCTCGTCATCGCCGAAAATTTTCGGCGATTTCAAATACACCGTATAGGCTTCGTCATATTCCTCTTTCGGAGCATTTTCTGGTACGAAAATATTCGGATCTAACCAACGTAACGATAAGAAAGTTCCCTGTCCGGAAACGGCGATTGGGAGTTCCTTGTTTTCAGCAAACCACCACCAATAGGAGTTGTATTTGTCAATTTCTATGACAAAACCGTCACTTTCCCTGACGCACCTTGCCAAAACAACCTCATCATTCTGCGAATCATAAGGCTTGTAGGAAAGAATTTCATGTTCCTCTAATTTGACAAGACTCAATGAATCTACCGCATTCGTGCCGACAGGAGATTCAAATTTTACGAACGTATCGAAGTGATAGAAAAATGCTTCATCTTTATCTTCTACGTCATTGCAACTAGAAAGAAAAAACGAAAAAGCAAGAGCCACGAATATGCTTAAATAAAACCTTTTCATAATAATTTTCTCCTCAAATTGAATTATTTAATAAAAGTTGCAGTTTTTAATTTATACCTATAGTTGTAACTTCTTGTGCCATCGTCATTGAAAACAGGATTTTGTTCCGCATTCAACACATTGCTGAGGAAATAACCATTTCGACTTCCATACCATCCCCAGTTGCAGTGAATAAAAATAGATCTTTCGCGATGCTCTACTTGATCAATATAACCGTCCACAACCCAGGCATGACCATCAACGTAGTTTCTGAAAAATAATCCGACGTGGTAGTATCTTGCAAATCCTTGCATATAGATAATTCTGTCTCCCTGACTCAATGTTTCCATAACGTTCATCGCGTCGTATTCAACCAAATTGGACACATTGAACCCCATGTTTCTCATAGCATTAATGGCATCATCACCGTCCACACCTGTTCCATCTGGCGTATAATCTGCGTCGAAAGCGTTACCCAAAAAGCGCATTAGGTGGGCAACTTGATATTGTGACTCGCCGTAAGGAAATGAAAACATTTTAATGGCAGACCAGTCCAAAGTGCTACTGCCATAGGTCCCGTTATACCCCCAACTGACAGCATTGGGTGCCTCCATATAAGAACATATTTGTGCCATAGCTGTGGGAACGCACCCTGTTGGACAACCCTCTGGACAAAAATAATTGAATCCATAGATGTCTTGTTGTCCCCATCTTGTCACAAGCAGCGGACTTTGCACGATGAATCGATCTGCAAGGTAAGTACCTCCACCACCACCTTCATCTCCATCTGTTGGCTCGGAATCTCCATCATCACCACTATCACCTCCACCATTTCCATAAAGGCGGTCGTAGATTTCCTGCTCAATCAAAGCATTCATAAATGCAGCGAATCCTGGATTCTCCTCTTCGCCGATATAACCAGAATAGTTGCCTTCCTCTACATAGGCATAGACGGGTGTACTTCTGTCGTCTGCAGCAGCCACGGCAAAACCTTGATCGTTGGTAAAATTAACAACGTAGAACAATGAATCCAGACTGACTGCCTCACCATTGCCAGAACGGGTCATGGTTCCCGGCATTGAAATAGCCTTGATTTCTGCAATCTGTTTAGCAGTAGAACGGGTCGTTCCATTTAATTTCAACACAAATTTTAAAACATTTTGCGCAGCTTGTTCTGCTGTTAAACGATGAGAGGGAGAGTTTTTCTGCACGAGGTTGTTGTCCTCTACAAGTTCATCGTTTGAGCAAGATGTCAGGCTCAAATTACCAATAAGGATGACCATTAGCATCCAATTAAAACACTTTTTCATAGTTTTTTGTTTTTAAAACGTTTTAAAACGTTAAAAATTAAACAATATTGTTTTGGAAAATTTGGAAAATGAATTATCAGAGTTCAATCCACCCCCAAAAACAATAGCGTCCGCGAATGATTTGGAGTTTGTACTCGCCCGAAGCCAGTTCGGGTAATTCCCATTCCGTAGTTCCGTTGGGAAGCACGACGGAATAGACGATTTCCTCGTCTTCATCGACAAGCTGAAGCGTACAGTCGTCGCACGGCTCGTCGAAATACAGCGTGAAGCCGTCGAGGAAGACGGTCGGGATTTGCACAGTGGAAGGACGCGGAGGTGCTTTGTGGATGCCACCATTGGGAATCGTCGGATCGGTATTCATGATTGACACCTGCAAGTCGATTTGTTCGGGTTCTCCATCCGCAAACGCCGATACGGGTGCGGAAAATGCCATGCAAAGAATGGCAACGATGGTTAAAATTTTCTTTTTCATCTTTTTCATGTCCTTTTGCTTTTGAGTTAGTAAAAAAATTGTCGCTGCAAAAATACAATGAAAAAGAAGATGTCTGCAAGTTTTTTCGTTGAGAAAAACCTACACTTATCTACAACCTACGGCCTAAACATCTGGAAATCAGCGCATTAAAAATACCTACATTTTTCTACACGTTACGCCCCAAATGGGTCAGAAATAAGCTTGCAGATTCTCACGAAGCGTTTTCGCGCTGCTCTCACCAAACAGCGTTTTGTTCGCTTGTCTTTTCAGTCGGTCGATGCGCTTGCTGTCGGTGCCGAGGGCGAGGGCCATCATTCGCTCTGCAATGTTTAGTTTCATCATCATGCAAATCCAGACGTGGTGTCTTTTCATGCCGCGATTCGACGCGATGAAATGAAAGAATACACTGTGTTCGCAGCTGAAGGCCTCTTCGAGGCGGCTCCACTCTTTTTCGGTCGGAGGGGTATAGCCGTGAGTGTATTCACCGTATTTCTCTTTGAAATTTTCGATGATTTTCGTGGAATCCATGTTTTGACGCGTTTGTGCGGAAGCCTTTTCAAAGAGTTGTTTCCGAAGCGTTTCTATTTGATGTTGAAGCCTTTCGGTTTCCTCTTTCATGCTACGGTGAATGCGCGAGTTTTTATTGTGGAGCCTGATGATTTCCTGTCGGTTTTCCTCTGTGAGTTTGTCTTTTTGGGTCAGCAGGTTTTCCAGTTCGTCCTTGATGCTGTTCAGCCGATAGATTTCCGCGAGTTTCTTGGCCTTTGAACGGAAAAAGTACATCATGCTGAGTGCAAGGATAATGACGGCAGCCAGCGATACAAATACAAGCCCGTTTTTCCAGTCTTTGGCTTCCTGCTCCTTTTGTTTGGCCATCTGCTGATGGTGGCTGTAGTCGTACATGGCTGTGATTTGATGTACTTTCTCTTGATTCACGTGCAGGAAATTGGAGTCGTTGGCAGCGGCAAAGAGCTTGGCGTATTTGGCAATGGAATCGGGGTTGTTTTTCTTCTCATAGACGGACAACAACCCTTTATAGCCAGTTTCCTTATGTCCTGCAAGCGTTCTGTTGAAATATAGCAATGCGGAGTCCGTTTTGCCGACTGCCAAAAGATACCTCCCTTTGTCATAATAGCAGAGTTCCTTGCCTTTTAGAATGTTTCCATTGGCATCAAACCAACCCGATTCTTGCTCTAACATCCTGATATATCGACCCGCCTCCGCATATTCCTGCCGGTCGAGCAAGATGCTGATGGTTCCCAGCGTGGCCTGTGCCGCTTCTTCTCTGTAACCATATTTTAAATAGAATTCCCGAGCCTGTTTTTCTACGAACATCACGCTGTCCTTCTCACCTTTTAAGTAATAAGGGCGAGAACGCAGATGAAAGGCGACAAGCGCATCGTACGTTTTCTTGTCTTTCCACGCAATCCGCTCCGCCATTTTCAGGGCTTCCATTTCGCTGTCGGGCAGGTATTGGGCATGAAAGAGATTAGCCATTTGGCCATAAACGGCCACGAGCGTGTGCAGGTCGCAGTTTTTTTGCGTGGTGTCGGCCTGTTCCGTGGCGCGTTGGTAGGCGTCGAGGGCTTGCGGAGCTTCGCCGAGGTCGTGGTGGACACGCCCTTTCAGGTAGAGGGCCGTCATGCGTTCGTTTCTGGTGCCATGGCTGCGGAAGTAATCGGCCAGTGAATCGACCGTTGGCTGCCACCGTTCCGTGAAGACTGTATCGGCACGGTTGCACTCGGCCACGAACTGAAGTCGCTGCCGCATCCGCTTCCCTCCGCAACTTGCAAGCAGGGCGAGGAGCAAGAGCAAAACGGCTAAATATGTTTTCCGATGGTGTTTCACGGAGCAGAGATTTTTTCAACGGTACTTAGTACTCCCTCCGAGAATCGAACTCGGATCTAATCTTTAGGAGAGACTTGTTCTATCCATTGAACTAAGGGAGCGCCGTTTGTGGGTGCAAAGGTACAAAAAAAATATGCAAAACGCAAAATGATTGACCATTTTGCGTTTTGCACAGATGTTTTTTTACTTCACGACGACTTTACGTCCGCCGACGATGTAGATGCCCTTCGGCAACTTCGTGGAGAGGATTTTCCTTCCTTGCAGGTCATAGACGTTCTGGTCGTTGGGTGTCGTTTCTTCGTTCAACTCAATGCCTGAAGGCGTCCAATCGGTTTCCTCGGGCGAGCGGAGGATATAAAGTTCTTCGATGATTTCGGAGCCGGTGGGATGCGTGCCGTAGATGGCATAGATGTTGAAACGCTTGTCGGTGAGGTCGCTCGGAACGGTGATGCCCTTGACGCCCAGCACGTTGTAAAGTCGGGCGATGCGGTTCTCGTCATCGTCGAGCACGAAGATGTTCTTGTCGCGCAACAGCGGTGTTTTTTCCACGACCACATAGTCGGCATAGTAGCGCGGCGAGAGGTCTGTAGCCTTCAAAGCCGTCGGTTGAACTTCGCTACCCTCGGCGACGGTGAGGTCGGAGGCCGGTTTCGTCGGCGAGAACTGCGGCATGTTGTTGAGATGCTGCAATTTTCCGATGAGTTTACCGCTGACAATGTCGTTTTGCTTAAGGCTGAGGCCCGTCTTGTTGAGGACGATGGCACCCGTTGCGTCGCGGACGTAGATGTCGTTTTGATAGACATAGAGCACTTCCGCATTTTCGAGTGAGAGAATCGACTCCTGACCCTCGTCGAAGGCTTTGAAGGCGGCGATTTGGTTGGTTTCTGGCAGTGTCGCCACTGTGACCTCGCACGAGGCTGTAACGCCGTTGTTGCTCTCGACGGTGATGGTCGTTGTGCCTTCGCTCACGCCGTGGATATTGCCTTCCTGATCGACGGTGACGATGCTTTCGTCAGCCGATTTCCACGTGAGTGTGTAACTGACGTATTCGGGCACAGCCTTGACGGTGAGTTGCTGTGTGATGCCAGTGGGTAGGGCATAGGTTTCGGGCAGAATTAGTTCGCGCAGCACATAGGTGTTTTCAATGCCGAAACTGATGACGCCATTTCGCTCTGTGATGTTGATCAGACCGAATTTTGTCTCTTTTCCAGCCCAAGTCAGCAGATTGGCGGGCGAGGTGACATTGTTGAGCGTGGTGACTCTTCCAGTGCCAGGGTAGGGATCGGCAGCCGCCGCACCATTGTTTCCTCGTGCGCGTACCAATACATAATAGTTGTGGGCAGGATTGTCATTGACATTGTTTTGGCTCCACACCGACGTGTTGGTGGAATCGACGCGGAAAACGAGCAGACCGTGACCGGGCAGATAGGTGTCCCAACGCGTATTCTGTCGGTTTTCAAGAATGAAAAACTCTTTATTGACAGGTGTGTTGATGCGGAAACCCGTGTTGCTTTGATTGAGACGTTCGAGCGAATATTCGCCTTCCTCTTCGATGACTTGGGGTGTAGCCCAACCTGCCATGTAACGCTCGAAAAGCGAGTAGCCGGCAGGTGTGCGCGAATTATTCAGATAGCCGCCACCAGCCATCAGCGACCAGTTGCCCGGATGGACACTCTGTCCGCCACCCTCGGCATAGTCGGTGTCGTAGAAGTCGGGCAATCCGAGCACGTGGCTGAACTCGTGACAGATGGTGCCGATGCCGTCGATGTCGCGACCAGTTTCGCGTCCGCGAAGTTCCGTCGAACAGGCATAGCGGTTCAGATAGACGCCGTCTTTCCTGATTTTATAGCCTGTCGAAGGGTTGTAGATGTAGTAAGCGTGCGGCCATACGAGGCGGCTGTCGTTGCCCGTTACGTGTGAGCCGTGACCGGCGAAAATGAAGTAAATCATATCGACATTTCCGTCTTTGTCGCCGTCGTAGTCGGCAAAATTGACATTGGCATCAATCGCATTACAAGCATCGACCGTCATTGTCACTGTTCTTTTCGTACCATTGGAATAGTACTTGCTTCGGTCGATTTTCACAGGACCGACAATGTCGAACTGCGGTGTGAAAACGCCCATCGAATTGTCGCGGAAATAATCGACAACGGAGCCCGTGCAGGGAATTCGCGTGTTCTTGTAGTCGTAGTAGCCCGTGAAATTCTCCTTTTTAATCAAGTCTGTGACGACTTCGGTGTAGTTCTCCTGATCGAACTCGCAGTCGTTGAACTCGACGAGCACGACCAGTCCGCGAAACTTCGTGTAGTCGTAAATCGGAGCGCGATGCTTTTGCGAAGCCTTTCGGCGAAGGGTATATTCCTCGTTTTTCACCTTGACGGCCTGCTCCGTCATCTTTGGTTTCAGGTATTTTCGCGTAGCGGCGAGGAAAGCCCGTTCCTTGCTTTGGCGCATCGGCTCGTCGTGTGCGATTTGGTTGCTCGGAACCAGTTCACCCTCGGCATTTTGCTGGGCATAGACGTAGAAACCCTCATCGTTGCGCACGATGGAATAACCATCTTCGGTTACGTTGAAATGGAGGAACTCATCGCCAACGAGGCGGATGGTGAGTTCCGTGCCGTCGGGTTGCTTCACCTTGGCCGTAGTGCCTTCGGCGGGGATGGCCTTCATTTGCGAACAGACGGCAATCGTCAGTAGAATCAGTAGAAGTCGTTTCATTTTTGTCAAAATTTTTGTTGTCGGTTAGTTATTGTTACGGTTTAATTTCTAATGATTTTAAAAAAAATACGGCGACAAAGGTACTGATTATTATTGAAATGCGCAAATTTTTGTAGTTTTTTTCGTTATTTCTTTTTTTGGAGTTGAAATTAAACGATTCGCCCGTTCTTACGTCTTATGTGGGATATGAATCGATTGATATTTTCTTTGATGCCGCTGTTGTGGACAATGGTGGCATCGGCTCAGAGTGTAGTAAAAGGTCGTATTTTAGACAAGCAAACGCTTGAACCGTTAGGGTTTGTGGCTGTGAAAGTGATGCAGCAAGGCAATGGAACTCTTGTGAAAGGTTCGGTTTCCGACACCGAAGGCAATTTTTCGATTGACGGCCTCGCAACGGGTAGTTACGCGTTGGAAGTAACGTATGTCGGCTATAAGCCGGTCACGCGACAGTTTTCGCTCAGCGACCGCAATCGCACGCAAAATTTCGGCGTCATCCACCTCGCGGAAGACTCGAAGCAGTTGAAGGAAGTGACGGTGACGGGTCAACGCTCGTCGATGAAGTTGGAGGTCGATCGCAAGTCGTTCGACGTGTCGCAACTCGTCACGAATGCGGGTCAGTCGGCATCGGAGGCGTTGGAAAACATCCCGTCGGTCGAGGTCGATAACGACGGCAACATCTCGCTGCGCGGCAATTCGAGCGTCGAAGTTTGGATCAACGGCAAGGCCAGCGGCCTGACGACCGACAACCGTGCCCAGATTCTGCAACAACTGCCTGCCGAGAGCATCGAGCGCATCGAGGTCATCGACAATCCGTCGGCGAAATTCTCGGCGGAAGGCTCTGCCGGTATCATCAACATCGTGATGAAGAAAGACCTGAAACCAGGCTATTACGGCAGTGTACAGGTCGGTGCCGACACGCGAGGCGGTGCCAACACGAGTTTCAACATCAACTATAATTCGCCGAAATGGGACGGCTATGCCAACATCGGCTATCGCCATCGCGAGGGAAAGGGTCGCAGTCAGAGTGAGCAACTTTTCCTCAAGACGAACCAATATCAGTGGTACGAGGGCGAGAGTTCCAACAAGGGAAATGGCCTGTTCGGACGTGCCGGAGTGACGCTCCACGCCACGAAAAAAGACGATTTTTCGCTGTCGGGTATGATGATGCGAGGCCGACCCAGCGGACACGAGTTCACACCCTATCACTACGGGTCGCTCGACGGTTCGGAAGGGCTCACCCCATCGACTTTCGACGATTTCGACTTCGGTTCTCTGCATCCGTCGCAGATAATGACCCGCGAAACCAGTTCCAAGGGCCGGATGAATATGCTTTACGGCGAGTTCAACTACCGCCATTCCTTCACCGACCGCCATTATCTCGACTTCGTCGTGGGCTACCACAAATGGAAGGCCGACAACGACAATTTCTATCGCGATTCGACGCAATTTTTCAACACTTTGCCGCCGATTCCGACGACCTATAGCTACCAAAGCCGTCCGAGGCACATGAACAACCGCACGTGGGAGGTGAAACTCGACTACGAGAACCCGATTTCCGAGCGATTCCAACTTCAGGCAGGCTATCAGGCACGTTTCTCGCACGAAAACACGCCGCAGGAATCGTTTATCGACGATGAAAACTGGGACGGACACGCTGCGAAGGAGGACAAACTCTATTTCAACCGCTTCATCTACGATATGGACGTTCACGCCCTCTACACGACGCTGACTTGGAAATTAGGAAAATTCGGCGTGATGGGCGGACTGCGCGGTGAATACTGGCGCGTGAACACCGAAAGTTACACGTGGGAACAGGAATACGAGCCGACGAAGACGAACCCGCCGACGCCGTTCAAAAAAGACTATTTCCAGTTGTTCCCGTCGCTGTTCCTGTCGTATCAACTCACCGAAAACGACCAACTTCAGTTGAACTATACGCGCCGTCTGCGCCGTCCGTGGGGCGGACAACTCAACTCGTTCCGCGACACCCGCGACGCCACCACCGTGTCGTTCGGTAACCCCGAACTCACGCCCGAATACAGCAATTCGTTCTCGCTGAACTACCTGAAAACGTGGACGGAGCACTCAATGATGATTTCCGCCTACTATCGTCCGACCACCGACGTGATGCAGCGCATCAACTGGCAGAATCCCGCCGACGGACTTTTCTATTCGACCAGCAAAAACGTGGCGAAGAGCATGTCTTCGGGTTTCGAGGTGACGGTGAAGAACAAACTTTTCCGCATTCTCGACCTCACGACCTCGGCCAACGCCTATTATTACAAACTCGATGGTTTCCAGTATGTCATTGACGGTCAGACCGTTACGGGAGAAGAACAATCGCGCTTCACGTGGAATGCACGCATGATTGCCTCTGTGATGCTGCCTTACGACCTTTCCGTCCAACTCACGGGTAACTATCGTTCGCGTCAGGTCATCACACAGGGTTATCGCAAGCCCGGCTACGGCCTCGACTTCGGCCTTCGCAAGCATTTCCTCGACAAGAAGTTGATGCTCGCCATTTCGTGCCGCGACGTGCTCGACTCGCGCCGTTGGGAGAACATCACCGAGAGCGAAACCTTCCTGCGCCACCAGTTGAACCGCCGCCGCTCGCGCACGGTGAACTTCACGCTGACCTACAACTTCGGCAATATGAAGCCCAAGCGCAGACCCGGACAGGGCATGCAGGGCGAGGAGATGGACGACCCGTCGAGCAACTACAGCGGGGCTGGCATCGAAGATTGATTAAAAATGATGTAAAAACTGCTCAACAAGGATACCTCGATATTTATCGTCGAGGTCTTTGTTGAGGCTGATGAGGCGCGAAACGGCGTCCATCGTCTGTTGTGTGGCTTCTTTCAAGGGCTTTCCGTTGAGCAGGTAGCCGATGAGAAAAGCAGAGAAGAGGTCGCCCGTGCCGTGGAACTGACCGGGGATTTCCTCGTAGTTGAGTTGGAAAAATTCGTTGTCGAGATGGTTGAAACCGACGACGCAATGCTGTCCGTCGATGATGCAACTGGTAATCAGCACCGATTTCGCACCGATTTCCTGCATTTTTTTGAGCATCTGGCGCGCCTCTTCGGAGCTGATGCCGCTTTTCTGGTAGGGAATGCCCGTGAGCAGGGCGGCTTCGGTGTAATTGGGGAAAGTGAGGTCAGCCACTGCCACCACGCGCCGCATAATCTCGACTTGTTGCATCGAAAGGCCATTGTAGAGACTTCCGCCGTCGCCCATCACGGGATCGACATAGATTTTCGTTCCTCCAGCGGCCTGCTCACGGCAGTAGTCGCTGACGAGTTGCGCCTGTTCCTCGGAGTACATATAACCCGTGCAAATGGCGTCGCTGCGGAATCCGAGTTGTTTCCAGACGGGCAGCGTGCCACGGATGTAATCGGTGGTGTCGAGTACGTTGAAAAGGCCGTAATTAAAGGTGTTCGAGACGAGCGCCGTCGGCAATCCGTAGGCCGAATGACCCAGATACGACAGCACGGGCATCATCGCTCCCATGCCGACCTTGCTGTGTCCGACCATGTCGTTGATGAGAAGTACTTGCATCGTTTAGAAATTCTCCCGAATTTTCGCAGCTGCTTCCTCGAATTGCTCCGGCGTGAGTTTCAGTTTTTCGCGACGGAAATCGGCATCGCCTTCCGACTGCATCGGAATCAGGTGGATATGGGCGTGGGGCACTTCGAGTCCGAGCACCACCTGCGCCACTTTCTTGCACGGAAAAGCCTTCCCGATGGCCGTGGCGACGCGCTTGGCGAAAATTTGCATCTCGGCTAGTTCCTCGTCGTCGAGGTCGAAATAGTAATCAACTTCGCGACGCGGAATCACGAGCGTGTGACCCACGACGAGCGGATTGATGTCGAGAAAAGCGTAGAATTTCTCGTTTTCGGCGCATTTGTACGAGGGAATCTCGCCTGCGGCAATTTTGCTGAATATTGTCATAACTATTTACAATTTACAGATGTACTAAGTACAATTTCAAATCGAAATATTGTCAATTCTGAGTTTGATGGTTCCACGCGGCACCTGGATTTCAGCCGTGTCGCCCACTTTCTTGTTGAGCAGACCCTGTGCGATGGGCGTGGTAATCGAGATTTTGCCCTCGCGGAGGTTGGCTTCTTGCTCGCTGACGATGGTGTATTTCATCTGCTGACCCGTCACGAGGTTCGTCAGTTCCACCTTCGAGAGAATCTGCACCGCGTCGGCGCTCAGGCGCGACGTATCGACGATTTTCGCGTCGGCAATCGTGCGCTTCAGTTGGTTGATTTTGTCTTCGAGGTGGGCCTGTGCCTCCTTCGCTGACTCGTATTCAAAATTCTCGCTCAGGTCGCCCTTGTCGCGTGCTTCGGCGATGGCTGCCGAGGCTTTCGGTCGCTCGATTTCCTCGAGTCTTTTCAATTCGGCTATCAGTTTGTCGTAGCCTTCTTTTGACATGTATGCCATAATCTTATGCTTTTAATGTATTGATTATCAATTCGTTTTGCGCAAGCAGAAAAAAAGAAAATCCCGACAAATTCTGAATGTCGGAATCGATGCCTTTGGATATGGCTTTTTCTATGTTTCTTCTTTCGTTTTGCGCTGTTATCGTGGGCAAAGGTATGGACTTTTTTTGAATTGAGCAAGTTTTTCATGAAAAAAAACGAAAAACAGCCCGAAAACCAACGTTTCAGGCTGTTTCTATCGTATCGAAAACGACGATGTTCGTCGATTTAGAAGTCAAAGTCGTGGTCGAGCGTGTCGTTGAAGTCGCGGGGCTCGCGCTCTTCAAACGATTCGCGGTTTTCCTCGAAATTCTTCTGCGTTTCGAAGGGGCGACCTCCCTGACGGAAGTTGTTGCGCTCGCCCTGCTGACGGCGGTCGTTGCGACGGTCGCCCTGACGGTTGTTAGGACGCTCGGGACGCGGACGACGCTCACGCTCCACATAACCCTCGGGTTTCGGGATGAGAACGCGGTGCGAGAGTTTGTACTTGCCTGTCTTCGGGTCGATGTCGAGCAGTTTCACGTTGATTTTGTCGCCTTCGTGCAGACCGGCTTCCTCGACGCTCTCCAGACGCTTCCAGTCGATTTCGCTGATGTGGAGCAGACCGTCTTTGCCGGGCATAATCTCGACGAAGCAGCCGTAAGGCATCACCGAGCGCACAACGCCCTCATAGACCTCGCCCACCTCGGGAACGGCCACGATGGCCTTGACCTTGCGGATGGCAGCGTCGATGCTGTCGCGGTCGGGAGCGGAAACCTGCACCTTGCCCACGCCGTCGATTTCGTCGATGACGATGGTGGCGCCAGTGTCTTCCTGAATCTGCTGGATGATTTTTCCGCCCGGGCCAATGACGGCACCGATGAATTCTTTGGGAATGTCGAACTGCTCGATGCGCGGCACGTGCGGCTTGAGGTCGGCACGCGGCTCGGCGATGGTGTCGGTGAGGCAGTTCAGAATGTGCTCACGACCGGCTTTTGCCTGCATCAGAGCTTTTTCGAGGATTTCAAACGACAGTCCGTCGCACTTGATATCCATCTGCGTGGCAGTCAGACCGTCGCGTGTGCCAGTGGTCTTGAAGTCCATATCGCCGAGGTGGTCCTCGTCGCCGAGAATGTCGCTCAGCACGGCAAATTTATCTTCGCCCGGATTCTTAATCAGACCCATGGCGATGCCCGAAACGGGCTTTTTGATGGGAACACCAGCGTCCATCAGTGCCAACGTGCCGGCACAGACGGTAGCCATCGACGACGAGCCGTTCGACTCGAGAATCTGGCTCACCAGACGAATGGTGTAGGGGAAATCTTCGGGAAGTTGGCCTTTCAGACCGCGCCAAGCGAGGTGGCCGTGGCCGATTTCGCGACGACCGACGCCGCGCTGTGCCTTCGCCTCACCCGTCGAGAACGGCGGGAAGTTGTAGTGCAGCAGGAACTTCATATAGCTCTTGTCGAGCACGTCATCGACGAGTTTTTCGTCGAGTTTCGTACCGAGCGTACAGGTCGAGAGCGACTGCGTTTCTCCGCGCGTGAAAATGGCACTTCCGTGAGGCATCGGCAGCGGTTCCACTTCGCACCAAATCGGGCGAATCTCGTCGGTTTTACGACCGTCGAGGCGGATGCCTTCGTCGAGAATGCAGCGGCGCATCGCATCGCGCTCCACGTCGTGGTAGTAGCGGTCGATCATGGCAGCCTTTTCGTCGAGTTCGTCTTCGCTGAGCGAAGCGTTTTCGGCGGCATATTTCTCCTTGAAATCTTCGCGAATCTTCTCGAAAGCCTCTGCACGGGCGTGCTTTTCGAGGGCTTGCTTCGTCACGTCATAGACAGGCTGGTAGAGCTCGCGGCTCATGCGCTCGCGCAGTTCTTCGTCGTTCACTTCGTGGTCGTACTCGCGCTTCACATCGACACCCAGTTCCTTCGAAAGTTCGACTTGCAGGGCGCACATCGGCTTGATGGCGTCCATCGCCACTTTCAGGGCCTGGAGCAGGTCTTGTTCGCTCACTTCCTTCATCTCACCCTCAACCATCATGATGTTTTCAGCCGAGGCACCGACCATGATGTCCATGTCGGCCTCTTTCATCTGCTGGAAAGTGGGATTGACGACAAACTCGCCATTGACACGAGCCACGCGAACCTCACTGATGGGGCACTCGAAGGGAATATCCGAGCAAGCGAGGGCTGCCGAAGCTGCAAAACCAGCCAATGCGTCGGGCTGGTCCACGCCGTCGGCCGACAGCAGCATCACGTTCACATACACCTCGGCATGGTAGTTGCTCGGGAAGAGCGGACGCAACACGCGATCCACGAGTCGGCTCGTCAGAATCTCGTTGTCGCCGGGTTTTCCCTCGCGCTTCGTAAAGCCGCCGGGGAAACGGCCGGCAGCACTGTACTGTTCACGATAATCCACCTGTAAAGGCATGAAATCTGTTCCTGGGACTGCATCTTTTGCGGCGCAGACAGTGGCGAGGAGTACGGTGTTGTTCATACGGAGAACAACGCTTCCGTCGGCCTGCTTTGCCACTTTTCCGGTTTCAATTGTGATGGTTCTTCCATCAGGCAATTGAACACTTTTCGTAATTACGTTCATCTAAAAAACTTTACTTTTTTCTTATAAAACATCTAAAAAAAACTTCTTTGAATCGGCGATTTTCGCAAATTCGGGCGCAAAGTTACACAAAAAAGCCTAAACCGCAAAGATTTAGACTTTTTAATTGCTTTAATTATTGTTTTTTATGATTTAAGGGTGTATTTGTAGAGAGTTACATGTGGCAACGGCGAAATGTGGACAGTGTTTCATTACAAAGATATAAAAAGTACATTGAATTTTCTATGATTCTGTTTTTTTTAAGAAAAATTTTGCTTGTATCGGAAATAATTGTTACTTTTGCAAGCGGAAACAAGGACTACGAAAAAAGTCGTAACGAAAAAAGTCGTAATATGGAGAATCCTTTTAAATTCGGAACTATCGTCGACTCCGAGTACTTCACTGACAGGGTTGAAGAGGTGGCATACATCTGCCAATTTATACAAAGTGCAAACCATCTCATTCTCATCAGCCCGCGACGATTTGGCAAAAGCAGTGTGGTGGCAAAAGCCATCAAACAGAGCGGTCGGAAAAGTATTACCCTAAATTTGCAACAGGTGACATCAACAGTTGACCTGTCAGCAAAAATGCTGCGCGAATTTCTCAAATTTCACCCTTTGGAGCGTGTGCGACATCTGATCACCCACTTCCGCATCATTCCCACCATATCGACCAATGCGCTAACCGGCACAATGGACGTCTCTTTCCGCCCAGGGGTGGATGCCAGCCTACTCCTTGAAGACGTGATGGCTCTGATAGAGAATACTCACTCTGACGACAACAGAATCATCGTCGTGATGGATGAATTTCAAGAAATTCTTGGGCTTGAACCTCATTTAGACAAGAAGTTACGATCCATTATGCAGCATCAGAAACATATCAACTACATTCTTTTGGGAAGTCAGGAAAGCATGATGACAGAAATATTCGAGCGAAAAAAGTCGCCTTTCTATCATTTCGGACAGTTGATGCGCCTCGGAAAACTGCCACGCGAAGATTTTCACCGTTATTTATCTGAGCGTTTGAAAAGTTGTTTTCCCGAAAATTTTGATGAATTGGCCGACAGTATTTTGGATTATACGGGATGCCACCCCTACTACTCACAACAGTTGGCCGCTAATGTGTGGCAGGTGGGGATGCTCCAACCTAAGAAAAAAGATGTCCTCGTGGAAGCCATCAGCCAGATAACAACCACACACGAGCTTGACTACGAGAGGATGTGGATGAATTTCAACCGCACAAACAAATGGATTCTTCAGCGGGTTGCAGCAAACGACACCCTTCAAACAGGCGAACACCGCACCAGCACCATTTACAGTGCGCTTAAACGTCTACAAAAGATGGGCTATGTGATTTACTCCAACCGATACGAAATAGAAGACCCGTTTTTCAAAGAATGGATTTTAAGGGAAATGATGTAGAGTAATGGTCTCTACCCCAATTTTTCATCCAAATTTTCATCCACACAAAAAAAGCGACCCGCCTTGGGTCGCTTTCTTATGATTCTGTTTTCTTCGTTTTTTATTGATAGATAGGCTTGATGCTGGTCGAAATATCCTTGATGACATTCACCGTGAAGGTTTTTGAGAGTTCGCTCAGGCCTTTCCACTGGTCATCGACGGTGATGATGGTGCCTTCGATGGTTTTGTCGGCGTAGCCGAGTTGCCAGAGGCGTTCGCCATTGAGTCTCCATTCGAGGGTGAAGGGGTTCTGTGCCTTGATGATGTCGGCATTTTCTTGGTCGTAGGGTGTCCATTCACCGTCGATGAGCACTTCTGCGCCGGGTATGTCGAACACCACGCCTTTGTAGTATCCCTTTTCGAGTTGCAGGGTCTCGCTGGTCTTGATTTCTTCGGGAAGGTCTTTCGGCAGGTTGTACTCCCTGAAGAAGCCGGCAGGATTGATTAGCTGAAGCTCTACAGTTTCAGGATGTCCATCTACAGTATCATTTGTGTCTCCATCTCCGTTCATATCCAGTCTGATATAGTCTTTGAGTGCTGTAGATCTGATCATTTCTAGTAGTTCATCCACATCCTTTACTTCAGCAAACATCTGGAAACATAGAGATGCCATAGCTACGTTTACATAGTTTGGATATGATGTAGCATATTTTCATCTATTTGCAGTAATTTTTCCAGTAGATGTATTAAGATATGGGAAGATGCGTCCAGAAACTAACACATTGTTGTGAAATCATACTGGAAATTTGCTATTTTCATAAATCTCATTAGTTTGATCAATATCTCAATCTTTATTTGTTCATATTGTAACCAATAGGTGGCTATTTGGATCCGTATTTTTATCTGAATTAGTAAGCGATGCCAAAGAATAAGTTCAATTACTGTCTGCTTCATGTTCTCCATTGTATATCTTATTTTTTAATGTTCAATTGGGATTTTCTATGTTAGTTCCGGCCGCAAAAATAATAAAATTTTTTAAACGACACAAATCTTTAAGACTTTCATCGTTTAGTCGTTTTTCATAGTCTGCCTTATTGTAAGCATCACTATATGCAGAATTTCAAAAAATGTTTATACTGTTTGGATTGTTTTCAACATATTCTTTTAAAGATTTATACCATGGAGTTTCTTCTTTGTTAATTTTGAAATTTGCATGTTTGACTATGCTGTTCAATATATGTCGCTCTTCGTTAGCATGTTGTCAAGGCGTCCCTGCACTTCATCATCAAATTACTTCATAGTTATCATATCATTCTGGACACTCCCATGTCATCCCTGTATTTAGTCTCCCCATTTTTCCCTGATACTCCTCAGCAGAGAGTTCTCATGCTCCATGCTTCCACATCATGTCTCTAATCTTAGTGGCTTCAGCTATCCTTAGATGCTCTATATGCTGATATGCCTTTTTATCTCCCACCTCTATCTGTCAGACTATAGGCAAAATATCCTCTGGCTTGTAATAGTTGATTTGCAATGGCGTGTATGCCGCAGCCTTTTTGGCGGCGACGGTGGTGGAGTCGTTGGTGGGTTTACCCTCCTCGGTTTTTGCAAGGGGCGTTTCAGGCACTTCGAGCAGTTCCGAAGTGCCGCAGGCCGTCAGCAGCGTTGCCGTGACAGCTCAGATGGTGAACAGCGATGTCTTAAAAGTTCCGAATGTCAGTTTCTTTCAAGTCATAATTTCAAGGAATTTTATTGGATGACGACTTTCTTTCCGTTGTGGATATAGACGCCGGGCTTTGTCGGACGGTTCGAGAGCTTTTGGCCCGAAATGGTGTACCACGACGATTTCATTGACTGGTTGCCGGCAGCGAGGGTGCCGATGGAGTTGGGGTTGTCGGTCAGGGTCAGGGTGAAGGGCTTGGAAATGTCTTTCAGGCCTCACCACTGGTCATCGACGGCCTGAATGGTTCCCTCGATGGCATCGCCGACCTTGAATCCCTGCTGCACGAGCAGGTCGCCATTCATTCTGAATTCGAGGTGGAAGGGATTGCAGTTCTTGATGGTGGACTGGAAGTTGTCGTTGTCGAAGGGAATCCATTCGCCATCCACCAGCACCTCTGTTCCGGGGAAGAGGAAGACAACGCCCTTGTACCATCCTTTCTCAAGGCCCGAAACCTGACCCGAAGCAATTTCGGCGGGCATCTGAATCGACGGCCTTTTTCCTTCTGTTTCGTTGATGGCCATACCGTAGGTTCTAAAGACTTCACCAGGATTGATAAGCTGAAGAGGTACAGTCTCCTTTTGGTGTAGATAGGATCCATCACTCTGAGCTATGCTGACTGTATCATTAGTATCTCAGTCTCCATTTAGGTCATATCTGATATAGTCAGTACCGGCAGTGGATCTCATCATATCTAGTAGCTCATCTGCATCATCTATATCAGCGAAGTTCTCAGTTATAAGTGCCGTCTCAGCCTTATTTAGCTGAGTTGGATGAGAAGTAGCATAGCTTCCTCGTTCAGAGCCAGCAAATCCATAATTTGGATTATAAGAAGGGAAAGTGCGGCCAGCAAATGATGATTTTTCGTGAAATCCCATAGGAAACCAGGAGCTATTGTAAGCTGCATGTGTCTGATCAAGATCCCCATCTTTATTTGTCGCTATAGTTATCATTAGATGATTATCTGGATCTGTATTCTTATCCGAATTTGTACCAGATCAAAAAACATTATAAATTCAATTTACATCTTCAATTTCATACTCTTGATTATATACTTTTTTTAGAAGATTTCAATTTCCATCTTCTCTAACATTACCTCATGCTACAAAAATAATTAAATTTTTTAAATGATTTGTATTTTTCATATCTTTTAACAAAAATTCAATGGTTTTCTTTTTTGTAGCTACGCCCCCCACAGAAGCTCAAAAAATATTTATACTATTTGGATTATTTTCAAAATATTCCTTTAAAGATTCATCTGGTGTGAGTCGGTTTGTTACAACCTTATGATTTGCATATTTAACTAAGGAGTTCGTTATATCTCGTCATGTATAAGCATGCATATCTGGCTCATATCCACTTCATCATCATATCACTTCGTAGTTGTCATATATGGGTGGAGTCTCTCAGATCATCCCGACATTTATCCTACCCATCAACTGCTGATACTCCTCTGGAGAGTAGTCTCATGCTCCATACTTGTGCATCATATCACTAATCCTAACATTCTCAGCTATCCCTAGATGCTCTATAGTCTCGTACTTATCCCCTACTCTATGTTGCTTTAAGACTGGTAAGATTTCTTCTGGAGGAATGTTTGTAATCTCTACTGGCGAATACTGCTTGGTGTCAGTGGCTTGTGTTCCCTGCGCATCGGCAGGAAGTGCGCACAAGCCCGTGAACACGGCTAAAGATGAAAGAATGGCCGAGAAAAGATATTGGGCTGAAAGAGTGCCTACACCCTTTCAACCACCAAAAATAGCGGAAGTTTTCAGTCCTTCTCTGCTGTGGAGAAGCAATTGGCGGAACTGGTTGCCCAGTTTCAGTTTTCAAACCATAGGCTTTTCTTTTGTCTTTTTCGAGCCTTGTCCGTTTCGCGTGGCGGGCTTCGTGAGGGTCAGGAGCTGCCCCTTCAGTGTGTGGAACGACGTCTTCTTTACCCTGTGCCTATCTATGGGCGACAGCCATGCTAACTTGCCTATATATCCCTATACAGCTTAA
>JAFPYO010000005.1:0-15427 GCA_017412145.1 Prevotella sp.
GCAATAGGAGCAATGGCCCAGATGCAAGTCAGTGGTACCGTAGTGTCTCAAGACGACGGTGAACCCGTAGTGGGCGCAACCGTAGTCGTTGTGGGAACAAGCGTCGGTACGGCTACGAACATGGACGGTAAGTTCACGCTGACCTGTCCGAAAGGACATGAATTGCTGCGCATTACTTACGTGGGTATGGAACCGATTGAGGTGACCGCTCGCCAGAACATGCGCATTGTGCTCACGAGCGACCAAAGCTCACTCGATGAAGTGATTGTCGTGGCATACGGTACGACGAAGAAATCGTCGTTCACGGGTTCGGCCTCGACCGTGGGCAGTCAGAACATTGAAAAACGCCCGATCACCAATGTGACGGCAGCCCTCGAGGGTAACGCCACCGGTATTCAGGTGACATCGGCTTCGGGTCAGCCCGGTGAGTCGGCAGCTGTCCGTATTCGCGGTTTCGGTTCGGTGAACGCTTCCAACGCGCCGCTGTATGTGGTCGATGGTGCCGTCTATAACGGAAGCATCGGCGACCTCAACCCCGCTGACATTGAGAGCATCACCGTGTTGAAAGACGCTGCTTCGACCTCTCTGTACGGTTCGAGCGCAGGTAACGGTGTGATTCTGATCACCACGAAGAAGGGTAAAACCGTAGGTGCCAATGTTTCACTCGACATCAAGCAAGGTTGGTCGAACCGCGCCTACAAGGACTATGCGAAAGTAGGCGTTTACGACTACTATCCCTTGCAGTGGCAAATGTTGAAGAACGCTAACATCAGCGCAGGCAAGAGCGAGGCTGAAGCTGCCCAGATTGCAACGGAGAAGCTTGGCACGACACTGCGCGGCTACAACATCTTCCAAGGTGTGGCCGACAACGCCATTGTGGGTACCGACGGCAAGCTGAATCCCGCAGCCAACGCGCTGAAGTGGGGCGACGACCTCGACTGGGAAGACGCAGCCTTCAAGACTGGATACCGTCAGGAGTACAACCTCAGCTATAACACGAAGACTGACAAGAGCGACTCCTACGCATCCGTCGGCTATCTGAAGGACAATGGTTACATCATCAAGACCGACTTCGAGCGTTACAGCGGACGCCTGAACTACAACATCTATCCCGTGAAGTGGTTCAAGAGCGGATTGAACCTCGCTTTGAACCGTTCGATTTCGAACTATTCAGCCGCAGACCCAAGTAGCAATAGCTCGTATGCAAACATCGTTCGTTTCATTCGTGACATGGCTCCGATTTATCCGCTCCACAAGCACGACTTGAGCACTGGTGCCTACGTCGATGCAGAAGGCAACCCGACGACGAATCCCGCCAACTACGTCTATGACTACGACGGCGACCGTATGTCGGCTCCTGGTCGCGACGCCATCGTGGAAACCCTGTTCAACAACCGAGAATTCATCCGCAACGGACAGAATGCTCGCGCTTATGTGACCATTTCGCCGCTTGAAGGACTGGATTTGACGGTGAACTATTCGTATGGCAACAACGACCGCCGCCGCAAGGTGTACGAGAATCCTTTCGTGGGTGACGGCACTGCCGGCCCGGGACGTCTGAACATCCTTTCGACGCGCTCGACCACGCAGACGCTCAACCAAATCGTCAACTACACCAAGACCTTCGACAAGCACCACTTGGAAGCCATGGTCGGCCACGAGAACTACTCGTATCGCTACGACTACCTGTATGCCATGAAGACCGAGGAAACGATGACTGGCCTCTACGAGTTCGGTAACTTCGTGAACATCAGCAGCTTGAGTTCTTACACCGACAACTACAAGAAGGAAGGTTACTTCGGTCGTTTGAACTACGACTACGACAACAAGTACTACGGCTCGATTTCCTACCGCCGCGACGGTTCGTCGCGCTTTGCGAAGGATCACCGCTGGGGTAACTTCTGGTCGTTTGGTGCAAGTTGGCGCATCAGCGAGGAGAACTTCATGAAGCCCATCACTTGGGTGAACAATCTGAAAGTGCGCGCCTCTTACGGTGAAACCGGTAACGACGGCATCCTCGACAGCGATGGCAATTCTGACTACTATCCCTACCAGACACTCTACTACACGGGCTACAAGAACTACAATGAAGCCGGTGCCTACTTCACGGTGGTAGCCAACCCCAACCTGAAGTGGGAAACACAGGTTTCCACCGACTTCGCCATCGAGTTCGGCCTCTTCGACCGCTTGACGGGTACCATCGAATACTTCAAGAAGGCTTCGAAAGACCTGCTCTTCGACGTGTCGCAGCCGCTTTCGACGGGTGTTCCCTCGATTATCGGAAATGTGGGTAAGGTGACCAACACAGGTATTGAAATCGACCTCGACTACAAGGTCATCAAGGCAAAGGACTACGGCCTGAGCATCGGTGCCAACGCTACCTTCTTGAAGAACAAAATCACAAAACTGCCCGAAAACATGAAGGACGGCTATGTGACTGGTTCGAAGAAGTGGGTCGAGGGCAAGAGCATGTATGAGTTCTGGCTCCGCCAGTGGTGGGGAGTCGATCCCAACACGGGTGACGGACTGTGGTATCCCAACACTGAGGACTATTCTGACGACCCCAACAGCGAAAACTACAACAAGACCTATGCTGGAACAGTCGTTGAGGTCAATGGCCAGAAACTGACCAACTCCTATTCGTATGCCAAGTTCGAGCACAGCGGCGCTTCCATTCCGAAACTGTTTGGCGGCTTCAACCTGAAGGCTTATTACAAGGACTTCGACTTCGCAGCCGTGTTCTCGTATCAGCTCGGCGGCAAACTGCTCGACTATGGCTATCAGAGCATGATGGCTACTGACAGCTACGGCCAATCGATGAGTCCCGACCTGCTGAACGCATGGCAGAAGCCCGGCGACGTCACCGACGTTCCGCGTGTCGATGCATTCGCAGACCACAACACCAACATCTCGACTTCCTACTCGACCCGTTGGCTCACGAAGTCAGACTTCCTGAACCTGCGTTCTGTGACCATCGGCTACCAGCTGCCTAAGCAGTGGCTCAGCCAGGTCTATCTGAAGTCTGCCCGCATCTCGTTCGCAGCCGAGAACCTGTTCATGCTGAAAGCCCGTCAGGGTCTGAACCCGATGGCTCAGTACAACGGTCTGGTTTACAACGAGTACATGCCTTCTCGCAACTTTACTTTCGCGCTTAATGTTACATTCTAAATCAACTTAAGAATTATGAAATACAACAAAATATTGACAATCGTAGCGGCGGCAGCCATGGTGCTCGGACTGAGCAGCTGTGGAGAAGACTATCTGGAGACTGCGCCGTCGAATGCCGTTTCTGAGGTTTCCATCAACTCCTCGCTTGAGAACCTCTACATCACGCTGAACGGTATCCACAAGGAAATGGTATCGCAGGAAACCGGCTACCAGTGCCTTGGCGGTGAGCCTGGATTCATGTTCTGCCGCGACATCGAGGCCGACGACATCACGTGGATCACCAACACATGGTGTAAGGCCGCTTATCTGGGCTGGACTTGCAACATGAACGAAACCTCTGGCTACAACGCCAAATATTGGCAGATTTACTACCAGTGGATTCTGAACGCCAACAAGATTCTCAAAGGCGTGGAAGAAGCTCCGAAGACCGACGAGGCTCTCTACAACCAAGTGAAGGGTGAGGCTCTCTGCATCCGCGCATGGGCTCACTTCAACCTCGTGCAGCTCTACGCCAAGCGTTTTGCTGCCGGTGGCAACAACTCGCAGCCCGGTATTCCCTACCGCCTGACTCCTGCCACGGAAGAGAAAGCTCGCGACTCTGTGGAAGACGTGTATAAATACATCAACGATGATCTTGACGAGGCTTGCAAGCTGTTGGCAGGCATCTATCCCGGCTACCACCACTACAGCGAAATGGTGGCGTGGGGTCTGAAGGCTCGTGTGGCATTGGCCATGCAAGACTACAATAATGCCGCCACCTACGCAGGCAAGGCCATCCAGTTTGCCGAGGCCAAGGGCGGTGCGCTGATGGAAGGCGATCAGCTGATGAACGGTTTTGCCGACATCTGCACCAAGACGAAGGAGGCCATGTATGCTGCCCGCACGCCGGACGACAAGACTGTGTATTTCTACTCGTTCTATGCTTACATGTCGTGGAACTTCAGTGCCACAGCCATCCGTCAGGGTGTAAAGTGCATCAATGCCGACACCTACGACACAATGTCGGAAACCGACCTGCGCCGTGCATGGTTCGACCCGACGGGCGAAGCTTCCGTTCCTGCTTCGACGTATGTCAAGCAGCCTTACCAGAACCGCAAGTTCACGGCTCGTTCCACCGCGAATGCCGTTGGCGACGTGGCCTTTATGCGCCTCGCCGAGATGTATCTGACGCAGGCCGAGGCTCTGGCGCGCGCCGGCAAGTCGGCTGAGGCCCAGACGGTGTTCACCAAGTTCCAAGTGACGCGCGACCCGTCGTATGTGTCGAAGGGCAACACGGGCGACGCACTGGCCGAGGAAATCATGAACAGCCGCCGCGTGGAGCTGTGGGGCGAGGGCTTCCGCTTCTATGACCTGAAGCGTCTGAACCTGCCCATCAAGCGTGGTCGCAACTTCGTTAAAACATTCTGCACCTTCTTGGAGAAGGCTGCCGGAGCCGACGGTTGGGTTTGGGAAATTCCCAAGGCCGAGACCGACTATAACAAACTCTGCGAAAAGAACTATTAAATGAAGATTCAATCTCACTGGAAGATGGTGGTGGCAATACTCTTTGCCATCATCATCTTCTGTTTCTGGTATTTCCTTTATCCTCACGCCATCGTGGCGCAGGAGCGGCTGTTCGTCTGGGATTCTGAGTTCTGGCAGGAATATGGGCTGTGGCAATATGTCAGGGACTTTTTCGCCCAGTTTTTCCATTTCGCCTCTGTCGGAGCCCTTTTGTCGGCCTTGGCTTATGTTGTCGTTCAGTTGTTGTCGTGGTGGCTGTTGTCGCGTATCGGGAAATGGAAGACGTTTCTTTTTGTAGTTTCGTTTGTTCCTGCCCTTTTCGTCTGGCATCTGATGTTCTCGAAATTCACCATCAACAACGACGAAACGTCGTATGACTGGCTGTTGCGAAGAGGTCGGTGGACGTCGATTCTCCAAAAAAACTATCCGTCGTCGATGGCTTGCCAGAATGTGGTCAGGTTGGCACAGTATCAGACGGGAAGAATCAGCGAAAACGAGATGTTCGACGAACTGACGCTGACCAACGATGTCTTGGGCAGCCGAACTGCCGCCTATATGATGAGCGATGTCTATATGTACGCGGGAATGGTGAACATGGCGCAACGGGCATCGTTCGAGGCAATGGCCTCCATCGAGGATTTTTCGATGAGCGGCAGGGCTTTGCAGCGTCTGACGGAAACGGCATTGGTCACAGGGCAGTATCGAGTGGCTGAAAAATACATTTCGATATTGGAAAAAACTGTTTATTACCGCGATTTCGCCCGTCGGATGAGGGAATTGGTCGAAAATCCTTCTTTGATAGCCAGTCATCCAACCTACGGAAAACTGCAAAAAATCTACGAAAACACTAACGACGTTCTGTTTAATTAAGCGATATGAAAACCTTTCGATTCTTGGTTCCGATAGTGTGTTTGCTGCTTGCGTGCCAGTCGCGTCCGCACGACGCGGAGGAAGTGGCGTCGCAACCTGTCATTTTTCCCGATTACATTGGTGTGACCGTGCCTGTGGACATTGCGCCGCTGAATTTCTCGGTGGCCGACGACGATGTGACGACGATTGATGTGGAAATCAATGGCTCGGAAGGCGGTTTTTTGCATGCAAATGGCGATTTCGCCGATTTCAATAACGATGACTGGCACGAATTGCTGAAACAGAACCGAGGTGGGAAATTGCTGGTGTCCGTTTGCGCTGAAAAGAACGGAAAATGGCTGAAATACCGCGATTTCGAGGTGTTTGTCGGCAACGATTCGCTCGGAGAATGGGGCATCACTTATCGCCGAATCGCCCCTGGCTACCAAATGTACGGTCACATGGGCATTTATCAACGGGAACTTGCCACGTTTGAAGAAACGGCCATCGTGGACAATCGGCAGTTGGAGGGCGGATGTGTCAATTGCCACACGTCGAATCGCAGTCAGCCCGACGATTTTGTGTTTCACGTCAGAAGCGAACACGGCGCAACGGTAATCGGCCGACAAGGGAAAACGGAACTTTTAGCCTCGATCAACGACAGTTTGGGCGGTGCAATGGTCTATCCTTATTGGCATCGCAGCGGTCGCTACATCGCATTCTCGACGAACAAGACTTCGCAACTGTTTCATACTGGAAACAATAAGCGTATCGAGGTTTTCGACGGGCTGTCGGACGTTTTTGTCTATGATTGTAAAACCCATACCTTGCTCCGCGACACGCTTATCATGAAAAAATACTGGGCGGAGAACTGCCCGGCGTTCTCGGCAGACGGCCAATGGCTCTATTTCACCACCGCCCGCCGACAAAACTATCCGCAAAACTACGATTTAGAAAAATACAGCCTTTGTCGGGTCGCATTCGATGAGAAAACCGGCAGAATTGGCGAGAAGGTCGATACGCTTGTCAATGCTGACCAAACGGGAAAAAGCGTTACATGGCCGCGCCCTTCTTACGATGGTCGCTACATCATGTACACGCAGCTGGACTATGGCTATTTTTCCGCCTGGCATCCCGAAGCCGATTTGTGGCTGCTGGTTTTGCAAACTGGCGAAACGCGCCCGTTGGACGAGGTGAACAGCGATTGCGCCGAGAGTCTACACAACTGGAGCAGCAACAGTCGTTGGTTCTTCTTTACAACCCGTCGCCACGATGGTCTTTACACCCAAATCTATTTTTCGTCACTCGATGCGCAGGGAAAAGCCACCAAGCCGTTCCTGTTGCCGCAGCAGAATCCGAAACGCTATTATCAGCGGTCGCTCTATTCCTTCAACACACCCGACTTCATTTCAAAACCCATCAAAATCAACTCCGAAGACCTCATTAGAAGCCTTCGGAGCGAAAGTCGAGTGGAAACGAAATAGATTGCTTAATCCTCAATTCCTCCACCATTATAGTTCGTCGAGGAATCTTCCATGTCCTCGCCTTGTCGTTTTTTTGAATTCTACTCCAAAAAACTCGACAGCAGCGAACGGTTGGCGGTTGCCAGTCGCTCGTCGTTGATTTCGCGGATGTAGATTTGGGTGGTTTGGGTGTCGGTGTGGCCGAGAGCCTTTGAAATGACGCTGAGATCGACGTTTTTCTCGTAAGCGAGACTCGCCCACGTGTGGCGCACGACATAAGAGGTGAGATTAGCCTTGATTCCAGCCATCCGCGACAATTCCTTCAGTTTTTTGTTATACACCCCCAAAGATACTTGATACTGCCGATAGGCCTTTTTGGGGTCGAGCGAACGGATGATTGGAAACAGATAGTCGCTGTCGTCATTAGCATATTTTTGAATGATGTCGGTCATGCAAGGCTCCAAGGGGACGCGGATGGTCTGTTGCGTCTTGTGGCGCATATAGACGATGGCACCGTTGCGAAGATTGTGTTTTCTCAGGTGGGCCATATCGACAAAGGGCATTCCAAGCGCATAGACGCAGAAAAGGAAAATGTCGCGTGTCAGGTCGATGCGCGAGCCTTTTTGTAGTTTTAGTTGGCGTATTTTCCTGACATCCTCGATGCTGATGGCTCGTTTCTCGGTTTTTTCCGAGCCTGTGAAGACGGCGCTGAACGGGTCGCCCTTGCCGCCCACTTGTCGGTAGAGTGAGCGAAGCGACCGCATGTAGCACGAAATCGTGTTGAGGCACACACCTTTCTCGCGCAGCCAGTGCTCGTAAGCCTTGACGAGTGCTTCGTTGAGCCTATTCAGGTCGATTTCCTGATTCTCCGTGAACGTCTTCAACGACCGAAGAGCCGTTAGGTAGTTCGCATTTGTACTCGGACTTTTGTCCTGTTTCCATTTCTCGATGACCGCTGTGGCCATGTGAAAAAATTTTGCTATTTTTCTCATAGAATAAAATGTAAGGGATAATCGTCCACAAATTTACTTAAAGCCTTCTCACCTCCCGCGCGGAGGTGCGAAATTTGGCTGCAAAGTTAGAGTTTTATTTACACATTATTTATATTATTAACTTAAAAAAGAGAGAATTTATGGTTAAAAGACTAAGAATGTTTTTGGCCGCCCTGCTGCTGTCAGTAGCAGGGGCAACGGCACAGACGCAAGTCAGTGGTACCGTAGTTTCCCAAGATGACGGCGAACCCGTAGTTGGTGCTTCCATCCAGATTATTGGAACAAACCAAGGTACTACGACCGACGCTGATGGTAAGTTCTCGCTGTCTGTTCCCAAAGGAGCTAAGCTTCGTGTTTCGTATTTGGGTATGGAACAGCAGGACCTTGCCGCACGAGACGGTATGCAGATTGTGATGGTGCCAGACGACAAGACGTTGAACGAGGTGGTTGTTACCGCCTTGGGTATCAAGCGTAGCACGAAGGCACTGGGCTATGCAGCAGCCTCGGTGAAAGGTGAAGACCTTGCACTGGCCCGCACGAACGACATTATGTCGAGTTTAGCGGGTAAGATGGCTGGTGTGCAGATTAACACTACGTCGAGTGACCCGGGTGCTTCGCAGTCGGTGATTATTCGTGGTGTGAGCTCGCTGAGTGGTAACAACCAGCCGCTTTACGTCATTGACGGTGTTCCTTTGAACAACACCTCGGTTCGTACAGGCGATGGTCTGAACTCTGGTTACGACTTCGGTAACGGTGCCGGTGCCGTGAACCCCGACGACGTGGAATCGATGACGGTGCTGAAAGGTGCCGCTGCTACGGCCCTTTATGGTAGCCGCGCCGCCAACGGTGTCATTCTGATCACCACTAAGAGCGGTAAGGACCAGAAGAAAGGCGTTGGTGTTGAGTACAATGGTGGCCTGCAGTGGGAAGGCGTTCTCCGTCTGCCGCAGATGCAGAACGACTTCGGTCAGGGTTGGTATGGCTCGAAGACCATGGACGAGAACGGTTCGTGGGGGCCGAGGTTCGACGGCAGCTTCCTGCGCTATGGTCAGGTTTACAACAATTCGCAGCAGCGCAAGAGCTACGTAGCCATCCCTTCTAATGTTCAGGACTTCTTCGATACTGGCGTGCGCTATAACAACAGCGTTTCGTTCAACGGTGCCACGGACCGCAGCACGTATTTCGTTTCTTTGTCGCAGATTCATGAGGATGGTATCATCCCGACCGATGCTGACAGTTACAAGAAGTACACTTTCTCGGCTCGCGGAAGCCACAAAATCAAGAATGTGACGCTGAGCACCTCGCTGAACTATGCCTACCAGCAGAACGACTTCGTGACCACTGGTCAGGGTAACGGCTCTATGTACAATGCCATCATGCAGACTCCGCGCGACATTTCCATCGCTGAGCTGAAAGACCTGAGCAATCCGTTTGCTTCTCCGGGTTACTACTATACGCCTTATGGTGTCACGAACCCGTACTACATTCTGGAAAACTTCATGAACAATTACGAGAGCGAGCGTTTCTATGGAAAACTCCAGTTGGACTACGACTTCCTGAAGTATTTCCGCTTGACCTATCGCTTCGGTCTTGACACTTCGACGGGTCACCGCCGCACGGGTCAGCCTAACCTTGAAGTACTCTTTGCCGGCACTCCCAATGGAGATGACCTGACAGGTGAGAATGGTTCGACTTCGCAACAGATGACCCGCCGTCGTGAAATCAACCACGACCTCATGGTGACGTTCGACAAAAATCTCATGGAGGACTTGCACGTGAATGCACTGGCCGGTTTCAATGGCAACGAGCGCAGCTACAAGTCGCTTTACGGCGCTGTTGATAATTTGACCATCCCTACTTGGTACAACCTGAGCAACTCATCGGAGATTCCCAGCACATCGCAAAACGAGTGGCTGCGTCGTCTGATGGGCGTGTATGGACAGGCCGAGTTCGCTTGGCGCGACATGGTTTACCTGACGCTGACCGCCCGTAACGACTGGTCATCAACGCTGCCTTCCGGCAACCGTTCGTTCTTCTATCCCGGTGTCACTGCCAGCTGGCTTTTCTCTGAGATACTTCCAGAGAATGTGAAGAAGATTGTCAGCTTCGGTAAGTTGCGCGCTGCATGGGGTAAGACTGGTAACGATGCCGATGTTTATATGACCAACAGTGTCTATGGACAGGCCAGCACAAATTCGAGCGGATGGGCCAGCAGTGCTTTCCCGTTCAGCAAGACCAACACCAACGCCTACACCGCAGGCAACACGCTCGGCAGTAACACGCTGAGCCCTGAGATGTCAACCGAAAGTGAAATCGGTTTGAACATGGCATTCCTGAAGAACCGCATTTCGTTCGACTTCTCCTATTACAACCGCGTCTCTGACAAGCAGATCTTCCAGTTGGAACTCGATCCCGCATCGGGCTACACGTTGGTGAACACCAATATCGGTAAGGTTCGCAACCGCGGTATTGAGTTCTTGCTTGATGTGACTCCTGTGAAAATCAAGGATTTCCAGTGGGATTTGCACTTCAACTACACGAAGAATAACAATGAGGTGCTCAGCCTGCCAGCGGAAATGGGTGGCGAGTCAAATATCTACGGTTTCTCCGGCGGTACTGGCCTCTACGCTATCGAAGGCAAGGAACTTGGTATTTTCAAGGCTTATACCTCGCAGAAAGATGAGAAAGGCAATGTCATTGTGAACCCCAGCACAGGTCTGCCTATCACCACCGACGACGTTGTGGAGATTGGCTCGATGCAGCACAAGTACCAGATGGGCTTCGGCACAACATTGAAGTACAAGGGTGTCAGCCTCGCCGTGAACTTCGACTATCGTAAGGGTGGCCTGATGTTCTCGCGTACGAAAGATATTGCATACTTCACTGGTAACGCCATACAGACAGCCTACAACGGCCGTAACCCGTGGGTGATTCCAGGATCGGTATATGCCAGCACCGACAATGCCGGTAATACCGTCTATCTGCCGAACACCACGCCGCTGACTCCGACGGATATCTATAACTATTGGGACAAAGGTGCCAACGAGTTGGATGCTGCTTTCCTCGTAGATAAGACCTACTTGAAACTCCGTTCAGTGGTTCTCTCTTGGGAACTGCCCCGCAAATGGTTCGACAGCTTCTTCATCACGGGTGCCAGCGTCTCATTCTTTGGAAACAACCTCTTCTTGTGGACTCCGAAGTCGAATACCTTTATCGATCCAGAGAGCACGTCGTTCGGTAACGACCTACAAGGTAACTTCGGTGAATATTCGGCCAATCCCAGCTCGCGCAAGTTTGGCTTCAATGTGAACGTAAAATTCTAAAAGGAGGAAAAGAATATGAAAAAGATAGTATTATTTTTATCCGCAACAGTTTTGATGCTTGCAAGCTGCGATCTGGATATCAACGAAAACCCCAACAATCCAGCCAGCAGCGACATCACACCCGAACTGATGTTCCCTGCCGTAGAGAACAGTATTGCCGACTGCATTGGCGACCAAATGTTCAATTATGGAGGTTTCTTTGCACAGTATTTTGAGCAGGCTCCTACTGCCAACCAGTATAACAAGCTTGCCGAACTCGACATCAACGAAGGCACCGACCTGTTCAACCGCTGCTACAGCGCACTCTATGCAGGTGCACTGATGGACATCAAGGACATCATGGGTAAGACCGACAACCCCTCGAACCTCTTCGCACTCACAGTGATGCGTGCCCAGGCATTCCAGGTGCTTGTTGACAACCTCGACAAAGCACCTTACACCGAGGCTCTGCAAGGTAGTGAGAACGCTATGCCCGCATGGGACGAGGGTAAGACCGTCTATGAAGGCGTGCTTGCAGAACTCGACGAGGCTGAGGCAGCTCTTGGCAGCGAAGCCATCACTATGACCGACCCGCTGCTTGATAAGAACATAAGCCAATGGCGTGGCTATGCAAACGCCTTGCGTCTGCGCATGTATATGCGTTTGATTGACAGTGGCTCCGCAGCTTATCAAGACAAGGCCAAGGCACTTGTTGCTGCCAACAATTTCTTCTCGGGCAATGTTGCCTGGGACGTTTACAGCAATGCTTCCGGTCAATATTCACCCTGGTATGGTGCCTACTACCGCCTGGGAACAGTCAATCACTGTGCAGCCTATCCCATCGTCAGCTATATGCTTTCCACTGAGGATCCGCGCATCGGTGCCTACTTGGACGTTGCCAGCAAGACGAATACGTACTATGGCCAGTTGCCGGGCTGCAAAACCCTCATGGGTCCCTGGAGTGGTGGCGAGGCTGCCGACTGGAAGAATGAGAATGTCAGCAACATCAAGTACAGTGAAGTTGCTGCCGCTCCCATCTACCTCTTCACACAGGCTGAACTGCAATTTCTCATTGCAGAAGTGCAGTTGCGTTTCAACAACAACGCCACTGCTGCCAAAGCAGCTTATGAAGCCGCTGTTGAAGCAGATTTCGCGTCACGTGGTGTCAAGGGCGCAGCGGAATTCCTCACTACGAACCGTGCCAGCTTCGACGCTCAGGCTTCTGCCGACGCCAAGCTGAAGCTCATCTATATGCAGAAATGGACGGCGTTCTTCATGCGTAACCACATGGAGGCCTGGTCGGAGATTCGTCGTACAGACGTTCCCGCCCTGTCGAGCAAGACTGCCAAGCAGGTTTTCGACGACGAAACCAGCTATACTGCTGGCGATCTCATTGAGCCTGGCGTGAACAACATTGTTGGCGGTGGCCTGGCTAAGCGTGTGCCTTATCCCAGCAATGCACGTACACTGAATCGTAATACGCCTGAGGCCAAACTGTTGAGCGACCGTGTCTTCTGGGATACTAAGTAAATAAAAAATAGTTAAGAAGATAAAAAGAAAAGTATTATGAAGAAAGCATTATATTTTGGAATAGCCCTTTGCGCAATCGTACTGGGCTTCACATCGTGCAACGATGACAATGATGTACTCTCGGACACGAAGCTGACATACTATGTGGACCTGCAGCTGAACGGTGAAGACTTTGTCCTCGTTCCCCTCGGCTCGGCCTACACGGATGCCGGCTGCAAGGCCGAGTTGAGCGGTGAGGATTATTCTTCTCACTTGGTGACGGAAGGAGTCAGTGATGTCAATGTGAACAAGGTGGGTTTCTATGAAATCACCTATTCTGCCGTGAATCCTGATGGCTATCCTGTCAGTGTTTCGCGCACGGTATGCGTCTATGACCCAGAGGTCACGACCTCCATCAAAGGCTCTTATCAGCCTGACATGGCTGCCACGAAGTACGGGAAGGCAGGCAAAACCTTCGCAGACTATGCCGCTTCCTATGGAAATACCACACAGTGTACGGGCATCACCTTCACCGAGGTTGCTCCTGGCATCTACTCCGTGAACGATATTTTTGCCGGCTGGTACAACCAGATTCGTGCCTATGCTGCAAAATATTGCATGACGGGTTACGTGAACCTCGATGCTGAGAACAATATCCATCTCATCTCCAGCTATATCTCTGGTTGGGGAGACAGTTTGGACTATCTGAAGGACGGCAAATATGATCCGGAAACAGGCCAAATTACATACAGCTTGTCGTATGCTAACCAAATTTTCATGGACATTGTGCTGTATAAAGAATAAGAAAAAGAATAATCAGTAATAAGAAAAACGTATGAAAAAGTATATTTCATTTTTTGCAATGACGCTCGCCCTCTCTCTTGGTTTCATTGCCTGTGACACTGAGACCAACGAGGAGGCGGGAGGTACCAAAGTTGAAAAAATGTGCGGATATTGGGATGTCACTTACGACGCTGTTGATGATGCAGGTAATATTGTCTATGAAGACCCGTATGGCTCGGGAGTGGTAGATTTGTATACCTACAACACCAGCGATGAGAGTACAACACAGATGTACATAGATGACCGCGGTAAGTTCTGGAATTATAAATTCCTCATCAACATCGACTATAACACCCGTACATTCTCCTCTCCTGCGGTGTGGTACGATGCTAAACAGTCTGGTCATGCCACTGTCACCGACGGAAAGATTCTCGAAGGTGCAGCGAAAAACTCGCATGGTATGCCTAACGACAGCATTTCATTCTATATCTCATTTGACGATGATGAGGATGCTGCTAAATACGGCTGGACAAAGTGGCACGTACATGGTCAGCGCCACACAGGTTTCTCGCCCTCTACAGAGTAATTAGAGGAATTGATACCTCTGTGTTTCTTTCAAAAGAAAATCCATCGGAAATCGCCTGTGCGGTGTTTCCGATGGATTTTAATTAATCTTTCAGGCATCCAATGGGAACGACCAGCACACCGTCTTCTCGCGAATATCTTCTTCAAAGCAGCAATATATGACGATATGGTGTCTTCGCTCATCGAGATTCCCTCACTGGATGAAAGGTCGGTATAGATGGTGCTTATTGGGACTTTTTTTTGATTATCAAAATTTTTTTACTTTTTGTTCGGCAAATTGGCAACTCCGGATTCTTTCTTTGTCTTCTTTGAGATTGATTTTCTATGCTTTTTCTAATAAAATCGAAGAAAGAAGAGCCTTATTCTAAATCTTTTATAGTGGAATTTTGTTAGGTATATTCTTTTGTTTTCGGAAAAAATTGTATCTTTGCCGCAAACTAAACGATATCGAGATGACAATACACGAGGCAATTCAGTAGCGGCACAGCGTCAGGCGCTACGCCGACCGACCGATTGAAGCGGAGAAAGTGGCCGCACTACAAGCGTTGATTGAGCAGTGCAACCGCGAGAGTGGCTTGAACATGCAGCTGGTGACGGACGAACCGACGGCTTTCGACTGTCGGATGGCACGCTATGGGCGTTTTTCGGGCGTGAGCAACTATTTTGCGCTGATTGGGCGGAGCGACGAGCCGAACCTCGACGAGATCATCGGCTACTACGGCGAGAAATTGGTGTTGGAAGCGCAAATGTTGGGGCTGAACACCTGCTGGGTGGCACTAACCTACAAGAAAAAGCCCGAATTCCTGCAAATGGGCGATGGCGAGCGGCTTCGTTGCGTCATTTCTGTCGGTTACGGCACGTCGCAGGGTGTTTCGCACAAGATTAAGTCGGTGGAAAAAGTGTCAAAAGTCGATGGCGCGATGCCCGATTGGTTTCGTCGTGGCGTTGAGGCGGCTCTGTTGGCTCCGACGGCCATCAATCAACAAAAATTCACGTTTTCGCTTACGAATGGAAATCAAGTCAGGGCAAAAGCCGGCTGGGGCTATTTCTCGAAGGTTGACCTTGGCATCGTGAAACTCCACTTCGAAATTGGTGCCGGAACGGAGAATTTCGAGTGGATTCCGTGATTTTTAGAACATTTTGACGACGCGACGCAGTCCTTCGACGAACACATCGACTTCTTCGAGCGTGTTGTAGAGGGCGAACGAGGCGCGGACGGTGCCTTGCACGTTGAGGCGGCTCATCAGCGGTTGGGCACAGTGGTGGCCCGTGC
>JAFPYO010000006.1:0-42181 GCA_017412145.1 Prevotella sp.
CCAACACCCAACACCCAACACCCAACACCTTTCTTATATAATGTATATGCGAGTTCCGTCTGTCCCGTCGATATTTCCGACCCGCGCAACCTCGTTGCCACGCGATTGACTGAGCCGCACATCACATTCTCATCAGCGAAAAATTCCCTTTCACTCCCCCATCACTCCCCTTTCAGACCGATTTATTACGCCATCACCGCCCTCGACCGCTACGGCAACGAGAGCGAACCGCTGCAAAGCCATTCTTTTAAGTCGCAGCAACCAACTGTCAACTATCAACTATCAACTCTCAACTCCACCCTTCCCCTTCTTCCCTGCGACAATCGCCAACTGACGCTTCCCGAAAAGCCTCAGACCCTCGATGCCAACACCCTTGCCATCGAAACCCTGCAGGGAACGCTCGTCGCCACTCGTCCGTGGCGCGGCAACAAAACCGATGTCAGCACCCTGCCCGAAGGTTTTTATCAACTTCGTTCACTCGGTCGAAAGGGCATCACCCATCGACTCGGCTTTTTCCAAATCAAAAGGCATTAAAAATCTTATTTCCGTTTGAGAATCATGTAAATGATGACGGGCGCACCGAAAAACGGCGTGACGGCATTGAGTGGCAGGCGAACACCATTCGTCGGCAACGAACAAATCAGGTTGCAGGCCAGTGCGACGACCGCACCCATCAGCAGCGTGGCGGGCATCAGCAGGCGATGGTTGGCGCGGCGAAGCAAGAGCCGTGCCATGTGCGGAACAGCCAGTCCGATGAAGGCGATGGGGCCGCAAAAGGCGGTGGTAACGGCGCAGAGCAGGCCGGTGGTGAGCAGGAGGCGGTTGCGGACGCGTCGCGTGTCGATGCCGAGATTCTGCGCGTAATGGTCGCCGAGGAGCATCGCGTTCAGCGGTTTGACAAGAACGACGGCAGAGCCGATTCCAACGGCGATTCCGAGGGCGAAAAGGGGCAGATGGCGCAACGAAACGGCTCCGAAAGTACCCATTCCCCACATCACATACGAGCGCACGCCTTCTTCGGTGGCGAGTGAACTGAGCAGCGTCACCGCCGACGACGAGAGGTAGCCGACCATCAGGCCGATGATGAGTAGCATCACGTGGTTTTGGACGATTCGCGAAAAGAAATACAATACCGCCGTGACGGCCATCGCACCAACGAATGCGGCGGCGAGAATGGCGAAAAAGCCTGTGAGTTGGAGGATTTCAGTAGCGATGCCGCCGCCGAGAAGCAACACGACGAAGGCGACGGCGAGCGAGGCTCCACTGGTGATACCAAAAATGCCCGGACCGGCCAAAGGATTGTGGAAAGCGGTTTGCAAAAGCAGACCGCAGACGGCCAACGCCGAGCCGCAGAGCATCGCCGTCATGGCTTGTGGCAGCCGCGATTCCACGATGATGAAACGCCACGATTCTTTCGCATCGCCTCGCCCCAGAAGGATGTCGATGACCTCGGAAATGGGGATTTCGACCGAACCGACGAATAGGTTGAGGAGGAACAGCAAGACGAGGGAGGTTGTGAGAGAAAGGAAGGGGAGTTTGGGGTTCATAATTTATAGTTCATAGTGTAGAGTGTAGAGTGTAGAGTGTAGAGTGGATAGTGAAAAGTGTAGAGTTGAGAGTTAGGGGGTGATTTTTTGGAAGTATCGTAGTTTTTGATGGTTTTGTTTCGAGGGATTCAGGAGGATGGTGTAGTCGTGAAGAAGGCGGTCGGGGCGGAACGAAACTTCCTCGAAATAAGGTACTTGCAGCGAATTGACGTAATAGATTTCGCCTGTTTGGAATGCCTTGAACGCTTTGTAGCCGTGATGTTCCGCAGCAAGCATCGTGCGCGTCAGCGGCATCGCGCCTGTGTAGTTGAAAATCCACACGTCGGCATCGCCAGCCTTGTCGAGCACCGTTTCAAACGACAACGGAAGACTGCCGCTGTGTTCGTCGTCGGCCCAAGCATACGCGCCGCCGGCATCGGCAATCAGCCGCGCCACCGTACTTCGTCCACCTGCCACATACCACGTGCTGCCCGTCAGTCGCTCCGTCAGAATGGATTTTTTCTCACTCTTCGCTCCTCGCTCCTCGCTCCTCGACAGAGAAAAATACTCCCTTTCCACCACCGCAAACAGCGAATCAGCCTGCGCCTCGCAGCCATACAACAGACCATAAAATCGCATCCATTCCGCCCGTCCGAGTGCCGACGTTTCCATATATTCGGCACACTCGATAAGCGGTACGCCGAGTTTCTCCAACTGCCCGTAGCCACCGCTATTCTCGAAAGGCGAGAGCAGAATAGCGTCGGCATCGAGTTCGACGATTTTCTCGATGTCGGGATTCATCGCGTCGCCACAATCGACAATCGGTTTTTCCGAAGCGTTTCGCGCTGAAAAATCGTCAAAATTCACGCGCCGATGAATCTCGGGCAACAGCATATATTTCAAATCCGCCACGCCCGCAATCGCCTCGTCAGCATCAAGCATCAGCAACAGCGACGCGTGCGCCGTATTGAAAACGACACTGCGTTGCAACGGAACACGCACGACCGTGCCTTCCGACGGCGAGAAATCGGCATCTTTCGGCACGAGCCAATAGCGGTGCAAAACGCCCTCGCCCCAAGGATTGCGCAGTTCGACCATCGTCACCGCCGAATCGCGCACGATGACGATGTTTTCGGAATATTTCAAGCGCAACGTGTCGCCCTCGAAAGCCGTCGTCGCCACCCTACCCTGCCGACACGAGACCACAAGCATCAGCAGTGCGAAGCACCAAACAAAAATTTTGTTCATATCAGCCGCGAAATTACAAAAAATATTCAAAACTCGTCGGTTTTTAATTGGAAATTCGTAACTTTGCATCGTAATTAATACTTTGACATTATGATTCAGAAAGACGAAAAGACGATGGAAGAGAAGAAAAGCCTCAATTTCATTGAGCAGCAGGTGGAAAAGGATTTGGCCGAGGGCAAGAACGGCGGACGGATGCAGACGCGCTTCCCGCCAGAGCCGAACGGCTATCTGCACATCGGCCACGCCAAGGCGATTGCGCTTGATTTCGGACTGGCGAAGAAGTACGGCGGCACGTGCAACCTGCGATTCGACGACACGAACCCTCAGAAAGAGGATACGGAATATATCGAGAGCATCGAGCACGACATCGCGTGGCTCGGCTTCAAGTGGGCGAATGTCTATTACGCCAGCGACTATTTTCAGCAACTGTGGGACTTCGCCGTGTGGCTCATCCGACAGGGGCGCGCCTACGTCGATGAGCAGTCGGCAGAGGTGATTGCCCAGCAGAAGGGCACGACAACGCAGGCCGGCCAGAATTCGCCCTTCCGCGACCGACCCGTGGAGGAGAACCTGCGCCTGTTTGAACACATGAACAGCGGCCAGTGCGAGCCCGGAACGCTGGTTTTGAGGGCGAAAATCGATATGGCGCACCCGAATATGCTGTTCCGCGACCCGCTGATTTACCGCGTGCTGAACATTCCGCATCTGCGCACGGGCTCGAAATGGAACGCCTATCCGATGTACGATTTTACGCACGGACAGAGCGACTATCTCGAGGGCGTCACCCATTCGTGGTGTACGCTGGAGTTCGTGGAGCACAGACCATTGTACGACCTGTTTGTAGAATGGATGAAAGATTGGATTGAAGAATTAAGAATGAAGAATGAAGAATCTTCACTCTGCACTCTACACTCTACACTCTATGAAGGCCCTCGCCAGACGGAATTCAACAAGCTGAACCTGAGTTACACGCTGATGTCGAAGCGAAACCTGCTAGCATTGGTGAACGAGGGGATGGTGAACGGTTGGGACGACCCGCGAATGCCCACCATCTGCGGATTCCGCCGTCGTGGCTATTCGCCTGAGAGCATCGTGAAATTCATCGATAAAATCGGCTACACGACCTACGACGCACTCAACGAAATAGCATTGCTCGAAAGTGCCGTTCGCGACGACCTCAACAGCCGTTCCATCCGTGTTTCGGCGGTGCTCGACCCCGTGCGCGTCGTCATCACCAACTATCCCGAAGGTAAAATCGAGCCGCTGACCGCCGTGAACAATCCCGAAAACGAGGCCGACGGCACCCACGAGATTGAATTTAGTCGCGAAATTTGGATTGAGCGCGACGACTTTATGAAGGAGGCCGAGAAAAAATTTATGCGACTCGCCCCCGGCAAGGAAGTGCGCCTGAAAAACGCCTATATCATCAAATGCGACGAGGAACATCCCTGCGACGAAGACGAAAACGGCAACGTCACGACGATTTACTGCACCTACGACCCCGAATCGCGAAGTGGAATGCCCGGTGCCGACCGCAAAATCAAGGGAAAAACGCTGCATTGGGTGAGTTGCCACAACGCGAAAAAGGCCGAAATCCGCCTCTACGACCGACTTTGGAAGGTCGAGAACCCACGCGACGAAATGGCCGCCATCCGCGACGCGCAGCAGTGCGACGCCGTCACCGCGATGAAGCAGATCATCAACACCGATTCGCTGAACGTGCTCACGAACTGCTATGTCGAGCCCTACGCCGCCACGATGAAGGCTGGCGACTACCTGCAATTCCAGCGCATCGGCTACTTTATGCCCGACACCGATTCCACGCCCGAAAATCCCGTCTTCAACAAGACCGTCGGACTGAAGGACACGTGGGCGAAAGTCAATAAACAATAGAAAATGTCAGACAACGACAAATATTTTGAAAGCGACGAGTTCAAGGAGATTATCAGTCGATACGAAACGGCCCGCCAAGCAGGTGAAACGCCGTATTTCGACCCCGAGGACCTGACCGATATTGCCGAGTATTACTATATGCTCGGCAATATGCCCTCTGCCATTGAAGCCGCCGACCAAGCCGTCAGAATGTTCCCCGGAGCCGCCGAACCGTTGGCGTTTCGGGCGCGAATGGCCCTGCACGCCGACAACGACACACGACTGGCGAAAAAACTCATCGACCAAATCGACGACGAAACCCATCCCGAATACCATTATGTCGTGGCCGAACTGATGATTTTCAGCAAGCAATACGACCAAGCCGAAGCGTTTCTCGAAGAGCAGTTCGAAGCCATCGACGACGAGGAAGAACGCGAGGATTTCATCATCGACGTGGCGATGCTCTACGCCGACTACGAACTCTACGAAAAGGCCGCAAAATGGCTGCACCAATACACCGACACCGACGATCCCGACTACAAAGAACTGCGCGGAAGAATCGCGATGCACCGCGGCAACTACGAGGAGAGCGAGCGCATTTTCAACGAACTCATCGACAGCGACCCCTACTCTACGCCCTACTGGAACCATCTGGCCTCGGCGCAGTTTATGCACAACAATATCCGCGATTCCATCCAGAGCAGCGAATTTTCGATTGCCATCAATCCCAACAACGCCGACGCCATCCTCAACAAAGCCAACGGACTTTTCAGCCTCGGCAATTTCAAGGAGGCAAGGAAGTTCTACAAACGTTTCTGCGAACTCTGTCCGCAGGAGGAGTCGGGCGAGATGTTCCAAGGCATCTGCTACCTCAATATGGAAGAGCTCGAAAAAGGCATCAAACACCTGAAAAAAGCCGAGGAAATCGCCCCCGAAGACTCGGAAAACCTTTTTGAGATTTATCAGGAACTCGCATTTTCGCTCTCGCGCATCGGAAAAATCGACGAAGCCCTCGAATACACCGAAAAAATGCTGAACCTGCCCAACGCGCCCCACGACGAAGCCCTTGTGATGAAGGCTCACCTGCTGATGGAAGCCAAGCAATGGGTCGAGGCGCAGGCGTGCTATTCGCAAGCCATCATCGAAAGCGGTGGTTCGGCGCACATCTTCCTGCGCGTCGCCATTTCCATCTACGACCTCGGCTACTACGACCACGCCTACCGCCTTTTCCGAATGCTCGGCAAGTTCGACGGCGACGACGAGCGCACCGAAGGCTTTGCCTACGAGGCCCTGTGCTGCTATTCGCTGGGGAAGAAAGAGGAGTTTCGCGAGGCCGTCCGCAAAGCCTGCGAGCGCAACCCACGCGAAGCCGCCATCGTGCTCTGCGACCTGTTTCCCGAGGAGGTCGAGCCGAAAGACTATTATCGATATTTAGTTGAGAGTTGAGAGTTTTTGATGGAAAGTAGAACATCCAACAAAACGAATAAATGAAAAAATGTTTGGTGGTTTCATCAGAAATCGTTATCTTTGCATCGGATTAACATAAATGCGATTTGGTATGACTGTAAGAGAAATGAAAAACGACGCACTGAGAAAAATCTCTCTGCTAAGCGACAATGACGCAAACACGATGCGGTCTATCTGGCTTTATATTTCCACTGCCATAACTCAAGAAAAGGATAACAGTCGGAAAACTGACGGACGTGCTAAAGCGAAAGAACTGGCGCACTCTTACCTTGGAGCTTTCTCTGCGAGCAAAACAGCCGACGACTGGAAACAAGTGAAGGAAGATTTTTTGGTGGAAAAATATGGCAAAAAAGAATGAGAGTTTTTATTGATACGAATGTTTTCCTTGACTATATTCAGCAACGACAGGAAGGTTGGAGGGAGGCTGAAGTGATTTTCTACTTAGCCATACATGGCGACATCGAACTTTTGGTGTCCGACTTGACAATAGCCAACATGAGATATGTCACGCGTAAAGATATTCCTTTAGAGCAGTTTTATGCTGTGATGAAGTCATTGCGGAAATACTATACAATTGTTGGTGTTGGAAGCGCATCCGTCGATGAAGCCTATCGGGTGGAAAGCAAAGATTTTGAAGATGCCCTTCAATATTTTTCTGCAGAGCAGGCTGGGGCCGATTGCATCATCACCCGAAACATTAAAGATTTCGACTTTTCGTCTTCTGTTGAAGCATTAGAACCTCAAGATTTTCTATTCAAGTTCTTTCCCAACGAACTTTAAAAACAATGCAGATAGTCCGAACTATCTGCATTTATTTTTTCGACGGGCGGGATCTTTTCCGAAAACCGTCGTATAACAAATAGAGACAGGTCACAAAAACAAGTGTGAATACGGACAAGGAAATCATAGAAGCCGTCAAAGGCGGCGGGAGCAAGGGACAGAGCCTGATGGTCAGTCGCTACGGGCAGCAGGTGTTCTCGATGGTCGTCCGCCAAGTGGGCGACGCGATGGATGCCGAGGAACTGACGCAAGACACCTTCCTGCGCGCTTTCAGCCACATCGGGAGCTACGACCCCAATCGGGCATCGCTCGGCACGTGGCTCTGCCGAATCGCCTACCGCCTGACGCTCGACTTCCTGAAACGCCGCCGTCCGCAGATTGTCTCGATAGAAGACACGGAGGTTTGGCAGACAGACATCGGCGAGGAGCAACTGGCAGCCGGACTCTCCACAGGCAGCGAAGAACGCATACGCCGACTGGAACTGCTGATGGACGACCTGCCGCCCGACGACCGCCTGCTGCTCACGCTCTACTACTTCGAGAACCGTCCGCTCGACGAATGTGCGTTCATCATCGACGCGACGGCCCACGCCTTGGCGAACCGCCTCTACCGAATCCGCAAAAAACTATTCAAACAACTTCAGAAATATGACAAACCATAAAGATACCGACCTTCGCGAAGCCCTGCGGCGCCGATATTCCGACACGCCGCAACTCTCCGCCGACTTCGCCGACCGACTTCGCCAACGAATCGAGGAGCAGGCGGCGAAGCCCAAGCACCACCGCGTGTGGCTCTATTCGGGCATCGCCGCAGCCGCCAGCGTCGCCTTGTTGATAGCATTACATAAACCACAAACGCAACCAACCGTCCCCACGTCAAAAGAAGTGGTTATCGTGGATTGGTATGCAATGAATGGTGAGCAGGGCATTTTGGAAAAACAATATTCCCACCAACGTGAGATTCAAGAGAAAGGCGAGAGGTTGATTGCCCATATTCAGCAACAAAAAATCACAGAAAAATAAAAAATATGAAAACAAAAAAAATGATTTTAATGGCATTTGCAGTTATGAGCATTGTCGGATGTACACAGCCTGCAAGCCAGAAGGAACATCAGATTGAGACCATCAGCGAACTTTACGACACGCTGTCTAAACAGGGTATCTACGTGCAGTATTATATCCTTTGCCGAGATTCCGTTCTGAGGGAAGAATACAGCATCGACAATATGTTGAATACCACAGCAATTGAAGACTCTGCAAGGCATCAATTCTTGTTGGAACACGCAACGGCTTTTGTTGAAAAACTGTGCAAAACGGCAGAGAAGAGCTATCGCTACATTTCTGGCGATTCAGTTAATTACAGCCTTACCTTGAATGACAGTCCAGAGGAATATATAACCCTGATACGCCACAAGGATGCAGAGGCAAAGGAACGCGAATGGATAAATTTCTACTATTCAAACTTGAAGCCCGTGAAGCCTACCGAAAAGTCCCTCGACTTCAAGCCCGTCCAAAAGGTGCTACAAGAGTTCCTTTCTGAGCAGAAGGATGTGAAGCCATACGAAGTCAAATACGAGTGGGACAAAGGAGTGGCTATTCCAGCCAATTGGTATGGTGATTTTTACGAAGCAAGCAGAGGACTTGGTTCAGATTCGCTTGCAGCGGCATCGGTCACTGGCACCCATTACTTCATTCCTGCAAAGGATGAACATCGCATAAAAGTGTCGTTAGATTTCATCAATCGCATCACTCAACTTGCCAAAGAGCAGCCTGTCAGCAATTCTTTTTTAAAAACCTCGGCACGCCCAGAGTCAAAAATGGAGAACAATAATAGTTTTTTTAATTTTTTAAGTTATAAAATCTTTAACCCTGAAACGCATCGGAACATCTACATTATTTTGACGGAACAGTCGCCAGAGGGTATTCACATTCTCGAACTCTACACAGCCGACGCCCCTCGCTTCGCAATTCCCAGAAAGTGGTACGACATCAAGCAAACCCATAACTTCGAAAGGATTCCAGAAAAAGATTTCGAATTTTAGAAAAAAAACGCCTCTCGATTATAGATTTTCGCGAAAAGTGGTAATATATAAGTAGAGGACACAAAGCGAATGGAAACAGAAACAGGCAAGATTCCCCCGACCACGCACGACGAAACTCTGCTCATACGCCGCATACTTGACGGACAGACAGAGCTGTTCCGCCAACTTGCAGGGCGATATGCCACGCAGGTGATGCGAATGGTGGGCCGCCTGATTCCTTCGCCCGAAGAAGCCGAGGAAGTGACGCAAGACACGATGTTGGAAGCATTCCAGAGCCTCGCTCGATTCGATGCGCGAAAAGCCAGTTTCTACACGTGGCTGATGCGCATAGCCCACCACACGGCACTGAAACACTACCGACAGCATCACAAGGCGGTGGCCATCGTGGAAATGGAACCGAACTGGCTCGAAACCGTCGCCGACGACGAAACCGATGCCCTGCTCAACGACACCAATCGCGTGGCAATGATGGAAAAGGCCATCGACACGCTGAAGCCCGACGACCAGATGCTGCTCAACCTCTACTACTTCGACAACCGTCCGATTCGGGAAATCGCCTGCATCACCGAGCGTAGCGAAGGCTATCTTCACTCGCGGTTGCAATGGATTCGGAAAAAATTGACCATCACCATCAAAAATATTGAAAACAATGAAGAAAACTAAACCATACAACGACCAAGGCCTGCGCCTCGCCCTTCAGCACAGAAACGAGGCCGCCAAAAAAATGAAGCCTTCCGCCGACTTCGCCGACCGACTGATGCAGCGAATCGAGGAGCAGACGGCGAAGCCAAAGCACCGCCGCGTGTGGCTCTATTCGGGAATCGCCGCCGCTGCCGCCAGCGCCCTTTTGTTGCTGACTCTTCATTATAATAATAATGGTGTGAAACCCGAGGAAAAGACCGCAATCGCGCAGCAGACGGAACTGCAACCGCCATTGATGGCTGAGAAAACCGAAAAGCCCAGCACGGCGAAAAAAGCCGAAGTAATTCCTTCCACAAAGGTGACGAAAAAAGAAAAAACGATGGTGGCGAAAGAAAAGCCAATGGTGACGAAAACAGCAAAACCGCTGCTGGCACAAGCTACGCCGACCGAACAGCCGCAAGTCCAGCCGCAACCCATCGCCGAGAAGAAAAAAAGCGACGAAAAGGTGAAAAGAGCCGAAATCGACCTGAAAACGCGACTTCACTATGCCGAATTGGAGTTGGAAAAGGCCACCCACAAGCGGCAGGCGGCCTACGAGCAGGAAATGAAACAACGCTGTCTGCAACTGGTTCTGACCCTCTTGACACCGCAAGAGGAAGAAAGAGAAGCGACAGCCGGAAAAGTGAGAACGCAACAAAGTTAAACCCCATTAAAATAAAAACTTATGAAAACAATCAGACTAACCCTGCTCTTGTGGGCCGTGAGCCTTGCAGCAGCAGCACAAAACAGAGCGGTTGAACAAGCCTTCAGGCAGTTTCTCGCCACACCCGGCATCGCCACCTCTGAAAGCGTCATCCGCGAACGCGACTTGAGCAAACCCGGCAACCCGATGAAATCGACGTGCGAAATCTGGGATTTCACGTGCGACGCCAGTTTGCTGAGCCACATCGAGCAGTTGTCGCGAATAATGACGGAAAATTCGTCGTCGGAACAGTGCTATTACGTGAAAACCCACACAGCCGGCCGTATGGACTGGCACGACATCCTCGTCGGCGACGACCCGACCCGACTGGTCGAACTGGGGCGAAGCGAGCGCAGCAACTACACCCTCGTGAATTTCCTCGACACGCTCGAAACTACCCCTACCCACCGTTTCGCCTATGCCTTGGAGTGGATTGAACAAAACGTCCCCTTCAAACTGAAAGAGCAGAACGGAAAATTGGTCAAAATGCCCATCACGGAAAAAACCTACAAGGGAAAAGTCGTGATTACCTACGCCACAATGCCGCAGTCGAAGCCTCAAGTTAAAACGAATGAGATAAAATATATCGATTCTATCGAAGACGAAGATTTGGCATCAAAAAGACTCGAATTAACGGAAGAAGACATCATTTCTATTAAAAATGATTTAACGGAAAAGGGCATCGCTGAAATAAAACCCTTTTTGGATTTTTTTAATGAGGTGATAGAGTTGAGGAATCAGTTAGAGAGCGGCTTGATGGATAAGGGTGAATTTAAAAGGCTTATCAAAAACACAGCTTTGATGACGACCAAGCCTCATTTATCTGAAGAAGACATTAGGAATTTTATGGTGGTGGACATCGATGACCTAAAAACTGTTCGCGATTTATTTGGTGAAGCCCTCAAAAACAAGAAAAAATAACCCATAAATTGAAAATCATATGAAAACAACGAAACGACTTGCCACGTTGCTCATTTGCCTTTCGGTGGGCGCAGCGATGATGGCACAAAGCGACAAACATATTCGCTACGACAAGGAATCCGACCTCGAAGGCATCGAAATGGAACCCCAACTGCTCTCGATGCACGAGAACTACGACCCGATGGACCACGGAACGTGGCCAGTCTTTTCCACACCGTGCGTCGCCGCCGTCGCCCCAAAGAGTGACGATTTGGTTGAGCGCACGGCTCTCTGGTGTACCAAGAAGGCAACCTATATGTTCACCATCCGTGAACATTGGTTAAACAGGGTTTCCACTACGACCGCAACAGAGTTTATCCGAGACAGCAAAACAGGAAAGAAATACTACATCAAAGAACATAAGGGTGCACCAGTCGGTGTTTCTTACAAGATTAAAGGAAACGAGGGCAAGTACATCTACTCAGTTTCCATCTATCCGCCACTGCCGAAAAACTGCACCCACATCGACATCGGAGAAGATGTTGAACCCGAGAAGGTACCCAATGTCACAAATTGGGTAAAAACCCCCACCATCAAAAACATCCCCGTCCGTCAGCTGCAAGCAAACCAGTATAAGATTACGGGAAGAAAAAATAACCCATAAAACTTAGAAAAATGGAAACGAAGAAACGCTTATACACGCTGCTCATCGCACTTTCAACCTGCGCAGTCTTAATGGCACAAAGCGACGACAAGCGCCTGCGCTACGACAAGGAATCCGACCTCGAAGGCATCGAAATGGAACCCCAACTGCTCTCGATGCACGAGAACTACGACCCAATGGACTACAATACGTGGCCCAGTTACAAGGCTGCCGCCACCGTCGCCCCACAAGGTGGAGATTTTGTAAATCGCACGGCTCTTTGGTGTACCAAGAAGGCAACCTATATATTCACCATCTATAAAGTCCATTGGGACAATATGTATTTTTCTTCGAGTTCGACAGAGTTTATCCGCGACAGCAAGACAGGGAAAAAATATTACATCAAGGAACACGTGGGCGCACCACTCGATGTGACTTACTGGATAAAAGGTCACGAGGGCGACTACATCTACTCGGTGGGCATCTATCCACCGCTGCCAAAAAATTGCACCCACATCGACGTCGGACAAGACACCCATCCCGAACACGTGCCCGGCACTACAGGATGGTCGAAATCTGAGATCATCACAAACATCCCCGTCCGTCAGCTGCAAGCAAACCAGTATAAGATTACGGGAAGATAAAAGCCGAAAAAGCGAGTAATTCATATAAATAACACTTCTATTTTTAAATGACAATTGTCGAACCAGCACCTGTGCGTGAGCATCGGTGCTGGTAATTTGAAATTTCACTGAACGAAACGACATAACTTCATGAAAACCAAGCAAACCATCATCACCCTGCTGCTCGCCCTCGTCTGTGTGGCGGCTTTCGGCCAAACGGACAGCACGAAAGTGAAGAAAGAGAAAGAAAATCGGATTGCCGTGAACGGCACGGTCGCCGACAGTTTTACGAAGGCTGCCATTCCCGATGTGAAGGTGACGCTGCTGCGCGAGGACTCGACGGTGGTGGGTACGATGCACGTGTGGCGACACAAAAACTACAGCGGCACAGGACAGTCGATTACCACAACGAACTACCATTTCCTTGTTAGTCGAGAGCCTGCCAAATATATCCTGAAGTTCGAGCATCCGAACTACGAAACGACCTTTGCCGACTTTGAAATGAAGCACGTGGGCCGTCGGCGCACAGACATTGACGGCCCGAAAGTCTATATGAAAAAAGCAGCGAAGGCGAGCCATTTCGAGGGCGGTGAAATCGGCGAAGTGGAGGTGAAGGCCACGAAAATCAAGATGGTTTGGAAGGGCGACACGCTCGTCTATAACGCCGATGCGTTCAACGTGCCCGAAGGCTCGATGCTCGACGGCCTCATCAAGCAGTTGCCGGGCGTGGAGTTGAAGGATAACGGCGAGATTTTCGTCAATGGCAAGAAGATTCAGAACCTGACGCTGAACGGAGCGGATTTTTTCAAGGGAAAGAACAAGATTATGCTCGAAAACCTGCCGTATTTCACGGTGAAGAACGTCAAGGTGTATAAGAAGCAGACGGAATTGAACAAATACCTTGGCATCGACGACGAGAACAAGAAAGAATACACGATGGACGTCGTTTTGAAGCGTGAATACAGCATCGGCGGCTCGGCAAATGTCGAGGCAGGCGGTGGACCGTCGGACAGCGGCGACTGGCGCTACAAACTGAAAGGTTTTGGTCTGCGCTTCAGCGACCGCACACGCGCCGTTGCTTTCGGCGGTTTGAACAACATCAACGAAACGATGCAATACAGCGACTGGCGAGGCGAATACACAGACCGTACAAGTCAGGCTGGCGACAACCATTTCAAGCAGGTGGGCGGCCAGTTTGTCTATCAAGCACCTGAGAATAAACTGACGAACTCTACCGAGGTGAACGCCACGTGGAGCAACAATTTCGCGGAAAGCCGCAGCCAGAGCGAAACCTTTATGAACGAAATCAGTACCTTTGGAAAATCGGAGGGCGCAGGGCGCAGCAAGCCCAGCAGTTTTTCGCTGGAAAATTCGTTCCGCTCGACAGGCAAACTCCACTTTTCCACCGAAATGTCGATTAGTTACAGACGCGAGAACGACGAGCGCGAAGACTGGAGCCTGAGCACTTCCGATGCTCTTTTCCAAGACAGCATCAACAGTTCTTGGTCTCGTTCGCGCAGTAAGTCGGAAATGTTCCGTGGAAGTGGCAACGGCGATTTGACCTTTCGGCTGCCGTCGGGCGATTATTTCTCGTTCAGTTTCGACGGTTCTTTCAGTCGTTATAGAACGCCGGAGAAGTCGAGTTTGAACCACTACGTCTATCACCAATTGGGTACGCACGACATTCGCGACCGCCGCACGAATTCGCCTTCCCGTTCCTATAACTATCAAGGTCAGTTGAGTTATCATTATCAACTGTCGAAAAAAATAGCCATTTCACCTTCCATCGCTTTCAGAAATAGTTCTGACAAGAGCGACAACCACGAATATCTGCGCGACAGCATCGACTATATTTTCGACGCGCTGAACAGCTACGAACAACACACGCAGAATTGGAACTGGCAGCCAGGAGTCAGTTTTCGGTGTCACAATAATAATAAAAAATGGTATTACAGCCTCTACGCCAGTTTTCAGGTCAATTTCTTACGGGAAAAGATGGACTACACGAGCGAACCGCTCACGACTTCGATCACTCGCCATTACACGCAACTCGCCCCAAGCGTCTATTTCCATTTTGGAAGTTCTGACTATAAGCACAGCATTTCCTCCTACTATAATGTTTGGGCAATGACGCCTTCCGTCACCAACCTGATTGACCGACCCATCACGAGCGACCCGCTGAACATCTTCCTCGGAAATCCCGATTTGAAGCTAAGCCATCAGCACTATATGAGAACCGAATACACCTTGCGCAACGACAGCATCAACCAAACCATCCGATTCTCGCTCAACGGCGACCTGACGCAAAACACTCTAAGTAATGGCTACACCTACAACCCGACAACGGGCGTGAGAACCTATCGGCCTGAGAACATCAGCGGCGGCAACTGGAACATCCATTCTTCGGTCAATTGGAGCCGTTCCCTTGACAAGAAGAAAACTTGGTTCATCAGCAACGAACTGTCTTTCCGATACACGAAAAGCACCGGCCTCACCCCCACCACAGGCAGCACCGACAGCGAACTCAGTCGCGTTGGCACCTCGCACATCGGCTATAAACCGAGCCTCACCCTCTCGAAAAACAAACTCACCCTCAACGTGAACGGCAATTTCTCCTATCGCCACATCCATCGCAACATCACCTTCGGCGAACAGCCCACCGACATTTGGGACATCGCCTACGGCCTGAACGGAACCTACAAACTGCCGTGGAACTTCACGTTCGACACCAACCTGACGATGCACTCGCGCCGCGGCTACACCGACGAGGAAATGAACGACAACCGCCTCTACTGGGATGCGTCGCTCACGAAGTCGATTAAGCAAGGGAAATGGGTCGTGAAACTGCGCGGCTACGACATTCTCGGGCAGGTTTCCAGCCTGAACTACTACATCAGTTCGCAGGGTCGCACCGAGCGCTGGACCAACTCAATGCGCCGCTATGCCCTGCTGACGGTCAGTTACCGCTTTAGTCAAAAACCAAAAAAAGAAAATAACGAATGAAAAAGTTTGGCGAATTGGAAATATTTTCGTATCTTTGCACACCATATTTGATGTATTAAACCACAAATTTTAGATTTACGCATAATATATGATGCAGAAAAGATATGTATTTGACCCTTACCCGCTGCAAATGACGATGCAGCGTTTGGCAGAGAACTTGAAGGCTCGGCGGTTGGAAAGGAAAATCTCGACGAAGAGCCTGTCGGAGATGAGCGGCGTGCCGGCTTCGAGCATCCAGCGTTTTGAACTGAAGCACTCGATTTCCTTAGAGTCGTATGTGAAACTTGCGAAAGCGCTGGGCTATTCGGAAGAAATCATACAACTGCTTTCCGAGCCGAAGTACGACACGATGGAAGAACTGTTGGAAATACAAAAAAACAAAACCAGAAAGCGAGGGGTGTGATGAAGGAAATACTGTCAGTAAGCGTGACTTATCACGGACGGAAAGTGGGCACACTTTCGATGGGCAACCGACACGTTTGCCAGTTTGAGTACGACAAGGATTGGGTGGCACACGGATTTTCGATTTCGCCGCTGAAACTTCCGCTAAAAACAGGCATCGTCACCGCCGACTATTCGCCTTTCGACGGGAATTTCGGCGTGTTCGAGGACAGTCTGCCCGGCGGCTATGGCGAGTATCTGCTGCGGAAAGTGCTCAGCAAGTCGGGCTTCAACTACGGCGCACTCACGCCCGTTCAGCGGCTGAGCCTCGTGGGAAGTTCGGGGATGGGCGCTTTGTGCTATGAGCCAGAAATCAAGATGCCGCAAAGCGACTGGCAGGGCACGTTCGACGAGATGCAGCAGATGGCACTCGAAGTGTTGTCGGAAAAGTCGGAAGATCACGCCGACGTGCTTTTCTACCGAAGCGGCAACTCGGGTGGCGTGCGTCCCAAGTGCATTTTTACGGATGCCGAAGGCCATTGGCTCGTGAAATTCCGCCATCCCTACGACCCGAAGAACATCGGCGAGATAGAGTACAAGTACAATGAGGCAGCTCGTCGGTGTGGCATCGTCGTGCCCGACTTCAAGCTCATCAACGGAAAATATTTCGCCTCGCGCCGTTTCGACATCGAGAACGGACAGCGGCTGCACGTGGTAACGGCCAGCGGACTGCTAAACGAGCCCATCCGACCGCCCAAAATGGATTACCACAGCCTGCTGCAACTGACGGGATTCCTGACGCAATCGCCCGTCGAGGTCGAGCAGCAGTTCCGCCGAATGGTCTTCAATGTCTATGCCCACAACTTCGACGACCACGCCCGCAACTTCAGTTTCATCTGCCGCGATGGGCAGTGGACGCTGGCACCTGCCTACGACCTCACCAACGACAACACATTGGGCGAACACGCCACCACCGCCAACTATCACGGCCTTCCCACCGACAACGATATGATGACCGTCGGCACCAACATCCGCATTCCTCGCGCTCGCTGCGTGGAAATCATCGATGAAATTCGGGAAAAAACAAAAGAATTAAAACATTTCTACCTATGATGAAAAAACTATTTTTTACCGCGCTGTTTGCGCTTGCTGCCCTCGCAGTGCAGGCGCAAGAAATCAAGAAAGTAACAGCTTCCCTTGAGGATTTTATGGAACATATGGCGATGTATGGCTATGAGGTTTACACCTACGACATTTCCTCTCTGCGAGATTCTGTATCGGGCTTTACTCTTGTTATCCGCGAGTACAACCAGACGGGAATGATTAATGAAGAAAAGGCATCCCACTTTGGGACACGCATTATGATTTCCGATTTTGATGAGGAAGACCAGAAAGGAATTTATGACACGAATGCTGCCGACGATCCAGAACGTGGCATATTTCGGTTTTCCAAGACCATTACGATAGGCTTTTCTCCTGTCCAATCGGATTCCATCGAGAACGCCACCATACGGTCCTCTCGCATCCAAAGTATGCAATGGAAGTTGATACAGAAGCCTATTCCTGAGATGTCAGAACCCACTTATCGATATCGGGCAGTTCCATATCAACCCTCTGCGTTTTGTCTCGATAAATTCATCCCCCTTGTTTTATACTGTTCTTTCTGGTGGGACAATGGGGTTTATCGCTGCTGTGGAGATGCGGAGTTAACAGAAGGGAAGGAAATAGACAGTAATTTCTTCAAATATTGTCCACACTATTATATCATCGGAGCAATATTCCATAAATAAAAGGAAAAAGAAAAATGAATAAGAAAAATATCATCAAAAACTACTTTTTCTTGCCGTTATCGGCAAAAATTAGCTTTTTTGTGGCAGAAAAAGAAGTAAAAATTTGCAGATAGTACAAAAATTTTACTCGATTATTTTTAAAATTATCTATGAATAAAAAAGTTCTTTTTACCGCGCTGCTCGCGCTTGTTGCCCTCGCAGGGCAAGCCCAGACATTCACTTGGAGAATAGAAGGCACGGTGGCAAACGCCGCACCGACTGATACGCTGATGGTCGTCGATGCAGAGAAACTACGGATGATAACGACGCTGCAAGTCAAAGACGGGAACATCATCCCTGCAAGCGGAACGCTCGACAAACCAACCATCTGTTGCATCGCCAAGCAGTGCAGACAAGTGCCGATCAGAATGTTTGTTTTGGAAAGTGGAACCGTCAATCTCACGATTGATTTGGACTTAATTTTCCTCCCTCGGATTGGAGGCACGCCGATGAACGACGAACTGATGGCTTTGCTTGCAGTACAGAACGCGGAAATGGATATGGACACATACGTCAAGAAGATCTACGAAGTTGTCAGTCGTATCGTCATCAACCATCCCGACCATCCGCTGTCCCCATATCTTATCGGGCAATCGAGGGCATTGTTCACGTCCACCGAATCGATTGGACTGATTGAGAAACTATCCCCCGACTTACAGGCAAGCCCTAAAATAGACAGGCTAAAAGAAAGTTTTTTGTTGGTGCAGGAAACTGAGGTAGGAAAAATGTTTAAGGAACTCACGGGCGTTTCACCAGATGGCACACCGACCGCCATTTCCAACTTCGTAGGACGAGGAAATTATGTGTTGGCCGATTTCTGGGCATCGTGGTGTGCGCCTTGCTTAGCCGATATGCCCGATGTCATTGCCTTATACGAAAAATACAAGGAAAGAGGGCTGAAAGTCGTTGGTATCACCGTGAGCGACACGCCAGAGAAATCCGACAGCATCGTGCAGCGATTGAGCATCCCCTGTCCCCAGATTTACGAATCCCAACCTATGAGCATCTATGGAGTGATGGGGATTCCCTACAAAATTCTTTTTGCCCCCGACGGAACCATTTTATCTCGCAGACTTGCAAGCAGAAAAGAACTTAAAAAGAAACTCGCAGAAATATTCAACGATAAAAAATAAACCGAAACAAATATGAACAAGAAAATCATCATCACCGCCCTGCTCGTCCTCGTCGCAATCGCAGGGCAGGCGCAAGAGTCGATTGTTTGGGAAAAGCCATCGGCATTTATGGGGGCGTACAACTCCGAGTTTGAAATCACCAAAGTGGAACTGAAGCAGATGGAAACTGTACTGCACGTTTTGGCCAACTATAACCCTGGCAGTTGGATTCGCTTTGACAAAAATTCATTTGTGCAAACACCCGACGGAAAAAAGTACGCTTTTACAAGTGGGGCGAAGACCAATGAAAAAGAGTCCGACCTGCAACCAGACTCGCTGTTCTGGATGCCAGAAAGCGGAATGGCTCATTTGGCACTCCATTTCGAGCCTGTTCCACTCGATACGAAAGAAATGGACTTCTCGGAAGGCGATGTCGAAGGTGCCTTTCAGTTCTGGAACATCAGCGACAGCAATGCTCAAAAGGAAACGGTGTTGCCTGCCGACTGGCAAAACGTGGAATACGCAAAGGACGAAACGCTGCCCATTGCCAAAATCAATAAAGGTGTTGCCACCATCAAAGTGAGAATGTTGGGCTATAAGCCTGGTATGAAACTGGATTTCTATGTGGGTGGCTTTATTCCATTAGGCTCTACGGAACGTTTCGATAAGAAATTCCCATTTGCCGATGATGGTACGTTGACGGCAGAAATACCTATGTGGCTTGCTCGCGAAGTAACGGTTGGTGTTGAGGGAATGTCGCTCCCCAAAATCGTGATTGCTCCGGGACAGGAAACCTCTATCTTGATGAAAATCACCTCCGACCAGCGTCCGTTTGTGGCTTTCAAGGGCTATTTGGCTAAAACCAATATGGATATGGTGAACGCTTATGACACCCTCGAACCATACTCGGATGGCGTAAAGACTTACCAGAAGGTCAAGGAATGTCAGACACCCGAAGAACGCCTGCAATGTCTGAAAGACATCTTCAATCAGCGCGTGGCCGATGCTTCCCGATACACCACAGCCGCTAAAGACCTGCTGTGTATGGAGGCTGAACGCAATTTTTTTGATTGGGTTAACAATTTCGCCCATTCGTATAGCCATTACTGGGAATCGAAAAATGGAGTTGTGTACTGGGGCAATGATCATTATTTGGAGGATGTCGAGAAAAACAAGGATTTGCTTGTTTTTTCACTCATAGAAAGTGGCTACGCATTTCAATATCTGGACGAGCCGACATCCCCGTGCAGTTCTGCGTTCTGGCAACTGGATCCGAGTGACTTTGAGTTTTTAAAGATGAATGCTTACAACTGCGACCTGCGAAGAATTTACTATAAGATTGACAATGATGACAATGATAACAATGTGCTGAAAATATACGATATAACGAATGAAGATTGCAAGGCCGTTGTACGGGAATATGAGGCCGAACAGCAGCGCATCGCCCAACAATTGGTCAGTCAAGAGAACGTTTTCTTTCAAAAGTATGACAATATAGCCCCTGAAAACATTTTGCAAACCATCCTTGGCAAGTATAAAGGAAAAACCGTGCTCATCGACATCTGGGCTACGTGGTGCGGTCCCTGCCGTGCAGGTCACAGGAGGATGAAGCCACTCAAAGAAGAACTAATCGACAAGGACATCGTGTTCGTTTATATCACCTCGCCTTCATCGCCATTAAACACTTGGCAGGAGATGATCAAAGACATCGACGGCGACCACTACTACCTGACGTACGCGCAGTATAAATACATTCTCGACAAGTACGAGTCCGATGGCATTCCCACCTACGCCATCTATGATGCTCAGGGGCAGCAGACTTTCAAAAATGTTGGCTTCCCAGGTGTCGATAAAATCAAAGGAGAAATAGAGAAAACATTAAAATAAAATGTATATGAAAAAAATGTTTTTTACCGCGCTACTCGCGCTCGTTGCAATCGCAAGTCAGGCGCAAGAAAGTATCAATCTGAAAGGTACTGCACATGCCGATGTTAAGAAAGTCTATGTTTTCAAAAATATAGACTTGTCGCAGCCCGCCGACAGCATCGTAGTCATTAATGGACAGTGGGAATACAATCCCGCAGCGAAAATTCTTCCGACCTTACGAATTTTTATTAGCGATGTTTCGTTCAAACAAAAGAATTTGAATGAACTTGTCGCTGTCATGGCAGACACCGTTCCAACCGTGGTTGACCTAACCACAGGAACTGTGAAAGGCTCAAAAGCATCCGAAGCGATGAACAAAGCCCTTAAAGACCTCTTTGTACTTTCAGCAAGCAATGGTCCAAAAGAGGAAGGGTTTAGAATCATGCGCGAAGCCGTAATGGATAACCTCGACTCGATGATTCCTTTGGAATTTGTGCCAATGATTTTCAGCGGACTATCGCTGGGTGACCTGCAACGCATCTTTTACCCCGATGCCCCATACGCCAACTTACCACTTATGGCGGAGGCTAAGAAACGATTTGAATTACTTTCTGGACAGTCGGTTCGTTCCATAGGAAAGCCTTTCACCGACCTTGCCATGAACGACACTACGGGACAGGAACACCGACTGAGCAAATGGTGTGGCAAAGGCCGTTATGTACTTATCGACTTTTGGGCTTCGTGGTGTGGCCCCTGCCTTGCAGAGATGCCTTATGTGACGCATTGCTACGAAAAATATCACGCAAAAGGTCTTGACATCATCGGTATTTCATTCGACAAGTCGAAAGAAGCATGGCTACACGCCATTGATACGATGAAAATGCCTTGGATACACTTGAGCGACCTTGCGGGATGGAAAAGCATCGCTGCTACCACCTATGAAATTAAAGGCATTCCATCTAACATCCTTCTTGATGGTGATGGAAAAATTGTCGATATTGACCTGCGAGGCGAACAACTGGATATGCGATTGGCAGAGATTTTCAACGATAAAAAATAAACCGAAACAAATATGAACAAGAAAATCATCATCACCGCCCTACTCGCCTTCGTCGCAATCGCAGGGCAAGCAAAGACTTACAAGAGAATCGTCGCACCAAATGCAATGGCTTGTGTGAATGTTCTTTATCCGGGCGAATTGAGAGCCCGCGAAGTGGTGATGACCGATACGGCGACCACTGTGCATTTCACGATGGAATACCCGAAAGGGTACACATTCCAGTTCGTCAAGGAGAGTTACTTGGTGGACGAGGCTGGCAACCGCTATCCGCTTCGTTCTGCCGAAGGAATTGCGCTCAACACGTGGGTTGCGTCGCCCGAAAACGGCCAAACCGACTTCACGATGCACTTCGAGCCGTTGCCGAAGCGCACGAAAATTTTCGACTTCATCGAGGGCGACGTTCCCGATGCTTTTATGCTTCTTGGCATCCACGACAAGAAAACGAAACTGAAAATTCCCACGTTGCAGGAACTGGCGAAAGCCAATCCGTGGACGGTGCCTGCCGACTGGTTCAAGACCGACACCATCACCATCCGAGGCCGTTTCGAGGGCTACGATGCCGAGCAGTTTGGCTTCACATCGATGGAATGTTATTACGAAGATGTTTTCGAGAAAGACGGCGGAGCGTTGGTGCTCGACATTGCACCTGACGGCTCGTTCGAAAAGAAATTCCAGACGAGTTATCCCATCCACAACAGGTTCTATGCTACAGAATCGAGAAATGGCTTCAGCGAAATGCCCTTCTTCGCCCGTCCCGGAGAAACCATCGACATCACCGTGCGCAAAAACGCCAACGGCAAATACGAATGTGTTTACAACAGCGGCAGCAGCAAAGAAGTGGAGCGGTGGCTGAAGGCGAATTTGCTGACAAGGGAACTGACCTCCCCACTTGGGAGATTCAAAGGAAATTTCCACGAGGCCAATCAGAAGGCCGAGGAAGTATGGCAGAATCTGATGTTACACTTGAAGACGATTGGCCGTCGCAACCATTTCACGCCGATGGAAATGCAACTTGCCCTTGCCGATGCGCAGGTGCTGTTTGCCGAAGAATATATGAGTTATGCGATGCATCGCAGAGACGATTTGGTGGAATGGGATGTAGAAAATCATATCGCAACGGCAAAGAAAATCATCGACAGCCTTGAATATAAGGCATTAGGCGACGGAAGAAACTATGTGGCACTGCACCGCATCGACTTCGACAATCCATTGCTTTTCCAAAACAATATGCATCGCTTCGCCCTCAACCGCATCCAATATTCCAAGCCTGTCTTTGATGGCCGTTATCATAGAATTATGGACGAAAACGGCTTCTATGAAGTCTCCGTATCGAATGAGCAGAAAGCACTGAAATATGGTTTTGAGGCTTTACGCGAACTGATGGGAACTGACAAAAACAACCTGATGGCACAACTTTGCGCCTACAAGGATCTGCTCAGCAACTACGACCAATGGCGCAGAAACGAGGAACGCGTTCCCAAAACTCTTGCCGACACCACGCTTACAGAAAATGAAAAGTTGGAGGCGACGAAAGATTTATCCACGCTTAGCAGGGTGTTCCCTCTTTACCTCGAAGCATTCACCCACCCCTTTGTGCGCCAAAAAGCCGAGCAATACCACGCCCAAAAGATGGCGCAGAACGAACTCACAACGCCGCTGCCCGACAATAACCCGGCAGCCGACCTCATCCGCTCGCTCTGCGCCAAATTCCCCGGAAAATTCCTCGTCATCGACTTCTGGGGAATGGGCTGTGGGCCGTGTAGGGCAGCCATTCAGAGCAGCAAGCAGAAACGCGCCGAAATCGCCAAGCGCGACGATGTGAAACTCATTTTCATTGCAGGAGAAAGAACAACCGAGGGCAGCGATGCCTATAAGAAATATGTGGCCGAATGGCTGGCCGACGAGGAAACGGTCTGCGTCACCTACGCCGATTTCCGCCGCTTGGAGGAACTTTTCAAGTTCAACGGCATTCCACACTACGAAACCATCACGCCCGACTGCCGCCGCGTCCGCGACGATCTGCAAGTTCACGGATTCTACAACCTCAACCACGAAATCGAACTGTTGATGGAGGAACTGAAGAAATAATCACGAAAACATCATCAAACAATGAAGAAAATTATCATCACTGCCCTACTCGCCCTTGTCGCCCTCGCAGTGCAGGCGCAAAAAGCAGAAAAAGTTTGGAACAACGTGGTCACGGGCTACGCCAATGTGCCCATTTTCAAAGTGACACGCGTGGTCATGTACGACGACCGCACAGACATGAGCCTGCGCATCCTGATACGGATAAAAGGCCAGCAAATTGGCTTTACGAAAGGCACTGCGCTGAAGGCCGATGGCAAGGAGTATGCCGGAACGGGATATGCCATCAAGGGCTCCGAGCCCGTTCAGATGGGTGAGCCGATTACGATGCCTTCCGACACGACGGAACTGCTGCTGAGCTTTGCACCGCTGCCCCCGACAACGCAAAAAATCGATTTCGTCATGCCCGAAGGCTTGCAAATACTCAACATCCACAGTGCCGACCACCTGCCCGAAGGCATCGCCGACACCTACTGGCGCAACGAGGCCACGGGCGACTGGCTCATCGGCTTTGCACCGAAGCACGTCATCTATGAAAACAAGGTGCAAGACATCGCCAGCCAGACGGAAAAGAACGATGCCTACACGCTCACGCTCGACGACGGCACGCCGATTAAGGTCGGAAAACTCAAAAAAGGCCGACGCACCATCGCCATCGGCCATCGGAAACCTCTCGTTTGCAGCCCCATCACAGGAGCCGCCCTGCCCGACTATCCGACGAAAGACCTGCGCACGGGCTTTGTCGATAACGGCTACAATCCCTCCGACAGCGTGACCATCGTCGGATGGTTGAAGGACATGCCGGAACAGGAGTGGAAAAAGGGTACGGAGTTTGTCATCGAAAGCAACAACATCTTCAAAAATGATTATGCTATCAGTAAGCTTGAAACTTTCCCTGCGAAGATGGATTCATTGGGACGATTCTCGCTGAAAATGCCGTTACTGAACTCGACGGTGGTCCGTTTCGACACCGATCGCACGTGGAAATATGCCGCCTTGGAACCCGGGAAAACCTATTTCTTTCTCAATGATTACAAGACGGGGCAATGCTTGTGGATGGGCGACGACGTGCGGTTTCAGAACGAACTGCAGGCCAATACCCTATGGATGTCCGGCGACCGCATAGGCGATGAGGAGAGAGGTAAAATCAGCGCCATGCAGTTCAAGGCCCGTACCGACAGCACGCGCGCCAACCACATGGCAGAACTTCAAAAAATCATTCGCGAGCACCCCAACCTTTCCAAACGCTACATCGATTTCCAAATGGAACAAATCCTGCTGGGACAAGGCGAGGCGATGATGCAAGCCCAATATGCCATGCCCGACAACAAACTGCCTCAGGCCTATTTGGACTATGTGGGACAGGAACTTTGGCCGAAAGTCGGAAAACCCTACACGCTCCATACCGGATTCAACCTTTTTCGGAATGACCTTCTCCACCATCTTGTCACGGAAAAGCACGGTGTCAGAGTCAAAGAAGAAAACGGTGACAGAACATCAAATTACATCATCATTTCGAGCACCGACCAAGAAGTTCCCACCCTTCGACGCTACAGAGATGCCGGAAAACTGTCTATCACCGACGAAGAACTGGCCACAATCGCACGCTACCGGCAAGAAGAAAGAAATTTCCGTCCAGACAGCGAGGATGCCTTGGCGGAATGGGCTAAAAAAGACTTCGTGAAGCAATACTGGGCCATTACTGGTCGCGAGGACATCAGACGTGTACTCAATGCCGAATATCCGCTCTTCCCGCTCTATCAGAAACTTGCCATTTTAGACTCGCTCGGTTGCGACCGAGACCTGCGCGACATCGTCGCCACCAATCATTTTTGGGAACGACTTGACCACAGCCGCGAACCGCTCAGTCAGGCAGAAATGAAATATATCGAAGACAGTTTAACGATGGCTTCCGCCAAGAATCTCCTTAAAGCCGAGCAGCAGAAATACATCGCCATCGAAAACGCCGACATCTCTAAGTTGACGAGCCTGAACGCCGTGGATGTGTCGGAAATGAGCGACGGCGAGAAGATTCTGCACAAGCTCATCGAGCCCTACCGTGGCCGCCTGATTCTGCTCGACGTCTGGGGCACGTGGTGCGGCCCCTGCAAGGATGCCCTCTCGCACTCGCAGGAACAGTACGAAAGACTGAAGGAATTCGACCTCGTGTATCTCTACTTGGCCAACCGCAGCCCGCAGGAATCATGGGAGAACGTCATCAAGGAGTACAACGTGACGGGCGAAAACTGCGTCCACTACAACCTGCCTGCCGAGCAGCAGAGTGCCATCGAACGCTTCCTGCAAGTTCGCTCATTCCCCTCCTACAGGCTCATCAGCCGCGACGGGAAGGTACTCGACGTGGATGCCGACCCGCGCAACCTCAATGCCCTTACAGTGCTTTTGAAAAAACTGAAATAAGCTGATTATCGCATCGGTTTTCTGAGAGAAAACGGGCATAATTGTTAAAAAACAATAATTTCTTTCATTTTTATAGTACTTTGTATTGCAAGGTACTATATTTTTTTGTAATTTTGCAGCGTAAAAACGATTCCTCAACGAATCGGTGGTACGAGGGTGCGAGGATGATTTTGGTGATTTGAACGCTCTGTTACAAGGGCTATTCTCGTACCTACGTACTCCCGTACTCCCCGTACCTCCGAAACTTAAGAAGATAATCGTAAATTGTAAAATTGTAAATTAAAATCATGAACATCGACAATGCAAAATCGCAGATGCGGAAGGGGATGCTCGAATATTGCGTCCTGCTCCTGCTCCGACGGCGCCCCTCGTATGCCTCAGACATTATTCTGCGGCTGAAAGATGCCGACCTGCTCGTGGTGGAGGGAACACTCTACCCGCTGCTGTCGCGCCTGAAAAACGACGGTCTGCTTTCCTACGAATGGCAGGAATCGACGCAAGGGCCACCACGAAAATACTATGCGCTCACGCCCGAGGGCAACGAATTTCTCGAAGGACTCGACGCGGCGTGGGGCGAAATTGCCAACACGGTGAACATCTTGAAGGGTTAAAAAGTTAAAAGGTTAAAAATTAAAACATTATATTTTATGAAAAAGAACATCACCATCAATCTATGTGGGCGACTCTTCAACATCGACGAGGATGCCTACGAACTGCTGCAACACTACATGGACACACTGCGCAGTTATTTTGCAAAGCAAGAGGGAGGCGACGAAATCGCCGACGACATTGAAATTCGCATCGCCGAGTTGTTCGACGAACTGAAACAGCAGGGCATCGAAGCGATTAACATCGAGCACGTGAAGGAGATTATCCACCGAATCGGTAGCCCGGAAGAACTAACCGATTCCGAAGGAACGAATGACGAGAACAACGGAGACGAAGGACACAAGTACGACTCTTTCCAATCGGCTGCCAAAGGCGTATTTGATAATGTACGCGAGAAAACGAAAGGCAAACGCCTCTATCGCGACCCCATCAACAAGAAAATGATGGGCGTGCTCTCTGGTTTCGCTAATTACTTCGGAGGCGATGTCGTATGGTGGCGATTGGGATATACTGGATTAGTGTTGCTATTCTTCACAAGTTCAGCATATAATTTGCTTTGGTTTATGCGTAATCATTGGCTCTATTTCGATGTATCTTTATGGGGAGTTGCCCTCATCATTGCCTACGTGATTCTCGCCATCATTATGCCTGTGGCCGAATCGCCCGAAGACCGCCTGCGAATGAAGGGGAAAGAGGTCAATCCGCAGAATCTGGCGGAAGAATTGGCACCCCTTTCGTCGCCTGTGGAGAACACAGGTGAGGAATCATCGTCCAATCAGGAAGCGGAACCCCCCTCGGAATCGCAGAAGAGGGAATCCAAACGTCGCGAATCCTCTGGCTGCATTTCCACCACATTCGGTTGCATCGGTGGCATTTTCACGGCCTTGTGGACGGTCGTCACAACGCTTTTCCGCTGGTGTATCTACGCCTTCGGTGCGTTCATTGCCGTGATATGCCTGCTCGGAATCGCAGGTCTTGGCGTCATCGCTATAAGTCCAGAAAACACGATTTTCTCGGGTCATTATGATTTCATACATTCGGCTAAATTTGCGGCCATTATGCCCTCGTTGATGAAACCTTTATATCTCTTTATCATCGCAGCCATCATCACCCTCGCCATCACAGCCTATGCCATCATCCACAGCCTTTTGAATGAATTCAAGCAGATGCAGCCGATGCCCTATCGACAGCGAATTGCCTTGCTCGTGATGTGGCTCGTCGGAGTCATCGTGGCGGTTGCTACTGCAGTCATTGGCATCCCGAAATTCAACAAAGCAGATGAAGATTTTTATCGAAAAAAATACGATGCTTATCTATATGAAAAGGATTTTCACGACGGCATTTACATTCAGCCCCACGAATGGGAGTATCTGCAGAAAAACAGGTGGAAAGTCGTGAATGCCGAGGGCTGCAACGACCGCTTCACGGCTGTCGGCGAGTATTATGTAGAAAAAGACCGTTGGAATCGCTATCTCGACTGCTACAACGAACACGGTCGACAACGCTATCGCGTCGAACGAACCGACACACTAATGCCAGGCAACTATTACCTCCACTGCGCAGCACGCGCGAACGGTCCTGGAGCATTCGTCTATCAGATCATCGACGGGAAAAAAGAACTCATCGAAATTTGGGCAAATGGCAATACTCGAGGAAACATCTTTGCCGAAGCAAGGGGCGAGACGGACAGAATTGCTCGTGAAATGAAATCGGAAAAAATCAGTAAAGAAGAAGCTCAAAAACGGTTGGAACCATTCCGAAATATGGCTATCGCCAATGGTGGCAAGGGCTATGGATGGAACCGTTTTACATTCAATTCCTTCGTCATCACGAAACCCACTGCCGTGAGCTACGGCCTCACTTCCGACTACCAATTCACAGGACAGCCCTTCCGTGGCCAATGGTTTTCGGCTTGCGATTTCGTCTTTGAAAAACTCGACGAATAATTCATATCAATAACACTTCTATTTTTAAATGGCAATTGTCAAAACCAGTACCTGTGCGTGAGCATCGGTGCTGGTTGTTTTTTTATGAAGTTGGTGAGTTTTCTTGTTTATCTCGACAAAAATCACTACCTTTGCAGCCGAAAAAAACGAATCAACTATGCTTAAAAGATTTCTTTTCGCGCTGCTCTTTGCGGCAACCCTCGCTCTTCCGGCTTGCGCCACCGAACAACCAACGTCTGGCATTGCCGAAGCCGTGCGCGGCGACTCGACCTCAACGGGATTTATGGCCGACCTACTGCATTGGTACGATGCCCATATGAACTACTGGGCTGTTGCCGGCCTGATGACGGTAGAAAGTTCCTTCATTCCGTTTCCGTCGGAAGTGGTGATTCCGCCGGCGGTTTATGTCGCCTGCAACCCCGAGAGCAAAGGCGGAATGAACGTGTGGCTGGTGGTTCTTTTCGGCACCGTCGGCGCACTGCTCGGCGCGCTGATCAACTATTTTCTTTCGCTTTGGCTCGGTCGTCCCATCATCTATGCGTTCGCACGCAGCAAAGTGGGTCGTTTGCTACAACTTTCGGAGGAGAAATTGCAGCGTTCTGAAGCCTATTTCAACGCCCACGGCAACATTTCCACGCTCATCGGGCGCTTCATTCCCGTCATTCGGCAGTTGATTTCGATTCCCGCCGGTCTTTCGCGGATGAATCTCGCCGCTTTCTGCTTCTTCACCTCGCTCGGCGCACTGGCTTGGAACCTCGTTCTCGCCCTCTTCGGATGGCTCGCCTACAAAGCCGCCGACCCGACCGTGATTGAGAAATACAGCCGTCAGTTGAGCCTCGCCATCATCGCGGTGTTTGCCATCGCTGTGGTGCTGGTTGTCGGAAGGTTTTATTTTCGGAATAGAAGCAAAAAAAACGAAGAATAATACATCGAATATCGAAAAATAGTTGTATCTTTGCCAACGAATAACCAAATTATAAAATAATGGAAGTAAACGAGGACTTAGTAGCCATTCTGAAGAAAAGCCATACGCAAGCGATGGCTGGCCAGACGGTCGCAATGGAAGAAGTTGAAAGTTTCATCAACGAGAAGGTCTATGAACTTACAAATTCGATGGACACCTGTTGCGTTGCAGAGTCTCTCGGAAGTTCTTGAGTACACGTTCGAGGAGTTTGGCGAGAGTCAATTGCGTAAGTTAATCAACCAGATTTACGCAGTTGTTCGTCGTGTCGAAGTTTTTCCTTTCTTGGGAAAGCAAGAAACCGAACTTATCGAAGCGACGGGAGTCGAATATCGTAGTGCCGTTGTTATCAAAGAAATCAAATTGCTTTATACCATTGTTGATGATACGATTTTCATAGAATTCATCAAGAACACTCGCTTGGATGATGCAACGATGCTTGCGAAATTAAACGAATAATGTTAAAACGGCAATCCCACTGCGAAGTGGAACGAAAAATCGCGGCTCAGACTTGGATGCAGGAAGGGATAATGCTCGTGTGAGTCGTCGTAGGCCGGATCCACCGCTTTCATACCCATATCGAAACGTAGCACGAAATAGTCGAAATTCAGACGGATTCCCAGACCGTAGGCCACGGCAATCTGCTTGTAGAACTCGCTGAACTTAAACTGTCCGCCGGGCTGGTCGGCATAGTTTCGCAATGTCCAAATATTACCCGCGTCGATGAAGGCCGCGCCGTTGAATTTCCAAAAAAGTTTCGTCCGATACTCCAAATTCAAGTCGAATTTCATATCGCCCGTTTGGTTGATGAAGTCGATGCGACCGTCGGTGCCACGAAAACTGCCCGGGCCGAGTCCGCGCACGCTCCAACCACGCACCGAGTTGGCTCCACCGGCGAAATACCGCTTCTCGAAAGGCAGCACCGTGCTGTTGCCATAGGGCCACGCAATGCCGAAATCGGCGTGGGCGACAAGTTGGTTGTGGTCGTCGAGTTGCCAGAGGCGCGTGTAGTCGAAATCGAACTTCGCATATTGCGCAAACGCGATGTTGAACAGCGTAAATTGTCCGTCGTCGTTCTTGGGCAGTCCGGCGGTGTGGGCGATGGCCGACAACAGGTTGCCGGCGGTCTCGACATTGACGCGAAAGGCGTGGTTTCCACGATTATAGGTCAATCCGAAGCCGATTTTCATAATGAAAAGGTCTTCGTAGTTGTAGCGCAGAATGGCGTTGCGATTGCTCACGCTGTCGAGGTAGTCTTTCTTGAACGTCTCGCTGATCCACGGCATATAGACGTAGTTCAGGTCGAGCAGGTCGAAGCGATAGTTCACGTGACGGTTCTGCGTCGTCCAACGATAGCGCCAAGCCGTCGAAAACACGCGACGGTGGAACTCCGGACGGTTCTGCAGGTTGTAGGAAAGCGACAACTCCGACGAGGCGGTGCTGCGACGCTTGAAGTTCCTCGACAAAAACGGCGCGACGAAGCGCGGGAACGTCAGTTTCGTCTCGACGCTGTACTCCTCGTAGTCCTTGTTTTGATAGCCTTCGAGCCCCGTGATGGCCTCGAAAGCGGCTCTCAACTGCACACTGAACACCTCCGAACCGCGAAACAGGTTGCGATTCTCGTAAGTCAGCGACGCAGCGGCACCGAGGTCGCCCGCCGTGTTCGTTCCCTCGGGTTGGAAAGCGATGGCCGACGGCTTGTTCATACTCACGTGGATGTCGCAGTCGAGCAGGTTCGAGTCGGGCACTTCGGTGAACTTGATGTTCGTGTATTTCACGGCCTGCAACCGCCCGAAATTGTTGTAGGTTTTCTGCAAGTCGGCACTGCTGAAAAACTCCCCTTGGCGAATCGCCGTGTTGTTTTCGAGCACGCGTTGGCGCAATCCTCCTCTACCCTCCTGACCACGCAGAAAATTCACGTTTCGCACGCGATAGCGCGGATGTTCGACAGGCTGTTCCTGACCGCCAGCGCGGTATTTCGCGAGGTGCATCGTCACGTCGATTTCATTGCTCTGACGAGCCGAATCGGCTGAATAACTGATGAAATCCTTGTGGAAACGATAGTAGCCGCGATTCATCAGAAACGACGTGATTCGCTTGCGCTCCGCGTCGAGTTTCCCAATCGTGAAGGGCTCTCCCTGCTGCAGCAGCGACGCGTTGTCCTCCTCGCGCAGCAGGTTGGCAATCTGTTCGTCTTGAATGTCGCGGGCGACGCGGCGAATGTCGTAGGGCGCACCCGGTCGCAACGTGTAAACCGCCTTTAGTTTCTTGCCCTTTTTCTTCGTTTTCACATCGACCTCGGCGTGAAGATAGCCACGATTTCGCAACGCCGTCTGCAAGTCGCCGCAGGTCGCCACCGCCATCGTCGAATCGAAGATGACGGGCTCTTCTCCAATGCGTTGCAGTGTCCGATTGAGCCATTTCGTCGTGTCGCGACCCGCCATCGAATACACCCCGAGCGGAATTTTCAGCAACGAAAACCATTTTGAGTTCGCCTTCTGGCGGATGTACGGCTCCACCGACGCCACATCGAAGCCTTTCGGTTCCGACTTCACCTTCACCGATTGCAGCATAAAGTCGCCCTCCGGCACGAATTTCGTGGCAGAGCAAGCAGCCAAAATCGTCACCACCACAGCAACGACCACGGCATTGAAAAGAAGGCGAATCGCTTTCACAAGTGCAAAGGTACGAATAAGTGAGCAGAATGCAAAAGGAAAACAAATTTTTCTTTTCATTCTCGAACGAAAGTACCTTCTTCAAAGGTACAAAAATTTCGAGTAAGTGAGAACAGAATAAAGATATTTATTTTGTCGAGCGAGAGAAATTTATTCAATTTAGTGAGCAGAATGCAAAAGGAAAACAAGTTTTTCTTTTCATTCTCGAACAAAAGTACCTTCTTCAAAGGTACTAAAAAATCTGATGAAGCGAGAAGTGCAAGGGCGATACTTGTTTGCAAAAGTACATTTTTTTTATAAAATAACAAAGAAAATAGTTAATTTGTTTCAAATTTTTCGTATCTTTGCGCAGTGAATCAAAAAATGAAAGCTGACGAGGACGAAAAAGGGTTCTTGCAGCATGATTTAAACGACGAAAAAATGAAAAGAATTTTGATTCTGATGATAACGGCTCTCCTTGCGCTCAGCCAATCGGCAAAGGCGCAAGACTCGGAAACCATCGTGTTCACGCCCCAATGGACTGCGCAGGCGCAATTTGCGGGCTACTACGTGGCTGAGGCGAAGGGATTCTATCGCGAGGCGGGCGTGAAGGTGAAGATTGAGCACCTGCTGGCGACGCAGTCTGCCGTCAAGCGACTGCTCAACAACGACTGTCAGGCCACAACGCTGCAACTTTGTCAGGCGTTGGAAATTGTGGACGGTGGTGTTCCATTGGTGAACATTTTGCAGACGTCGATGAACAATGCGATGGTCATCGTTTCGGCTCGTGGCAAGAATCCGCTGACGCAGAAAGGTGCGAGGGTCGGCATTTGGAACGTGGAGTTCGGTCAGTTGGCCATCTGCATGAGCATGAAGGAGCGTTTGGACTACCAATGGGTGCGTTGCGCACAGGGCATCAACCTGTTTGTGGCTGGTGCGCTCGACGCGACTCTCGCCATGAGTTACAACGAGTATTATCAACTGGTGCAGGCGGGTTTCGAGATGAACGAGAAAGACGTCTATCGCTTCTGCAACCACGGCTACAACGTGCAGGAAGACGGTGTCTATATGACTCGCGAATACTACGAGAAGCATCCCGAAATGGCCAAAAAGTTCGCCCAAGCCAGTCGAAAAGGTTGGGAATGGGCGGCTCAGCATCCCGAGGAGACCATCGACATTGTGATGCGCTATGTCGAGAAGGCCAACATCAGCACCAATCGCGTGATGCAACGGCTGATGCTGAAGGAAGTGTTGCGACTGCAGATCGATCGCGAGTCGAAAAAGCGCGAGTTCCGCCTTCGCCCCGACATGGTTCGACATGCCAATAAGATGATGTTGGAGAACCTGATGTTGAGTCGGGAAGTGAGTTATAAGGAGTTGGTTGAGTAGTGCGGAGTGTGAAGTGTGGAGTGTGAAGTGTGAAGTGTGAAGTGTGAAATTTTAAGACGATTATGAGAACAATCATTCAATATATCCGTAAAAAGCTTTCCGTCAGGGTCAGCCTGTGGGTGGTGTTGTTTGCGACCGTCATTTTCGTCGCTGCCCTCGGCATTATGTTCTATCAATCGAGCAAGGCCATCCAGCAGGAAGCCATCAGTAGGGCCTCGCAGATTCTCGACAAGACTTCGCTCTACGTCGAGGGAATCCTGAACCGTGTGGAAGTGGCGTCGAACATGACGAAATGGCTTGCCGAGCGGCATCCCGACGAACCCGACTCGATGTTTGTCTATAGCCGTAGCATGCTGCTGAAAAATCCCGACTTCTACAGCTGTTCCATCGCCTTCGAGGCAGACCATTTCAAGGAAAAAGGCCGCTATTTTTCCGCCTATACCAAACACGACGGCGACAGCATTCGCACGATTCAAGGCGGTAGCGAAAACTACCAATATTTCTACATGGACTGGTATCTGATGCCCATGCTTCTCGACAAACCGTGCTGGACGGAGCCTTACGTGGACCTCGACGCGGCAACGAACACGAGCGAGATGGTCACCACCTACAGCCAAGTCATCTTAGACCATCAACGGCAGAAAATCGGCGTCATCAACACCAGCCTTTCCATCTCATGGCTCTCGCACTCGATTTCGTCCATCAAGCCCTACCCCAATTCCTACAGCATCATGGTGGGGCGCGGCGGCACCTATTTCGTGCACCCCGACTCGACGAAAATCACGCGACAGACCATCTTCACCCGAACCATGGAAAAGCCCGACACGGCACTGACGGCACTGGGCCATGCGATGCAACGCGGCGAAGAGGGCATGAAAATCATCAATTTGGATGGCGAAGATTGTTACGTGTTCTACAAACCACTCGGAAAAACAGGCTGCTCGATGGCCATCGTCTGCCCCGAGAGCGACATTTTCGGAAGTTTCAAGCGCGTGCGCCGTGCTGTGATGGCGATGGTGCTCCTGGGATTGATGCTGATGCTCTATTTCCTCATCCGAATCATCACCCGCGAACTCAGTCCGCTGCGGCGACTCGCCGACGAGGCTGAAAACATCGCGTCGGGACATTTCGACGTGCAGTTGCCCGATCTCCATCGCACCGACGAAATCGGCCAGTTGAGCCATTCGTTCGCTGGAATGCAACAGTCGCTCGTCCAATACATCAGCGAATTGAAGGAAACCACCTCGCAGAAGGCCTCCATCGAGAGCGAACTCCACATTGCCAGCAGCATTCAGATGGGTATGTTGCCCGACAAATTCCCCACCAAGGCCGACCGCGACGACGTGCAAATCTACGCCTCGCTGACCCCTGCCAAGGATGTCGGCGGCGACCTTTTCGACTTCTATTTCCGCGACGAAAAACTCTTTTTCTGCATCGGCGACGTGTCGGGAAAGGGTGTGCCGGCCTCGCTCTTCATGGCCGTGACCAGAGCGGTTTTCCGCACGGTGTCGTCGCACGAAACGGTGCCGAACCGAATCATGACACGCATGAACGAAATCATCGTCGAGATGAACAAGACCCACATGTTCGTCACGCTGTTCGTCGGTGTGCTCGACCTGCCCACCGGCCTCCTCCACTACTGCAATGCAGGCCACGACGCGCCGATGCTTGTTGGCGATGGCGTAGGCGAACTGCCTTGCGACTCGAATATTCCCGTCGGTGTGATGCCCTCGTGGCAATTCACGCTGCAAGATGCGCAAATCTTCTCCGGCACCACCATTTTCCTCTTCACCGACGGACTGACCGAAGCCATGGATGCCGAGTTTGCGCAATTCCAGATCAATCGCGTCACCGATGTGGCCACCGAGGCGCTCGCCAACCATCAGCATGAGCCGCACCAAATCGTCGATTTGATGACCGATGCCGTTCACCAATTCGTTGGCGATGCCGAGCAAAGCGACGACCTGACGATGATGGCTATCCAATACATCAAGAAGTAGTGCCTCGTGAGGCGCTGAAACGACTCTACGACATGCTCAATGGCGCACAAGACAGCAACGGCAATGCTGCCGACCAAATCATGGAAATGGCGAAAACACTGCCGTTTATGTCGAAAAAAACTGATTGACTTTTTTCTTTTTTACCATCGACCGCCACCGCCGGGCCAGCCACCACCGCCTCCACTGCTATAGTTGGAGAGGCTGACCGAGGTGCCACCGCTGAAACTGGGGAATCCGTTGCCGTTCCAGAAACTCGTGCCGCTGCCTGTCACGCCTTTGTTGAGCGCAGGCGTGGCGGTGGTATAGACCACCATCGACGAACCCATCGAACTGTTCGAAGGAACTTTGAAGGCAAAGGCCGCTGTCGAGCCGTTGTAGAGTCCGTACCAAGCACCTTTGGTGTAACTGGCTGACTTGGCCGTACCGCCCGAAATGGTGGAACCTCGCTCGAATCCGCCGATGGCAACGATATTTCCACCTGTAATCGTGAGTTTTTTGCCACCTTCGGTGTTCGCGTCGATACCCACTTCTGCCCCACCAGCACAAACCGCCACGACATTGCCGCCCTTGATATTGAAATTGCCATTGGCATCCAAACCGTCGTTGCCCGACGAATTGCCAAAGACGTAGCCGCCACTAATCGTGAAATCGCTAGACGAGTTGATGGCATCGTCGCCAGCCTCGGCATAGACATAGCCGTCGGTGATGGTCATCGTGCTCTTCGTTTCGATGCCCTCGTGGTAGCTCGACTTGGCAAAGATGCTGCCACCGCTGACGGTCATTGCGCCGTCGCTCTTGATGGCTTTCGGAGAAGTTTTCAGCGCATCGCTGAGTCGCTCGACAGTCGATGACGATGTGGTTGTCCTGATGGTGGTATTGGTGGTGCTGCTGCAATAGGCAATCGGGCCGCTGGCAGTCACGCTGAGGTTGGCATTGCCGCCGACGGTCATCACGCCGTCGGTTTTGATGCCTTTGCCGCCTGCTCCCGAGTTGGTGAGGGTCAGCGTGCCACCGCTGAGCGTCATTCGTCCGTCGGCACTGAGGCAGGTCGAGCCTTTCACTTCGGCATCGGAAGCGTCCCAGACAGCCGTTCCCGACGATTTCACCGTGATGGTGCCATCGGTGACGGTCAGGTCGCCCTCGCACTTGATGCCTTTGGCGGCTGCTGCGTCGCTGTTGATGGTGATGGTGCCGCCGGCGATATAGACATTTCCGCTGTCCTCGCCCTCGTGGTCGGTGGTTTCGCCAGTGGAGCCTGCCGAGGTGTCTTCGATGTCGCACTGGATTCCGTCGTCGCTCGTGCCACTGATGCTGATGCTACCGCTTTCCATCAGGAAAAATTGTTCGCAGTTGATGCCGTCGCCCACCGCCGAAGTGACGTTGATGGTCGCGTTCTTGAGCGTGAAATATTCACCCGTCTTGATGCCATGCTTCACCTTTCCCACGATGTTGAGCGTACCTTTTTGGGCAAATTCGGCATGTCCCTTGATGTAAAGACAGCCCTTTTGCGAACCATTGGCGGCATCTGTAAGGGTGTTGGTCGTTCCCGTGACGGGTTTCACCTTGATGCGCTTGCCGTTTTGGATGTGGATGGCCGCTCCGCTATAGACGGGTGTCGCGTTGGTCAGCGTCAGTCCGTTCAGTTCGATGGTGGCCTTGTAAGAGCCCGACATATAGAATTCGCCGTCGGTCGAAGTGCCGCTAAGCGTGTAGGTGATTTCTTCGGCGAGGTCGTCGCGCTGCGTGATGCCGACGTGGGCACCGCTGACGGTCGGGGTGACATATTGCGCGATGTTGCCCGCGACCACCACCGAAGCCGTCGAACCGTTATAGGTCACGGCGATGGTGTTGTCCACCATTTCGGTTGGGTCGAAAGTTATATTCGTCACTTCGTTCAGCGAAAATTCCTTGTCCATGATGGTCAGCGTGGTGCCGTTCGCAAAGTTCATTTCGCCGCATTGGGCGGCTGGAAACCGATAGGTCACGTTGCCCACCCGCACGTTCAGCGTCTGCGCCTCGGCTGCAATCGTCAGCACGATGGCGACAAAAATCATATACAGTTTTTTCATTTTACGACAATTTTAAAAGTTCCCTGCTTAGTTTTAATAATGTATGCGCCTTTTTTCATCTGGTCTTTGGCCACTTTTCTGCCATTGAGGTCGTAGATGTCGATGGCTTCATCGAAATTCACCGACTTCAGTTGCTCGATGCCCGTCGGCGTTGATTCGTCACCTATTGAAAAGTACATCTTAGATAGGTTTGAGAGAGTAAACGACTCTGAGCCTGCTGTCAGTGTCGTTCCAGAAATGGTGATGGTCAGCGACGATGTCGATACCGACACTTTCGCTCCGTCCGTCGTCTCGAAAGTCAAATAGGAATAGTCCTCGGCCTGTGCCGTCAGGATTCCTATCATTACTGCAATCAATAAAAACAATCTTTTCATCTTCTTATTTCCTTTAAGTGAATCTGCCTGCAAAATTATGGTATTTGCCTAAGAAATTTCTTAACAAATTGGCTGAAATATTTAGCATTTGGTCGGATGATAGTAAAAAAAGCCAAGATTTTTGCCTAAATATCTCGAATTTTTGTTAAATTTGCACCCAAAATGACAAACGCATGAAGAAAAACGACAAACATGCAGGACTTCACCCGCTCCTGCAGATTGGTCCGACAGTGGAAAGGCAAGGGCTGGTCGTCTTGGACAACATCATCAATATGCCCTTCACCGGCGATGAATACATCTCTCCCTTTGCCGTCATTGCGCTGTGCCAGCAGGGGACGCTCGATGCGGAATATGGCATGAAATCCGTAGTGTTCCGTCCCCATGACCTCTGTATCATGCGAGCGGGGCATGTCATCAAGACAAAAACCATTTCAGCCGACTATCGCACTCGGCTCATCGTCATGTCAGACGAATTTCTCGAGAAGTTCAGACAGCGCAACATCTCCCATTTCGATGCCCATATCCTCTATTACATCACCCATCCTTCGTGCCACCTCAGCGACGAGCAGTACCACCAGATGGAAGAGGCCTTCAACCTGCTGAAAACCGTGAGCAACATCGGGCAGTTTTGTCGCGAGGAAATGATGCTCAACGTCTTCCACACCATCATCATGATGCGGTATGAGTTCTGTCCGATACCCAACGATGCCGTCAGAGATGAGAGGAGCGACCTTTCGACGCACTTCAACGAGGCCATTGTCAAGCATTATCGCAAATCGCACAAGGTCGATTTCTATGCCCGATTGTTCAACCTCTCGCCCAAATATTTCTCTACGCTCATCAAGTCGGAAATAGGCCTCAGCGCTAGCGAGTGCATTAACCGCTACTTGACCTTGCAGGCTAAATCACTACTCAACGAACGGCGCGACCTCGCCATCCAACAGATTGCCGATCTGCTCGGCTTCAGCGAACAAGCCTCTTTCAGCCGATTCTTCAAGAAAAGGTCGGGGCTGTCGCCATCGGAATTTAGGGATTTTTCAAATCAGTCGTCGGACTAAAAATATAATCGTTATGAAATGAATCGCAAATCTTAATTGTAAATGATAGAAAAAATGAAAAAAATGATGATGATCTGCCTGTTGGCAGTGGCAAGTGTGCTGACCGGTTCGGCACAGAGTATGAACGATTCCAAAGAGAATCCAGTGTTAAACGCGATTATGACGCGCACGAGCATCCGGAAATACACCGACGAGCCCATTTCGAAGACCGACATCGAGACGCTGTTGCGTGCTGGAATGGCTGCACCGACGGCTGTCAACAAGCAACCGTGGCATTTCGTCGCCGTCACCGACAAGGCGAAACTGAAGGAGTTGGCCGGCAATCGTGGCCGCATGTTGGAACAGTGCGCAGTGGCCATCGTGGTTTGTGGCGACCTGAACAAGACGCTGCAGGGCAAGGCACAAGAATACTGGATTCAAGACTGCTCTGCCGCCACGCAGAACATTCTTTTGGCCGCCCACGCCCTCGGACTGGGTGCCGTGTGGACGGATGTGCATCCCACTGCCGAGCGTGTCGCGTTCGTGTCGAAAGCGGTGAATCTGCCCGAAACCATGATTCCGCTGTGCGTCATCGCCATCGGCCACCCTGCCGAGAGCCCCACGCCGAAAGACAAGTGGAAGCCCGAGAATGTTTCCTATAATGAATTTGGGAAGTAGTTCGCTGAAGTCAACTTTTTGAAGCAGCGAGAGCCATGAAAATCAAACAGTGGCTGCAATCCCTTTCGTTCAGGACGGGTGTCATCGTCCTGCTGTGTTGCATTCCCTTCTACATCCTGTCTTTCGCCCAGATGCTGCTGCCCATCAGCACGACGGCAAAAGGCATTCTCTGGACCGTCCTTTTCGGGTTGGCCAAAACCTGTCAGTATGGCGGCCTGACGATTTTGGGTGTCGAAGGATACAAACGGTTCAAAAACAAGTTGAAGCGCCATCGACCGTAAATATTTTCGGAGAAAACGAACCCTCATTGGGAAAATTTTGGTATCTTTGCATCGTTATTTTCATTTTATGACGTTGAAGGGTATCATCGTCGAGGATTATAATGATAGCGAATGAATTGGATTGTATTGATGATAGCAGGACTGTGTGAAGTCGGTTTCACATATTGTCTCGGACGGGCAAAGGGAGTCACAGGCACGGAATGGTGGACTTGGATTTCTGCATTTGCCGTTCTCTACGTACTCAGTGCCGTGTTTCTTGCCAAAGCCACACAGACAATTCCTATAGGCATCGCCTATCCCGTATGGACAGGAATCGGTGCTATTGGTGCCGTGGTGATTGGAATCTTCATATTCCGCGAACCCGCAACCTTTTGGAGGTTATTCTTCTTGACAACCCTCATCGGGTCAATTATCGGATTAAAAGCATTATCGTGATGGAGCAGTTTCATCAAATGAGGCGCATACGCCAACAGCTTTCGGAAGAGGAAAGCATCGGCATACTACGGAAATCCACGGCAGGGACATTGGCTTTGTTGGGGGACAACGACTATCCGTATGCCGTTCCCATCAGCTATGTCTATACCGATGGCAAGTTATATTTCCATAGTGCGCTGAGCGGTCATAAAGTCGATGCCATACGCAAGTGCGACAAGGCTTCGTTCTGCGTCATCGAACAAGATGATGTTCAACCAGAGAAATACACCACTTTCTTTCGGAGTGTTATCGCATTTGGAAGAATCCATATCATCGAAAACGAAGCCGAGAAGTTGGCAACAGCTCGGATATTTGGTAACAGGTATAATCCTAATCAAGAGGAAGCCTTGCAGAAAGAGTTGGAAAGCGGTCTGTCTCGTATGCTGATGATTCGATTCGACATCGAGCATCTTACTGGTAAAGAGGCGATAGAACTGATGGAGCAGCGAGAGCAAAGTCAAGCGAGCTTGAACTCTGCCGAGTCGCGACAGAAGAAGACCGAAGGTCAATTAGTGAGAATGCATCAAAAGTGATTGTCGGCGGTGTGCCTGCCAAGATAATAAAAAAGATAGGGATGAAAGACAGATAAATCGGAATTTAGCCAAATGAATTTCAATTATACAGACAGGGAGACGGACTATTTGAAGTCGCGCTGCAAGAGGATGGCAGAGGTCATTGAAAGCGTAGGACATATCAACCGCAAGGCGGACGACGACCTCTTCTCGTCGGTGGTGCATCACATCATCGGACAACAGATTTCCACCCGTGCACAGCAGACCATCTGGCAGCGGATGCAGGAGGCACTTGGCGAGGTGACGGCCACGTCCATCGACAGCCGGAGCGTGGAGCAGTTGCAGAGTCTGGGCATGACGTTCCGCAAGGCCGAGTATATCAAGGACTTCTGTCGCAAGGTACTAAGCGGCGAGTTCGACCTGAAGGCCGTGGAGACGATGAGTGACGAGGATGCCATCACAGCCCTGTCGTCGCTGAAGGGCATCGGCGTGTGGACGGCGGAGATGATTCTGCTGTTCTGCCTGCAGCGGCCCGACGTGCTGAGTTATGGCGACCTTGCCATACAACGCGGTCTGCGCATGGTCTATCACCATCGCGACATAACGCCGCAGCTCTTTGAGCGTTACCGCCACCGCTTCTCTCCCTGCGGCAGCGTGGCCAGTCTGTACCTCTGGGCTGTGGCGGGCGGTGCAATACCAGAACTCAAAGACTACAAACCAAAGAAGAAATGAATAGGGACATTGTCATAGAAACCGCCAAACGATGGACTATACAGCGCACTACAACTCGCCCATAGGCGGCATCACTCTTGGCTCTGACGGTAAGGCTCTCATCGGACTGTGGTTCGACGGTCAGAAATACTTTGCCGATGTGCTTGAGCCTGTGCATAAGCAGCGGCCTGACTTGCCTGTCTTTGAGGAGACCCGTCAATGGCTTGACGAGTATTTCAGCGGACAG
>JAFPYO010000007.1:0-27177 GCA_017412145.1 Prevotella sp.
AAGCAACATTCTTATTGAAATAATCATATTGGCTGACTAATCCGTATTGAGCGGATATGGTCAGCACATTCTGATTGTTTTCTTTGTTTCTGTCCGTAATTCTCATAAATATCTCTCCCAATTTCTTTTCCTCCCATTCTTTTTCTTGGTAAAACTCTGGAAATCTTAATTTTTGAATTTGTAAGTAATTGATTTTTAATGATTTACCCCCCCCCGTTGAATCTACGAACAATTGCTGCATCAATCCCTTCTTATAGGCCTTCATCTGCTCTAATTTCTCGTTGGTGGCGGCAATGAGTTCGTCCAAGGCGGTGAGGGCTTGGGCAATGCGGCGCTGCTCGGGGAGAGAAGGAAATGGAATTTGAATACTAAAAAAATCCTCAGCACTAATATTCAATAATCCATTGCTTCTAACGCCACTTGTAATGAATTGTTGCAGTTGTATTCCATGATAATTGTTGGCAAAGTAAGCACTTAAAAAATCCGGACAAACATTCTCGTCAATTATCCTAAAACAGACAAAAACATTAGGACATGCAACAACATCAAACTCCTTCAATTTATATACACAACCCTGTGGGTATTTAATCGAATTACCTTTGTTATATGCAAACTCTCCTTTTTTCAGTACAATATAGTTTGAATACTGATTACCTGAAATATCACGACCAAATTTATTCTTTTGGTCAACGAATCCAATACCCGCTGAAATACTAACAGGTCGCAAATTTGCATTACCAACTTTATGTGTTATTCTTTCTGCAATCTCTCCCAACCTCTTCACTTCCCATTCACCGTTGTTGATGAAATCGGGGAAGCGAAGGGCGGGGGTGTATGATGGTTTGGTGGTCATAGGCTTTTCTGTTTTATCGAACATTTCCACTAATCAGTCGTTTCAGTTCTTCCTCGGTCGGCATATACAGCTTGTATTGCGAGGAAAAGAGTTGTCGGCTTTCGGCAAGCATAGAGTATTTCACCACCGTCTCGTCGTTCTGCGAACAAAGTATGATGCCAATGGTCGGATTGTCGGTATCGGTGCGTTTCTGGTCTTCGTAGAGCCGCACATAGAGGTCCATCTGCCCCACATCCTGAGGCGTAAGCGTACCTATCTTCAAATCAATCAGCACAAAGCATTTCAGAAGGTAGTTGTAGAACACCAAATCGACATAGTAGTGCTTTCCCGCCTCGGTGGTGATGCGTTGCTGCCGTGCCACAAACGAGAAACCCTTGCCCAGTTCGAGCAGGAAATCCTGCAAACGGTTAATCAATGCCGTTTCCAAATCGGCCTCCAAATAATCCTTGTTCTCCTTCAAGTCGAGAAATTCAAGGATGTATGGGTCTTTCAGCACATCAGCAGGTGTTATTGGCGTGTTGTTCTGTTCGGCCTCGTGTTGAACTACCTCTTTATGTTGGCTTGCCAAAAGTCGCTGGTAATAGAAAGAGTTGATTTGCCGCTCCAACTGCCGCGAACTCCACGCACATTCAGCAGCTTCCTTCAAATAGAAGGCTCTTGCTTCCTCGTTTTCAACACGCATCAACTGTCGGTAATGTGTCCAACTCAATTCGGAACGCAGTGCGTTCCGAATTGGGAAAGCAGAGTAAAATCCCCTCATATAGCGCAAGTTACGCTCGTCAAAACCTTTCCCAAATTCAGCGGTTAATTCCTTTGCAAGGCTTTCTATAAGGTATTTGCCATACTCGGCACGGTTGCTGCCGTTTTGCTCTTCTTCCACAATACGGCGGCCAATCTCCCAATATGTGATGACCATCGCCGTGTTCACGCTACGCACAACGTGCTGTCGCGCCTCGTTAATCAGGGCTTTGATGTCGCTGATGAAATTTGTATTTTTAACTATGTCTGCCATAAATCGGTAATTTTATCGGTAAATATTTCGGTATTTTATTCCTCATACGCTTTCAATCCCGAAATCTCCTGCCCTGGCACGAGGCGTTTCAGCAGCGGCACGAGGTCGTTCATCAGTTCGGTTTCCTTGCGGGTGCGGTCGCGCCAGCCTAAGTTCAAGGGTTCGAGCAAGTCATTTAGTTTCTCGCCATCGAATAATTTTCGTTCTACGATGTCATCGACGAATGTCTTTAGCGAAGCAATGTCTAAATGATGCTTTTCGGCAATTTCCATCAGTTCCTTGGCAAACTTCTCCGTTTTGAAAAGTTCGTAGCCGTCCCTGATTTCTTTTTCCGTCTTGCCATTTACCCCCTTTGCATCCAGGCTGTCGATATAGTCAATGATGTCTTCGCGTTCGTCTATCAGATTGGCGCTGGAACAAACAAGGTCTTTCAACTGCTCCTTCGTCAGTTTCATCATCGACGGCGCACCCACATAGCGAGTGATGAGTTGCATTATATAGTCGTAATCTATCAATGCCGATGCAAACAAGACAAACTCGAAATCCAAATCCTCCACCTCGGGCGACACTGGCGTATCGTTTTTCTCTCGCTTAGTTTTCAACTCCTTTGCTATGTCAAGATATGCGCCTCGGAAAGCTCGCATCTCATCATCGTTGAAACCATACGGAAGGATTTGCTCTGAAACTGCAGACGGGTTTTCGTTACTGTCCACTTCGACAAGGTCTGTATATTGATCCAACTGGGTCTTATATCGTTGCACCTCTTTAAAATAATTGATGAAACCTGCCTTTGCCTCGTCGCCTTTCAGATTTGCCACTTCGCCGGCCTTGAATTCCAGTTGATGAAGATTCATAAATGTATGCAGGTTGTTAACCGCCTTACAATACTTCTCCATAATGACAGATGCTGGCTCAACAAGCCATACCTGACGGGCTACTTCATCATTTTTCTCACCAGAGAACAATGCGATGGCCTCATCAACAGCCTCTTGCTGTCCTCGGAAATCAAGGATGTTGCCGTAGGGTTTTGTGTCATTCAGTATTCTGTTGGTACGCGAAAATGCCTGCACAAGACCGTGATATTTCAAGTTTTTATCCACATAGAGCGTATTCAGATACTTGGAATCAAACCCCGTCAAAAGCATATCCACGACTATCGTAATGTCAATTTTGTTCTTGTGCGGATAGTCTTTGTTGGTATATTTCTGATTCTTGATTCTCTGCTGAACATCCTGATAATAGATGTCGAACTCCTCTACGGAATGATTGGTTCCATATTGCTTGTTATAGTCTTCGATGATAGCCTTCAAAGCCGTCTTCTTTTGGTCGGGCTCTTTCTCATTATCCAAACGCTCCTGCTGCAAATCCTCTTGAATCTGCATAATATCCTTGTTCCCCTCTGCTGGCGGCGAGAACACACAAGCGATGTTCAGCGGCTCAAATGCCTCGTCCTCGTTTTGACGTTCAGCCTGTATCCGTTTGAACAACTGATAATACTCTATTGCCTCATTGATAGAGCCTGTAGCAAAAAGCGCATTGAAGCGCCCTTCGTTGGTGGCGGCACGATGTTTTTGCAGGATGGTTTTAACGATTGATTGTTTTCTGGCTATGCCAACCATATTGGCTTCATCGTCCTCAACCTTGAAATAGTCCACGTGGAAACGCAATACATTTCTGTCGTCAATGGCGTTGGTGATGGTATAGGCGTGAAGTTCTTTCTCAAAGACATCTTCCGTCGTTTTGTATTGTGCCTCTTCGCCCGTTATCTGTGTGTAAGTGGCATTCTGCTCAAAGATCGGCGTTCCCGTGAAACCGAACAATTGAGAGTTGGGGAAGAACTCTTTAATGGCCTTGTGGTTCTCGCCAAACTGGGAACGATGGCACTCATCAAAGATAAACACCATCTTCATATTTTTGACAGGAAGCAAGCGCTGTTGATAGTTCTGGCGATTCTGAGGATCCAACGCAATACCTAATTTCTGAATGGTTGTCACAATGATTTTATCAGAATAATCTTCCGACAACATCCTGCGGACAAGGGTTTCTGTGTTGGTATTTTCCTCCACGCAACCCTCTTGGAATTTATTAAACTCTTCGCGTGTCTGTTTGTCGAGGTCTTTGCGGTCCACCACAAATAAGCACTTGTCTATATCAGGGTTGTCCTTCAACAACGTCGCAGCCTTAAACGAAGTGAGCGTCTTTCCGCTGCCCGTGGTGTGCCAGACATAGCCGTTGCCGCGGTTTTCGTTGATGCAGTTCACGATGGCCTTTACAGCATAAATCTGATAGGGGCGCATCATCAGTATCTTCTGTTCACTGGCAACAAGCACCATATAACGACTTATCATCTCACCCAACTTGCATTTTGACAAAAATGCTTCCGAGAAATCATCAAGATTCGTTATCTTATTATTTTTCTCGTCTGCCCACTGATAGACTGGCAAATAGTTTTCGTCGGCATTGAAATTGAAGTGAGTTTTATTGTTGTTGGCAAAATAGTAGGTTCTTGTCTGATTGCTGACAATAAAAATCTGCATAAAACAGAGCAACGAGTTGGTATAGCCATTTCCTACATCGTTCTTGTAATCGACAATCTGCTGCATCGCACGACGCGGACTGACATCCAAAGTCTTCAACTCAATCTGCACAACGGGCAAGCCGTTGATGAGCAAAATGACATCGTAACGCTGGAAACTATTACGTGTATTGATACGCAATTGGTGAATGACCTCATAATCGTTTTTGCACCAGTCTTTTATGTTCACCAACGAATACTGAAGCGGTGTGCCATCCTCGCGCATAAACGTGTTACGCTCACGCAACCGTTTCGAAGCATTGAACACATCCGCATCCGTAATTTCCTCCAACAAACGCGCAAACTCGTTGTCGGTCAGATGACAGCGGTTCAAAGATTGGAACTTCTCACGGAAATTGCGCTCAAGCCCCTGCCTATCGTGAATGTCATCGCGATAGACATACTTCAGTTCATCTTTCAGTTTCTTGATGAAGTTGTTCTCTATTTGACTTTCTAACACAATTTAAACTCTAAAAGTTTTGCAATTATTTGTCTTTCCAACTGCAAAGATAGCATTTTTCGGTTAAAAAGGAAAATATTTACGCGATTTTTAGTTAAAAAACTGGTTTACAACAATTTCCTTGAAAAATACCTCACGGGATACCACACGGCCAGCCAACTCACGGCGATGACCGTCAGGAAAATCACGAGGATGTCGCTGTAATGGACGCTGACGGGGTAGGCGTTGATGACGAACATTCCCGTTGAACCGCCCATTCCAACGAGTCCGAACTTTTGTTGCAGCCAACAGAGCAGCAGTCCCAAGAGAATGCCGACAACGGCACCGAGCGCGGCAATCATACGGCCTTCAAACAGGAAAATCCGCGTGATTTGGCGGTCGTTGGCACCGAGTTTGCGCAGCGTGGCGATGTCGTCTTTCTTGTCGATGATGAGCATCGAAAGCGACCCGATGATGTTGAAACATGCCACGACGAGGATGAAAGTCAGGAAAATATAGGCAATCAACTTCTCGATTTGCATAATCTTAAAAGTGTCGGCCTGCTGTTCGAAGCGGTCGAGGACCTTGTATTTCTCGCCTGCCACGCGCCGCATTTGCCGCTTTACGTTGTCGAGGTTGCTGCCGTCTTTTAGGCGGATTTCGAGCGACGAGAGCATTCCTTGCTGTTCGAACAGGAGTCGGGCGAAACCAATCGGCGCAACGATGTAGTTTTTGTCGTATTTGCCTTGTCGCGTCGAGAAAACAACGCCGGGCGTAATCAGCGAATCGACCACAAAACCGTCGGAGGGGTTCGTCAGGTCGAGTTGGCCGTCGCGACGCGGCGCATAGATGCGCAGATAGTCGCCGAAACGCGCCCCCATACCGAGGTCTTGCGCCAGTCGGATGCCGATGGTGCCGTATTGCAGGTCGGCGGTGTGGAGCTGAAAATCACCCTCGCCATAGACGATTTCGCGGATGTGGGTCAGTTCGTCGAAATTGTCATCGACGCCTTTCAGCATCACCATCGCCTGTTTGCCGTTGAACATCGCCAGTGCTTGGTCTTCGACACATTCCGTCGCCACATCGACCTCGGGAAATTGCCTCAATTCGGTCAGAATCGGGTCGTCGGCAGGGGCCGTTTTTCCTTCCGTCGGCACGATTTTCAGTTGTGGGTCGAACTGCGTCGAGAACGATGCCACGAGGTCGTGGAAGCCATTGAAAACGCTCAACACAATGACCAGTGCCATCGTCGCCACAACCACGCCCACTACCGAAATCGCCGAAATCACGTTGATGGCGTTCGTCGATTTCTTCGAGAATAAGTAGCGCTTAGCAATGTAGAACGGAAAACTCATTTCTTCAAAAGTTCATCAATCCGTTCAATATAATCCAGCGAATCGTCGAGGAAGAAGCGCAGTTCGGGAATGATTCGCACCTGCTTGCCGATGCGCTTGCCCAGTTCGAATCGCACCGTTTTCGTGTTCTCGTTCACGTGCTGAACCGTTTCTTCGGCCTTTTCACTCGGGAAAACGCTCAAGTAGGCCGTGCAGATGCTCAAGTCGGGCGACACCTTCGTCCGCGTCACCGACACCATCATACCGTGCATCGCTCGCGTCTGTTCCTGAAATATCTGTGCGAGTTCCTTTTGCAGCAGTCTCGCCACCTTGTTTTGTCTTGTTTCTTGCATAATTTCTGATTTTAATCCGACGGCAAAGGTACAAAAAAACGCGGAAATATTTTCCTTTTCTGTCAAAAAAAAGCCGTTCAAAGGCTAACGTGCTGAACGGCAACGGTTTCGTTGAGGAAAATCCGCGCATTTTCTTGGAATTTATCGGGATTTTCGGTCGTAAAATAGCGCGTTACGCCATTTTTTGAGCATTTACTTTCGATTTCAGGATGGCGTTGCAGATAATTTTCGAGGCTTTCGGCAACGTGGCATCCCTGCGAAATCACTTCGACGTGGTCGGGCATAAAACTCTTGATTTTCGGCAGCAGCAGCGGATAATGCGTGCAGCCGAGGATGACAGCGTCGATGTTCGGGTCGGCACTGAGCAGTTGGTCGATGCGCTTCTTGACGAAGTAGTCGGCACCGGGCGAAGTGGCCTCGCCAGCCTCAACGAGCGGTGCCCAAAGCGGACAGGCGACGCTGGTGAGGGTGATGTCGGGGAAAAGTTTCTGGATTTCGAGTTTGTAGCTCTCGCTGCGCACGGTTCCCTCGGTGGCGAGCAGTCCGACGTGGCGCGACTGCGTCTTGTAGCCGATGATTTCGGCGGTGGGACGGATGATACCGAGAACTCTTTTGGGTGATGGGTGGTGGGTGTTGGGTGATAAGTCGTTCAGAAGCGGCAAATCGTGCTGCTGGATGGTTCTGAGGGCTTTCGCCGAAGCCGTGTTACAGCCGAGAATGACGAGTTGGCAGCCCATCGAAAAAAGTTTCATGACGGCCTGCCTCGTAAACTCATAGACCACCTCGAAAGAGCGGCCTCCGTAGGGCGCACGAGCATTGTCGCCCAAATACAAATAGTCGTATTCCGGCAATCGGCTACGGATGCTGTCGAGCACGGTCAAACCACCGTAGCCAGAGTCGAAAACGCCGATGGGTGTCATTGCAGTTCGTTGAGGACGGCAGCGGTGACATCCTGCCCGAGTGTCGTATCGACATAGGGCAAAGCGTCGTTGTCGGCATTGAGGACAAAGGCTAGCGCGAGATGCTTTCCGACGGCTGCCACAGCCTCCGAAAGTCGCTTTTTCAGCGGTTTCATCGCCTCTTCCTCAGCCTGTGCGAGCAGTTTCACGGCCTCTTCCTTGAACGCCATGTTCTTCTGCATCATATCGGTGAGTTCGGCCTGCCGTTTCTTGAAAATCGACGGCTCGAAACTGCGCTGTCCTTCGAGGAAATCCTCGTATTTCTTGTTGAATTCGTCCTCTGCCCGCTTCATTTCCGCGTCGTATTGGCTTTTGAGCCGTTGCATTTTCGCTTTCACGGCAGCCATCTCGGGCATTGCGTTGAGCACCTTCGCGTAACTGAAATAGCCGAAAAGGGCTGTTTTCTCGGCGTTGGAATCAGCATCGGTAGCCGTCTGAGCGAGGGCTACCGTGCTGAAAATGGCGCATACTGCAAGGATGCAGAGTTTTTTCATGATTAAAAATGTTTATTTCAGTTTCAAAACTTCCGTTTTGCATTCGCTGGTGACGTCGGTGACGAGCGTCGAGCTGATGAACGGCAGCGAGTTTTTCATCAGGATGATGGAATATTTGCCGTTGTTGCCGACGTTTTCGATGGCTTTGGCGACCTTCGACTGAATCGGCGTGAGCAGTTCTTCCTGCTTCTTTTGAAGAGCCTGACCGTTGTCGTTGTAGGCCTGCTGAATCTTCTGGTTGAGATCCATGAGGCTTTGCTCGGTTTCCTGTTGTTTGGTGGCGTTCATGGTCGATTTCGTCTTGTCGTACTCCTCGGCCTTGCGCTGCAGTTCCTTCTGCATTTCCTGCAGTTGATTTTCATACTCCTTGGCGAGTGCCTGCAATTCGCCCTGTGCCTTGGCGTATTCGGGCAGATTCTGAGCCACAGCGTCCATATCGACGCATCCGATTTTCTGTGCCTGCATAGCCATCGGGGCCAGCAGCATCAATGCTAAAAAGATTTTTTTCATTGTTTTAAAAATTTAATATTGATTTGATTAGTTAATAATAATTTTAAAGTTAAACAGTTCCCCCTCGCCCTTTGGAGAGGGGGGTAGGGGGTGAGGCTCTTAATATCCCAACTTCTGCAACACCTCATTGGAAATATCCACCGTCGGCGACCCGAAAATGATGCCGGCAGCCTCGCTCGCACGGTCGAGCACGAGGCTGTAGCCGCGCAATTCAGCGATTTCCTTCACCGTGTTGTAGATTTCCTCCTGAATAGGTCCCATCAGACTCTCACGCTTCTTGAAAAGTTCGCCTTCGGGTCCGAAATACTTGCGTTTCAGGTCGCTGGCCTCCTTTTCTTTCTGCATGATGGCATCTTGCTTGTCCTTTTTCTGCTCTTGCGAGAGGAAAACCACCTCGTTCTGGTAGTTTTTGTACATCGTTTGTGCCTCGGTGTTCAAGGCTTCCACCTCTGCCTGCCATTTCTTCGACACCTGATTGAGTTGTTCGTTGGCACGCTCGTAGGCGGGGATGTTTTTCAGAATGTACTCCATGTCGAGCAGGGCGAACTTCTGTGCGCCCACCGACGTGAAACTGCAGATTGCGCAGATTGCGCAGATGATGATTTTTTTCATATTCTTCGTTTTTTATGGATTACACATTTCGTTTGACTTCTTTCAACGCTAAAAGTTGCTCTCCGTTTTATATTTTTAACATTTTAACCCTTTAACCTTTTAACTCTTAGAACTCCTGTCCGAGAATGAAGTGGAACTGCGAACCGCCGCGCTTCATCACACCATTTTCATAGACTTTGTCGAAGCCGTAGGCCCAGTCGATACCCATCAGTCCGACCATCGGCAGGAAGATGCGCACACCGACACCTGCCGAGCGCTTCATGTTGAACGGATTGAATTTCTTCGTCTCAGCCCACGCATTACCTGCTTCGAGGAAGGTCAGACCGTAAATCGTCGTGTTGCCGAGCATAAACGGATAGCGCAGTTCGAGCGTGAAACGGTCGTAGGCGTATGCGTTGTAGTAACTGCTCGTGCCAGCCTCGTAGGCCGCTGTGTTTGAAATCGAGCCGTTTTCATAACCGCGCAGGGCGATGGTTTCCTCGGCGTAGCCATAGCTGTAGCCGCTCATACCGTCGCCACCGACGTAGAATGTCTCGAAAGGCGATTTTTTGTATTGGTTATAGGCTCCGAGAAGACCAAATTCGACGCGCGTCATCAGCACCAACGGCTTCGAACCGCGAATGAGCGTCGTGAACGTGCGGCTCTTGAATTTCCACTTGTGATACTCAATCCAGCGGTATTTTTCCTGTTGTTCGCGCGAATAGTTCGGCGATTTCGGGTTGGTGGCAAGGTTTTGATAGTCTTTTCCGTCCCACATCGACCAAGGCGGCGTGAGTTGCACCGATGCCGAGAAGTCCGAACCGTTGCTGGGGAAGAGCGGGTTGTTCGTCGAACTGCGACTCAGCGTGAGGCTCAGATTGACGTTGTTGGCGTTTCCGTTGCTCATAATGGCGAAATACGACCAGTTTTTCAGCGAATAGCGCGTGAAGGCGAGTTGTGCCGAAAGCGTAAAATAGTCGTCGGGCCAACGCAGACGCTTACCCCAACCGACCGACACACCGTATAGTTTGATGTATTTGTCGGGGTCGTAGTAGCTTTCGTAGTTGTTGTAATAATAGTTGTTGCCGTAGCCATAGAGCATGTTCATATAGTTGTTCATATAGCCGCTGTTGTAGTACGAACTCGACACGTCGGTCTGCTTCGAGTAGAATGCGCCGACGGAGAACTGAATCGGACGCTTGTTGCCGAACCAGTTGGTCGAGTAGCTCGCGTTGTACGACTGGTAGTAGCGACCGTTGGTCTGTGCACTGATTCCGAGCGTTTCGCCGTCGCCGATGGGCATAATGCCGCGGTGTTCCTTATTTTTATTAAAGAGGTTGGCCATAGAGAAGTTGTTGAGTTTCAGACCGACGCGACCGATGACACCCGTCTGTCCCCAACCGAGCGAAAACTCGACTTGGTCGTTCGATTTTTGTTCGAGATTCCAGTTGATGTCAACCGTTCCGTTTTCGGCATTGGGTTTAACTTCCATTCCCTCGTTCAGTTTTTCGGCATCGAAATGTCCCGATGCAGCGATTTCACGCGCCGAACGCATCAGTGCCTCACGCGAAAACAGGTCGCCGGGCTTCGTGCGTAGTTCGCGACGAATCACGTTTTCGTAGAGTCGGTCGTTACCGTTGATTCGCACGCGGTTGATGTGGGCTTGCGAACCTTCCCAAATGCGCATTTCGAGGTCAATGGAGTCGCCTTCGGTCTTGATTTCCATTGGTTCCAACTGATAGAACATATATCCGTTGTTCCAATAGAGGTTTCCGATGGCATCGTCGTCTTCCGTGAGGCGTTTTCTCAACAGTTTCTGGTTATAGACATCACCTTTTTTCATGTCGAGAATGTCGCTCAATCCCGGAACATTGCCCATTCTGTAAGTCGGATAAACCGTGTTTCCGACCCACGTAATGTTGCGCAGGTAATATTTCGTGCCTTCATCAACCTTCACATACACGTTCACGTGCTTCGGATCGACCGTCCACACGCTGTCTTCGACAATGACGGCATCGCGGAAACCCAGTTCGTTGTATTTTTCGATGAGTTTTTTCTTGTCTTCCTTCCAGCGGTCGGGCGTGAACTTCTTGGCTTTCAAGAAGCTACCGAGTTTACCAGCCTCGTGGGTCTTTGCCAGTGCACCCTTGCGCAAAAAACCACCCTTGATTTTCTTGTCGCTGAGTTGGTCGTTGCCTTCGATGATGATGTTGCGCACCTTCATCTTCTCTTTTTTGTCGATGACGATGTCGAGAATCACGTGGTTTTTCTGCGCCACGTCGTCGCGCTGCATCATAGCGATTTCGGCATTCTTAAAGCCTTTTTCGTCGAAATATTTCTGGGCAATCAGTTTCGCACGGTCGAGCACATTCGGGTGAATGCTCATTCCCGTCGTCATTCCGAGGCGCTTTTCCAATTCCTCTTTTTCCGACTTTTTCACGCCGACGTAGTTGATTTCCGACACGCGCGGACGACTGGCCAGCGACACGTGGAGATAGATGCGGTTGCCCACGATGGAATCGGCTGAAATGGCGACCTGCGAGAAGAGTCCGTGACGCCAATAGCGCTTCACGGCATCGGTGATTTGCGTGCCGGGCACTTCAATTTCCTGTCCGATGGTCAGACCCGAGATGCCTGCGATGGCAAAGTCTTCGTAACCGTCCATTCCCGACACGTTGATACCGCCGAGAATGTAGGTGCGCGGCGTTCCAGCGTAGGAAATATCGGGAAATTCGATGACATCTTGTGAAACTGCGGTTAAAGGTAAAAAGGTAAAGAGGTAAAGAGGTAAAAGACCTTTTACCCACCTTGTTGCCTTTTCTGTGATATTATTTCTCATTTTTCTATTATTTTTCACTTTTTTACCTTTTTACCTTTTTACTTTTTTACCCCTTCTTCCACCTGTTCGCCAGTTTTTCCGAACCGACGCTGGCGACTTTGGAAACTCTCGACAGCTTTGTGCAGGTCGTCTTCCGAGAAGTCGGGCCAGTAGGTGTCGCAGAAATAGAGTTCGGAATAGGCGATTTGCCAGAGCAGATAGTTCGAAATGCGCAACTCGCCGCCCGTGCGAATGAGCAGGTCGGGGTCGGGCATGAAATTCGTCTGAAGATGCTGGGCGACGGTTTCCTCGGTGATTTCCTGAGGTGCTTGTGCCACGATTTGCCGAACAGCCTCGGCAATTTCCCAACGACTGCTATAACTTAGCGCGACAATCATCGTCATCGTCGTGTTCTGAGCCGTGTGGTCCATCGTTTCCTGCAACTTCTGCTGCACATCGTCGGGCAGTCGTTTCATATCGCCAATGACGTGGAATCGCACTTTGTGCTTCATAAAAATCTCGTCTTCGAGCGACGACAGCACCAGTCCCATCAGCGCCGACACCTCGTCGGCAGGACGGTTCCAGTTTTCCGTCGAAAACGTGTAGAGCGTCAGGTATTTCACGCCCATTCGCACACACTCCGCCGTAATCCGACGCACTGTTTCCACTCCAGCCTGATGGCCTGCGTTGCGCGGCAGCCCCTTTTCCTTGGCCCACCGTCCGTTGCCATCCATAATAATTGCTATATGTTCGGGTATCTTCATATTCTTTTATTCTTTCCAGCACGTCACGCACCGCGCCTTGAAACTGTAGGTCAGCGTCACCAACAATGCCGAGTAACAATCCGTATTCTTGAAAGGGCCGCTCGACTTCACGTAGTAGGGGTCTTTCACGCCGTCGAGTTCGTCGCTCAACGAGAAGTGGATGCCCCATTCCACGCCCAAATTCAGGCGGTCGGCCAGTTTATATTTCACACCGACGCCCATCGGCACATTCGCCGTAAAGACGTTTTTCGGACCTCCCGACACGTAGGTCGCGCCCACGCCTCCGAAAATGAAGGGTGTCAGCCGCTTTGCGCCGCGATAGTCACGTCCTGTGCCGTAGGGCCAGAAATTATACTCAAAGACACAACTGACATCGACGAGCGTGTGGCTGAAATCGTAGTGCAGCCGACCGTCGCCCTCGGGATTCCAGATGCCGTCGTTTTGGTTCGGGTAGAAGGTTTCAACGTCTTTCGACGAACCTTTCAATTTTCCCCACGAGCCCGAGAATTTCAGTCCGGCGTGGGGATTGAAGAGCGTGCGGAACACGCCTGTGGCCATCGGCTGCAACTCCTTCGTCAGATTGCCGTTGAAGTCGCCCAAATAGCCTGTCAGACCGGCTCCTGCGCCGATTTCCATCATATATTCGGGGTCGCTTTGGGCGTGAGCCGTCGTGGTGAAACTGAAAAGCATCACCGCCACGATGAATTTCATCGCTCTACACTGCCCGATCGCCTTCACAACCTTCATTTTTCTTCCCATTTCATCTTGTTGAGATACCCGCGCCACGCTGTTCCACTGGCTTCGTCGATGAGCCAGAGGTTCTTGTCGTCGTCGGCCACGAGGGCGTAAGTTCCTTCAGCCGTGAAGCCACTGGGGAAAACGATGCTCGCCGAGCGATGCCACGTCAGTCCGTTGTCTTCGCTCACGTAGAAATGCTCGTAGGGCTGCAGGGTGCAGGCTCCGAGACCTGCTCCGCCAATCGCCACGAGCCAATCGCCATAAACGGCGACCTGCAAATTTTTCATTCGCGGCAACTGATAGCGGTTGCTCGACGCTGGCGTATAGAAGAACCAAGGCTGATTCAGCGCGTCGGGATCGACAATTTTGCACCAAACCATCGCCGTCGTGTCCGATGGGTGGTTTTCGACGCTCCGATTGCCCACGAGCAATTTCCGAAGTGCGTCGGCATTCGTCTTCAACGGCATCGAAACGAGGTTCAAATCGCTCGTCGGAAGCCATTCGGCAGCTGTGTCAAGGGCATCGCCGCCAATCACACTGCTCACGTCGGTCGGTTGCGTGCGCTGAGCCAGCAGGGCAGCCTTTTCGTCGGCGGTCAGCGTCACCTGCTTCCAACAGAAAATGTTGCCGTTCTGCTTGTGCGCCCGAACCTCGACCATATACTTCCGATAGGTCGTTCCCGACTGGTTATACACGCGAAATTCCACGGGATTCGTGAAGTCGATCGAGTCGGTCGTCGAATAAACCTTCAAACTGTCGCGTTGTCCGTCTTTCGTGCGAAGATTCAGCACCAAAGAGCCCGAATTTTTCGTCGAAGCCGTGAAAATCACCTTCGACACATCGGTGCCGACGGGCAGCGAATCGACGTTATAGACCAAACCCTTCTGCTGGTCGATGGTGAAGGCATAGGCAGCGCCCAACACCGTCGATGAGTAGGTGCTGTCCTCGCCCGACGAACTCGTCGTGTGCAGGATGCGCTTCAGCGTTCCCAACTTGAACGAGGTCAGTGCCGTGTCGTGATAATAAACCTGTTCCTCGTCATCGTTGCTCTTCAGACACGACGACAAGGCCAAAAGCAATAAGGCCGAAAGCCACAAACTCTTATTCATCGAAAAGTCCTTTTTTTCAGTTTAACGTCAGCAAATGCCTTTCTTGGGTCGCTTTAACCCGGCAAATTGCGTTTCAGCCTGCAAATTTACGCAGAAAAACGCAAAAACACATATTTTTTCGCGTTTTATTATGCAAAATATTCAATAATAAAGACTTTTTAATGCTTTGAAAAGCAAAACTGGCATCCGTCACGGACACCAGTTTCGACTTTTAGATTCCCAAAAAAGAATCTAAACAACATAATCTTTACCTTAAATCTATCAAACTACTAACCTAATGAAAACCTTTAAAACGATGTATTCTCACGAACACGGGTGCAAAGGTAGAGGGTTTTTCGATTGTGGCAATGAATCCTGTCGAAATTTTCTCGAAAAGGCCGTTTTTATTGACGCAAATCAATGTTTGTCCTCATTTTTCATTAGGAAAATAGCTTTTTTGGTCATTTATGCCCTACTCCAGAATCTTGATGGCGACGGACTTGAGTTGCTGCCATCCGGCGCGGTCGGTGACGCGAATCATGAAATGATAGTCGCCAGGCGTGGCGTCGGCAGGGATTTTCAGGTCGTTGCGAGCCACGAAGCGCTTCACTTGGTAGGGAATTTCATACGTGAATGTCGCTTTCCACGGGGTTCCCTCGTCGTGGTGGTCGTCGCCATGTTCATCGTCGTCGTCACATTCATGGTCGTGGTCGCCCTCGGTGCTGTGGCTGTGGTGGTCGAAATTGCTGTGGATTTCGAGGGCATAGCCGCCCAGTCCGCCATTGTCGGTAAACACGTAGTTGAAAGCGATGACCTCGCCACGATGGTAGGTCTGGCAGTTGATGGGATTGGCGGTGATTCCTTCGTCGGTAATGACGGGCGGCGTCATGTCGCGGGGGTCATCGTCGTTGTTGTCGCAAGCCGTGAAGGCAATGGCGACTGCACTGATCAGAGCCAGCGTAAGGCTCAAAAATGTCATTTTTTTCATATCGTTTTTATTTTAAAATTTTACTTTTTTACTTTTTTATTTTTTCATTTTTTTTCAAAATTCCATTCCAATCATCAGCGACACATTTCGCCCGGGTTCGGGCACGTCGATGAGTCGATAGTAACTGGTGTGGTCGTAATAGCGACGATTCAGCAGGTTGTCGGCGTGAAGGGTCAGTTTCAACGTCTTGTTGCGCAACGAAAAGTCTTTTCCTGCCGAGAAATTCAGTGTCCAATAGCCTGCCGTGGGTTTTTCGGGCGGAACGATTTCGTTTTGCGCGCCTACAACGTGCGCGTTCAACTTGAAAAATCCCTCGCCGTGCCAGTCGTACGAATATTTCACGTCAGCATCGACCGACCAAGGTGTCGAAAATGGCAGCGTAAAGCCTTTTTTCTCGCCCGAGCGTTGTCGTGCATACAGATATTCGCCCTTCAACTCGGTTTCCCAATGACGATTCATCCGCCAACTGGCCTGCGCCTCAACGCCGTAGCGAAGCACTCGAGCCTGGGTGTAGTGGTAGAGTTGCAGTCCCTCGACGAAGGTGGGCGTGGGGTTCAGGTAGATGTAGTTCGGGAAATAATTGAGATAGGGATCGACTTGCACGCAGAAGATTTCGTTGTCCCAATGGATGCCGACATCGACCTGATACGACTCCTCGGGATCGAGTTCGGCATTGCCTCGCTCGTAGCGGAAAATGTGGTAGTTCACACCATTGGCACCGAGTTCTTTCGGGATGGGAACGCGGAAACTCTTTCCGACATTGGCCTTCACCACCCAGTAGCCCGTGGCGTAGTTGATGCCTGCCGACCACGTAATGCTGTTGAAATGGCGATGAAGCCGTGCCGAGCGCTGCAAATAGGCCGAATCGGTGTCGGAAATCGGCGTTTGATACCAATCGTGATAACTCTGAATCTTCGTCTGGGCGTGGTCGTAGCGCACTCCGGCGTTCAGTTTCAGATGTTCGCAGACGGTAAAACGGTCGAAAGCATAGGCTCCGAGGCTCAGCGTCTCGAAATCGGGAATAATAAAACCCCATCCACTGCGCCTGTTGTGCTGATATTCGGCACTCGCACCGACGTTCAGTTCGTGGCGTTCGCCGAGTTGCTGGCTCAAACTAAGAATCGCCGTCCACGTGCTTTTGTCGAATCGTCGTTCCAAAGTGCCGTCGGGCGTAGGCATATAGCCGTGGCTGATGGGTTCGGAATGTTCTTCGCGCAGGTTGCGCTGGTAAGCCAGATTCGCCTTCGCGGTGGTCTTTTCTGTGTGCCAGACGGTGTGACTCGTGACTTTCAGGTGGTTCACCCACTGATACGGCAGGTCGATGTCGCGCCGCGAACGGTCGTAGTCGATGTCAGACAGCCGCACCTCCAAACCGTGGGCATTGGCGAAAAATCCGCTCTTCGAATAACTGTCGGAAATGCGCACATCGGTGTGGAAATGGTAGCCGGCATAGCCGAACATCACGCTGCCATCGCGCTCCAGACCGGCGGTGTTGCGCAGTCGCTGGTCTTTCAGTCGGATGTAGTACGAATAATATTGTATGCTGTCCGTCGGCACGTGATAGTCGGCATAGTCGATGAAAGTGGCGTTGGCACGGTAGAAAAAGCGACCGTGGCGACCGCCGACCTTCGCCGAAAGGCCGATTTGCTCGTTGTTCGTGCGACCAAACAATTGCACGGCACCGCTGAACGGCTCCGTCGGCACGTGATTGGTGTAAAGATTGAGCACGCCGCCGATGGCATCGCTGCCGTAGAGCAATGCCGCCGGACCTTTGATGACCTCGGCGCGATCGACGGCAAACTGGTCGATTTCCAGTCCGTGGTCATCGCCCCACTGCTGTCCTTCGTGCTTGATGCCGTCTTCGCTGACAGCCATTCGGTTAAAACCGAGTCCGCGAATCGTGGGCTTCGACTGCCCCGACCCGATACTCATAGCCTTCACGCCCGGAATGCTTTCGAGCGTCTGCATCAGACTGCCGGCGAAATGTTGTTGAAGGTAGTCGTGGCTAACCTGTACTGACGACTGCGATGAACGCATCTGATAGTCGCGTTGCCGCTGTCCCTTTACCGTCACGTTTTGAAGCGTTACGGTGGTATCGGGCGGACTCACGACCGTCAGCATGGCAGCCAAAAATAAGTTTATCATGCTGAATGTCTATTTGAAAAAACAATAATTTGGTGGAAAATTGATTTTTCAAACGACAGGAGGGGCTCTCGGCACGAGAACGCCGCAAATTCGGTGGGTTCGACGGTTGATTTGGATGCTGAAAAGCGGTGAAACTCCTTGAAAACAATGGACGATTGCCACAACGGCAGCCAACAGAATCGGCAGCGAAAGAAATTCGCAGAGCAGACACTGGTGCATCGGCAAGGTCTGTTGTCCGAAATGTCCACCACAATGGTGATCGACACAGGCCTCGCAACTGTTTTGCGTGCCCGTCGGAGTTTCATGAACATGGAGCGACGACAAAAGCAGCATTGGCAGAAACACTGCCAACAGCACCCAAGAGGCTATGCGTCTTCTCGTTTCCATATTCCATTTCAATTTTTCAGCGCAAAATTACAGATATTTGCGTGAAGTTCAAAATAAAATGCAAATATTATTACGTTTTTTATTCTTTTTTAGTACCTTTGCAAACGTAAAAACGATTTTGACGGGAACACGATGCGATTCAACTACGACGTCATCATCATCGGAGGCGGTCACGCGGGATGCGAGGCGGCCACCGCTGCGGCACGCATGGGCGCGAAAACTTGTCTGATTACGATGGACATGAACAAAATTGCGCAAATGTCGTGCAATCCGGCTGTTGGAGGAATTGCTAAAGGTCAGATTGTCAGGGAGTTAGATGCACTCGGCGGCGAAATGGGTCGCGTCACCGATGCCACAACCATCCAGTTTCGGATGCTGAATCGGGGCAAGGGTCCGGCAGTGTGGAGTCCGCGTGCGCAGTGCGACCGCGAAAAATTCATCACGAAATGGCGCGAAACGCTCGATGGAATCGATGGTTTGGACATTTGGCAAGACCAAGTCGAAGAATTGCTCGTTGAACCTTTTGGTCACGAGAATGGCGACGGTTGTTGCGGCATTTCCGTCGGTGTGCGCACGGTTTGGGGCGTGGAATTTCGTGCGAAAAGCATCGTCGTCACCGCTGGAACCTTCCTCAACGGCCTGCTGCACGTGGGGCGGCGGATGGTGCCGGGCGGTCGGATGGCCGAACCTGCCGTCACGCGCTTCACCGAGAGCATCACGCGCTGGGGCATCCGCTCCGACCGAATGAAAACGGGTACGCCCGTGCGCATCGACAGCCGTAGCGTCGATTTCAGCCTACTCGAAGAACAACCTGGCGAGAACGATTTTCACCAGTTTTCTTACATGAAAAAAAACGCGGTGGAATCGGCAGAAAGCGACACTCGCACACTGCCGCAATTGTCGTGTTGGCTGTTGAACACCAATGCCCGCGTTCACGACATTCTGCGCACGGGACTCGACGATTCACCTTTATATAATGGGCAGATTCAAAGCATCGGACCGCGCTATTGTCCGTCGATTGAAACGAAACTCGTCACCTTCCCCGACCGCGACCAGCATCCGCTCTTCCTCGAACCTGAAGGTATCGACACGAATGAGATGTATCTGAACGGTTTTTCGTCGAGTATGCCAATTGACATTCAACTCGAAGCGTTGCGGCAGATTCCTGCGCTTCGCGATGTGAAAATCTATCGTCCGGGCTATGCCATCGAATACGATTTTTTCGACCCGACACAGCTCTATCACTCGATGGAATCGAAGGTTTTGAGTGGTCTGTTCTTTGCAGGTCAAGTCAATGGCACGACAGGCTACGAAGAGGCCGCTGGACAGGGTTTGATGGCAGGTGTGAACGCTGCTTTGCACAGCCAATCCACCACCCACACTCCACACTCCTCACTCCACACTCCACAATTCACCCTCGCTCGCGACGAAGCCTACATCGGCGTTCTCATCGACGATTTGGTGACGAAAGGCGTTGATGAACCCTACCGAATGTTCACCTCGCGTGCCGAATATCGGATTTTGTTGCGTCAAGACGATGCCGACGCCCGATTGACAGAGCGTTCCTACGAACTCGGACTGGCGTCGCGTGAACGATACGATTGGTGGTTGGAAAAGAAGGAAAACATCGAAAAAATCGTGCATTTTTGCGAAAATACGCCCGTAAAACCACGCGACATCAACAGTGCGTTGGAAAACCTCGGCACTACCCCACTCCAATTCGGCTGCAAAATCGCCGATCTCATCGCGCGTCCGCAACTTTCCATCGCGAAACTCGCTGAGGTAATTCCCGAACTGAAAACCGCGATACTTTCGCCAAAAAATCGACGCGAAGAAATCGCCGAAGCTGCTGAAATCAAAATCAAATACAAAGGTTATATCGAGCGCGAAAAACTCGTGGCAGAAAAGATGCATCGGCTGGAAAACATCCGCATCAAAGACCGATTTAAGTACGCTGAACTCCACGAAATTTCCACCGAGGCACGACAAAAACTCGAACGAATCAATCCTGAAACGCTGGCACAAGCGAGTCGAATTCCAGGCGTGTCGCCGTCGGACATCAACGTGCTACTGGTACTTCTGGGACGTTAAGTTTCACGTGAAACAACTTTAATGGGGAGTAAGGAGTTGGGAAGTAAAGGAGTAAAAGAATAAATGAAAAAATAGTAAAATATAAATTGAAAAAAGTATGAACAACCAAATTTTGATTGACAACCTGCGTTGCATTCCTGATTTCCCGAAAAAAGGAATCAATTTCCGCGACGTGACTACGCTTTACAAAAACGCTGAGTGTGTGAAGATTATGCTCGACGAACTGTATGAAATTTACAAGGACAAAGGCATCACGAAAATTGTCGGTATCGAAAGCCGTGGTTTTGTGATGGGCTCTGCCCTCGCCGCGCGCTTGGGTTGTGGCATCGTTCTGGCTCGTAAGCCCGGAAAATTGCCCGGTACGGTCATCAAGGAACAATTTTCGAAAGAATACGGCGTCGATACCGTCGAAATGCACATCGATTCGATTACACCCGACGATGTCGTGCTGATTCACGACGACTTGTTGGCGACCGGCGGAACGGCCAAAGCCACGTGGAAATTGGTGAACCATTTCCACCCGAAAAAAATCTATATGAATTTCATCATCGAAATTCACGACGAAGGACTGCACGGACGCGACCTTTTCGAAGGAATCGACCTTACGACGTTGATGGTTGTCTAAACTTTTGTAGCGGCACAAAACCGAAACAAAATGTTTCACGTGAAACGCAATTCTTGAGAACCTACCAATACAAAGGGTCTGCGCGATGACGAAAGAAGAAAACGAGAAGCGATTGGCGCATCTGAAAACGATTGTGCAACGGTTGCCAGAAAAACCTGGCAGCTATCAATTCTATGACCGCCACCAAACGATTATCTATGTCGGCAAGGCCAAGAATCTGAAAAATCGTGTCGCGTCGTATTTCCATAAAGAAGTCGATCGCTTCAAGACAAAAGTGCTGGTAAGCAAGATCTGGGACATTTCCTATACGGTTGTCAATTCGGAGGAAGATGCGTTGCTGCTGGAAAATGCGCTCATCAAAAAATACAATCCGCGTTACAACGTCCTGCTGAAAGACGGGAAAACCTATCCAAGCATTTGCGTGACGAAGGAATACCTTCCGCGTATTTTCAAGACGCGGACGATCAATAAAAAGGTGGGAACGTATTTCGGGCCGTATTCGCACATCGGGAGTATGTATGCGATTCTCGAACTCATCAAAAAACTCTATAAACCGCGAACTTGTCGGCTTCCGATGACGAAAGAGGGCATTGAACAAGGAAAATACAAACCTTGTCTGGAATTTCACATTCATAATTGCGACGCTCCGTGTATCGGCAAGCAAAATCACGATGAATACGTGGAAAATATCGCTCAGGCGAAAGAAATTCTGAAAGGCAACACGCGTGATTTGAGCAAGAAAATCTACGAGGAAATGATGAGAAAAGCGGAAAAATTGCGCTTTGAAGAGGCGGAAGAATTAAAGAAAAAGTACGTTCTCATCGAGAATTTCTGTGCTAAAAGCGAAATCGTCAGCTACACAATCCAAAATGTCGATGTATTTACGATTACCGATGACGACGCGAATAAAAACGCTTTCATCAACTATATTCACGTAAAAAACGGCACGATTAACCAAAGTTTTACCTACGAATATAAGCGAAAACTCGATGAAACCGACGAAGAATTGCTCTTGACGGCGATTCCAGAGATCCGAGAGCGATTCAAATCGACGGCGAAAGAGGTGATTGTTCCGTTTGAACTGTCGTGGAAATTGCCCGATGCGGAATGGTTTACGCCGCAGCGTGGCGACAAAAAGCATCTGCTCGATTTGTCGGAAATGAACGGGAAACAATACAAGTTCGACCGATTGAAACAGGCGGAAAAATTGAACCCCGAACAAAAACAGACGCGGTTGATGAAGGAATTGCAGGCGAAATTGAAACTTCCGAAATTACCCTACCAAATTGAGTGTTTTGACAATTCCAACATTTCTGGCACCGATGCGGTGGCTGGATGTGTGGTGTTCAAGGCGATGAAACCGTCGAAAAAGGACTATCGAAAATACAACATCAAGACGGTGACAGGTCCCGACGACTACGCGTCGATGCAGGAAGTGGTACACCGCCGCTACAGCCGAATGATGGACGAGGGCACTACCCTACCCGACTTGATCATCACCGACGGTGGAATCGGGCAAATGTCGGTCGTGCGCGAGGTGGTTGAAGGTGAACTCGGCCTGCACATTCCCATCGCGGGACTCGCCAAGGACAAGCGTCACCGCACCAACGAATTACTTTTCGGAAATCCGCCGCAAGTCATTGGTTTAGAGACAAATAGCGAACTTTTCCATTTCCTCGCCCGCATTCAGGACGAAGTTCACCGCTACGCCATCACTTTTCATCGAGCCAAACGCTCTAAACATCAGCTACACAGCGAGTTAGACGACATCAAAGGTGTCGGCCCGGCGACTCGCGACCTGCTTCTCAAGCATTTCAAAAGCGTGAAACGCATCAAAGAAGCTGATATTCAAGAACTTACGGCGGTCATCGGAAGCAAAAAATCAGAAATCATCCACGACCATTTCCACGCAAAAAATTAAATTTTGGGCGTTTGGCGGAATTGCTGCGGCGTAGAGCCGTACATCTGCCGGAAAACGTGGATAAAATAGTTCGACTCGTCGAAACCGCACTCATAAGCCACTTCCTTGACCGACAAATTCGTATCGCGCAGCAGCCGCACGGCCTTTTCCATCTTGATGCGCGTGATGTAGCTGTTCGGCGTTTCGCCCGAAATGGCCGCAAGCCGACGGGAAAAGGCATTTCGACTCATGCACATCTCCTGTGCAATCAGGTCGTTGGTGATTTTCCGCGATTTCATATTCGTATGGACGAAATCGCTGACACGAATCAAAAACTGGCGGTCGGCAGCCGACATTTCGCCTTTATTAATGGTTTCATCGGTAATTTCTTGCGGTGTATTTTCTTCGATGGAAGCGGCTGTTTTATGCTTTTTCATCCCATTTTTCCGATGGAATGCCACGAAAAACGCTCCCATCAGCAGCAAACCGAGCAAGACGATGGCCCATTGCTGCAAACGCAACGTTTTTTCTTGCTTTACAGCCTTCTCCTCGGCCTCCTGCAAGTCGAACTGAGAGCGGAAACTGATGGCCATCTGCTCCAATTTCTCGCTGTGCAGACTGTCGCCAAGCACTATTGCCAACTGAAGGTTGTCGGTCGCCTCGGCATAGCGTTTCAAGGCCATCTGGCTCTCGGCCATCGCGCGCGCCGTGAGCGAGAGGAAAAATCGATTGCCGGTCTGTCGGGCGACGGATTTCGCCTTACCGTAGTAGAAAAGGGCTTCGTCGTGGCGGTTTTGCTTCTGTAGCAAATTGCCTAACAGCCGATAGTCAATGCCCAAAGAATGCAGTTCCTGCCGCAGTTCCAGCGTGTCGATGGCGCGTTTATAATAGCGTTCCGCCGTATCAAATTCGCTTCGGGCGACGTAAATATCGGCCATTTGCGACAATCGGCGCGCAACGCCGATGGAATTGCCGTCACGCCGATCCAATTCGTAGGCCATCGAAACATAATGCAACGCCTGATCCGTGTCGCCGCTTTTGTTCAGGATTTCCGCCGCAGAGCCGTAGCGAATGGCGAGTTTCGTGGGTGTCGGGCGGCTTTTCTCCCACTCCACAGCCTTCAACACATAGCGGACGGCATCGTCTGTACGTCCGGCGGAAACAGCCGTTGCCGACAAGATATTGAAGTCGCAACTCAAAGCCTCGATGTCGTTGAGGAGGCTATCGATATGGAGAGCCTGACTGCACAGCCGCATCGACTGCTCGAAATCGCCCAAATTGTGGTACTGCACGGCAGCAGCCGACAACGCTTCGGCTTCGGCCTGTCGATTGCCGTTCTGACGGGCGAAATGCGCGGCGCGGACGAAGGCTTCGACGGCCTGAAAATGGCGGTAGATGCCGTTGTAATAGAGTCCTACATTGTAGCAAACACTTTGGCGCACGGCATCGGCATCGTCGGCGCGACTAACGACGATGAGCGAGTCCGTAACTCCGTCGGCATCGAGTGCAACGAATAGCTGATTGACAATCTTTCGGTCGATTTTATCGGCAGACAGCGCGAGGTGGTAAAGCGAGTCAATCGTCCCCGACCGTGCGCCGACGGCCAACATCAGCAGCAACAAAGTGGAAAAAATCTTGTTCATAGAGCGTTTATTCCGTATTTTTCTGCAAATTTAGGCATAAAAATCGAATTTTCCCCATGCTTGTCGAAGAAAAAACGCGTTGGCAGACGATTCTTCCAATGAAAATTTTAAAATATTGATATTCAGCCTGTTAGTTTTCCGATTTGTGAAAATTCTTTCATCATTTTGGCGAAAATAGGTTGGATAACTTCATAAAAAGTCCTGATTTTTTCACAATGCATCAGTGGAAAAGCCCTATTTTTGCACGGAAATCAAAAATCATTTAGTGCTAACTTAAAAACTATCGAAAAAATGAAAAAGCTAATCAAAAAAAGTATGCGTCTGGCACTGGTGGTGCTGTTCGCATTTGCCGTGAACAACACGGCTTACGCGCAGTTTGGCAACCTGAAAAAAGTGGTGAAAGGTGCTGTGAAATCGGCTGTAAAAGAAAAGGTCGAGGAGGTGAAGCCTTCGGTTACAGCGACCGACAACGACCCCTACGGAGGCAATCAGGTGGAAGAAATGCAGAAACGCAAGCGTGAGGCTTCGGCGCAACAGGATGCCGAGCGCGAGGCACGCGCAAAGGCCGGCAGCAAGATTACCGAAAGCCGCCGGGACACCCAAATCGGTGCGTGGCACTACCGCGAGAAGAGGCTTGAGAACACACAAACCGGAAAAAGCTATACTGCCGACTACGAAAAGGGTGTGATTACAAGCGGCGACGGCGAGGTGGTGGCTACGCTGACCGCCGATGGACTGGAAATTCCGAGTATCGATGCAAAGATTAAGTTCACCAGCGGTGGTGGCGTGACGATAAACGGCGAGTCGTGCGGAAAGGCAACCTCGCAAGACCTCTACATCTATGGCCGCCGGTTGGGCTATTTCTCCGCTGAGGCCACACATGCTTTGGTGACGTTCTTCTTCCTCACGCAAACACCTTACGGCACGCCTGAAGCTCGCGCCAATATGCGGAAAACGCAATATATGGACGGCACCTTCCTCGATGCCAACGGTTCGCGCGTCGGCTACATCAAGGGCGGCCAGATCATCAACAACAACCGCCTTTTCCCGAAGCAGGGCAACCTGCACTATGACGACGATGAAACCGTGATTGCCGACAACAGTTATCGCGTGGGAGCTTTCCTTTACGACGGCACGGTGAACGACAACAACGGCAACAAAATCGGGCAGGTGAAGGAGAACGGCGACATCCTGAACATCAGCGGAAAAAAGGTGGCGCACGTCGCCTCCGACGGCAAAATTACCGATGCTTCGGGCAAGTTCCTCGTGCATTTCTCCGGCAACCGTCCTGTGGTGGCTGCCGTGGCCTACTATTTCTTCTTCAAGGACAAAATCAGGTAGTCGAATCGCCGAAATTCGCATTTTTCAAATCGTCCGGCCTGCTTTGCAAAAAGTGAGCCGGATTTTTTGAGATATGAAAAGAAAGTCGTACCTTTGCATTATGAGAGCAGTGATTCAACGAGTCTGCAGCGCGAGTGTGACCATTGCAGAGCGCGAGAAATCGGCAATTGGTAAGGGGTTGCTCATCCTTCTGGGCGTGGAAGAACGCGACACACAGGAGGATGTCGATTGGCTCGTGCGCAAAATCGCCAATCTGCGCATCTTCGACGATGACGCAGGCGTGATGAACAGGAGTATTCTCGATATGGGCGGCGAAGCGTTGGTGGTCAGCCAGTTTACGCTATTTGCCTCGTACAAAAAGGGAAATCGTCCGTCGTGGCTTCGCGCTGCACGGCACGAAATCAGCATTCCGCTCTATGAATCGTTCTGCTCGAATCTTGAAAAAATCATCGGAAAACCCGTTGGAACGGGCGAATTTGGAGCCTATATGCAAGTGAAACTTGGAAATGATGGGCCAGTAACGATTTGTATTGACACCAAAAACAAAGAATAAAATGAAGAAATATTTATCATATCTCAGCACCGTTGGCTTGGGCATTTTTGTCATAGGTTCTCTTTGGTCGTGGTACCAGAATGGCGAAATTTTCAAATTTATCGACGGTCAAATTTCCAAATATCTCGTTTATATTGGAGTTCTGATGACTTTTCCAGAATATTTTTACAAATTCATCCATTTCAACGAATATCGAAAAGAAAATTTCGGTTGTTTCATCTATATCGGATTTATCCTAATCATCATTTTGTTACATTTTTATTTCAATAAATAAATTTTTATGGAAGCATCAAAAAAATTACAGAACATCATAGAAACCGTGAGTTTATGCGGTTTTACCCTATGGATTGGCGGACGAATTGCGGAAGCGTTTTGGGAAAATCCTATCTTTACCACATTGCACTATATTGGAGTGTCACTTATTATATTGTGCATTATCGTTCGTTTCTTTTTTTGGAAGACATATCGCAGAGACAATATTTTAGCGTTGTGGTTTTTCGGCATAGTTGGTTTAATTATTCTTGCAATTCTATATTTTGGCAGATAAACTATTAGATATATGACCATCAAAGAAGCACAAAACCTTGTGAATCAATGGATTAGCGAATACGGCGTTCGCTATTTCTCGGAACTGACGAATCTGGCAGTGCTGACGGAGGAAGTCGGCGAACTGGCGCGTGTAATGTCACGACGCTACGGCGACCAGTCGTGGAAAGCGACCGACCCACGCAGCGAAGACAACGGTCAGCAGGCGCTCGGCGAAGAAATGGCCGATATTCTGTGGGTGTTGCTCTGTCTGGCGAATCAAACGGGCATCGACCTCACGGAAGAACTCAAAAAGAGCATCGAGAAAAAGACCCGTCGCGATTCGCTGCGCCACATCGAAAATCCAAAGTTAAAAGCATAAAATGACGATGAAACCGACGATTTTTAAACATTAAATAAGAAAATTATGGCAAAAGAAAGCATCAATTAC
>JAFPYO010000008.1:0-45633 GCA_017412145.1 Prevotella sp.
GAGCCGATTCCCATTTCCGAGTTCCTGCTGACGGGCGGTGGCGATGCCAGCAAGAGCCCGATTTACCAGAACCCTGGATGGCCGCAAGATGCAGACGGAATCGCCGACTACAGTTACAATTGCGATTAAGAATCAAAACAATGGCAAAACCTCTGAAAGTATTGCACTTTCGGAGGTTTTCAAACTCAAAATTAGTCCAACCATCATATAAAGATTTGTATATCAATAAATTATAACTATGATTGAATCAATTATTATCGGAATTCTGGCCGGTTTTCTGGCCGCAAAAATCACCGGCGGCGAGGGAAAAGGCTGCTGGATTAACTTATTGCTCGGTTTGATCGGCGGTGTCGTCGGTAGTTGGTTACTTGGTTTGCTCGGCATCTCGTGGGAACCCAGTTGGCTGAGCAACATCGGAACGGCCACGATTGGTGCTGTTGTGGTACTCTGGCTGTGGGCGAAGTTAAAAAAGTAGTTCTCATTAAAAATTTTTCATCAATATGGAGAAGAAATTTTTGAATTTCGGGGCATTGGCTGTTGGGGCATTGGCTCCGACCGTCGCACAGGCGCAGGCCGAAAAGCCGATGAACATCGTCTATATCATGAGCGACGACCATTCGTATCAGACCATTTCGGCCTACGACAAGCGTTTCGCCAACACACCGAACATCGACTGGATTGCCCAGAACGGCGTGCGGTTCACCAATTCGTTTGTGGCCAACTCGCTGAGCGGTCCGTCGCGTGCGTGTATGCTCACGGGCAAGCACAGCCACGCCAATGGTTTCACCGACAACACGCGCACCTTCGACGGTTCGCAGCAAACCTATCCGAAACTGCTCCAACAGGCGGGCTACCAGACGGCGATGATTGGAAAATGGCACCTGACGAGCGACCCGACGGGTTTCGACTATTGGGACATTCTCATCGGTCAGGGCGACTACTACAACCCCGAATTCATCCGCAACGGTGAGAAAGTGAAGCGCATGGGCTATTCGACGAACATCACCACCGACGTGGCGCTCGACTGGCTCACGAACAAGCGCGACAAGGAAAAACCTTTTTGTTTGCTGCTCCACCACAAGGCTCCGCATCGCGTTTGGAATCCCGACACGTGCGACCTCGACCTGTTCAGCGACAAGTTTTTCGCCCTGCCGCGCACATTCTACGACAACTACGAGGGTCGTTTGGCGGCGCAAAAGCAGGAAATGAGCATCATCAAGGACATGGACATCTTCTACGACCTGAAAATGCGCGACAAGGAAGGTGAACTCCACGCCCAAAACGACTATCTCGACAAGTGGGGACGCAACAACTACGCCCGAATGACACCGTCGCAGCGCGAGCAGTGGGACCGCCACTACGACCCGATTATCGCGAAGTTCAAGCGCGACAAACTCACGGGAAAAGCCCTCGCCGAATGGAAATATCAGCAGTATATGCGCGACTATATGCGCACGATTCACTCGCTCGACAAGAACATCGGGCGCGTCATCGAATACTTGCGCGAAAACGACCTGCTCGACAACACGATGATTGTCTATACGAGCGATCAAGGCTTTTATATGGGCGAACACGGCTGGTTCGACAAGCGATTCATGTACGAAGAGTCGTTCCGCACGCCGCTCGTGGTCTATCTCCCGGGCTCAAACAAGCACGGCGACATCCCCGAACTCGTGCAAAACATCGACTATGCGCCGACCATCCTCGAATTGGCGGGTGTGAAAGTGCCGTCGGACATTCAAGGACGCTCGTTCCTGCCGCTGCTGCAAGGCAAAAAGGTGAAAAACTGGCGCAAAGCGCTCTACTACCATTACCACGAATACCCTGCCGAGCATAGCGTCTGCAAGCATTACGGCGTGCGCGACTCGCGCTACACACTCATTCATTTCTACGACGACATCGACACGTGGGAACTCTACGATTTGCAGAACGACCCCGATCAGTTGCACAACATCTACGGCCAACCCGGAACCGAGAAAATCACGCGCAAACTGAAAAAACAACTCAAAGGTCTGCAAAAGCAATACGACGACCCCATCCGATTCAAATATCCGCTATAAAAACACTCTATATTATATAATAAGGTGATAAAACAAATCAAACGAATCGTCCTCACGGGCGGACCCTGCGCCGGAAAAACGACCGCGCTGGTGAGAATTGTGGAATATTTCTCGAACTACGGCTACAAGGTCTTCACTATTCCCGAAGTGCCGACGCTCTACAGTCAGGGCGGATGGAACTACCTCACGCCCAACCGACAACTCTACTACGAGGGCGAGCGGGCGATTCTCGAAACGCAACTGGCGCTCGAAGATATGTTTTCGCGACTCGCCGAGGTATGCACGAAGCCCACGCTCATCGTCTGCGACCGCGGAACGCTCGACATTTCGGCCTATATGACACCTGAAATGTGGGAGGAAATCACGGCGAAGGCCGGCACCGACTCGAACCGTTTGCGCGAGCGTTACGACGCCGTTCTGCACCTCGTTTCCGCTGCCGACGGTGCCGAAAAATACTACACGACGGCCACCAACGCCACGCGCTACGAGCAGATGAACGAGGAAGGACTGCGCATCGCCCGCGAACTCGACAAAAAGGTTGTGAAGGCATGGTCGAAGCATCCCCACCTGCGCGTCATCAACAACAACGACGACTTCAACGCCAAACTCAACCGCGTCATCAAGGAAATCGCCCACGTGCTCGGACTGCCGCAACCCATCGAGGAAGAACGGAAATACATCGTAGAAATCGTCGGTGAAATTCCCGAAAGCATCGGCTTCACCGAGAGCGACATCACGCAGACCTATCTCGTGGCTGAGCCGGGCACGGAAATGCGCCTGCGCCGACGCGACTGGCAAGGGAAAGTGGTCAATATCCTCACGACGAAGAAGAAAATTTCGGAAACCGACCAACTCGAAACCGAGCGGCAGGTCGATAACAACCTTTACGAGTCGCTCGTGAAGCAGGCCGACCCCTATCGCCAGACCATCCGCAAAAAGCGTCGCAGTTTCATCTGGAAAGGTCAGTTCTTCGAACTCGACACCTTCCTGCAGCCCGTCGAAAACCTCACGATCCTTGAAACCAACGGCATCAAGAATCACGAGGACGTAAAATTTCCGCCCTTCCTGCGCGTCGTCGAAGACATCACGGGAAAGACGGAATACTACAATTACAATTTGGCTCTGAAGCGGTAACTACCGATTGAGTTTCCACGTCGCGCCGTCCTTCGTGTCCTTCACTTCGAAGCCGAGGGCGGCGAGTTCGTCGCGAATGTGGTCGCTCGTGGCCCAGTCTTTCGCGGCCTTGGCCTTGGCGCGAAGCTCCAAAACCATGTCCACCACGCTGCCAAACGCCATTTCCCGTTCCTCGTTCCTTGTTCCTCGCTCCTCGTTCAGGCCCAACAATTCCTGGGCGAAGAGATGCATCGTGGCGCGGAGTTCGTCGAGACACTGTTGGCAAATCGTCGCCTTGTGGTCGATGAGTTTATTGACGACGGTGCAAGCCTCGAACAGATAACTCACGACGAGTTGCGTCATCAAGTCGTCGTTCATCGCGTCGTAGCAGCGTTGGCGCAGCGATTTCACGAATTGCTCGGTTTCGGCGTCGCAATGCTCCGAAACAGGCACTCGATTCAGGTTTTTGAGGCCGTCGATGAGTCGTTCGAGTCCTTTTTGCGAGGCTTGCAGTGCCTCATCGCTGAAATCTACAGTCGAACGATAGTGAGCCGACAGAATAAAGAAGCGAATCGTCATCGGCGAGTAGGCTTGCGACAGCGACTCGTGGTTACCCGTGAAGAATTGCTCCAAGGTGATGAAATTGCCGAGCGACTTGCCCATTTTCTGGCCGTTGATGGTAATCATGTTGTTGTGCATCCAGTATTTCACCATCTGCTTGCCCTGCGAAGCCACTGCCTGCGCAATTTCGCACTCGTGGTGCGGGAAAACGAGGTCCATGCCGCCGCCATGAATGTCGAACTGTTCGCCGAGATATTTCCGACCCATCGCCGTACATTCGCAGTGCCAACCCGGGAAACCATCGCTCCACGGACTCGGCCAGCGCATGATATGCTCCGCAGAAGCCCGTTTCCAAAGCGCGAAATCGGCCTGATTGTGCTTTTCGCCGACACCGGCCAGCGAACGGCTTTCATCCTTGATGTTTTCAAGGCTACGACCGCTCAAAACACCATATTGCGGCCAATTTTTCGCCTCCTGACTTTTTTGGTTATACGCCTCGATGTCGAAGTAAATCGAGCCATTCGACTCATAGGCCAGGCCGTTGTCGATAATCTGCTGCACGAGCTGCTGCTGCTCGATGATGTGGCCCGTGGCCTGCGGCTCAATCGATGGCCGCAGCACGCCGAGCGCATCCATCGCCGCGTGGTAGCGGTTCGTGTAGTATTGCGCGATTTCCATCGGCTCCAACTGTTCGAGCCGTGCCTTTTTCTCGATTTTGTCGTCGCCTTCGTCGGCATCGTGCTCCAAATGGCCCACGTCGGTGATGTTGCGCACGTAGCGCACCTTGTAGCCGAGGTGCTTCAAGTAGCGGAAAACAATGTCGAATGTAATCGCCGGACGGGCATGACCCAAGTGCGGGTCGCCATAAACCGTCGGTCCGCACACATACATGCCCACGTGGGGCGCATTCAACGGCTCGAAGCGCTCTTTCTGGCGCGTGAGCGTATTGTAAACCAAAAGAATTTGCTTGTTTTGTTCCATAAATCTTGATTTTTCCGCTGCAAAGGTACGAAATTTTTGAGTAAGCGAGGACAGAATAAAAAACTTTATTTTGTCGAGCATGAAAAATTTATGCAATAAGCGAGCAAAAAAAAAGCGACCCCTTTCGGAATCGCCTTCAAAAATTCTTACAACTGCTTACTTCTTGTTCACAGCAGTAGCGAGCTCAGCGCCCGGCTTGAACTTAGCAACCTTCTTGGCAGCAATCTTGATCTTCTTCTTCGTGGCGGGGTTGATACCCTCACGAGCGGGCTGCTTCTTCACAGAGAATGTGCCGAAACCAATGAGCTGAACTTTGTCACCCTTGGTGAGCGCACCCTTGATGGCTGCTACTGTGGCATCGAGTGCCTTCTTTGAATCAACTTTGCTGAGGCCAGCAACTTCTGCAATCTTTGCAATCAATTCTGTCTTGTTCATAACTTTTTGAGTTAAAAATGATTATAAAATTAGATGAAAAAACAAATTCTGCGACAAATTTATGATTTTCATTCGATAAAAACAAATAAAAACGTGAAAAAATGACTTTTTTTTTGAATTTTTTTATTTCTAAGCCCATTTTTGCCCGAAATCACGTTTTTTTTTCGTACTTTTGCCGCAGTTTTAGAAAAATAACGATAACATGATAAGAAACATACCTGCAGTCACGAAATTTCTGCTGATTGCCAACATTTTGATCTTCTTGATCACAACTTTCGCGGGAGTCGATGGAAGGGGAGGCTACGTCTTGAACAACATCTTCGGATTGCACTTTTTCCTCTCGTCCGATTTCCACATCTACCAACTTCTCACCTACATGTTCATGCACGGCGGTTGGGAACACCTCTTCTTTAATATGTTTGCCCTGTGGATGTTCGGTTGTGTTGTGGAAAGAGTGTGGGGACCGCAAAAATTCCTTTTTTATTACATCGCCTGCGGTGTCGGTGCCGGACTTTTCCAAGAAGCGGCGCAGTTGGGACAGTTCTACATGATGGCCTCGGAGCAAATCGCCGAATTTGGCGCAACGGCAGTGGTGAAGGCGAATGCCGCCGCACTGAGCAGTTGGACGACCGTCGGCGCTTCGGGTGCGATTTATGCCATTTTGCTGGCCTTCGGCATGATTTTCCCCGAAGAGCGAATCTTCATTTTCCCGATTCCGATTCCCATCAAGGCGAAGTGGTTCGTGATGTTCTACGCCGGACTTGAACTGTTTTTGGCGATTTCGACGACGGGCGACGGCGTGGCCCACTTGGCACACCTCGGCGGCATGGTCTTCGGTTTCTTCATGATTCGCTACTGGCGCAAGCACCCCACGGCAGGCTACGGCAAGTCGCGGGGCGAGGAATTTTTCGACAACCTGCGCTCGTCGTGGGAAAAACGGTCGAAGAAAAGTGCCGATTCTTTCACGCAAAACTACCGCAGTTCGGGCAATGCCGATTGGGACTACAACGCCCGAAAACGACATGAAGAGGAGGAAATCGACCAGATTCTCGATAAAATTCGCAAAAATGGCTACGACAGCCTGACGAGCGAGGAAAAACGGAAGCTTTTTGAACAGAAGAAATAGTCGAGGGAGGATTTTCGAGGAACGAGGAAGGAGGAACGAGGAAGGAGAAACGAGGAACGAGGAACGAGGAACGAGGAGGGAGTAACGAGAAATGACGAACGATTTATGCTGAAAAAACTGAAGAAATTCACTCGGAACATGATTGCCGGCGCCAACGTGGCGACCATCGTGCTCATGCTGCTCATCGGCTATTCCGACCGCCTCGACCCCATGGAATTTCCGCGTCTGACCAACATCGGACTGGCGTTCCCGCTGTTCCTGCTCATCAATGTCGGATTCCTCGCGTTTTGGTTACTGTTCAAAAAACGCTTTGCACTCATCCCGATTGCCGGTTTTCTCATCGGCTACAACCCCATTCGAACCTATTGTCCGCTGAACCTGCCGAAAACGGCCTCCGACAGCACGCTGAAAGTGCTCAGTTACAACGTCTATTTCGCCCACGAACGCGTGAAAGACGGTACGAAAGAGCGCGTGCTCGACTTTCTGCGCCAAGAAAATGCCGACATCGTCTGCCTGCAAGAAATTTATTTCAAAAAAGACGACTACCCCACGCTCCACGCCATGTATCCCTACGTGAGTTCGGAATACGGCAGCGGCGGCACCGACTACATCACAACGCTGAGCCGCTACCCCATTATCAAGCGCGAGGACGTGCCTTTGGAAAAGAAAAAAGGCCGACATTCCACCGCCGTCTTCCTCGACATTGAAGGCGACACAGTCATCATCGTCAATAACCATCTGGCATCGACCATGCTCACCTTCGACGACCGCGAAAATTTCAACAAAATCGTCAAAGGTGACTATTCTGGCGACTTCGCCACCGAAAATTCCAAGCGAATTGCCGAAAAACTGGCCGATGGCACCATCCGACGCGTGCCGCAAGTCAATGCACTCGTCGATTTCCTCCACGAAAACAAAGGGAAAAGTATCATCCTCTGCGGCGACTTCAACGACGGACCCATTTCCCACAGCCGACACGCCATCGCACAGCACCTCACCGACTGCTACCGCGAAGCTGGCAACGGCCCCGGCATCAGTTACAACGACCACCATTTCTACGTCCGCATCGACCACATTTTCTGTTCCAACGACTGGGAACCGCAAAGTTGTAAAGTCATGTCGAAAATCAAGCATTCAGACCATTATCCCATCGTTTCGAGGCTAAAAAAACGGCCAAAACATTAAAAAATGAATAAATAAAGGCTTGAAATTTCCGTAAATGGTAAAAAATGCGTAACTTTGTGCGCTAAAATTAGAAATAAGTATAAATCAAATAAATAATTAACAAAAATGCAAAACAAAGGAATTGTAATTGTAACAGCCGTCTTACTGACGCTGGCAAGCATCTTCTACCTGTCTTTCTCGGCAGCCACGAGCTACTACGACAAGCAGGCAGCGAAGATCGATGACCCCATCAAACAGCAGGACTACAAAGATTCTGTGAGGTATTTGGGTACTTACACCTATCAGAACTGTCTCGAGACCCAAATCGGACTCGGACTCGACCTGAAAGGTGGTATGAACGTGATTCTGGAAATTTCCGTTCCAGACGTAGTCGACATGTTGGCCGACCACAAGACCGACGCCACCTTCGTGAAAGCGATGAACGAGGCGAAGGCCGAGGAGGAAAGCAGTCAGGACGACTTTATTTCGCTCTTCATCAAGGCTTGGAAGAACAATGCCGGCGAGCGTCGTCTGGCTGAAATCTTCGCCACGCAGCAGTTGCAGGGCAAGGTGTCGCCGCAGAGCACCGACAAGGAAGTCGAGAAAGTGCTGCGCGAAGAAGTGCAGAACGCCATCGACAACTCGTTCAACGTGGTTCGCACCCGTATCGACAAGTTCGGTGTCGTTCAGCCCAACATCCAGAAACTTGAAGGTCAGGACGGCCGTATCATGGTGGAAATGCCGGGTATCCGCGAGCCGGAGCGTATGCGTAAGCTGTTGCAAGGCTCTGCCAACCTCGAATTCTGGGAGACCTACAACGCTGAGGAAATCGTTCCCTTCCTCGTGCAACTCGACACGCGCGTAGCCAACGAGGGTGTTGCTGCGAAAGCCGACACCACCGCACAGGTTGCTGAAGAGAAAGTGGAAGAAGTGAAAGCCGACAGCGCCAAGGCTCAGCAGAAGTTCCAAGTGAAGAACGAAGGCGAGAACATCGCTGCCGCCACCGATACAAAGCAACTCGAAGAAGCCAAGAAACAACATCCGCTGCTCGCCATCCTGCAGACCACCGGTCAGGGTTCGCTCTCGCTCGTGGGTTATGCCAGTGTGCGAGACACGGCTGAAATCAATAAAATCATCTACTCGGAACTGGCCAAGCAGATTATTCCCTCCGACTGCAAACTCCTTTGGAGTGCGAAGCCCGAGGACGGCATTCAGGCCAAGAACATTTTCGGCCTCTACGCGCTGAAAGTGACCAGCACTTCGGGTCGTGCACCGCTGGAAGGCGACGTCGTCACCGATGCTTCCGACCAGTTCAACCACTTCACGGGTGCTCCCGAGGTGTCGATGTCGATGAACACGGAAGGTTCGCGCCGTTGGGCTGCCTTGACAAAGGCTAACGTCGGAAAGGCCATCGCCATCGTCCTCGACGGTGTGGTTTATTCGGCTCCGCGTGTGAATGGCGAAATCGACGGCGGTCAGTCGTCTATCTCGGGTAACTTCACCGTTGAAGATACGAAAGACCTTGCCAACACGCTGAAATCGGGTCGTATGCCGGCTCCCGCACGCATCGTGCAGGAAGAAGTGGTCGGTCCGACGCTCGGCGCACAGTCCATCCAGCAGGGTATTATGTCGTTCATCATCGCCTTCGTGCTGCTGATGATCTACATGCTTATGATGTACAACATCATTCCGGGCATGATGGCCAACCTCGCCCTGTTGGTGAACATCTTCTTCACGCTCGGTATTCTGACTTCGTTCCAGGCCGCACTGACCATGTCGGGTATCGCCGGTATGGTGCTGTCGCTTGGTACGGCGGTCGATGCCAACGTGCTGATTTACGAGCGCATCAAGGAAGAACTCCGTTCGGGTAAGCAGATCAAGCAAGCCGTTGCAGCCGGTTACGACAACGCATTCTCGGCTATTTTCGACTCGAACTTGACTTCGATTATCACGGGTGTGATTCTCTATATGTTCGGTACAGGCCCGATTCGCGGTTTCGCCACGACATGGATCATCGGTATCATCTGCTCGTTCTTCACCGCCGTGTTCCTCACGCGCATCGTCTATGAACACCAGATGAACAAAGACCGTTGGCTCGGCCTTACGTTCAGCACGCCGTGGTCGAAGAACCTGCTGCAGAACACGAAGTTCCGCTTCATGTCGGCATGGAAGACCACGCGCTGGATTGTTGTCGGTGCCATCGCCGTGTTCGCTATCAGCCTTGCAACGATGGGTCTGAGCCGCAGCATCGACTTCACGGGCGGTCGCAACTACGTGATTCAGTTCGAGAACTCCGTTGAGCCGGAGCAGGTTCGTGGCATCCTCGCCGAGACCTTCCCGGGCTGCAACACGGGCGCACTCGCACTCGGTACGGACAACAAAACGATTCGTATGTCCACCAACTACAAGATTGAATCGAACAGCGCAACCGTCGATGACGAAGCCGAGGCCATGCTCTACGAAGGTCTGAAGAAGGCCGGACTGGTCAGCCAAGCCGACGTGGCATCGTTCAAGAACCCCGACATCCGCGAAGGTGGCTCGATCATCAGTTCGACGAAAGTCGGTCCGTCGATTGCCAAAAACATCACCCACGGAGCCTTCATCAGCGTCTTCATCGCGCTGATTGCCATCTTCCTCTACATCTTGCTGCGCTTCCGCAACGTGGCATTCTCGGTAGGTTCGACGGCAGCCCTCGTGTTCGACGCTCTGACGGTCATCGGCTTGTTCTCGCTGCTGCAATACGTCATGCCGTTCTCGCTTGAGGTTGACCAGACCTTCATCGGTGCTGTGCTGACGGTGATTGGTTACTCCATCAACGACAAGGTGGTGGTGTTCGACCGTATCCGCGAGAACTTGAAACTGCATCCGAAGCAAGACATCCAGCAAGTCTTCAACGACTCCATCAACCAGACGCTGGCTCGTACCATCAACACGTCGCTCTCGACGCTGATTGTGTTGCTCTGCATCCTGTTCATCGGCGGCAGCAGCATCAAGGGCTTCGCCTTCGCCATGACGCTCGGTGTCATCTTCGGAACACTCTCGTCCATCTTCATCGCATCGCCCATCGCCTACCGCGTCATGGGTCGAAAAATCAAGGAAGAGGTCGAGAAGGCATAATAATCGAACCCTCACGCGCACACGCGCGCGATAAAAATAAGGTTAAACAGAAAAAGTGGAAAGTTTTCGTGCTTTCCACTTTTTTTATTGAAAAAAATGTCGTAACTTTGTCAAACAAAACGAATAATTCACTAACCTATACAAAAAAAATGATTAGAAAAATGTTTTTTTCGGCGGTTCTTGCACTGACAGGCATCACCGCCATGGCACAGGAAACGCCGCTTTGGATGCGTTATCCCGCCATTTCGCCCGACGGCGAAACCATCGTGTTTTCTTACAAAGGCGACCTCTACACCGTTCCAACGACGGGCGGACAGGCTCGTCAACTGACCACCAATGCCGCCTACGAAGCGTGGCCCGTGTGGAGTCCCGACGGACGAAAAATTGCTTTCGCCTCCGACCGTGAAGGCAACTTCGACGTCTATCTCATCAACCGCGAGGGCGGTGTGCCAAAACGCCTGACAACCAGCAGCGTGAAAGAAACGCCGATTGCCTTCCGCGACAACGGTCGCGTGCTTTACCGCGCTGCCGTAATGCCGACGGCGAAGAGCAGTCTGCTGGCCGAAAGCGTCTTTCCGCAGGTCTATGAAGTGAGCACCGAGGGCGGTCGTTCGAAACTGTTTTCAATCATCACGATGGAAGACATCAGCATCAATGCCGACGGCGACATCCTCTACCACGACGTGAAAGGTTACGAAGACGCGCTTCGCAAGCACCATCAGAGTGCCGTCACACGCGACATCTGGCTGCTCAGCAAGGGAAAATACACGAAACTCACCGATTTCCGAGGCGAAGACCGCACACCGGTGTGGACTGCCGACGGAAAATCGTACTACTACCTGAGCGAGAAAGACGGCACGTTCAACGTCTGGAAAAGCAATGGCACACAACTCACCCACCACAAGGGCAACCCCGTGCGCTTCCTCACAGCAGCGAAAAACGGTACGCTCTGCTACGGCTACGACGGTGAAATCTACACGTTCCGCGAGGGTGGTTCGCCCCAGAAAGTCAGCGTGAGCATTGTTGCCGACCGCACCGACCGCGACCTCATCCGCCAGACGCTCACCAGCGGTGCAAGCGGAATCAGCCTCGCGCCCTCTGGCAAGGAAATCGCCTTCATCGCCCACGGCGACGTCTATGTGACATCCATCGACTACAAAACCACGAAGCGCATCACCAACACGCCCGAACAGGAGCGCAACGTCAGTTTCTCGCCCGACGGTCGATGCCTCGTCTATGCCGCCGAACGCAACGGTGTTTGGCAAATCTACCAGACGAAAATCAAAAACAAGGACGAAAAACGCTTCACATACGCGACCGAACTCGCCGAAGAGCGTCTCACGCAGGGAAATATGACCTCGATGCAACCGAAATACAGTCCCGACGGCAAGTCGATTGCCTTCTTTGAAGACCGCGGTGCCCTGCGCGTGATGAACGTAGCCACGAAGCAGGTTCACACGGCGATGGACGGCAAGTTCAACTATTCCTACAGCGACGGCGACCTCTGGTTCGAATGGAGTCCCGACAGCCGTTGGCTGATGACGGGCTACATCGGCAAAGGCGGTTGGCACAGCACCGACATCGCCATCGTCGAGGCGTCGGGTAGCGGCAAAATCCACAACCTGACGAACAGCGCCTACAGCGATGAACGCGGAAAATGGGCACTCGGCGGCAAGGCGATGCTCTACCAGAGCGACCGCGCCGGCTATCGCTCACACGGCAGTTGGGGTTCGGAAAACGACGCCTATCTGATGTTCTTCGACCTCGATGCCTACGAACGTTTCCGTATGACGAAGGAGGAAAAGGCGATTCTCGACGAGAAAATCAAGGAAGCCAAGAAAAACGAGGCTCCGAAAGATGATAAAAATACAGCCAAGAAAGGCAAAAAACCGGCTGCCAAGACCGAGAAACCTGCTGAAAAGGTCCTCACACTCGACCTCGACAACTGCCGCGACCGCATCGTGCGCCTCACCACCGCGTCGAGCCGCATGGGCGACGCCATCCTCTCGCCGAAGGGCGACACGCTCTATTATCAGGCGTCGTTCGAGGGCGGTTACGACCTTTGGAAGCGCGATTTCCTTGAGAACAAGACCGAACTCGTGTTGAAAGACGTGGGCGGAGCACGAATGGAGGTCGATAAGGCGTTCAAGAACATGTTCCTCAGTTCAAACACCATCAAGAAGGTCGATTTGGGCAAGAACAAGTCGGAAGTCATCGCCTTCGAAGCCCCCTTCAACTTCCAGCCCTACGAGGAGCGCCGCTACCTCTTCGACCACGTCTGGCGACAGGTGAAAGACAAATTCTACGAGCCCAGCCTGCACGGAGTCGATTGGGAAGGCTATCGCGCCATCTACGAGAAATTCCTGCCCCACATCAACAACAACTACGACTTCAGCGACCTGCTCAGCGAATTGCTCGGCGAACTCAATGCCTCGCACACAGGTGCACGCTATCGTCCCGCCGCATCGGGTCTGGCAACGGCACAACTCGGCCTCTTCCTTGACCAAAACTACGAGGGCGACGGCCTGCGCGTCGAGGAAGTCATCAAGCGCGGTCCTTTTGCCGTGAAGAAAACGGGTGTCACCGCTGGATGCATCATCGAGAAAATCGATGGCAACGACATCAAGGCTGGCGAGGACTACAACTGGATGCTCGACGGAAAGGCTGGAAAGCCCGTGCGCGTGACGGTCTATAACCCTGCCACGAAACAGCGCAACGACGTGACCATCAAGCCCGTCAGCGTCGGCCAACTCGGCGACCTGCTCTACAAACGCTGGGTGGAACACAACCGCCACCTCGTCGATAGCCTGTCGAACGGTCGTCTGGCTTACGTCCATATCAAATCAATGAACAGCGAGTGTTTCCGCGAACTCTACAGCGACCTGCTCAACGACGAAAACCGCAACCGCGAGGGTGTCATCGTCGATGAACGCTACAACGGCGGCGGCTGGCTCCACGACGACCTCTGCACGCTGCTCAGCGGCAAGCTCTACCACAACTTCCTGCCGCGTGGCGAGTATGTCGGTCGCGACCCGTTGGCCAAGTGGGTCGGCACCTCGTGCGTGCTGATGAACGAAGACTGCTACAGCAACGGCGAAGGCTTCCCGTGGGTCTATCGCGAACTCGGAATCGGCAAACTCGTCGGAACGCCCGTTGCAGGCACCGCCACGAGCGTCTGGTGGGAAACGCTGATGGACCGCACCCTCGTCTTCGGTATTCCGCAAGTCGGCAAGAAAGACCTGCGCGGCCAGTGGACCGAAAACGCCGAACTCTGGCCCGACATCGAGGTTTATAACTCGCCCGAAGACTTCATCAACGGACGCGACCCGCAACTCGAGGCCGCCATCCGCCACCTGTTGGGGCAGTAACACCGTTTCATCAACAAAAAAAATCGAGGCCCGAAAGCCTCGATTTTTCTTTGATTCGCCCAGCGAAACCCTTAGTCGTTATCCACCATCGGGCGAACCGAAAATGAGCACAAATTTGTATAAGTGTGCAAAGTTAGTCAAATATTTTTGTTTTTGTCGCATTTTCTTTCACCAAAGTTGTATATTTTATGCTATTTTAATATTTAAGAGGTACCTGTTTTCATTTGTTTGTTTTAAATGCTTTGATGGTTCACATTTCCGATTGAACAAAAAAATGAGGGTGTGCAAGCACATCCTCATTTTCGTATCACCAACCACTTGGTTGGCATGATGGTTAAAGTATTTCAGAACGTTATTATTCCATCACTGGGCGCACAGCAAGGCCACATGCTTGTATATTGTTAGGCAGCGTTCTTACCCTAAATCTATGGTAACTTGCGTTCCATGCCGTATATCTCGCCGCTGCATCTCGGTTCATTCTTGGAACACAGAACCATTCCCAGCCTTCCCAGCCGAGTTCTCCACTAAGATGGCCTCTCAATGTTTTACCATCGTTGATCAAACTACCAGTAGAGGGCATAAAGAAAGTACCACTTTTCTCTCTATCTTCAACAATTACATCATGCTCTCCATCACAATAGAAGTTCCAACCTTCTCCATCGTATTCACCTTTGATGTTGGTTTTCGCTTTATTGGTGGTAGGTTTTCCAGAAGTTCCGTCAAATGTCCATTCTGATTTGCTTTCGTCGTTAATCAAACCTGTAAACACTGCGGATGGCGGCACTTTAAAGCCTACCGGACAGGGGTCGAAAATCGTCTTGACAGATGTCACTTGAGCTCTAACATCAGTATCGTTCGTTAAAACCTTCGTTAGTTTTGCAGACCACACATTCAGCCAGATGGAAGAGTTGGCTGCTCCATACCAAGAGCCATAACCTGCGTCAGTACCCCATTGGAACGGTTTTTGGATAGATTCGTAATAATTGGTAAAATGACCAAACGTCTTGGTGCCGGTATAATATTTCGAAAGATTATCGTCTAATCCGGGGAATGGGTCTTTGCGTCCCCACTGGTACTTGGTGTCCCAGTGGTGTAATGCTCTGGTCACAGAAGGAAGTTGCTTGATGGTTACTTCAGCAGTCTCTTCGCTCACTGCTTGGCGCACCCTGACTTTCATCATTCGTTCCTCGAAATGATTGGTGGTTACTTCATCCACATAGCCCAGGTTTTCTGGCGCAAGATTAAAATCAACACCTTTAAAATTCGTGATGAGCGATGTCTTCGTCCAGTCGGTGTCTGTGATGTAGATATGCCAACTCCACATAATCTTTCCTGATCCGTCTTTGACGGCCAACACGGCATTACCCTGCTGGATGGTAGAAGCATCGACAGCGAAATTCAGGAATTGCATACCGCCTTCGGTGGTGATGCTGAGGTCTTTGATGACGGTCAGCGGAGCATATCCGTTGTCGGGGTCGCAGAAGTCGTGCCAAACAATCTCGGGATTCGTTGCACCTGAGATTTTTCCGTTGGCCGTCGTTAAGACATTACCATTATAGATTGTAAAGATATTATAGCCGTATTTCCAATAAATATTTAGATTGGTTCCATTTGAAATTTTAAATTCTTGATTATTTGCACTCGTATAATCCTGTGCTTGCTTAGCGACACCGTTTTGGATGGAGTTACCTACGACAAGTGGAATTTTGTAGGTTCCGGCATAGCGCACAATGTAGCTGTTGGCCGTCGAACGGTTGATAACCGCATCGCTGTTGTCCAATTTGTGTATCGACAGGTCGAAGTTGGTCTTCGTGGGTCGCGAGGGGTCGCGCAACACGTCTTGTCGGCGCACAACTCTCGTAATGTTGGGTATCGTTTGCTTGACGCTTCGTTACCAAATCGCCCGCCGATCCGCCGGCTCCGCTCGTGGCAGAAAGTGAATTGAGCATCGTTGTTTCCGAACTCTGCCAAGTGTCGGGCCATGTGCCGTCGGCATTTTGAAGCATATATCCATCAATCTCCCATGCCACAGGCTCTCCAGTCGTCAAATTATAACTCTCAACTCTGAATTGATCGCCCGTCGAGGTTGGTTCGCCCATGTGCGTAAACTCTAAGTGACCATCTTCGATGGTGAAATGGTAGTCGCTCGGGAAGGTGGTCGATGAAAGGACATAGGTGTAGGTGTATCCTGGAAGCCATGTGGGTGTTAGGCCTCTGAGTTGGGCACTGAGGTACTGTTCTTCCGTTTTTCCTTCTTCTACCAGCGTCACGATGGCATAGGCATCGTCGGGAAGATCCTGCGGAAGCACGAGGAACGTGGTTCCCACCGTTTCGTTGGGAGTTCCGTCGTTGGTAATCATCTTGTTGGTACCACCCGTTGTCGAGAAATCCGTCGTCACAGACGAGAGGAACTTCGTGTTGGGAGTTCCCCAGCCCGACCCGAAGGTGTAGGTGTTCTTCTTGTAAATATTATACAGTTCCAGTCTTGTCACTTTGTAGCCGGAGGCAAATTTGCTGCCGAGTTTGAACTTGATGGCCGTCATCGCGTGGTCGAAGTCGAACAACATTTCGCGGTCGGTGCGTTTGGCGGGGAATGGTGTGTGTCCAACCATGACATCGACTTGGTCGGTGGATTTTTCCGGCGTCGTGAAGGAGAATCCTGTAGTGGATGCGTTGGAAACTCCCGCAGCATTCACCGGTGCAATGGCCGAGAAGAAATAATCTTCGTCGTCGGTCCAAGTGAAGGCATTCGAAACCGTCCATTCGTTGTCGTGTTTCCACGCGGCCACGGTTCCACTTTGGGCTTTTTCGCCATAAATACTGAAATTGTTGTAGAACGTCGATTTCACGAAATTGTTTTTCGAGTAGTGAATCGATCCGTCGTGTCCGCTCATGAGCGTTCCGCGAGTGCTTTCAGCGCTTTCCATCTCCGATGCCACGTCCACGGAATGTCCTTTTCCGGAAATTCCGTCCATTTCGTCGCACCACATATAGATGGGCTCGCCCTTGATGGCTCCCTCGGTCTTGATGACTCTTTCCGCTCCTGCTGCCAGCATCTCATTGATGCGTGCCAAACGGCGGGCTGACCGCGTCTTCTCGTCGTCGTTCCAACCTTGGTGAACGCTGACGCCGATGCTCAAAGATTCGTTGTTATTGGCATTGTTGTTTACTTCCACATTCTCTGAACAGGCAGTAAAACCGAACGCCACGGCCACGACTGCGGCCATTCCTGTCAATATCTTTTTGTAGTTCATTTCTCTGTTTCGCAAAATTTGTCTTGAATTCTTTTGTTTCTCTCTCTCTTAATCGACACTAACGGTGACAATTTCTCCGTTGTAAAGTTCTTTCGCCGTGGCATCCCACACCGATTTGAACTGGAAGGTGGCATCAGGCGCACCTGTTGGGCGCCCACTTCCCCAGTCTGACGAAGATCCAAATTCCCCTCCGTCAGTCCAGTGGTTTCCCACTGCATGAAGAGAAGGGCCCATCATCGGAGCAACTTCGCAAGGAACCGTCCATGTCGCGGGGCGGCAATATGCTTGCCGTCCTATCTCATTCATTCTTGTTTTCATTTCTTTATTATTTAGTTATGTTATGATTTGTCAATTACACAATTATTATATTGTGCGAATCGGGCGAACCGAAAATGAGCACAAATTTGTATAAGATTGCAAAGTTAGTCAAATATTTCTATTTTTGTCGCATCCCTTTTCTTCAAAGCCTTACTTTTTATGCTTATTTAACTCTACGCGTTGACTATTCACATTTGTTTATTTTTTTATTCTCAGATGCTTTACACTTCCGATTAAACAAAAAAATCTCCCTTCCGCTCGCGGCGAAAGGGAGGTTTTTCTGTACGAAATTGTTATTCTTATTGTTCGTAGTTCGTATCCCAGTCTTGCAGTCCGAATCCTTCTCGTTCGTCTTTCCAAAGTTCGTCTTCGTAAGAGTCATTCTCCTCGAAGTCATCGAATTTTTTTGACAAAATTTCATCTTCGTTGATACCTGTCTCAGCCGATGGAGGCAAAACCATCAAAAGACTGCGATAAGGTACTACTTCCACAAGAGGGCTGACATATTCATTTCTTTTCATATCGTTATTATCCTTTCTTCTTCAAGGGGTTTGGTTACTCTATTTGATGGTTACTTTCTTTCCGTTGTGGATATAAACTCCATGATGTGTGGGACGCTTGTTGAGGCGCAGACCTTGAAGGGTGTACCATTCGTCATCTACAATGACTGGCTCTTCATTGACGTCTTCAATGCCAGTTACTTCTATTCCATCTTCACCCTCGAAGTAGAACACTCCACCCTTGGAGTCGGAACTGGTCGCAATTTCCTCTCCTTTCGCCTCAGCGGCGGCGACGGCGGCGTAGTAGTCATCCTCTAAGATGATGCAGCGATGAGCAGGAACTTTGGTGCTATTGTACGGCCAGAAACCGATGACTTTTGTCGGAAGTCCTGTAACAGGGTCTTTTTTCTGGCTTTGAAGTCCGAGTCCCAGACACGTTCTTGAGGCTGCAAGCGTGGTGTCGGAGCGAGAATATTTGTTGAAATATTCCGCCTCCATGTCTGTCACACTGTACTTTTCTCCGAGAACACCCGTGAGGATATTGCCCCATTTCTTACCGTCTTCATCCACGCCCATCATTTCTGCTCTCAGCTTCTTAGCGGCATCCAAGGCTGCGACATATTTGGGTTTGACGGTGCGGGTGTCGGTGGGTTGCACACCATGGAGAATGTGGGGAGCATTGTCGTAGCCATCGATGTTTCTAAGGTTTTCCCAGCCCTTGATGTCGAATTCCCACACAGGATCGAAACTATAAAGACCTGCTGCCACCTTCGACCTGACATAGACCGGCGTTTTGGCTGGAAGAATCTTGTTGGTGCAGCCGTCGCCGCCGAACGGTACCATGGTCAGTTGATTATCAACCTGACTCGTTCCGCCATGTGTAATGGACTTTTTGCTCCTGATTCCAGAGATGAAGTAGCATTGTACGCCTTCGGGAATCACGGCATCGTAGTCGAGACAGAGCGTACTGGAGAAGTAGTCCACGCCCTGGGCTTTCGACTCATCATTCATTGAGGTGTGATTGATGTTGATTATATAGGGCCAGATGTGGGCACGAATCTCAATGTGGGGGTCGAGGCTGTTAGGTGTTATTTCCTTGCCGTCTGGAGTGTCAGGTGAACCATTGATGGGATTCGCAGTTAGATTTTGGTTGTAGCCAGTGTTGTAGCGATAGACCAGCACTTTTCCGTAAAGGTCTTGGTCTTTGCATGAGCCAAAGGTTCTCACGATATCGTCCTGCGAGTGCAGGAAGATGTGGTAGCCCGCGTGGTGACCGGGAGCTTGGTCGAGATTATGCCCATTGAAATCTGGGATGCTGGTGGTTTCGCTCACCAAGCACATCCACGGCGACGTTTCGGTTGCGAGGGGTTTTCCGTTGTTGAATGCACTGTAGAGGTTGTCGTACAGTCTCAGGGGCGGGTCGGTGTTGTCTAATTTGTGGGTGAAGCCTTCGCTGGTGTGCTCTTCCAAGTGGATGGCCACCCAGTCGTGGGCTCCGTCAATAGCGTCGGTTCCGTAGTCGCCCTTCACGACTTCGGCGTTCAGATAGGCTACCTGCGGGCTCCATGAGCTGTTTTCTACGTCCAGTGTTGCGTGGTTGAGGCTGTTCAGGTTGAGCGTGAGCATCATGTTGTTGGCACATTTCAAGGTGGTCATTCCAGGACCGACAGTGCTCAGGTCCAGCGACTGAATCAGGTTGTCTTCGCAGTGGAGTTCTTTGAACGTGCCGTTGTCCAGCTTGCTGAGGTCGAGCTCGGTGAGACGACTGGTGTAGATCATGGGTTCGCCGTTGTATTCCCTGACGTAGCGCACATTGTCTTTTGTCAGCGTGTAGCTGCCGCCATTGACGCGGATGGACTCGAGCTTTCCGATGTCTTCGGCTGTGCGACTTGAAGAGGGTTTCAGCAGGAAGTCCATCGACTCCCAGCGGTTTCGGCTGGCGTTGAACACGCTCAGGTTGTTGCATCCGCTCAGGTCGATGTCGCCATTGCCGGTGAGACGGCCTTGGGTGATGTCAATCAACTCTAATGACGAACAATTTGAGAGATTGAGATGCTCCAGCAGGTTGTTCGGGCACTCGAATTGGGTGATGCCGGTGCAACCCGAGGCGTCGATGTATTCAAGGGCATTGTAGTAATACCAGTTAGAACCCACGAAGTTGAGCGCGACCTCTCCCGTCAGGTTTGTGCAATTTGCGATTTTCAGGGTCTTGAGTTTGTTTCCTTCGTTGAAGGCATTGATGCCGTAGGCTTGGACACTTTCATCGTGTCCATTCTTCAGCGGAAGCAGTGAGAGCGTGTTCAGCTGGGCGTGGTTCGACAAGTCGATTTCTTCTAATGCCGAGTAAAAGGCTCTGAAATTCTGGAGGTTCGGGGCGATGCAGGTTTCCGATGTGCCACCGCCTTTCAAGTCTAAGGTCTTTACGCTGCTTTTGGTGAGCACCAGCGTGGTTAGGTCGGGATAGCTGCCGGAGGCGGTGGCGAGCACCAGATTTTCCGATGCTGGCCCCGTGTAAAGCAGTTCCTGCAATTCGGAGCAGGCCGACACGTCGATTTTTTTCACGTTCACCGCATTGAGGGATGTCAGTGTGGAGGCACTGTTGTTGAAATCTACCTCTGCGATGTTGGGGCTTCCCGTCAGGTCGAGAACGAACGTGGTTCTGTTGGCTGGCAGCCTGACACCCTGTGCACCAGTTAGGACCAGTCCGATGAGGTTCGTTTGACTGGTGTAATCCATGTAATCATACGCGGCCTCCTCATCCGAACATGTGTGACGGATGAATACAGCATTATCAGGATAGATTTTCAGGTTTCCGTCGCTGCCAAGATACACCGACAGGCCAGAATTTTCGTAAAGCAATTTACCGCCGGTGTTGGAATGATGAGTGCTTGAAGGGTCGTCTTCGTCTACCACCGCCACCAAGCGGGAATACATCGACACGTCGAGCGGATTGGCGTGGGTGTAAAAGTTTCCGAGGTTGGTGTTGTCGCTTAGGTTCAGGTGTTTCAACATACCAGTTGCTGTCGGCAGCGTCAGCTGTTCGATTGACGAGCCGTTTACATGGAGTGTAGCCAATGCGCTATAACGACTCACATCGATTGACTTGAGCCCCGTGACGCCTTCAAGGCTCAGTTCATCAAGTTTGTTAGTAGTGGTAGGCAGCGTGAGAGCCGAGTTTGAACTGAAAGCGATGTTGTCGGCATCCAAGACGCGCAGGTTGCTACACGAACCGAGGTTGAGCGAGGTAATCTCCGAATTGCTCACGTACAGGTTGGTCAGCGTGGTTTGCGAACCTGACGGAATGGTCAGCGAGGTCAGCTGCGTATTGCTGATGTTCAATGTTCTTAATTTAATTGCAGTCTGATTGAATGTTAAGGTCTTTAGTTTTGTGTTTTGCGAGAGGTCAAGATCAACTGACGTCGCGTCTTGGGAGTTGAGGGAAAGCGATTCCAAGTTTCTGAAATACTGAATGCCATTGAAAGTATTAGGACTTTTATAGGTCGATGCGATTGTTTTTATACTTTCAAGTGTGCTTTTGTAGAACTCTCCTTGGTCTGAGTTGTAGTCCCGTCTTAACTGAGGCCTCAAAGATGAATGCTCAATATATCGGCCTGATGACACAGACTGCCCGTCAACCAGTACCGTCATGGCGTTGCTGCCCACCCAGATGAAAAGGTGGTCGTCGTCTTCCTCGTCGCCGTCTTTACAGATATATTCCAAACCATCTTGCATAACGAAATGGTAACCTTGCGCCATCATGCTCATCGGGAGCAGCATGGCTGCGATTGTCAATAATATTTGTTTTTTCATGATGATGAAATTTAAAGTTCTCTAATCCGTTTCTTGTCTCGTTTTGTTTCTTTTTTGGTTGTTTTCCATCGCCTTTTTTTTCATCAAGGTTCGCACGCGTGTGCGAGAAGATGGGTCTGCAAAGGTACGGAAAAACCCTTTTTCGCCAAGTTTTTCCGATATAAACCGAACTTTTTTTTGGTTTTTTATACTTTTAGATATTCATTTAACATTTTTTTTGTTTCAGATTTTTAGGAGTTTGGGAGTTAAGGAGTTAAGGAGTCAAGGAGTTAAGATGATGGTGTTTCGTTCCTCGTTTCTCGCTCCTCGAAAATCATTCCTCGAAAATCTAAAATCGTCGTTCGAATCTTGAAACAATTTGAAACAATGCGGGCAGGAAAATGCAGAGCGAACAGGCGAGGGCCAGCCAGACTCTTTGTTCGCTGCCGAAAAGTTCGACGAGGGTGCAGTCGGCCGATTGGGGAAGGAGCATCGTGAGGACGTAGGCGATGGTGTTGTTCATCCAATGGAGGACGATGCCAGGCACGATGCTGTCGGTGCGGTAGTAGAGCCAACCGAGCAGCAGACCGAGCAGCGTGGCATGGAAGAACTGCGGCATGTTGGCGTGGACGGCGCCGAAAAGCAGGGCCGAGAGAACGATGGACAGCCAGTGGTAGCGGGGGTTGAAGATGCGAAGCAGGGTGTGGAGAATGGCACCGCGAAACACCATTTCCTCGGCAATGGGTACGAGGATGCCGATGACGAAATAGCCGGCGGGTTGTCGCATGATTTTCTCGAACATTTGCTGCATTTCGGGGGGTGCTTCCAGTCCGAAAAGTTCGAGCATCCACTGCGAGGGGATGATGGTTCCGCAGGCGAGGATGGCGACCCAAAACAGCAGTGCCCACGGGCGTGTGCGGATGTAGTCGCGTGAAAATGGCGACCAACGGGCAAACATGAATAGAAGAATCGTCAGAACGCTGGAAACGGCGGAAATCAGCAGCATGGCGAGGCCGTTGGTGGTGACTTCGTCGCTGACGGCCGTTTGCAAGGCGGTTCGAGCATTGTCACCCTCGACGAGTTGCCAACCGAAACCCACTGCGAATGTCGCGAAAACTTGAATGGCGATAAACACCACAAGATACTTTACGATGGTAAGAAATCTATTCATCATTTTTATTTCTCATTTATCATTTATCATTACTCACTTCTCACTCCTCACTCCACACTTCTCACTCCACACTCCTCGAAAAACCGCAGTCCGCCCTGTCTTTCTCCAATTGCTTTCTGAGCGCTTCGGGCGACTCAAACGGCTGTTCGTCGCGGATTCGACGGAGAAAATCGATGGTGAGCGTCTGCCCGTAGAGGTCGCCGTCGAAATTGAAGAGATGCACTTCGAGCGAAAGCGTTGTGCCGTTGTAAGTCGGGCGCGTGCCGATGTTCATCATCCCCGAAAACACCTTACTCCCAGACTCCTTTACTCCTTTACTCCGAACTTTAACCGCATAAACGCCCGTTTTCGGCAAAATCGTTTCGACCGATTCGGGCGCGAGATTGGCGGTCGGGAAACCGATGCGATGGCCTTCGCCACGACCGTGAACAACGAGTCCCGAGATGCTGTAGTGACGACCGAGAAGTTCGGTGGCGAGGCTGATGTCGCCTTCGCGGAGGGCGTGGCGTAGGAATGTTGAATTTTGGGTGATGGGTGGTGGGTGGTGGGTGATGGGTGATGGGTGATGGGGGGGGAATGGAGGCATTTTCAACACTTCGATGCCCATTTCGCGACCGTAGCGTTGGTAGTCGTCGAATGTTTCGGGATGGTCGGGGTCGCGATGACCGAAATGATTGTCGTAGCCGAGCATCAGCACCTCGACGCGTAGCCTATTTTTCAGTATTTCGAGCATAAAATCTTTCGCGGAAAGGGTCGCAAAATCGGGCGTAAACGGCAAGATTTCGCAACGGTCGGCACCAACGGCGAGAATCAGGCGTTTTTTTTCGTCGAGTGTCGTCAGCAAGTGGCATTTTTTACCCGTTACCACCTCTCGCGGCGGACAATCGAACGTGACGACGAGGGCTTCCAAGCCTCGTTTCTGTGCTTCCTCAGCCACTTGTCGAATGACAAACTGGTGGCCGAGGTGAACGCCGTCGAAAAATCCGATGGTTGCTACTCGATTCATTTTTTAAAAGTCAGGGAACAATGTTCAATGTTCAATCTTCAATGTTCAATCTTCAATGTTCAATCTTCAATGTTCAATCTTCAATATCCAATCGTCGATGTTTTGATTATGGAAAGTATTGATACCCAACGACGCCGCAGACTCGATATTATCGGCATTGTCGTCGATGAAAAGGGTGTCGCAAGCCTCGATGTCGGCCTGTCGGAGCACCTCGGCGAAAATTTGTGGGTCGGGCTTCGCCAACCGCATTTCGTAGGAGAGGAAAACGCGCTCGAAACAGTCCACCACCTGATGACCGCAATATTGCCAGTGCATGTCGTTGGTGTTGCTCAACAGAAAGAGCCGATGGCCTGCCTCGCGCAGTTCACGAAGCCGTTGCAGCCGTTCCGTCGTGACAGGCTTCAGCAGCACGTTCCACGCCTCGACAATCGCCTCGTCATCGGCGTTTGTGGTGGTCATCAGTCGCACCTCCTCGCAAAAATCGTGCGTGGAAATCTCGCCCAACTCAATGCGATAGAAAAGGTCCTCGGTGCGGTGGTCGCGAATGTAGTCCGCCACCTTTCCACAACCGATTCGCTCGAATGCGTCGATGCTGCGCTGTCGGTCGAAACCCACGAGCACGCCACCAAGGTCAAAAATGATATTTTTCATAAGAACAATGCCTCTGCCATCGCCTCACCGAGAGCCTCACACTGCTTACGAATCTCGGGCGACAAACCCTGTTTCATATCGACAGGCTCGCCGACGGGCGTGAAATGTAGTTTTTCGTCGTTCCAACGCTGGATTTCGGCCACCGCCTTCGATGCCCAACCATGCGAACCGAACCAACCGAGCAGGTGGTTCCCCTTGATGTCGCGACCCGCAATTTCAGAGAGCAACACGTCCATTTCGTGGTAGAGCGCAGTGTTGTAGGTCGGCGCACCGACGATGAGGCCGCGATAGCGGAAAATGTCGCGGAGAATGTAGCTGTGATGCGTTTTCGACACGTTATAGACCACGATGTTCTTCACACCGGCACGCGAAGCCGCCGCCGCAATGATTTCGGCCATTCGCTCGGTGTTGCCGTACATCGTGCCATAGCAGATAACCAGACCAGGCTCGGTTTCGTAGCGCGAAAGGCGGTCGTAGATGCCCACGACTTTCTTGATGTGGTCGTGCCACACGGGACCGTGCGTCGAGCAGATATAGTCGAGTTTCACCCCAGCGAGTTTTTTCAACGCATTCTGCACGGGCGTACCGTATTTTCCGACGATGTTCGAGTAGTAGCGCACCATTTCGAGCCAATAGCCGTCGCAGTTCATATCCTTGTCGATGACGGCACCGTTCAACGCGCCAAAACAGCCGAAAGCGTCGCCGCTAAAAAGGGTATTGGATGATGGGTGTTGGGTGTTGGCTGCCAACGTCATCATCGTTTCGGGCCAATGCACCATCGGCGTGAGCACGAAATCGAGGGTCACACTGCCGAGCGAGAGTTGCGAACCGTTGCAAACCTCAATGTCGCGGCCATTTTGTTCGCCATAAAAACCCTGCATCATGCCGAAAGTCTTTTTATTGCCGATGACCTGCATGTCGGGATAAAATTGGCGCAGCAAGGCAATCGATCCGCTGTGGTCGGGTTCCATGTGGTTCACCACGAGGTAATCGACAGGTCGCTCACCGATGATTTCACGGATATTTTCGAGGTATTGCGTGAAAAAATCGACCTCAACGGTGTCGATGAGGCACGTTTTCTCGTCGTCGATCAGGTAGGAGTTATAGGTCACGCCGTTGGGCAACGGCCACAACCCTTCAAACAGCGATTTGTTGCGGTCGTTCACACCGACATAGTGAATTTTCTCAGTGATTTTCATGTTGTATTTCCTTGATTTTCAGTGTCTTTTCAACTTTTCTGAATCGATTTCAGACTTAGCGGCAAGCCCAGTAATTACCGCCACTGAAGGCCATCTGCACTTGATAAAGACCAGCCTCGTCGAGCGCGACATCCTTCTGTCCGGCGGGCGTATTCACCTTCACCGTACCGTCTTCGTTGAAGCGGAACATTTCCTTCACTTCGCCATTCTGCACCTGCATCCAAGCGTTGTTTTCGCGGTCGTAGAGGAACTGCATCATCTCGCCGTCGGGTGTGGTGATTTCATAGCCGTTTTTCAGGTTGGTCACGGCATAATAGCGACCGTCGCCACCGAGAATTTTCTGCGTTTTTCCCACCTTGTGAGCCACGGGGTTGTCGCCTGTCCAGAACTCGATGGTGTTGAGCACGAGGGAGTCGATGAACAGCGTCACACTGCCCACAATCGGCATCAGGAAGAAGCCGACGATGGCATTGAGGAACTTGCTGTCGCTCATCGTGCACTGCCATTTGGCGTACTTGTTGAACAGACTGAACGAACCGATGCACGAATTCATCACAAGGGTGCCTGCCATGGCGATGGCGAGGACTTTCACATTGATTTTTTTCATTTTTCTGATGGTTTTATTGTTTATAATTAATTCAATCATTTCAAGAACGCAAAGATACACGAAAAAGGGCAAACCGCAAAGATTTCGCCCTTTTAATTATTGTTTTTTATGATTTTCAGCGTGATTTCAAAGATAAAGGATAGCTTCGGAACCCATGCAACAGAGCAGGTCGAGAATCGAGAGGTCGGGCAGAAAACCGTGACGCTGCTGATAGACTTGCCAGTAGGCCCCACCCAGTTGAAAGTTGAGAGTTGACAGTTGAGAGTTGACAGTTGATGATTCTATCGTCTGAACTCCTGAACTCCTGAACTCCTGAACTCCTTGCCCCTTTGGGGCAATCCCCACCAACTCCAACATTTTCTCGAAAATCGCTATGTCGTAGTCGAAGAGGAATTCCCAGTCGCGATGCTCGAAAAACGGACGGAGGTCGTCGGCGTAATAGTCGAAAAAGGGACTTTCTCCGTAGGCCGTGCAGATGGCGTTCCAATGCTCCGTGCGCCATTTTCCGTGGTCGCTGAGGCGGACTTCGCGTGTCAGCAGCGGCTCGTTTCTCGCTCCTCCTTCCTCGCTCCTCGAAGACTTCTCCACCGGAACCGTGAGTTTCTGCACACCATTGGCCGTCGCGATGAGGCAGTGGTTGCGCGTGGTTTGCTTCTCATAGTGCTCGGTGTCGTCGATTCGCCAGTTTTCAGTTCTGAGCAAACGGCTGTACCAAGAAATCGGACCGAAATAAGTAATAGGAAAAAGCATATTATTTAATCCTATCCACGACATTGAACAGGCGGCTCCAGCGGATACCCGAAAAACCGTGACGGTCGGGGTCGGACGACCACCAGATGAAAATCGGCTTGCCCACGATATGGTCCTCGGGCACGAAGCCCCAGTAGCGCGAGTCGGCGGAATTGTGGCGGTTGTCGCCCTGCATCCAGTAGTAGTCCATCTTGAAGGTGTATGACGTGGCGTGCTGTCCGTTGATGTAAATCTGACCGTTTTTCACCGTGAGGTCGTTGCCTTCATAAACCCGAATCGGACGCTCGTAAATGGCGATATTGTCCATATTCAGAGCAATCGAATCGCCCTTTTTCGGAATCCAAATCGGACCGTAGTTGTCGCGTGTCCAACCGTAGGCGGCGTTGCGCGGATAGACGCGGTCGTCGTCGCGGATGGCGGTGTTCAGCGCGATGCTTTCCACGATGTCGGTGCGCTTTTTCAAGGCTTCGACGGCCTTGTTCGTCAGCGGCATCACACCGTCGCGGTTCAGTTGCGCCAGTTGCTCCATCGAAATACCGAGTTCCTTCATCAGTTCGTCGGGAATATGCTCGCGAAGCTTGACTCGATAGGTGTATTGCACGTTGTCAGGCTCTTTGTTGGCCTTTCCGTCGAGATAAACGATGTGGTTCTTGATTTCGAGCGTTTGTCCGGGCAGTCCCACGCAGCGTTTCACGTAGTTTTCGCGGCGGTCGGTGGGTCGCGAACTGATGTCACCGAACTGTACGGGGTTGTTTTTCAAGTAGTTACGACCGAGCGCATACACGTCCTTGTACATATCGTAAATCTGCTGCTGATTCATCGTCGAGAAGTCGGGATTGCCGAAATTCTGCAGATAAATCTGCTCGCCCGAGTCATAGACCAAGCGATAATACTCCGTCTGGTAGGGAATTTCGGTGAGAATCGAGTCGCCTGCGGGGTAGTTGAACACCACGATGTCGTTCAGTTCGACCTGTCCGAGTCCCTTCACGCGGCGATAGTCCCAATGCGGCCAGGAAATATACGATTTCGTGCCGATGAGCGGCAGCGTGTGTTGCGTGAGCGGCATTGTCAGCGGCGTTTGCGGGATGCGCGGGCCGTAACTGACTTTCGACACGAAGAGATAGTCGCCCGTGAGCAGCGATTTTTCCAGCGACGACGAGGGGATGACGTAGTTCTGGAAGAAGAATTGGTTGATGAAATAGACGGCGACGAGGGCGAACACGAGTGCATCGACCCACGACATCAGGAAGCGCGTGGGACCTTCGGCGTCTTTCCACCACTGCCAGCGGATTTTCTTCGTGATATAGGCATCGAAAATGAATGGCACGACGAGCAGTCCCCACCACGATTTCACCCAGTAGAGAAACAGCAGGTAGAGTACCAGAACGACGATGAATTTGGCCCATTGAACGGCCTTGTTGGGTGTCTTTTTTTCTTTTTTCATTGTTTTTTTTTTCTTTTTAGGAATTGCTCCAATAGATTCTAAAGCAAACCAAATGTAGTCGATGATATTGACATTCATTTTTTTTATATTTGACTCTTTTTTTAATTTGACGCTATCTGACTTAAAATTGTTGCAACAGAAAGTTTTCTTAACGCTGATTTTCAGCTTTTTAACGTCCATTTTGGACGACTAAAACGGAAACAAATCGGTAATCGTCAGCAAACCCTCGTGGTCTTTCGTGAACTCGGCAGCGAGAACGGCACCGAGCGCGAAGCCCTTACGCGAATGGGCATCGTGCGTGATGGTGATTTCGTCGGCATCGCTGTCGTAGCGGATGGTGTGGATGCCAGGGACTTCGCCCTCGCGGTAAGAATAAATAGGAAGCCCCCTCCCAGCCTCCCCCGAAAAGGGGAGGTGTTCCGAAGTACCATCGCTCCCCTCTCCCTTTGGAGAGGGGTCGGGGGTGAGGCTTATCCATTCGGTTTTTCTATCTATGTTTTTTATAATCTCCTCCGCCAACGTCACTGCCGTACCCGACGGATGGTCGAGTTTGTGGATGTGGTGGGTTTCCTCCATCGTCACGTCGTACTGCGGAAAATTGTTCATAATCTTCGCCAGATAGCGGTTGACAGCCGAGAAAATCGCCACTCCAATCGAGAAATTCGATGCCCAGAACAGCGTTTTACCCTCGGCGCAGGCTTTTTTCACCTCGTCGCCGTGTTCCGCCATCCAACCCGTCGAACCCGACACCACTTTCACACCCTGCGCCCACGCCTTCAGGTAGTTGTCGTAGGCCGATTTCGGCGTGGTAAACTCGATGGCGACATCTGCCGAGCGGAAAGCGTCGCTGTCGAAGTCCTGCTGGTTGTCCACATCGATAATGCTCACGATTTCGTGGCCGCGCTGTCGCGCCGTTTCTTCAATCATACGGCCCATTTTGCCGTAACCGATCAGTGCTATTTTCATTGTTTTTGTCAAATTTTATTCCTCATTGGATGGAAAATCGGCGTCACTCGACGAATTTTCGCCATTTTTCGATGGATTTTCACGTCGATTCATGTGCCGCAGCGCGTGGTTGAAGGCTTCGAGACCAATCAGCACGAGGGCGGTGGTTTCGATGGCCAAAAGGTACATTCCTGCACCTGCCGCCATACCGATGGCCGCCGTCACCCAAAGACCGGCGGCGGTGGTAAGTCCGCGCACGGCGTGACGCTGAAAAATGATGGTTCCGGCACCGATGAAACCGATGCCGCTGACGACCTGCGCGGCGATGCGCGACACGTCGAGGCGGTGGTTTTCCGACGTCAGAGCACCCTCGAAACCGTGCGCCGAGAGAATCATAAACAGGGCCGCACCCATCGCCACAAGGAAATGGGTTCGGAAACCGGCCACTTTCGCACGATATTCGCGTTCAAGCCCAATCAATCCGCCGAGTAGCGCGGCTACGAGAATTCTTAGAAAAAAATCCAAGTCCATGATTTTAATTTACAATTTACAAATGTACAATGTACAATTGATTTGACGATTTAACTATTTTACGATTTGAAAGTTTCCTCGTTCCTCCTTCCTCGAAACCCCTCCCCTTCGGGGGGAGGTTGGGAGGGGGCTTTATTTTTTGAACAAATGCTGTGCCACTCGCCACTGATTCAGGTCGTAGATGGCTTTCAGACGGGTCACGCGCTCTTTGAAGGCATCGAAGTCCTTTTGGTCGGGCTGCAACCACTGCACTTCTGCCAAGGCTGCCATACGAGGAAGAATCTGATATTCAACGTGTTGCGTCGAATAGATATATTCCGTCCAGACGTTCGCCTGCACACCGAGAATGTGCTTTGCTTCCTCGGGCGTGAGGTCGGCAGCCACAGGTTCGAAGGCATAGACCTTCGCCACGGGCGAATTTCCACCGATGCTGAGCGGTTCGTTGTTGGTCTTGTCGGTCTGGTAATGGTCGAAATACATCGACGAATTGGGCGTCATAATCACATCGTGACCCAATTTTGCGGCTTTCGCACCGGGTTCGGCACCGCGCCACGACATAATCGTCGAAGTGACATCGACATCGCAACCGAGTAACTCGTCCCAACCGATGAGTCGCTTGCCTTTCGAGTGCAGGAATTTCTCAACGCGCTTCGTGAAATAGCCCTGAAGATGGTCTTCGGCTGTCTGTTTTCCCTCGCCCTTGATGCCTTCGTTCTTGATGCGCTGCTGGCAGAGGTCGCACGTCTTCCAACGGTCGCGCGGACACTCGTCGCCGCCGATGTGGATATATTCCGATGGGAACACGTCGATGACTTCGCTCAGCACGTCTTCCACGAACTTGAAGGTCTGCTCCTTACCCGGGCACAGCACGTCGGCAAACACGCCCCACGTGTGTTCCACCTCGTAAGGACCGCCCGTGCAACCGTATTCAGGATAAGCCGCGAGAGCCGCCACCATGTGGCCGGGCATATCGATTTCGGGAATGATGGTGATGTGGCGGTCGGCAGCGTAGCGCACGATGTCGCGGCACTCTTCCTGCGTGTAGAAACCGCCGTGGCGAATACCATCGTCGATGCCGGAATTACGACCGACCACCGTTCCCGAGCGCCATCCGCCAATCGAGGTCAGTTTCGGGTATTTCTTGCTCTCGAAACGCCAACCTTGGTCGTCGGTGATGTGCCAATGGAACTTGTTCATGCCGTGCAGGGCGATGAGGTCGATGTATTTCTTCACGAAGTCGATGGGGAAGAAGTGGCGCGAGCAGTCGAGGTGCATGCCGCGATAGGCAAAGCGCGGCTCGTCCTGAATCACCACTGCCGGCAGCGCAATCTGGCCACCCGACTCCTTCACAATCGGAAGCGATTTTCTCAGCGTCTGAACACCACGGAACACAGCCGCAGCCGTCTGTCCGCTAATCGCAACGCCCTTTGCCGTCACCGTCAGCGTATAGGCTTCCTCGTTGGGTTCGACTACCACTTTTTTCTTGTTGGGAACGGCAATCGAAAGCAAAATGTTGCCACGAGCGTCGCTTTTTTTCGCAAACGGCCGCACGGCCAACTTCATCTGCGTCATTTCCGCGACATAATCGCTCAGGAAACGAGCCTCTTTTTCCAGTCCGTCGGCATAGACGATGGCCGTCTTTTCGCCAAGCACGAAACCCGGAGCGTGTTGCTGAACGATGCTGCGCGGCAGCGGAACAATGTCGTAACGGGCAGTCTGGGCTCTCATCGAGCCCGTTGCCATCATGGTCACCATGGTCATAAAGACGAAAATTCTTTTCATAACGATTGATTTTTGTTGATTTTTGACTAATTTTGATGCAAAGATACGAAAAACTTTGTTAATTTACCGTCAAAATGCAAATGATATAACTTTTTTTTGTAGCTTTGCAGCAGAAAATAACGTGAATTAGGAATAATTATGGGTTATATTGAAAAGAATTTAATGGACGGCGAGCAAATTGTCTATGAGGCTCGCCAGCACTGGATTATCTATTGGAAGCCGTTTCTGCTGCTGCTTGCTTCCATTGCGATTTTCGCCATTCCCACACAGGATGTGCAGTTCACGATTCAAATCATCGCCTCGGCTGTGATGCTGATTGGCGCGGCGATTTGGGCATTGAACATCTACGGCGGAAGGAAGTATATTCTGACGACGAGCCGACTGATTCTGAAACGAGGAATCATCCGTCGCGAATCCACCGACTTGATTTTGCGCCGCTGCGAGGGTGTGAGCATTCGCCAATCGATTATGGGCCGCATTTTCCGCTATGGAACGGTGGCGGTATCAACGGGCGAGGTCGTCAATGAGTTCCGACTCATCGAAGACCCCGTGCGCTTCTCGACGCAAATCAATCAGCAGATTTCCCACAATTTCGACCCGATGGTCTGACCGTCATTTCTGACGGATGCCCATGCGTGCCTCGACGACGTTCACCACGTAGTCGGCCAGTTTCTCGCACTCGTTGATGATGTCGAGATAGATGGTGCCGACGGCATAGGTGTAAGCGTGGTTGTTCACGTCGATGATGTTCTGCGACTTGAGTTGGTTGCGGAAATTGTTGATTTCGTTCTCGATATTAAAAGTGCGGTTGATGTCGAACGTCTCCTTGCGACCGCCCATCAGCAGGTTCATCTGGGTCAAGGCGTTGTCGGTGAGTTGCATCATCTGGTGCAGGTGTTCGTATTGCACATCGGTGAAGTGGTCTTGCTTGCCCTGATACTTGCGCGAAATCGTGCGGGCCATGTTGTAGCAAGCATCGCCAATCGACTCCAACTCGCTGATTTCACGCAACATGGCGCGAATTTTCGCCTTCGTGTCGTCGGAAAGATGGGCATCGCTGACTTGGTCGAGGTATTTCGCAATCTCGATTTCCATATTGTCAGAAATTCCCTCGTATTTCTCGATGCGCGAATAGAGTTTGTTGAAATCCTCGCCGCCTTTCTCGCCTTTTTTCTTGCCCGTGTCGGTCGATGACTCGTTGAGCAGTTCGCGAACCATACCGAACATCCGCTGCATACGGTCGGAGAACGATTGAATCTCCTTTTGCGCCTCAAGCACCGAGAGTTCGGGTGTTTTCATGAAGCCGGCCGTGATGAAATGCAGGCGGAAATCCTCTTCCTCATCGACTTTCTTCGACTTGATGACCCAGCAGACGAATTTTTCAATCTGGGGAATAAACCAGATGAGAATGCCCGCGTTGATAACGTTGAAACAAGTGTGGAAAGCCGCCAGAACGAAGTTCAGTTTTTCCTTCGAATCCATGTGGTCCATGTCTTGATGGGCGATAGAGCCGCCAACATAATCGACCAGCCAAATGACGCCGTCGATGAACCAACGGAACACGAACAGAATCCAAATCACGCCGAAAATGTTGAAAAACATGTGGGCGAGGGCTGCACGACGCGCCTGTGTGTTGGCCGAGAGTGCCGCGAGATTCGATGTGATGGTCGTGCCGATGTTCTCGCCGAGCACGAGCGCGATACCTTGATAAATCGGCATGGCACCCGACGAGCAAAGCAACATCGTGATGGCCATCACCGCCGCACTCGACTGCACGCAAAACGTCATCACACCACCGAGCAACAGGAATGTGAGCGTCGTTAGGAACGAATCGGGGTCGAACGACTGGAAAAATGCCGTCACCGTCGGGTTGTTGCCGAGGTCCATGTCGTTGCCCGTCATGCGCAAAGTCGTCAGACCGAGCAACAGGAAAGCCAATCCGAAAAGGAAATCGCCCACGTAGCGGCGTTTCTTCATGTAAATCAGGATGATACCGATGAAAAAGGCCGGATAGACGAGGTTCGAGATGTCGAACGAGGCTCCGAGCGCCATGATCCACGCCGTGAGCGTCGTGCCGATGTTCGCACCCATGATAACGCTGATGGCCTGCGCCAGCGTGAGCAGTCCGGCATTCACGAATGAGACGGTCATCACCGTCGTGGCGGTTGAAGACTGCACGGAAGCCGTGACGACAGTACCCGTCAGCAGTCCCGTGAAACGGTTGGTGGTCATGGCTCCGAGGGCGTGGCGCAACTGCGGACCAGCCATCTTCTGCAATGCCTCGCTCATGCTCTTCATACCGAACATCAGCAGGGCCAGCGAGCCCAAAAGCTTAAAGAAAATCCAAATCGACATGATTTTATTTTTTTGCGGTGCAAAATTACAGATTTTTTTCGAAATTACAAAGGGATTGATGTCATTTCTGGATAAAAAACAAACGAAATTGATATAAAACAATCTGAAAAAATGATGAAAAAAGTCGATTTTCTACGAATAATTCCGTATTTTTGCAGTCTAAATCTTTGAAAACAACAAAAAACGATAACTATGAACCCAAAAGTGAAAGTGCGCTGCCGCAACAACGGCACGAAGATTGAAGCTGAGACTGGTAGCAGTCTGCACGATGTGTATGAATTGTCGGGCCTGAAAATGGAACACGGACCCATCGTCGCGAAAGTCAATAACAAGGTGGAAGGACTGGGATTCCGACTCTACCGAAACAAGGACGTGGAATTTCTCGACCTGACATCGCCGTCGGGCTCACGCGCATACACGCGCACGTTGTTCTTTATTCTTTGTAAGGCGGTTCACGACCTCTATCCGAACGGTTCCGTCGTCATCGACATTCCCGTGTCGAACGGTTATTACTGCAACTTGAAATTGGGTCGTTCCGTCATGCAGCAAGATGTTGATGCCTTGCGCAAAAAAATGCAGGAAATCATTGATGCCGACCGACCGATTCTCCGCCGTGAAGTACCGTCGGAGGAGGCCATCCGCCTGTTCAAAGGCGTAGGAGCGCACTCGAAGGTGACGCTGTTGGAAACGCTTGGCACACTCTATACGGTTTATTACGATTTAGACGGTTTCGTGGACTATTTCTACGGCGCTTTGCTGCAAAACACGGGTTCTGTGCGATTGTTTGGACTGGAACCCTACTACGACGGATTGCTGCTGCGTATTCCCTCGAAGGAAAATCCGTCGGTGCTCGGCGAAATGACGCGACAAGACAAGATGTTCGAGGTGTTCAAAGAGCATCACCGCTGGCAAGACATCCTTCGTATCGGAACGGTCGGCGAGTTCAATCGCGCCGTACAAAAAGGCTTTGCGGGCGACATCATCAACGTCAGCGAGGCTCTTCAGGAGAAGAAAATCGCACAAATCGGTGATATGATTGCCGAGCGCAAGGGCGTAAGAATGGTGCTGATTGCCGGACCGTCGTCGAGCGGTAAGACCACGACCTGCAAACGCCTGTCGATTCAGTTGATGACGCACGGCATTCGACCCGTTCAAATCTCACTCGACGACTATTTTGTCGATCGCGAGCGCACACCACGCGACGAAAAGGGTGACTACGACTACGAATGTATCCACGCACTCGACATCGACCTCATCAACGAGCAGTTCAATGCCCTGTTCCGCGGCGAAGAGGTGGAACTGCCGCGTTACAATTTCCAAACGGGAAAAAGCGAGAAAAGCGGTCAGAAACTGCAAATCGGCGAACACGAAATCCTCGTCGTCGAGGGTATCCACGCGCTGAATCCCGAACTCACGGCGCACATTCCCGAAGAGCAGAAATTCCGCGTCTATGCCTCGGCACTCACCACGATTCTGCTCGACACCCACAACTACATTCCCACGACCGACAACCGCCTGCTGCGCCGCATCATCCGCGACGTGAAGTATCGTGGTTGCTCGGCACAAGACACAATCAAGCGCTGGCCGAGCGTCCGTGCAGGCGAAAACAAGTGGATTTTCCCCTTCCAAGAGAACGCAGACGCGATGTTCAACACAGCCATGATCTACGAACTCGCCGTCATTCGCACGCAGGCCGAGCCCGCCCTCGAACAAGTGCCCGAAAACTGCGAAGAATACGCCGAAGCCTATCGCCTGCGCAAGTTCCTGCGCTACTTCGAACCCGTCAGTTTCGACACCCTGCCGCCCACTTCGCTGCTCCGCGAATTCCTCGGAGGTAGTTCGTTTGAATATTAAAAAACAATATATGAAAAAGTTTGTATTCATCATTTCAGCAGGATTGATGCTTTGTTCTTGTGGCAACAAGCAAAACCATCAAGTTTCCCAAGATTACGAGGAGGATGAAATCGTGAAGGACGATTCTTCTTCGTTACAGAAAGACTCTATTGACAATTCTCCTTTTGAAACCATCGAAAAAAAGGAAACCATCCGCAGTCAAACGACTCCAAAACCATCTTCGACAACTCGCACAAGCAGAATTGAACGCGACAACATGCGAGGTTTCGACCCTGCTTCGGAAGACGATACGGAAGACAATGGCATGAGCCGCTACATGGAGAACAACGACGATGAAGGATGGGATTGATTTAAAACATAAAAAAAGATGAAAAAAACGACGATTTTATGGCTGATTTCCTTGCTTTTCAGCCTTCCGACCGACGCGAAAAAGCAGCAAGAACCGATTATCGTGGCTTATGTGGCATCGTGGGGCTCACAACGAATGCCCGACCCCACGCTGATGACCCACATCAACTACGCTTTCGGCAATGTTTCCAAGACTTTCGACAGCGTTGATTTGCGCGACACGGAGTTTCTGCACGGCGTTTTGGCCCTGAAAAAACAGAATCCGACACTGAAAATCGTGCTCTCGATTGGTGGATGGACGGCAGGAAATTTCAGTGAAATGGCTGCCGACGAGCGTTGTCGGCTGTCGTTCGCCCACGACTGCAAGCGCGTGGTCGATCAGTATGGGTTCGACGGCATCGACATCGACTGGGAATATCCCACGAGCGACGAGGCAGGCATCAGCTGTTCGCCCGACGACACCGACAACTTCACGTTGCTCATGCGCGACATCCGCGCAGCCATCGGCAAACAAAAACTGCTCACCATCGCCACCATCGCCGACGCGAAATTCATCGACTTCCGAGCCTGTCTGAAATACCTCGATTTCGTGAACATCATGGCCTACGACGTGGCCAATCCGCCCAAGCACCACACGACGCTCTACCGCTCGTCGCTCTCGGGTAGAATCACTGTCGAGGAGGCCGTTCAAGCCCATCTGAAGGCTGGCGTTCCGCGCCAAAAACTCACGCTCGGAATGCCGCTCTACGGTCGGGGCGCTGGCGACAACAAGGTGCTGGGTCGTTTCGTCAAGACGGGCGAAACAGGCGGTCAATACACCCGAAAATGGGACGATGTCGGAAAAGTTCCCTACCTCGCCGATGCCGACGGCAAACTCGTTCTGGCCTACGACAGTCCCGTTTCGCTGGCGTGGAAATGCCGTTACATCAAGGAACAAGGATTGCTCGGCGCCATGTATTGGGAATGTACCGAGGACAACGACCAACTCGAGGGAATGCGCTCGATTTGGCTCTATTTGAGGAAATAACTACAATTTTTCGCCGTAGCAAAGGTCGCCGCAGTCGCCGAAACCTGGAACGATGTACTTCCGCTCGTTCATGCCGGGGTCGATGGCGGCGCACCAGACCGTCACATCGGCTTCGCCGGCGGCCTGCCGCACCACTTCGATTCCCTCGTCGGTGCCAATCACGCAAGCGATGTGGACACTTTTCGGTGTGCCAGTTTTCAGGAACGCCTCGTAGGCCGCAGCCATCGAACCGCCCGTCGCCAGCATCGGATCGACAATCAGCAGCGTTTTTCCCTCGACACTCGGCGAAGCGAGGTATTCCGTGTGAACGCCCACCTCGGTGTGTTCGCGATTTTTATACATCCGGAACGCCGAAATAAAGGCACAGCCGGCATGGTCGAACACGTTGAGGAAACCCTGATGGAAAGGCAGTCCGGCACGCAACACCGTCGCCACCATCAACTCATCGGCTGGCACCGAGACCTCGGCCTCGCCCAACGGTGTCGTCACCTTGATGGTTTCGTAGTTGAGCTGGCGCGAAATCTCGTAGGCCATGCACATTCCAATGCGCTCGATGTTGTTGCGGAACAACAACCGGTTTTGTTGGTACTTTTCGTCACGAATCTCCGCAAGATAACGATTGACGACCGTGTTTTGCTCACTTAAATTGATGATTTTCATGTCGTTTTCCGTTAAATTTCGACTGAAATGTTGAAAAAGTGCTTTTTACAGTTCCAAATCGCCGTCGAACACCTCATGCCAAGGCAGTCCGTGGATGTTGAGCTGCTCCATGAATGGGTCGGGGTCGAAATTCTCGACATTCCACACGCCGGGCTTCTTCCAAAGACCTTTCAAGAACATCATCGCGCCAATCATCGCGGGAACGCCGGTCGTGTAACTGACACCCTGCATACCCGTTTCCTCGTAGGCGGCGCGGTGCGAGCAGTTGTTATAGACGTAGTAGGTGCGCTCTTTGCCGTCTTTGATGCCTCGGATGCGGCAACCAATCGAGGTTTCGCCCTCGTAGTTCTCGCCGAGATCCTGCGGGTTGGGCAGCACGGCCTTGAGGAACTGCAACGGCACGATTTTCACCTTCGCCACGCCTGTTCCGTCGGCCAGCGGAGCCTCGTATTCCACTTCGTCGATGCGGCTCATGCCGATGTTCTGAATCACGTCTAAGTGCTTGATATACTGTTCGCCGAATGTCATCCAGAAACGAGCCTGCTTGATGGTCGGATAGTTGATGACGAGCGACTCAAGTTCTTCGTGGTGCAACAAGTACGACTCACGCGGACCGATGTTCGGATAGGTCAACGGCTTGTGGATTTCGAGCGGTTCGGTCTCAATCCATTTGCCATCTTTATAATACAGGCCCTTCTGCGTGATTTCGCGGATGTTGATTTCGGGGTTGAAGTTCGTGGCGAAAGCCTTGTGATGGTCGCCGGCATTGCAATCGACGATGTCGAGATAGTGGATTTCGTCGAAATGGTGCTTGGCGGCGTAGGCGGTGTAAATGCCGCTGACGCCCGGATCGAAGCCGCAGCCGAGAATGGCCGTCAGACCAGCCTGTTCGAAACGCTCCTTGTAGGCCCACTGCCACGAATATTCGAAGTGCGCCTCGTCTTTCGGCTCGTAGTTGGCGGTGTCGAGATAGTTGCATCCGCAGGCCAGACACGCCTCCATAATCGTCAAATCCTGATACGGCAGGGCGAGATTGATGACCAGTTCGGGCTTGTAGTCGTTGAAAAGGGCCTTCAACTGCTCCACATCGTCGGCATCGACCTGCGCGGTTTTGATGTCCATCTTGTAGCCAGCCTTGTGGATGTCTTCCACGATTTTGTCACACTTCGCCTTGCGACGGCTTGCAATCATAAAGTCGGTAAACACGTCGGGATTCTGCGCAATCTTAAACGCAGCCACTGTTGCGACGCCACCGGCGCCAATCATTAGTACTTTGCTCATGGTTTTTTCGTTTATAATTGTTTAAATAATAGGCGTAAAAATCGATATATTTTGAAAAATTCAGGTACAAAGATACGAAAATATCAGCATCGAACAAAATAAATTTTGAAATTTTCTGCCAATAATTGAAATATTCTCCTTATCTTTGCAGCAATTATCAAACATTTTTTGAAAAAATGAACAGCATTTTAGAAGGACGCGACGCGCTGAAAGCGGAAATTCTGAAGACGGCGGAAGTAGCTGGCTACCTGTGGCAAAACGGGTGGGCCGAGCGCAACGGCGGCAACATCACGGTGAACGTGACGGAGTGGGTCGATGACGCGATTCGCCGACTGCCAGCCATCAGCGAAGTGAAGCCCATCGGGGTGACACTGCCCGAACTGCGCGGCTGCTATTTCTATTGCAAAGGCACGGGCAAGCGGATGCGCGACCTGGCACGCTGGCCGATGGAAAACGGTGCCATCATCCGAATCCTCGACGACTGCGCGACCTACGAAATCGTCGGCGACGAGGTGGTTTGGCCCACGAGCGAACTGCCGAGCCACTTGAGCGTCCACGCCCGACTGATTGCCGAGAAATCGCCCTATCGCGCCACCGTCCACACCCATCCGATTGAACTCGTGGCGATGAGCCATTGCCGAAAATTCCTCGAAAAAGACGTGCTAACGCGACTCCTCTGGTCGATGATTCCCGAAACGAAGGCATTTTGTCCGCTCGGACTGGGCGTTGTGCCTTATTTGCTGCCGGGCTCGACTGCACTGGCCGAAGCGACGCTACGCGAACTCGAAGACTACGACGTGGTGCTCTGGGAAAAGCACGGCGTTTTCGCCAAAGGACTCGATGCCATGGACGCTTTCGACCAAATCGACGTGCTCGAAAAAAGTGCGAAAATCTACATCGCCGCCCGTCAAATGGGTTTTGAACCCGAGGGAATGAGCAAGGAGCAATTAACGGAAATGTCGATAGCGTTTCATTTACCGAAGTAATTTTTTATAATTTAAATTATTAAAAATCAAGAAGTTATGAAGAAAATGATGATGAAGTTGGCCGCCATCGCAGTGATGGCCGTCATCGGTACAACCACCGCACAGGCGCAAGCCGTAGTGACTGATCCCGCTCAGCAGACAGCCCTGCAAAAAGAGAAAGAAAAGGCTCACAAAGAAGCTTTGAAGGCTCGTCAGAAGGCTGATAAGGAGCAGGCAAAGGCTCAAAAAGAAGCCAAAAAGGCTGAAAAAGAGGCCAAGGCTCGCGAAAAAGCTGCCAAGAAAAAGCAGAAGGAAATAGAAAAGCGCGAGAAGGCCAATCAGGCTGCCAAAAAGGCTGCCCGCGATGCCGAAAAAGCACAGGAAAAGGCTGCCAAAGCCGCTGAGAAAGCCGCTGCTGCCGAGGGCGACCTGAAGTTGAAGCACAAGGCACTGAAAGCGCAGGCCGACGCCGTGAAAGCACAGCACAAGGCCCAGCAAGCTGCTGAAAAAGCTGCCAAACTGAACAAATAAGGTTTTCGCAAAAGAGTTTTGAAAACTGCGATTGCCGTTCCTGAGGGGCTGACAGACGTGCTACTGCACGCCTGTTGTGCCCCATGTTCGTCGGCCATTGTCGAATGGATGCTGGCGAATGGTGTGCGTCCCGTCATTTTCTATTACAATCCGAACATTTTCCCTCGCGAGGAATACGAAATTCGCAAACAAGAGAGCAAGCGTCATGCTGAAAGCCTTGATGTGCGCTGGATCGACGGCGACTACAACCACGACGAATGGCTGGGTGGCATTTGCGGATTGGAGGGCGAACCCGAGCGCGGTCGGCGTTGCGAACGCTGTTTTTTTCTGCGCCTGAAAGCCACGGCGTTGAAAGCGCAAGAACTCGGCATCCCCTATTTCACGACAACCCTCGCCTCGTCGCGCTGGAAAGACATCGAACAAATCAATCGCGCAGGACGCGAAGCGGAGGCTTCAGTTCGTAGTGTAGAGTGTAGAGTTCATAGTGTAGAGTGTAGAACCCATAGTTCAAAAACCTCTGAAAGCCCAACTGTCAACTATCAACTATCAACTATCAACTTTCCGAAATTTTGGCCCCAAAACTGGCGCAAGGGCGGTCTTTACGAGCGTCGCAACCAACTCCTCAAGGAATTTGGTTTTTACAACCAACAATATTGCGGTTGCGAGTTCAGCGTCAGAAGTTAAAAGGATTTTCACCGCTATCCAACGGTTTTATGACAAAAAAAAGACCACTCTCCGTAAGGAAAATGGTCTTTTTGTTTCGTCGCCGTGGCTTATTCGCCGAGGCTCTTGATATGCTTTGCCAACTTCGACTTGAGGTTGGATGCTTTGTTCTTGTGGATGATGTTGGTCTTAGCCAGTTTGTCGAGCATCTTTTGAACGCTGGGATAGAGCTTTTCAGCTTCTTCCTTGTCGGTCATAGCGCGCAGTTTGCGAACGGCGTTGCGCATCGTTTTTGCATAGTAGCGGTTGTGCTCGTTTCTTTTCTTCGTCTGACGAATTCTCTTCAGAGCTGATTTGTGATTTGCCATTTTTAATTCTTAATTTTAAATTGTTAATTTTAAATTCTTTACGGAAGCTTATGGGTCTTGCGCTTTTCGGCTGCCCTCGGCGAACTTTTCAAATCAATTTTAATTGTTAATTATTAATTATCAAAGTTCTCCATCACCGTTCCTCTGGATTTTTCCGATGGCGCATCGCTGCGCAGATGACGGATTCCGATGTTGTAGTCCCTAGGAGAGTCGAACTCCTCTTTAGAGAATGAAAATCTCTCGTCCTAACCGATAGACGAAGGGACCAAAATGCTCTAAGCGGGTGCAAAGGTACGGCTTTTTTATCAATTCTCCAAATTTTCTTCAAAAAATTTTCATTTTTCGGGTAAAAATTCGTAATTTTGTCGTGTTATGCTGACAAAAACGCGGGCGATCGTGCTCCATTCGATGAAATACGGCGAGGACAAAACCATCGTCGATATGCTCACGGCTGACTTCGGTCGTGTGTCGTTCGTGTGCCGACTGCCGAAGACGCAAAAAGGAAAACTCAAAAAACAACTTTTCCAACCCCTGACGATGCTTTCCATTGAGTTCGACCACCGTCAGGGAGGCGGATTGCAGCGGTTGCGCGACGTGCAGATGTCGCAGCCGTTCACGTCGATTCCTTTCGACCCCGTGAAATTGTCGATTTCGCTCTTCGTGGCGGAATTTCTGCTCTATGCGACGCGCGGCGAACAACAAAACGAGGCACTTTTCCAATATGTCGAGAACGGCATTTTGTGGCTCGACGGACAATCGCGCTCTTTTGCGAATTTCCACCTTGTTTTTATGATGCGACTGTCGCGATTCATCGGTTTTTTCCCGAATCTCGACGACTATCACGACGGCGACTGCTTCGACTTGCGAAACGGCACTTTCGTGGCCATCAGACCGTCGCACGCCGATGTGGTGGAACCGGCGGAGGCGGAGCGAATCAACACACTGATGAGAATGGGGTTCGAGTCGATGCACCTTTTTCAGATGAACCGCCACGAGCGCAACCGAATCGCGGAGTTCATCCTCACTTATTATCGGCTGCACGTGCCGGGGTTTCCCGAACTCAAATCGATTGAAATTTTAAAAGAATTATTTGAAGTCTAACGACAACTCGCTGTCACCCAACAGGTTATACGACTTGCGATGATAGGGCGTGATGCCAAACTGGCGGATGGCCTCGCGATGCTTTGCCGTGGGATAGCCTTTGTTCGACTGCCAATCGTACTGTGGAAATTTCTCGGCCAACTGAATCATGTAGTCGTCGCGGTAGGTTTTCGCCAGAATGCTCGCGGCGGCAATCGACTGGAACTTCGAATCGCCTTTCACGATGCAGGCGTGGGGGATGAGGCCCCCTCCAACCTCCCCCAACTGGGGGAGGCTCTTGGGACGATACGGCTCAAAGCGGTTGCCATCGACGATGATGGCCTCGGGACGCACGCGCAGTTGGTCGAGCGCACGGTGCATCGCCAAAATCGACGCACGTAGAATGTTGATTTGGTCGATTTCCTCGGGCGAAACGCTCGCCACCGCCCACGCCACAGCCTCTTTCTCGATTTGCCGGCGCAGTTCGTAGCGTTTCCGCTCGGTCAGTTGCTTCGAGTCGTTCAGCAGCGGATTGTCGTAGTCGGGTGGCAGAATGACAGCCGCAGCAAACACGCTGCCCGCCAAGCAACCCCGACCAGCCTCGTCGCAGCCCGCCTCAACGACTCCTGTATGATAATGTGATTTCAACATCGACGCTCGAAAATGACGTTATTTAATCGGCTTCGGCGAACGATGCTTCACTTTGAAGCGGTCGAAGCCCTCGCCATACACGCCAATGACGGCACTCTGAGAAACGAAGGCCGTGGGGTCGATGTCGTTGATGACCTGGAAAATGCGACCGCTCTCGCGCCGTTTGGCCAAAACGAAGAGCATTTTCACTTCTTTTCCGCTATAGAAACCGTGTGCGTCGATAGTGGTGACACCTCGGCGCGGCTCTTTGTTGATGCGGTCGCCAATCTCCTTGTAATGCTCGGAAATGATGAAGAACTGCACCGAACGGCGCATGTTGTTGACGACTTGGTCGATGCAGAAAGCCGTGACGTAGAGCACGACGTAGCCGTAGATGACGCGCTCCCAGTCGCGCAGCACGAAGTAAGAACTCGAAATGATGACGACGTCGAGAATCATGATGATTCGGCCAAGCGAAATGTCGCGATATTTATTGATGATGGCAGCTACAATGTCGGTTCCACCCGTCGAACCGCGGAAAGCAAGGCCGATGCCCACGCCCGAACCGCAGAAAACAGAGCCGATGATGGCGGCCATGAAAGGCTGGTCGGCAAGCAGGTGCAGGCTGGCCACCTTGTCGCGGATGAGTGCCAGCGCAACCGTCAGCACGGCCACGGCGTAGATGGTTTTCACGCAGAACCTCCAACCCAGCGTCACCAACGCGAAAATGAGCAGAATGGCGTTGATGACAAAATAGCTCACCTGAGCCGGAATCGCCAGCGGACTCCACTCCAAAATCGAGGAAATACCAGCCACACCGCCCGAGGCGAGGGTGTTGGGCAGGAGGAAGGCCGACCATCCGATACAATAGGAAAGCATGGCGATGGTAATCATCGCGTAGTCGCGCACTTCGCGCCAGATTTTTGTTTTCAGAGCACCTGTCATAATCATGTCGTTTAAATTTGGCTGCAAAGGTACGAAAAAAGATGAATGATGTATTAATAAATCTTATTTTTTTGTCCAAAAATGTCGATTTTTACGAAAGATACACTAATTTTGCACATTCATAAACATCTGAAAACAGAAACTAAAATTATAATTAATACGGTAAAAACATGAAGAAAATTTTACTTCTGATGCTCTCGCTCGTCATGGTGACGACGATGATGGCAGAGGGTGTAACGCCCGATGAGGCTTTGAACCAAGCCCGTAATTTTGTGAAAAACCGCGAAAACAAAGGAATGCGACCCCATCGAGCGCCGGGAACGGCAGCGTCGCGACTGGTAATGGCCAAGCAAGTCAACGGCCTCTACGTGTTCAACGTGGCGAAAGACGAAGGTTTCGTCATCGTTTCCAACGACGACCGCACCGAACCCATCCTCGGCTATAGCGACAGCGGTCATTTCGACCCCGAAAACATGCCCGAAAACATGCGCGCATGGCTGCAAGGCTACGCCGACCAGATTGCGTGGTTGAATGAGCATGGCGACGAAGAAAGTGCAGTGGCAACGATGCCAAGTCTCACGAGTACACCCGTGAAACAGCCTATTGCACCGCTTATAACTACGCTTTGGAACCAAGATGCGCCGTACGACAAGCAGACTCCATACTTCAAAAATAACAATAATAATTATAGTTACAGCACCACTGAAGCAGACGGCTACGAACATTGTGCTACAGGCTGTGTGGCTACGGCCATGGCGCAGGTCATGAATTTCAATCGTTGGCCTGAGGGAAATTCGAGTGCGATTCCTTCATACACATGGGAAAACGCCAATGTAGAACTTGCCGGGTTGCCTGCCACCACATTCGACTGGAACAACATGATCGACTATTATTATAAAAACGGCTATACAGAAGCCGAAGGCACCGCCGTTGCCACGCTGATGCGCTATTGCGGACAGTCGGTGAGTATGAATTACGGACCTTCGTCGGGAGCCTACACTCATGAAGTGGCTAACGCTCTGAAACAATATTTTGACTATTCTTCCACGACCAC
>JAFPYO010000009.1:0-92776 GCA_017412145.1 Prevotella sp.
AGAACTAAGGTTCCTTTGGTCATTCCTCTTTTTGAGAAACTGAGTGTACTTTTCATTGACTACAACCTGATAGACAACAGAGAAGTAGGGGAATGACTCATCAAAAATGGTGTTGTCTTTGCAAAAATCACCGTATGTGGCAAGGCTATGGTTGTGAAACCATTTACGTTTCTCTTCCATAGTCAAGGACTCAATGAATGTACTTTCCCAAAGATAGTTGGGAAGGTGCATGTAGCTCTTGATACTACGAACAGCAGGGAACTTGGAATAGATGACAGCGAGTTCATCCAGGGCATGGGTGTACTCGCTCCGCTCAACTTCTGTCAATTCATTAACCGGAAGAACTTCTGCTTTGCGTTCAATGGTATCTTCCAGCGAACGCAGCGTTTGCTGGATGCAATAATCCAACGTTTGTTGAATCTTGGCTATTGCCTGTTCCTGTTCGTTCATACTATGACTTAACTGCTATTTACGGTGCAAAGATAGTCAAATTCAGTGAGAAAAGGAAAGAAATGGGTGATGTACTACGTTTCTTTAACTTTTCATCTTCCCTCTTTTCGTTTCTTTGACCAACTTTCTGTTATACGTTCAAAATTAACACCTTTTTAACACCTTAGAAAAAGAAAACACCTTGTAAATCAACGATTTACAAGGTGTTCTAAGTACCCAGAGCCGGGGTCGAACCGGCACGGGTTGCCCCACTGGTGTTTGAGACCAGCGCGTCTACCGATTCCGCCATCTGGGCAGCGCTTCAAACACGGCTAATCGCCATTTCTGGACGATTGCGGGTGCAAAGATACGCGATTTTTCTGAATCGTACAAACTTTTCGTAAAAAAAAGTAATAAATGGGCTCATATTCCGTTTTATTGATAGGACTAACCTACAATAAAAACGGAGAATGGGAAACGACAGAAATATACTTGACAAGGCTTATTGCGTGATTTTGGCGGGTGGAAAGGGTCGGCGACTATGGCCGAACAGCCGCGAGGAATATCCGAAGCAGTTCATCGACTTCTTCGGCTCGGGGCGCACCTTTCTGCAACAGACGTTCGACCGTCTGGCGGCCATCATTCCGCGTAAGCATATCTACGTGAACACCAACGAGGCGTATCGGTCGCTCGTCGTGGAGCAGTTGCCCGAACTGCCTGCCGAAAACCTGTTGGCCGAGCCGATTCACCGCAACACGGCACCGAGTGTGGCGTGGGCGTGTCACCGCATTCTGAAGCGCGACAGCGAGGCGAACATCATCGTTTCGCCGTCGGACTACGAGGTGCAGAACGAGGAGGCTTTCCGCGAGAATATCATGGAGGGACTGCGATTCGTCGATCGCTACGACGGACTGTTGACGATGGGCATCAAACCGACGCGATCGGAGCCCGGATACGGCTACATACAGCTTGGCGAACCCGTTGGCGAGCACGTTTTTCGCGTGCAGTCGTTCACGGAGAAGCCCTCGCGCGACTTTGCGCGAATGTTCGTCGAGAGTGGCGAGTTCTATTGGAACACGGGCTTGTTTCTTTCGCGTGCCGGCTTTTTGCAGCAGTGTTTCGAGAAGTTGCTTCCGCCGATTTTCCGCGAGTCTGACACGGCAGCGAAGAATCTGAGTGTCGAGGAAGAAAACGAACTGGCGCAACGCCAATTCCAATATTACCCGAATTTGTCGATCGACCACAGCATTTTGGAGCGTTCCGAGGAGGTTTATGTGATGAAATGCAGTTTCGGATGGGCCGATTTGGGTACGTGGCACGGCATTTACGAGGCGCGTTCGAAGAGTGCCGACGACAATGTCATCATCGACAGCGACGTGATTATCGACGAAAGCCACAACAACATCGTGAAGTTGCCGAAGGGTCGGTTGGCGGTCATCAACGGACTCGACGGCTACATCGTGGCCGAGAAGGACAACGTGCTGCTCATCTGCAAGAAAGAGGATTCGTCGGACTTGATTCGGAAGTATATCACCGAAGTTCAAATCCGTAAGGGCGACGAATTTATCTGACGAAAAGCCCCGAATCTGAACTGAATAGAACGAAAAAATCGCCGATCCACTGCCCCATTCGACAGTAAAACGGCGATTTTTGATGGACTAACCGTCAGCGTTTGACGACTTTGCGTCCATTTTTGATGTAGATACCTTTCGGCAGCGTTGTTTCGTTGCTCAGTTTCCGGCCTTGCAAGTCGAAAATGTCGTCATTGACATCTTCGGAACTTTCGTAAGCCATGATTCCCGATTGGTCGCCACCTTTGAAAACCGCCTTCAACTGCACGTCGCCGTCGATGATGTCGGCAGGAATCGTAAACGATTCTCCGTTGATTTCGTTGGCTGTGTAAACATTCGTCAGACGCTGCGGCACACTGTGGATTTTCTCCTCGCCCGTGAGGATGCCGTGGGTGACGCTGAGCGACTCAAATTTCGCTTCGCCCGTCGGTTTCAGAGCGATGGTGTATGCCTTGTTGAAAGGGATGGTCGAGGGCAGGGCCGAGCCGCTTGTCGTCGTCACAGAGCCATTGCCGGTGATTTCCGCGCTGAGGCTGACGTTCGAGCCGCTGAAAATGCGCAGTCGGGCATCGACAATACTACCACCGTTGTGGATGATGTTGTTGGCATCAGTCGTGTTTCCCGCAGGGTCGATTTCGTTCCAATCGACTTTGAAACGAATGCGATAGAAGCCATCGGCCACCTGCGGAATCTTAAAAGCCGGCGGATTGATGACGTTGCGGGCACCGCCAGTGAGATTGACACCGTTGCTGTTGTAGCCCGACTGTCCATTGGTGTTGTCGCCGCTCCAAAACGAGAACGTCATCACGTCGCTGTTGCCGCTGATGACACCGTTGGTTACGGTGCCGACTTCGAAATTGCCGTCTTGTCCTTTGTCGATATAGACGTAGCCGTTCATCCACGAGCCCGTGTAACTGTATTCCACACTGACATTTTCATTTGCCTTTGCGAAAAACGTCTTCGTCATGTCCTCGTGGTAGATGTGCTTGTCGTTGGGCACGTCGAGAGTCGTGCCGCTCATCGTCACGCCGTCCAAGTGGCGGTCGTCGCGAGTCATCACAGCCGTTTCCTTGTCGTAGTTGATGGGATAGTTAAACTCCATTTCTGTGCCGTTTTCGACGAACAGGCCTTCGAGCATGATATCGCCATCGACCCACTCGGCCTTGATGGTGTAGCAGTCGTTCTCGTCGAACTGGTTGCGATAGACGATTTCATCGACATACTGTGGTGTTCCGTGAACGAGGCTGTCGCCCGTGAGGTTGTAGCCGTGACGGATGCGCACACCGTTGTAAGTAAAGCCGTTTTCGGGGTTGAGTTTGATGGTGAAAGCCTGTCCGAAAGGTGTCGTGGTGACGAGAGAAGAACCGTCGCCATTGAGAATTTCGCCGTTACGGTTGTCTTCCATCACACTCACCTCGTCGGCGTGGATGTTCAGACGCACATCGACGATGCCGCCGCCGTTTGCTTGAATCATGTTGTTTGGATCAGCGTTGCCTGCAGGGTCGATGCAATTCCAGTCAACCTTGAAGCGCATTCGATAGAAACCGTATGGCGTGTCGGCAGAAATGGTAAAATTGGGCATCGTGAGCACACCGCCGCGACCCACGTCTGTTCCTACGCTGTTATACCACGTATCTCCGTTTTTGTAGGCAGAATAACTGACGATGTCGCTGCCGGCTGCCGGTGTTCCGTTGGCGTTGATGTCGTAGGAGAATTTGCCGTCTTGACCATAATCGACATAGAGATAGCCTGCCATTGCCGAACCCTTATAATTAAATTCGGGTTTGACGATCTGGCTGGGTTTCACGGCGAAGGTTGCGTCCATACGGTCGCGATAGAGCGGGTCGGAGGTTGAGGGCTCCGAGGTGAGCGACAGCGTTTTCACGCCTTGCAAACCCACGCTGCGGATGCCACGGTCGGTGCGCGTGGCCTTTGTGCTTTCCTTGTCGAAACTCGTGGGATATTCGTCGTACTGAACGAGCGGAGCGCTCGACGTGTTCACGATGATTTGGTCGATGTAGGCGATGAAGTCTTCAGCGCGGTCGTGGGTCGATTCACACTCGGGAACGAGCACGAGGCTGTAGATATCCACACCGCTCACGCCCTTGATGGCAAACACGGCATCGGTCCACATGTCGGGCTTGACGGTGGTGGTGCTAATCGACCAGAATTGTTCGACTTCCTGGCTCTGGCCAGCCCACTCTTTTTCGCGGTGCTTGCCAAGACCCATCAGCATCACGCGACCCATGACGGGGCGATGCACCAGCACGTGGACATACTGCGTCGTGGGTTTCAGCGAGAAGGGCTTTTTCAGGTCGATGCGGGCACCGAACTGGTTCGAACCGTAGCGCGAACGCTGCACGGCGAGCACTTTCGCCGTTGGATTCGGGGCCACACCCATAATTTCATTCACTTCCGTATGCGGATTGTCGATCACGGCCACATTGCCTTCCAACAAACCTTTGCGGAACGGGGAATTTTCCCACGAGTCATACACGCCGATGGAAGCGTAGTCGTCCGTTTCGAACGTCACTTCGGCCACCTGTGCCTGTGCCGTGAGCACTGCACTGACCGAGAAAAAAACGATGGAAAGTATCTTTTTCATTGCTTTGTCGGTTTTAAAGGGTTAGAAGACGCTCAGTGTATGCAGCAGCGGACAAGCGCGGCTGTCGGTGATTTTCACGCGGACGCCACGAACTTTGTAGCCGCTTCCGTAGCTGTTTCCCGTATTGCCATTGAGAGGAATGATTCGCTTGTAGCCGACGGTGGTCGTCTGGATGTTCGATGCGCGACGCGTCCAGGTAGATCCGTCTTCTGTCGTTTCAATCGTAAAGCCTTTGATGCGCTGTCCCTTGCGGATGAATTCTTGCAGGGTGACGTAGCGCACGGTCTGCGGCGTGTCCCAAGTCAGGGTGATGGTGGCGGTTTTCTGTCCGTCTTCCGTTGCCCAATAGGTGTTCTTGTCGTCGTCGATGAGTTTGTTGGCATCGTAGTAGCCGCCTGAGCGTGTCTCAGAGGTGGTCACAGTCGCGGTTCTGGCGAGGTCGGTGCCGAAACGCTTGCGCAGTTTGTCGCCCAACTGGCAGAGTTGGATGCTGTCGTTGTTGGTGAGGCGACCCGACTTGTCGGGCGGGAAGTTGAGGATGAGCGTGGCATTGCGACCGACGGTTTCGAGATACATCTTGAAGAGTGTCTCGCTGTCTTTCGTCGATTCGCCGTCGTGCCAGAACCATCCGTGGCTGGTGGCTTTGGCGTCGCTCTCGCTCGGATGCCACTGCCACTCGGTTTCGCTACCGCTCAGACCCATACCCATCGACCAAGTCGTCTCGTTCGTATAGCCCGACTCGGTGCCGCACCAGCGAGCCTCGCCGCCGAGACCCCAGAGAATGATGTCGGGGCAGACGCGGTGAACGCTGTCGCGCAGGTTGGGAATGTCGTAGTAATAACTGGCGTCGATGTCGCGAACACGGGGTGCTACACCGCCGTAATAGCCGTCGCCGCCGCGGGCACCGTCGAACCACATTTCAAATTGGTCGGTGCCATACTGCGAAAGTTCGAAGCACTGGCGAAGGAACACGTCGGTGACGTACTTGTCGGTGCCGTAATAAGCGCTGTTTCTGTCCCACGGCGACACATAGAAGCCGTATTTCATGCCCAATTTCTTGGCTGCTGCGGCGAAGTCGCGTGGAATGTTCGTCTCTTTCGCAAATTTGTTCGACGAATTTTGGCAGTGGTGGCTGGTTGTTTGCGTTGGCCACAGGCAGAAACCGTCGTGGTGCTTTACCACAGCGATGCCGCCCTTCATCTCGGCCTTTTTGCACAGCCGCAACCACTGTTCGGGGTCGGGTTTGCGTGTCGGCGCAAACGTGTTCACGTTTTCGTTGCCAAATCCCCACTCTTTACCCGTGTAGGTATTCATTCCGTAGTGGAAGAAGGCGTAGAATTCCGTCTCTTGCCATTTCATTTGCCGTTCCGAGGGGACGGGAAACACCTCTTTCGGCTCGTTGGTCGGGTTCGACAGCGTCTGATTGACGAGGCTGAAACCCTGCGCCCCTGCCGACAGCCATCCCGTCAGCAGAAGTCCGAAGACCAGTTCGATTTTCTTGTTTAGTTTCATAATTATGATAGATAAAATGTTCGATATTTTCGTTTTTTTACGACGAAATCGCGGCAAAGTTACGAATAATAAACGAAATAATCAAAAAAATTGATACTGGGGACTTCCATCAAGTACAAAAATTAGTTTTTTTTAATATTTCATATCCGAAAATACAATAAAATTGGCGAATCAGCGTTATATCAATGTGTTTAAACGCAAAATTGTCATATTGTTAGTGCTGGCGATGGTCGGCACGAGGGTTTGTGCGCAGTACGATCCCTCGTTCAGTCATTATTTTGACATGGAGACCTCGTTCAACCCGGCTGCCGTGGGCAAGCGGGCCGTCATCAACGTGACGGGTGCCTATGCCCTCAGCATGGCGGGCTTCAAGGGCAATCCGAAGACGGCCTACGTGAGTGCCGACCTGCCTTTCTATGCAATGAAAACGTATCACGGCGTGGGCGTGATGCTGCTCAACGACCAGATTGGCGCATTCTCGCATCAGCGGTTGGAAGCACAATACGCCGTGAAACTGCGGCTGTTCGGCGGCACGATGAGCGTCGGCGTGCAGGGCGGACTGCTCAGCGAATCGATCGACGGCTCGAAAATCGACTTGGACGACTCGAGCGACCCCGCTTTCTCGTCGTCGAAGGTCGATGGCAACACGCTCAACCTCGCTGCCGGCCTCTATTACACGCGTGGCGACCTGTATGTGGGCATGAGTGCGCAACACCTCACTGCACCGCTCATCCGACTTGGCGAAAGGAACGAATTGCAGGTCGATCGCACATATTATTTGACGGGCGGATACAATATTCGGCTGAGAAATCCGTTTTTATCAGTGCAGCCCTCGTTTTTGGTGCGTAGCGACATGGTGTCGTGGCGCGGCGACGTGACGGGGCGACTGACATACAAACACGACGAGAAAATGATGTATCTGGGCGTGACCTACAGTCCGAAAACGTCTGTGACGGCGCTGATCGGCGGTCAGTTCCACGGTATTGTCGTCGGCTACAGCTACGAGTTCTACACCTCGGGCATCAGTGCCATCAACGGGTCGCACGAACTGTTCATCGGCTATCAGCAGGACATCAATCTGGTGAAAAAAGGTCGGAACAGGCATCAGAGTGTGAGAATTTTGTAAAAGTGAAAAGGTAAAAAAGTGAAAAAGTAAAATATTTATTGAAAAATATGGAAAAAATGAAGAATGATAGTAAAAAAATGGGAAATCGGGCGAAAAGGTTTTTACTTTTTCACCTTTTTACCCTTTTACTTTTATTAGTTGGCTGCATGGGCGCGAAACAAGCGTCGTCGTCGGGAAAAGGCGGCGAAGTGGTGGGCGTGAGCGGTCGCGCTTTCAGCGAGCCGTCGCCCTACGGCATGACGAAAATCGAGCGCGGTTGGCTGCGCATGGGTTTGGAAGAACAGGACTCGCTCTGGGGCAAGAAAATGCCCGTGAGAGACGTGTCTGTGGATGGTTTCTGGATGGATGAGACCGAGGTGACCAACTCGCAGTATAAGCAGTTCGTGAACTGGGTGCGCGACTCGATTCTTCGCACGCGACTGGCCGATCCGTCGTATGGCGGCGACGAAAGTTATATGATTACCGAGGACAAGAACGGCGACCCCATCGGACCCTTCCTGAACTGGAAAAAACAGCTGCCGCGCAAGCCCAACGAAGACGAACTGCGAGCCATCGAAAGCCTTTACGTGACGAACCCCGTCACGGGCGAAAAACTGCTCGACTATTCGCAGATGAACTATCGCTACGAGGTCTATGACTACACGACGGCAGCCCTGCGCCGCAACCGAATGAGGGCCGAAGAGCGTAATCTGAACACCGACGTCGTGGTCGATCCGAACGAAGTGGTGATGATTTCGAAAGACACCGCCTACATCGACGACGAGGGTCGCATCGTGCGCGAAACCATCAACCGACCGCTGTCAGGACCGTGGGACTTCCTCAACACGTACATTGTTAATATTTATCCCGATACGACCTGTTGGGTGAACGATTTCCAAAATTCCGACAACGAGGTCTATCTGCGCAACTACTTCTCGAATCCCGCCTACAACGACTATCCCGTCGTCGGTGTGACGTGGGAGCAGGCCAATGCCTTCTGCGCTTGGCGCACGGAATACCTGCTGAAAGGCTTGGGTCCGGAGGCTCGCTACGTGCAGCGCTATCGTCTGCCGACCGAGGCCGAATGGGAATATGCTGCCCGTGGCAAGGACCAGAACGAATTTCCGTGGGACAACGAGCAGGTGAAGAGCGGCGAGGGCTGTTTCTATGCGAATTTCAAGCCCGACCGCGGCAACTACACGAAAGACGGCAACCTGATTACCTCTAAAGTGGGCATCTACGGCACGAATTCTAACGGATTGTTCGATATGGCGGGCAACGTCGCCGAATGGACTTCGACGATTTACACCGAGGCCGGTGTCGATGCGATGAACGACCTGAACCCGCAGCTCGACTACAAGGCCGCGAAGGAGGACCCCTATAAGTTGAAGAAAAAATCAGTGCGCGGAGGCTCGTGGAAAGACCCCGAGTCGTATATCCGCTCGGCCTGGCGCACGTGGGAGTATCAGAACCAGCCGCGCTCGTACATCGGATTCCGCTGTGTGCGCTCGCTGGCCAACACCACGAGCCAGAAGACCAAGGGAACGAAGAGTAAAAAGAGGAAAAAATAAAGCCCCCTCCCAACCTCCCCCAAAAGGGGGAGGGGGACAGATTAAAAATAAATCATTAGATAGTATAAAGCTCCCCTCCCTGTGGAGGGGTCGGGGGAGGCTAAAAATCATAATTGAATATGACACAATACAGTAAATATAACGTGATTTACCGCTTGCAGAAGTGGTTGGACAGCGTTCCTGGGCAGACGTTCATGAACTACGCCTATTCGTGGGGTGCTGCCATCGTGATTCTCGGTGCATTGTTCAAACTGACCCACATGCCGGGCGCCAATTTCTGGCTGTTCCTCGGTATGGGAACGGAAGTGCTCGTGTTCTTCATCTCAGGTTTCGACCGTCCGTTCGACAAAACCGAAGAAGGTCGTGAACTGCCCCGTCACGTCAATCTCGACGGCGACGGCGACGCGGAAGAAACATCCGTACGCAGAGGCGTTCAAGGCGGTGGAACGATGATCATCGGAGGCGGTTCTGGCGGTGGAAATGTCGCTGGCGGAGTCGTCGGCACAGGCGAAGAGGCTGCCCGTTGGGAAGGCAAACCAGCCGCTGCCGTGGGTGGTGGCGTTGTCGGTGGCAACTGGGTGGCTCAACAGCAGGAAGACCTGCCCGGAATGGCCGAGGCACAGGGCAACTACGTCGAGGAACTCAATAAACTCACCGAGATGATTCAAAAGGTGAGCGAACAGAGCCAGCGTCTGACCCGCGACTCGGAGGAAATGGAGAACCTCAACCGCACGCTCACGGGCATCTGCAAGGTCTATGAAATGCAACTCAAGGGTGCCAGTCAGCAAATCGGCACCATCGACGAAATCAACGAGCAGACGCGCAAGATGGCTTCGCAAATCGCCGAACTCAATAAGATTTACACGCGAATGATCGAGGCGATGACGGTGAATATGCCGAAGGCAGCAATGCCGCCCCTGAACGCAGAATAAAATTGTACTTGGTACATTGTAAATTGTAAATTGAAATGGCAATTAAGAAAAGACCCATATCGCCCCGCCAGAAGATGATCAACCTGATGTATATCGTGTTGATGGCGATGCTGGCGCTGAACGTCTCGAACGAGGTGCTCAACGGTTTTACGGTCGTTGAGGAAAGTCTCGGACGCACCACCAGCAACTCGGCGAAGGAAAACAATGCGATTTACGACACGTTCGCGGCGCAGATGAAACAAAATCCCGAAAAAGTGCGGCAGTGGTTCGAAAAATCGCAGACGGTGAAACTGATGAGCGACTCGCTCTTCAATTTCGCGCAGGAACTGAAGGAAGCCATCGTGCGCGAGGCCGACGGCAAGGATGCCGACCTCGCCAACATCCGTGGCAAAGACGACCTTGAGGCCGCCAGCCAGATTATGCTCGCCCCAGGCAGTGGCAAGGGAAAACACCTCTTCCAGATGATCAATTCCTACCGCGAGCGAATCCTGAAAATGGTCAGCGACCCGAAACAGCAGGAAATCATCTCGTCGAACCTCACCACCGAAGTGCCGAAATCGGCGCGTGCATTAGGAAAAAACTGGCAGGAATATATGTTTGAGGATATGCCCGTGGCCGCCGCTGTGACGCTGCTGTCGAAATTGCAGAGCGACGTGCGCTATGCCGAGGGCGAAGTGCTGCACACACTCGTGTCGAACATCGACGTGAAGGACATTCGTGTGAACAAACTCGATGCTTTCGTTATTCCTGAAAAAACGACGCTCTACCCGGGCGAAATCTTCAATGCCGACATCGTGATGGCCGCCGTCGATACGACGATGCAGCCCGAAATCTACGTGAACGGCACGAAAATCAATGCCAAAGGAAAATATTCGTTTACCGCAGGAAGCGTCGGCGAACATTCGTTCAGCGGCTACCTGATGACGCGCAACGCCGCAGGCGAAACGATGCGCCGCGACTTCACGCAGAAATATTCCGTGATTCCCGCACCGACGGGCGCGACGGTGGCTGCCGACCTGATGAACGTGCTCTACGCCGGTTTCCAAAACCCGATGAGCGTCAGTGTGCCGGGCGTTCCGGCCAATGCCGTGTCGGTCAGTATGAGCGGTGGTTCGCTCGTGTCGAAAGGTGCCGGCCACTATGTTGCAACGCCCGCAGCCGTCGGCAAGGACGTGGTGTTCACCGTCTCGGCCAACGACAAGGGAAAAACGCGCCAGATGGCCCAAGTGACGTTCAAAGTGCGTAAATTGCCCGACCCAACGCCCTACGTGGTCGTTGGAAGCGACCGTTTCAAGGGTGGAAATATGGCGAAAGGCTCGCTCGTGGCGATGGACGTTCTTCACGCCGCCATCGACGACGGTCTGCTCGACATTCCGTTCAAGGTGCTGAGTTTTGAAACCGTCTTCTTCGACGATATGGGTAACTCGATTCCCATCGCCTCGGAAGGTGCCTCGTTCTCGGGTCGCCAGAAAGAAACGTTCCGTCGCCTCTCGCGCAACAAGCGATTTTACGTGCGTGGCGTGAAGGCCATCGGTCCCGACGGCATCCAGCGCACACTGCCCGGCGCAATGGAATTTATCGTGAAATAGCCCAATCGTCAATTAGTGAAATCGTCAAATAGTCAAATATGAATGATATGAAGCAGAATATGAATCAAACAAAAGCAAATTTGGTGAAAACGGCTTTACTTTTTTGCCTTTTTACCTTTTTACCTTTGTCAATCGCCAACGCCCAGCCGCAACAGCGTCGCAATCAGGCGCAGCAGCAGGCTCAGCCGAAGTCGAACGCCAACACGATGACCACGCGAGCGCAGATTTCGTTCCCCACGCAGGCCGCGATGTCGGAAGACGTGGTGTGGCGGCGCGACATCTATCGCGAAGTCGATCTCCGCGACGATGCTAATGCCGGACTCTACTATCCGAAAGAGCCCGTCGGAACGCAGATGAACCTGTTTACCTATATGTTCAAACTGATGATGCGCGGCGCGAAAAACGGCGGTATCAATGCCTATGAATATCGACTCGACGGCAACGAAGTGTTTACGGACTCGGCGCGAATCAAGCCGCTGCAGTTCCTTAAGGATCACGGCATCTTCTATGAGCGTACCGACAGGGGCATCCGCCTCGACGACAGCGACATCCCCTCGAAAGAGGTTACAGCTTACTACATCAAGGAAAGTGCCTACTACAACCAAGCCACATCGACTTTCCACACGAAAGTGCTGGCCCTTTGCCCGATTTGGGTCGAGGATTGGGGTGGCGTGGCCGAGAAAAAGCCGCTTTTCTGGGTGAAATACGACGATTTGGCACCATTCCTCGCCAAGCAGACCATTATGACGAGCAACCTCAACAATGCCGCCACGATGAGCGTCGATGACTATTTCACGCTCAACCAGTACAAGGGGCAAATCTACAAGACGAACAATATGCTCGGCGAGTCGCTGGCGAAGATTTGCGGCAACGATTCCACGAAACTCTCGGCAGAGCAGAAGCGCATCGAGGCCGAGTTGAAGGAATTTGAGACCCACATTTGGGGTAAACCCGAAGTGCTTGACTCGCTCGACAGCCTTGGCGTGGCCGATGATGCCGTGAAAACGAAAAAAGTGCGCACGAAAGAGGCGAAAGCTCCTCGCACGAAGACGGCTCGCAGCCGCAGCACAAAGGAGAAATCCTCGAAATCATCGTCGTCGGCACGAATCTCCGTGCGCCGCGAGCGTCGCTAATGGTTATTGATAATTGTCTAACGGTTAATGGCTTAATGTTATGAAAAAGTTGAGATTATTTTTCATGGGCGTGTTGCTGACGGGCGCACTTTCCGCCTCCGCACAGCTGCAATTCGGCTTGAAGGGCGGACTCGACCTCACCAAAATGTCAACCAGTGGCAACAGCGGCTTGTTCAAGAACCGCACGGGCTGGTTCGTCGGCCCCTCGCTGAAATACACCTCATTCATGGGGCTTGGTTTCGACGTTTCTGCGCTCTACAACCAACGCGAATCGCAGTTAGACGTCTATTTCCTCACTGATGTTACAGATATGGAGCAGCCCGAGTCCATGAAAACCAAGCAAATCATCGTGCCGCTGAACGTGCGCTACGACATCGGACTGGGCGGTATGGCTACGATTTTTGGCTTTGCGGGTCCGCAGGTGGCATTCCGCATCGGCGACGAGGTGCAGAGTCTGGGCGATTTGAAGGACACGGTTGCCGAATGGCAACTGAAAAGTTCCAATTTCAGTGTGAACGTCGGTCTCGGAGTTTTGCTCAGTAAATTGCAACTTTCGGCCAATTACAATATTGGTCTCGGCAATACTGGCGAGGTGACCCTCCGCGATGCTACCGACGCTGCCTACTATGCCGTTTTCAAAGGCAAATACAATTCGTGGCAAATCAGCCTCGCATATTTCTTCTGATTAACTCTTCTGCAATTTCCCAGCCTTTTTATATTGGTAGATTTCGATGGAATTCACGGTGTTTTGCCAGAGGATGTAGCAGCCCGGACCCACCGACGACAAGGGCGTGAGGTAGGTGTAGGCAATCCAGATGGCGAAGGTCGTGTTTTTCTGTCCGAGTGCCTGACCGACCTCGTTGATGCGACCGAAACGGCGGCCAATCCGTCGTCCGATGGCGTATTGTCCGAGGCAGATGGCAAGGGTCGATAGGGCAGTGGCGACGAGGAAAAACACGGTGGTGTCGGCGTTGCAGATGTTTCTGACGGTGGTGCCTGTGACGATGACGAGCGAAATGGCCCAAAGGTAGTACGACAGGTCTTTCACGCCGACGATGAACCGATGGATTCGCGGTAAAAGGTGTTTCACGAGATAGGCCAACAGCATCGGCACAACGAGCACGAGCGTGACTTGGTAGAGAATGTCGAGAAACGCCGACCAGAACGTGATTTCGTCGTCTTTTTCGATGAGCGGAAAGCAGATGGGAATGAAAATCGCCGTGACGAAGTTCGACATGAACGTGTAGGTGGTCATTTCTTCGAGTTTTCCGCCGAGTTTCTGCGTAATCACGGGTGCGGCGGCGGCACAGGGTGCCACGATGCACACGAGAACGGCCTCCAGAAACACGAGCGTCGGGCCGAGCGGACGATAGGAGAGGATGAACGCCATTGTCGCCACGATGAACGCGATTTGCGTCGCCCCAGCCCAGAAATGCCATTTCACGGGGCGCATCCGATGGAAATCGACCTTGCAGAAGGTGACGAAAAGGATGCTGAACATGAACAGCGGCAGAATTTTGTCGCACACAGGCCCTGCCCACGCCCCGAACGAGTCGAACGCAGGCGTGTTGGCGAAAAACAGATAGCCGAGCGTGCCCACCACCATCGCAGCAGGCAGCGTCCAGTCTTTGAGCAGTCTGGTGAAGTTCATCTATGGATAATAACGGCGGAATCGTTTGAATATTATATCGAACCAAAAAGTTATTTTTATGCAGAAAATAATCAGAAAAAGTAAGAAAATTCGCTGTGTGCGAAAACAATACTTGATTTATATCAAGAAAATGCACTTTTTTGCATAAAAAGTAGAAAAAAGTTTTGCGTAGTATAAAAATATGTCGTACCTTTGCATCGTCAAAAGGTTAATAGATTGTTTAGGTTAGTAGTAATAGATTTAGGTTTTTAGTTATTAGGTTTAAGGTAAAAGATTGTTTAACAGATAACAATGGGAGCCGTGAGGCCATACTGTTGGAGAAAAAATTTGAAGTTAAACGCAGATTAGTGCTGTGGCTCGGAGAGAGTCGCGGCACTAATCGTTTTGCGTGGTTTTTGTCACCAACAAGCATTTTTTTGGGGCGTTTCAAAGAAAAACGTCGCATTTTCTTGCAGAATCCAATAAGAAAAGTTAAATTTGCATCGTAAAATGAATAACTGTATCAAAAATCGAATGAAGACAATGAAAAAATTACTGACAATCATCGCCGTGGCACTGCTGACTTTCGGCACTGCCAACGCACAGAACGAAAAGGGCAAACTCAAGTCCTACAACTTCGTGGAGGCTCAGGGTGGCCTGCAATTCACATCGACCGATGCGAAAATCGACAAACTGCTCAATCCCACAGCCAGTTTCTCGATTGGACGCTATTTCTTCCCCGCCGTCGGACTGCGCCTGCACGTGAATGGATGGCAGACGAAGGGCGGTTTCGACCAACTCGACCAGTATTACAAGTTCAACTACCTGACGACGGATGCCGACGTGCTGGTGAACCTGACGAATTTGTTCTCGAAAAACTATTCCCACCCGCTGAACCTGATTTTCGTGGGCGGTTTCGGACTGAACTACGCTTGGAAAAACGATGAACTGAAGGCCATCGCCGCACAGCATCCCGAATTGAACACGCAGTTGGCTTGGGACAAGAATCGGATGAGCCACAACATTCGCGCTGGACTGCGCCTCGAAACCGACGTGACAAAGCCCATCGGTTTGTCGCTCGAAGTGGCGGCCAACAGCCTGAGCGACCGCTTCAACTCGAAGGCGAACACGAGCGACGACTGGATGTTCACTGCGCAACTCGGTCTGAGCGTGCGCTTCGGCCACAAATATGCTGGTCCGCAGTATATCACAAGGATGGTCGATGTCGTGGAGACCGTGTGGGTCGATGAGCCGACGACCGTGATGGTGAAGGAGAAGAAGCCCGTGGTGAAAATGGAGCAGAAGCGCATCGAAGAGGTGGTGTTCTTCAACATCCGCGAGAGCGAAGCCGACGCTGCACAGGGCATCGATCAGGCCATCAAGAAGATTGCTGACCTGATGAAGACCAGCGACGACGCCAACTTCACCGTGACGGGCTATGCCGACAAGGGAACGGGCAATCCGAAACTCAACAAGATGTATGCTTTGAAGCGTGCGCAGGGTGTCACCGAAAAACTCATCAACGAGCACGGCATCGACGCTTCGCGCATCCAGAGTGACTCGAAGGGCGACACCGTCCAGCCGTTTGAAGAGAACGACAAGAACCGTTGCGTCATCGTCACGGGCGAGGGTACGTTCAAGGTGACAACCTACGAGGAAGTCGAGGTTGAAAAGCAAACGACGAAGAAGGTCGAGAAGCAGGTGACGGTTCAGAAAGAAGTGAAGGAACTGTTGGAAGACTAATCAAATGGCGTGCTTGCAAACGATGAGCACGTGTTTCCCATTTGCGAGGGTGGTGGCAAAAATATAGTTGTCGCCGCCCTCTTTGATTTTCAGCCGACGGCGCAATTCTTCCGGTTTCATCGGGAAATTGCGGGTGGCGATGTTCGCACGGTCGATTCCTTGTAAATTTTCGCGCAAATCGCGCTTGTTCATCGATGAAATCGCGGAAATTTGAAAGATTTTGCCGGGGAAATCGTCGTTTTTTGTGTCTGACGGTTCCGATTCGTCGGTTTTTACGAATAAGTGGCTGTTCGGAGCGAGTGCGGCGAGGTGGAAGCGGTCGCAGAGTTCAGCGAAGCAACCAGCCTTCATCACCGATGAATTTGGAATATAAAGATATTTTTTTTCTGATAATGAGGCCGTTTTCTCGATGCAGGGAACGGTTTTTTCGTCGTTTTCGACCTCGTAACTGAACTTTTGCTGGTCATTGACGCAGAAAATTCGCGTTTTTTGCACCTTTTTACGAAGGACGAGCAACAATTCCTTGCACTCGTTGGCGACGGAAACGATGTGAACCTCGCTGACCGTTTTGAGTTCCTCGACGGTGCGATGCCAATCGAGCATCGGCGAGAGTTTGAGCACGATAAAATCGGCGTTTTTGAAGAGTTCGTCGCGCAATTCGAGCACGTTCGGCGTGCAATCGGCGAGGGCGTAGGTGCGCTGTCCGTGAGCGTCGCGACGGGCGGGGTCGAGGAAGATGATGGAGGAACGAGGAGTGTGGAGCGAGGATGGATTTTCGAGGAAATTTTCGGCTGTGTCGCAGACGATTTCGACGTTGGGAAGGCCGAGCAGCGGAAAATTGTGGCGGGCGAGGGCGCAAAGATGCTCATTGCGCTCGACATAAATGAATCGGTTTGGGTGATCGTTTTGAGAAAAATTCTCTTGCTCCGAAAAATTGGAAACCGCCTGCGCCATCGCCACGAAATCGACACCAAAACCGCCTGTCAGGTCGATGAAATGGGCGTTTTTTACCGATTCCATCGCAAAATCCGACTGTAACAAGCGAACGAGCAACTGCGCTTTGTACTGCGCAGTTTGCTCGCTCGAACATTGTTCCATCGAGAGGTGTGGCGGATAGACGATGCCGTCGATGGCTGCCCACGAAGGCAGTTTTTGGCGGGCCGTCTGTCGTCCGCGAATCTGGTCGAGTGCCATCGGCAAATCTACGTCGGGCGTAGCGTGCGCCTGCAACGCCAAGCGGCGCACATCGTCGTCGCTGTGTTGGCAGACGAATTGCCGTGTAGCCTCGTTCAGCATTTTTTATTGAATCACAACCTTGCGGCCATTCACGATGTAGATTCCACGCTGGAGCGGAGCATTTTCCGACACCCTGCGACCTTGCAAATCGAAGATTCCACGCGGCGAAACTTCCGATGAAACCGTCGGTTTTTCAATCGCGGTGGTTTCTTTCTTGATGTATAGTACGACATCCTTCTGTGAGCCTGTGTAGCAACGGAACATCTCGGCAGACGGATTGTATTGAAGTTTACGATTGTTGGCATCAACATTGGTGATGCTTGAAGTCGTTATACTCCACGTAAAACCAGTTCCAGAAATGGTTGTTGAAGCATTGATTACATTCTTTGTTCCTCTGAAATACAGATAATTGTCGCCATCCATGATATACCAATTTCCGTCGGATGCTTTCTTCAGTTTGATGATGGCAGCACCGTCGCCAGAAGTGGTATTGTCAAGAATACCAAGATCGACTTTTGTACCACAACTTTTTGCTTCCTCATAGCCGGCGTAGGCCACAGCTTCCGAATCGGAAATCTCATAAACAATCAAATATTCTGCATCTTCTGTGAGGTCGCTGACATCAGAGATTCGTTTGAAGTCGCCGCCTGTCGGAGTGACTGAGCCTGCCGATGCCTCAAACTTGAAACTGATGGTTTTATCGCTGTTTTGTGTGATGTCGAGCACCGATTTGTTCAGTTTATTCGAGCCGTCGGTGTCCTTGTTATACACGTCGGCTGCAGGTTTCGACGTGTTCGTGAATTTGTTGTTCGTCTTGTAGGGATACGGGTCGGTAGCCATATCCGCGTAGTCATAATATCTTCTTCCTTCATATAACTCGGAAGCCTTTTTGCCGTCGGCAGGAATCCACGTCATTCGCTCGTGGTTTTTGGTGGTATTCACTTTGTTGTTCCACCACGCATCCTCGTCGTAATCGACGTGCAGGATGAGCAGTCCGCGACCGGGGATTTCCTCGTCCCAACCCATCCACTGGCGGTTTTCGAGCAAGAAATATTCGTTGCGGTTGCCTTCGTTATAAATAATATAGGTGTCGCCGCCGTCCTGAAGTGCTTTCATACCCGTCACCTCGGTGTCTTTCGTCAGTTCGATGGGCTTTTTCCAACCAGCCACCCAACGCTCGTAACTCGTATAGCCTGACGGACAATAGCTTTCGCCGTTGTATGCACCAGAATCCATCAAATCCCAGTAGCCCATGCCCGAATTTTGGTAGTTCGTGTCGTAGAAGTCGGGATAGCCGAGACAATGGCTGAACTCGTGGCAAATGGTGCCGATTCCATCGATTTTCCAACCAGAGGCTTCGCCCGAGTAATAATCGTAGTCGGGCTGAAGTTCGTTGCTACAAGCGTAGGTGTCGATGGTGACGCCGTCGAGTTTGATGGCGCCAGGACCGTCGTCGTAGAAATATTTCGCCGATGCCAGCGTCCATTCGTGCGGCCATACCGTGTCCTCGTCGCCGCCGTTGGCCTCGCCTGCACCTGCGTAGAGCACGAACACCTGATCGACCTCGCCGTCGCCATTCCAGTCGTAATTCTTGAAATCCACTTCGTTGTCGGCCATTTGACAAGCCTCCGCCACCATTTCCGCCGGATGCAGGTCTTTAGCCTCTTCCGTGTCGGCATTTCTGCCGTAGTAGGCCCGCTCGTGCTTCAGCGTGTAGGGACCAACCACGTCGAATTTCAGGTTGAAAAGCCCCTCGCTTTGTGCGAGGAAATAGTCGTGGACCGAGCCGACGAACTCGCCTTCGCTGAAGCCTTCTTCGTTGGCAATTCGCTGGTAGAGCACGAGGTTGTTTTCGGGTTGAAACTTGTTGTCGTCGTTGTATTCGACCAGAATAATCAGACCTTTTTTGTCGCCGACGTAGTTGCCGACCTCGCTGACTTTTTGAACCGCCATCAGTTGCGGATTCATTTTCCTTGCCTGCCTTTTCATGCGGTGATTATTTGCAGCGGAACGCCGTTTTTGCGCCTTTTCACCGAAGTTTTTACTCGTCATGGGCACAAAGCCGTTTTTCGTTTTGCGCAAAGCCTGACCGTCTTTCGTCAGCCAATAATGGCCGAATTCATCGCCCACGAGTTGGGCTACGACCGTTGTTCCGTCGCTCAGTTTGATGTTTTTAAACTGTTTCGGTCGGGCTGGAATGGCACTGACACTCATCGCGACGAACAAAAATGCTAAACCAATAAAAATTCTTTTCACCATTTAATTTGACTATTTGACGATTTACTATTTGACGATTTTTTCGAACAATCCAATTCTCACTTCATCACGACCTTTTTGCCATTTCTGACATAGACACCTTTTTTCGCGGGTTTTCCGTTGATTTTTCGGCCTTGAAGGTTATAGATTTCACGATTTTTTCCCGATGAAACCGACGATTTTTGAATGTCGGTGGTTGAAGTCGTTTCCTTGAAAATCGTCACATCTTTCTGGCCACCTGTGTAGCAGCGGAACATATCGTTACCTGAGTTATAGTTGTACTGAAGACGACGGCTCGAATATTGCACATTGCTGATGATTGCCGTGCCGCCCGAAATCGAAATTGTCCATTTCGCCGTGTTATCATCGGCCGTCGTGGCGGTATTCAGCGCGTTACTGTTCGATGTCAAAGCCATAAAGTTGCCGTCGCTGCCTTTGATGGTCCATTCGTTGCCAACCTTGTTGAACACCAGCACCATCGCCTGATTCGACTTGTTGTTGAGGTCGATGGCGTCAGAAGTGATGCTGACGCTGCCCGTACCGGCCTTTCCGTCGAGTCGCAGCAGTGCTTTTCCACCCTCTTCATAGACAATCAGATAGCGTTTTCCGCTCTCCAAATCGCTCGTCGAAGTCACTTTTTTGTAGATGTTGTCGCCCGTCGGCGTGGGGTCGTCGCCACCCTCGCTAATGACGAAGGAAGCCGTCGCCACGCTGCTCAGCTCGTCATCTTTCACGGCGATGGCCATCAGCGTGAGGCTTTCAGACACGGTGATGGGCTCGGTGTATGGCGTGCTCGAGACGGTCGGCGTTGTGCCGTCGATGGTGTAGTAAATCGTGGCTCCGTCGGTGGCGCAACTGATGGTCACGCTCTGCGGCGAAGTGTAGGTGCCGCCGTCGGGCGAGAAGGTCGGCATCCGCACAGCCACGGTCGCATTGTAGTCGTCGTAGTCGAAAGGCTCGTTTTTCTTGTCGCCCCAGATGTATTCCTCCAGCCCGGGATAATCGACGAAGGGATTTCTGTTGCCTTGTTCTCTATGAACCGCGTTGTTTCGGGCGATTTCCACGTCGTCAACAGGGTCGTTTTGCGCCCATTCCACCAGCATTTTGTAATACCAATCCTTGAACGGTTGATACGACGATGTGCTTGTGAAAACGGCATTGGCCGTGGCATTGGTCGCCCATTTTGTGCAGTTGCTTTCGTAGCGCGTCACCACATAGAAATAAATTCGCGCAATGTCGCCCTTGATTTCGTCGTTCGGCTCGAAAACCGTGCCGCTGTAGCCGCTCACGCCACATTGTCCCCATTTGCTGTAGCCGTTTTTTGACTGACCCGAAATGCGGTTCGGATTCACATTCGCCAAAACGTTGTTGCCACGTCTGCCGTTGATGTAGCCGTCGGTGGGCAACACGTGCACGATGTCGCATTTGAGATAATCGGCGTTTCCACCGCCCTCATACCAACTCTGCGGCAGGCAGTGTTCGCGGTTGTAGCAGTCGCCTTCTTTGCTATACGAACCCGCCTTGTCGGTCACGTGCGTGAAGTTCGTGGCGTTGGAATACCAGTCGCGCACCTTTCCGTCGGGTCGCGAGTCGGTCTTTTTGTAGGCATTATACAGGCCGTCGTACCCGATTTTCGTGTGACCTTTGGTGATGATGGCGCTCAGAGCCGTCTTCAGAGCCTCGCCGCTTTCGCCGTCGGCATTTTTATAATAAGTTCCCGTGTTGTTTGGTCCTTGTGCCCACGCGAGCGTCATCGCCGTCAGCAGACAGCATGTCATATACCATTTTTTCATTGTCGTTTCCTTTCTGTGATAATCAGATTTTATGAGTGTTTTGATAAAGTTAAGTCCGCAAAGGTACAAAAAAATGGCGAATGATGAACGAGGAATGACGATTTTTTTGTATTTTTGCACGAAAATAACGAAAAGATACCATCATGAACGAAGATTTTGACATTCGCGACGAACAACTTTCGCAGGGCGAAAAAGACTTTGAAAATGCGCTGCGACCTTTGAAATTCGCCGATTTCAGCGGTCAGGCGAGTGTCGTCGATAACCTTGAGGTGTTTGTCGAGGCCGCCAAATATCGCGGTGAACCGCTCGACCACACGCTGCTGCACGGTCCGCCGGGACTGGGCAAGACGACACTCTCGAACATCATCGCCAATGAACTGGGTGTGGGATTTAAGATTACAAGCGGTCCCGTGCTCGACAAACCGGGCGACTTGGCTGGACTGCTGACCTCGCTCGAGCCTCGCGACGTGCTTTTCATCGACGAAATCCACCGACTTTCGCCCGTGGTCGAGGAATACCTCTATTCAGCGATGGAAGACTACCGCATCGACATCATGATTGACAAAGGACCGTCGGCGCGAAGCATCCAAATCGACCTGAATCCTTTTACGCTCGTTGGTGCCACGACGCGAAGCGGTCTGCTCACCGCGCCGCTTCGAGCCCGTTTTGGCATCAATCTGCACCTTGAATATTACGACCCGCAGACGCTTCAGCGCATCATTCGGCGCTCGGCAGGCATTCTCGGCGTTCCCATCGACGACGATGCCGCTGCCGAGATTTCGCGTCGTTCACGCGGAACACCCCGAATCGCCAACGCCCTGTTGCGCCGTGTCCGCGACTTCGCACAGGTGAAGGGCACGGGTCGCATCGACCGAAGCATCGCCGACATCGCGCTGAAAGCTCTGAACATCGACCAGTTCGGCCTCGACGAAATCGACAACAAGATTCTCGTGACGATTATCGACAAGTTTCGCGGCGGTCCGGTCGGTCTTTCGACCATCGCCACCGCCATCGGCGAAGACACGGGCACGGTCGAGGAGGTTTATGAGCCGTTCTTGATTATGGAAGGTTTCATCAAGCGCACACCACGCGGTCGTGTTGCCACGCGCCTCGCCTACGACCATCTGGGGCGCAATCCATACGCTGGCAACATCATGGAACCGAATATTTTTGATTAAAAAAATGAACCCCGAGAGTCAGAAAAAACTTTCGGGGTTCATTTCGTTTCAACCGTTTTTTTATTTCGCGTTGATTTCTTTCAACAGGCGGTCGGCATGACCCCATTTGTCCATCATGAAGAGGACGTAGCGAATATCGACACCGATGCAACGGGCGAGTCGTGCGTCGAAATTGATGTCCGACGAGAGCGAATCCCAGTTGCCGTCGAAAGCGAGGCCAATCAGCTGACCCTTGCCGTCGAACATCGGCGAACCCGAGTTGCCGCCCGTGATGTCGTTGTTCGTCAGGAAGCAGAGTTGCATTTTGCCGGTAGTTTTGTCGGTGTAGGGACCGAAATCCTTGGCAGAAAGCAATTCGTGCATCACCGGCTCGGCGAAATACTCGAAATTCTTGTCGGCCTGCTTCATTTTTTCGACCATCGATTCGGCAGTCGTGTAGTAGCCCGAGGGTTGTCCGCCGAGTTCAAAACCGCCCACCTGACCGTAGGAAAGGCGCATCGTGAAGTTGGCGTCGCTGTAGTGGGGCATGTCTTCCTCCATGCGCAGTTTGGCGGCGCAGAGGTAGCGCTCCTGCAAATCGATGCTGTCGTAGGTCTCCCAGAGTTCGGCACGCAGGGCTGCGAGGCTTTCGGTGAGGTCGAGGCCGAATTGCACGCCCGGGTCTTTCATGTAACTCTTCTTGTTGATGTAGATTTTCTTGCCCTTCTTCATGATTTGCGACTTCTTGTAGAGGTCATCGACATAGGCCGTGTAGTTGTTGGCGTATTTCGTCTGGATGGTCTTGTAGAAGGCTGGCAGATACTTCGCATCGACATTTTCCTTGTAGTTTTTCAGCAGGGCGGCAAACACCTCGCGGTCGAGTGCCTCGTCCCATTCGTCGCTGTTGTCGCGGAACTCGATGTATTGCTTTTTCGGCTTGTCTTTCGGACCTTTCAACTCCATATGGTTGAGTCGCAGAGCGCGTGTGCAGAACTCATTAGCACTATAAAAAGTTTCCCTTACATAAACGAATGCGCGACGGTCTTGCAAACGGTTGGTGTAGATATGCCCCAGTTTCTGAAGGTCGAGTTTGCCTTTCAGGTAGCCCGTCGAGTCCTGCCACTTCTGAATACGGTCTTCATACTGCTTTTTCTGGGTGATGATGCCGATGGAATCGATACATTTGTTCATTCCGATGGAATTTTTCCAGTAGTTGGCCGACGACGCATATTTCGAGTCGTACTTGATGCGCACGGCATCGTCGGCACGCATGTGGCGAAGCATAATCGCCTGTTTCACGCCACGAACCTGCGCACGGACGGAATTTTCTGCGTATTGCTCGGCAATGCCATACGACGACAGATAGCGGTTCGTCGTGCCAGGATAGCCGATGGTCATGGCGAAATCGCCCTCTTTGTAGCCCTGCATCGACACCTGCGCCCAGCGTTTCGGCTTGTAGGGCACGTTGTCCTTTGAATACGCCGCCGGACCGTTGGTCTTCGGGTCAGCATAGACGCGGAACACGGCGAAGTCGCAGGTCTGGCGCGGCCACATCCAGTTGTCGGTCTCACCGCCGAACTTACCCATCGACTTCGGAATGGTGAAGACGAGGCGCAGGTCGGTGAAATCTTGATAGGTGGTGGCATAGAAGCGGTTGCCCTCGTAGAACGGCTTGACTTCGAGGCGCAGCGTCGGGTCTTTCGCCTTGACCTCTTCCGACATCGCATTCTCGATGGAATCGAGCAATTCTTCCTGTTGCTTGAGCGTCATCTGCTCGAAACCGAGCTTCATCACGCGGTCGGTGATGTCTTCCTGCTCAATCATGAACGACACGAACATGTTCGGGTTGGGCAGTTCCTCCTCGAACGTCTTGGCGTAGAAGCCGTTGCGCATATAGTCGTGTTCCACGGTCGAGTGCGAGCGGATGGCCTCGAAGCCGCAGTGGTGGTTGGTGAAGACGAGTCCGTCGGGACTGACGACCACGCCCGAGCAGTAGCCCGAGAAGTTCACGCAGGCCGCTTTCAGCGAGTTCGGCCCGTAGTAGAGGTCGTTGTAGGTCATTTGGAAGCCCTCGGCCTTCATTTGTTCAAACACCTGCGGCGGCAGGTTGTAAATCGTCCACATGCCTTCGTCGGCACGGGCGTTGCTCATGGCTAACAGCGCGATGAGCGAGAGAATCAGTTTTTTCATATTGTTTTTTGATTTGTAAAATAATTTCTATTCTGCAAAATTACGGTATTTTTATGAAAAAGAGCCTTTTTCTGTCGATTTTACGTCAATTTTTTTTCTTTTTAATATAATTTCCGACGACGGGCAACTTTTCCAAAGGCAAATCGTGGTGGACGATATGCGCGGCGAAAGCCCCAAGAATCGCGGTGTTCAGAATGATGGATGCCCAGACGGGAAGATGTTCGCGTCCCAACATCATCAAGACCGAGAAAAGGGCGGCAATGGCGACATAGACGGCCATCGACTTGAGCGGATAGGCGATGGGGTAGTATTTCTGGCCAACGATATAACTCAGCAGCATCGCCGTGAGGTAGCCCGCAAAGCCGCCCCACGCACAGGCCATGTAGCCGTAGCGCGGCACGAACAGGATGTTCACGGCGAAGAGCACGGCACAGCCGATGCCCGAGAAAACGGCGCCCCAGATGGTTTTGTCGATGAGTTTATACCAAAACGACAGGTTGAAATAGACGCCCATCATAATCTCGGCAGCCATGACGATGGGCACGACGCGCAGTCCGACCCAGTAGTCGCTTCCGATGAGCAATTTCAGCAGGTCGATGTAGGCGACGACCACGAGGAAGGCCAACAGCGTGAAAATCAGGAAATATTTCATCGCCATGGCGAGGTATTCCTTCGAATCCTTGTCTTGCGACTTGCCGAAAACAATGGGTTCGTAGGCAAAGCGGAAAGCCTGCGTAATCATCGCCATAATCATCGCAATCTTGAAAACGGCGCCGTAGATGGCGAGTTGCTGCTTCATGTCGGGCTCGCGATAGAGGTAGGGAAACAGCATTTTGTCGGCGGTTTGGTTGAGGATGCCCGCGATGCCGAGCACGAGAATCGGCCAGGCGTAGCGCAGCATCCGTTTCAGCAGTTTTGCGTCGAAACCGTGGCGGAATCCCTGCATTTCCTTCCAGAAAAAGAAGGTAATCGCCGAGGTGCAGAACAGGTTGATGTAGAAGGCTGTGGCAGCGTCTTTTCCGCCCATCACGACATAGTAAATCAGGTTGAGCATAATGCTCACGAAAATGAACAGCAACTTCAACGCGGCGAATTTAATCGGTCGTTTTTGGTAGCGCAGATAGGCGAAGAGAATGCACTGGAATGCGTCGATGGCGACGACGGTGAACATACAAGCGATGTAGTCGGGGTGGTCGCCGTATTGCATCAGGTTGGCGATGGGTTGCAGGTTCAGCATCGTGACGACGACGAACAGCAACGAGGTCGCTCCCACCGTCCAAAGCGCGGTAGAATAGACTTTTTCGGGATTTTCGTCTTGTTTGTTGGCGAAGCGGAAGAAAGTCGTCTCCATTCCGTAGGTCAGAATGACGAGCAACAGTGCCACATAGGCATAAACATTGGTGATAACGCCGTATTCGCCGCTCTCCACCGACATTTTCTGCGTGTAAATCGGTACGAGCAGGTAGTTCAGAAAGCGTCCGACGATGCTCGAAAGGCCATAGATGGCTGTGTCGCGGGCTAAAGATTTTATATTTGCCATAGTCGATTATCCAAAGAACATATAAGCAATAAAGATGGCCGAAACAATTCCTGCCAAATCAGCCAGAAGACCGCAGGCAACGGCGTGGCGCGTGTAGCGAATGCCGACAGAACCGAAATAGACGGCGAGAATGTAGAAGGTCGTGTCGGTGCTACCTTGGAAAATGCACGACAGACGGCCCACAAACGAATCGGCACCGTACTGCGTCATCGCATCGACCATCATTCCGCGTGCTCCACTGCCCGAAAGCGGCTTCATAATCGCCGTCGGCAGCGCATCGACAAACTCGGCGTTCGCACCCGTCAGGTTGATGCACCACTTGATGCCGTCCATCAGCGCATCCATCGCGCCCGAAGCACGGAAAACAGCGATGGCGACGAGGATAGCGACGAGATAGGGAATGATTCGAACGGCAGTCGTAAATCCTTCTTTCGCACCCTCGATGAAAGCGTCATAGACATTCACCTTTTTCCGCATCGCAGCCACGATGAAACCGACGATAATCACCATCAGCAGAATCGACGCGGCGGAAATGCTCACCGTGTTCATCATCGCCGAATCGAGACGGCTGAAACCCCAGATAATCGCTGCCACGACGGCACTCACGCCCAACATCGTCAGCAGCATCGTACGATTTAGCAAATTGATGCGCTGATAGAGCGACGTGACGATGATGCCCGCCAATGTCGCGAAAAATGTCGCCAGAAGAATCGGCACGAAAACGTCGGTGGGTTGCGCCGCACCCATCTGGGAGCGATAGGCCAGAATCGACACAGGAACGAGCGTCAGGCCCGACGTGTTCAACACGAGGAACATAATCATCGGGTTTGAGGCTGTCATTTTTTCCTCATTTAATTTTTGCAACTGCTCCATCGCTTTCAGTCCGAGCGGCGTGGCGGCATTGTCGAGTCCGAGCATATTCGCAGCGATATTCATAAAAATACTGCCCGTCGCAGGGTGACCCTTCGGAATGTCGGGAAACAGTTTCGTAAAAATAGGCGACAACAGCCGCGCCAACAGGTTCACCACACCACCGCGCTCGCCGATTTTCATCACTCCGAGCCACAGCGCAAGCATTCCCGTCAGTCCGAGCGAGATTTCAAACGCGTTTTTCGACGAGTCGAACGTCGAGTTCATCAACGCAGGAAACACCTCCGTGTCGCCGAAAAACACCAATCGAATCAGCGCAATGCCGAATGCTATCAGAAAAAATGCAATCCAAATGTAATTCAGTACCATAACGGTCGCAAAGGTAAAAATTCTTTTTGAAATTCACAAATTTCGTAAAGAAATTCGTACCTTTGCACCCGAAATAAAAAACTTTTTCCACATTGAAAACATTTGAAGAACTTGGCGTGAGCGAACAGATTCGACGCGCCATTAGCGAATTGGGCTTTGAACAGCCCATGCCTGTGCAGGAGCAGGTGATTCCGTATTTGTTGAATGAAAGCCACATCCCCAGCCCTTCCACAGAAGGAGAGGGGAGCAACGAACTTGAAGCCTCCCTTTCGGGGGGAGGTTTGGAGGGGGCATCTGACTTGATTGCCCTCGCACAGACGGGCACAGGAAAAACCGCCGCCTTCGGCATTCCGCTCTTGCAAACGCTCGACACCGACAACCGACAGACGCAGGCGCTGATTCTGAGTCCGACACGCGAACTCTGTCTGCAAATCAGCGACGACCTGAAAGACTTCGCGAAATACTTGCCGGGCGTGCACATCGTGCCGGTTTATGGCGGTACGTCGATTGTGCAGCAAATGCGGTCGTTGGAGCGCGGAGCACAAATCATCGTCGCGACGCCGGGCCGCCTCATCGACCTTGTCAATCGAAAGAAGGCCGATTTGAGCCAAGTCCATAAAGTCGTGCTCGACGAGGCCGATGAAATGCTGAACATGGGCTTCTCGGAGAGTATCAACGAGATTTTCGAGCATCTGCCGAAGGAGCGCAACACGCTGATGTTTTCGGCGACGATGAGCCGCGAAATCGAGCGAATCGCCAAGACCTACCTTCACAACCACCGCGAAATCGTCATCGGCAGCCGCAACGAGGGCGCCGAGCACGTGAACCACATCTATTATCTCGTGAACGCGAAGGACAAATACCTCGCCTTGAAGCGAATCGTCGATTTCCATCCGCGCATTTTCGCGATTATTTTCTGTCGCACGAAGGTCGAGACGCAGGAAATCGCCGACAAACTCATCAAAGACGGCTACAACGCCGAGGCACTGCACGGCGACCTCTCGCAAGACCAGCGCGACCTGACGATGCAGAAATTCCGTCAGCACACCGTGCAACTGCTCGTGGCGACCGACGTGGCAGCGCGTGGCCTCGATGTCGATGACCTCACCCACGTCATCAACTACGGACTGCCCGACGACATTGAAAACTACACCCACCGCTCGGGTCGAACGGGTCGCGCAGGCAAGAAAGGAACGTCCATCAGCATCATCCACACGCGCGAAAAACATAAGGTGCGCCAAATCGTGAAGGAAATCGGCAAGGATTTCATCGACGGAACACTGCCCACGCCGCAGGAAATCTGTACGAAGCAACTCTATCGAGCAATGGACAAAATCGAGAAAGTCGATGTCGATGAAGAACAGATTGCGCCGTTTATGCAGGAAATCAACCGCCATTTCGAATATGTCGATAAGGAAGACCTCATCAAGAAAATCGTGTCGATGACTTTCGGTCGATTCCTTGCCTACTACGCCGACGCACCCGAAATCGAAAAACCGTCGTCGTCGCGGAAGGAGGAAGGCGAAAAAAGGAAGAAAGGCGGAGCGAGAAAACCCGAAAAAGGCTATACGCGCCTGTTTATCAACCTCGGAAAAGCCGACGGTTTCTATCCGGGCGAGGTGATGCAGATGCTGAACCGTCGCGTGGGCGGTCGGCAGGCGGTGGGCCACATCGATCTTTTCTCGAAATTCAGCTATTTCGAAGTGCCGACACAGGACGCGCAGCACGTGATGGAATCGCTGACGGGAACGATGTATAAAGGTCGGGAGGTCAGATGCAATCCCGCTGACGAAAAATCGCCGAAGGATGCGCCGAAAAACACCAAAAAATCGAGAAATTCATCGAGAACCAGCGACCGAAAAGGTTCGAAGGACTTCGGAAAAACCTATCCGAAGGATTTCACGGGTGGAGGCTGGCAAAAACCTCGAAAATCGTCAAAAAAACGCGATTTCATCGATGATTTTTCGGCTCCGACGGGCGACTGGCGCGAACTGATGAAACCGAAAAAATGGGATTTCAAGGGCGATGAACCCGACTTTTCGGAGGATGGTTGGGCGCTGAGGAAACCGAGGAAAGGTAAAAAGGTGAAAAAGTGAAAAGGTGAAAGAATGAAAGGAGTTGGGGAGTAAGGAGTAAAGGGAGTAAAAATGAAAATTGGTACGATTGATTTTGGCGAACGACCGCTGTTTCTGGCTCCGATGGAGGACGTGACCGACATCGGGTTCCGCCATCTCTGCAAGCGTTTTGGTGCGGCGATGGTCTATACCGAATTTGTGTCGGCAGAGGCGTTGGTGCGCTCGGTGAAATCGACCGTCAGCAAACTCACCATCAGCGACGAGGAACGACCCGTCGGCATCCAGATTTACGGTCGCGACGTGCCGCAAATGGTCGAGGCGGCGCAAATCGTCGAAAATGAAGCCCATCCCGACATCATCGACCTGAATTTCGGCTGTCCAGTGAAAAAAGTAGCGTCGAAAGGTGCCGGCGCAGGGATGCTTCGCAACATTCCGCTGCTGCTCGACATCACGCGAGAAGTCGTCAAAGCCGTGAAAACGCCTGTAACGGTGAAAACGCGACTCGGATGGGACTCGGAAAACCTCATCATCACCGATTTGGTCGAGCAGTTGCAAGACTGTGGTATTCAAGCACTTACGATTCACGGTCGCACACGCTCGCAGATGTACACCGGCGAGGCCGACTGGACGCTCATCGGCGAGGTCAAGGCCCATCCGCGCATCCACATTCCCATCATCGGCAACGGCGACATTCGCTCGCTCGACGAGGCTGAGGCCGCTTTCAACCGCTACGGCGTCGATGCCGTGATGATTGGACGCGCCACCTTCGGTCAGCCGTGGATTTTCAGCCGCCAGCAACTCACCATCGACGAAAAAATTGACATTCTCAAGGAGCAGTTGCTCATCAACATCGACCGCATCAGCGAGATGAAAGGCACGAAAGACGACACGAAAAAACGCCGTTCCAACGAATATCGCGGCATTCTCCACACACGTCGCCATCTCGCCGCTTCTCCCGTGTTCAAAGGCATTCCCGACTTCCGCCAAACCCGCATCGCAATGCTTCGCGCCGAATCAGCCGACGAACTTCTCGACATTCTCGAACAGTGTCGCCATCGGCTGAAGCAACTGTAGGTTTTCATCAGAAATCGTCCGTATTTCTTAAAAAAACTGAAAAAACCACTATATAATAATGTACAAGCAAAAGTTTTGATTACTTTTGCGCCCTAAATTGAAACATTCATTAAAAAAAGTGGGTTTTTCCCGCGTTTGATACCATTATTATGCAGAAAAATTTAGTCATCGTAGAGAGTCCGGCGAAAGCCAAGACCATCGAGCGTTTTTTGGGTAAAGATTTCAAGGTGATGTCGTCATACGGCCACATCCGCGACTTGAAAAAGAAAGAAATCAGTATCGATTCAGGTACATTGCAGCCCGACTACGAAATTCCCGAGGAAAAGAAAAAAATCGTTGCAGACCTGCGACAAAACGCGAAGAAAGCCGAGAAAGTTTGGCTCGCAAGCGATGAAGACCGCGAGGGAGAAGCCATTTCGTGGCACCTTTGTGAAGTGCTGGGACTCGACGAGAAAAATACGAACCGCATTGTGTTCCACGAAATCACGAAACCGGCGATTCTCGACGCCATCGAGCATCCGCGCCACATCGACATGAACCTTGTGAACGCGCAGCAGGCTCGTCGCGTGCTCGACCGACTGGTGGGCTTCAAGATTTCGCCCGTGCTGTGGCGCAAAGTCAAACCCGCGCTGTCGGCTGGTCGCGTGCAGAGCGTTGCCGTGCGACTGATTGTCGAGCGCGAGCGCGAAATCCAAAACTTCAAGAGCGAACCCTACTACCACGTCACAGGAAAATTCGTGCTCTCGGGCAGCGGCGACAATCCACAGGAGATTACCGCCTCGCTCTCGACCCGTTTCAAGACCCACGACGAGGCATTGGCCTTCCTCGAGCAGTGTCGCGATGCCGAATTCACGGTGCAAAGTGTCACGAAAAAGCCCTTGAAACGCACGCCGGCACCGCCTTTCACCACTTCGACCCTGCAACAAGAAGCCGCCCGAAAACTCGGTTTTACGGTTTCGCAGACGATGATGGTGGCGCAACGCCTCTATGAAAGCGGACACATCACCTATATGCGTACCGACTCGGTGAACCTGTCGAGCCTCTGCATTGGCACGAGCAAAGACGAAATCACGCGCCTCTACGGTGCCGAATACAGCCATCCGCGCAAGTTCCAGACCCGTTCGAAGGGTGCTCAGGAGGCGCATGAGGCCATTCGCCCGACCTATATGAACAAGGCAACCATCGACGCCACCGCACAGGAACGCCGCCTCTACGAACTGATTTGGAAGCGCACCGCCGCCTCGCAGATGGCTGATGCCGAAATCGAGAAAACAACCGTCGAGATCGGCATTTCAACACCCAACACCCAACCCCCAACACCCATTTTTGTAGCCAACGGCGAAGTCGTGAAATTCGATGGTTTCTTGAAAGTCTATCGTGAATCGACCGACGACGAGGGCGAAGGCGAATCGACGCTTCAGTTGCCCGCGATGAAGAAAAACGACGTTCTCATCCGTCAGGAAATCACCGCCTCAGAGCGTTTCAGCCAAGGTCCCGTGCGCTACAACGAGGCGTCGCTCGTCCACAAACTCGAAGAACTCGGCATCGGTCGTCCTTCGACCTACGCGCCCACGATTTCCACCATCCAACAGCGCGAATATACCCAGAAAGGCGACAAAAAAGGCTACGAACGGCAGTTTACCGTCGATACGCTGAAAGGTCAGAAAATCACAACCAAGACGAAAAAGGAAATGGCGGGCTCGGAAAAAGGCCGCCTGCTGCCGACCGACATTGGCATTGTCGTCAACGACTTCCTGATTCAATACTTCCCCGACATTATGGACTACGGTTTCACGGCTCGTGTCGAGCAAGATTTCGACAAAATCGCCGAAGGAAAAACCGATTGGAACCAGATGATGACGAAGTTCTACAAGCAGTTCGAACCCACCGTCGAGAAAGTCATCAAGTCGCGTTCGGAACACAAGGCCGGCGAGCGACAACTCGGCATCGACCCGAAAACCGGAAAGCCCGTGTTCGTGAAAATCGGACGCTTCGGCCCCGTGGTGCAAATCGGTGCTGCCGACGACAAGGAAAAACCCCGTTTCGCCCAACTTCCCACCGACAAGTCGATGGAAACCGTCACGCTCGAAGACGCGCTCGGCCAGTTCCAACTGCCCCGCACCGTCGGCCAGTTCGAGGAGAAAGACGTGGTCATCGGCGTGGGTCGATTCGGCCCCTACATCATGCACGACAAGAAATTCGTGTCGCTGCCGAAGGGTTCCGACCCCATGACCATCACGCTCGATGAGTCTGTCGCCCTCATCCAAGAGAAGCGTCAGCAAGAGGAAAAACGCCATCTCAAAACCTTCGCCGAAGACCCGAAACTCGAGGTGCTCAACGGTCGCTACGGACCCTACATCGCCTACGACGGCAAGAACTATCGACTGCCGAAGAACCTGCATGCCCGTGCCGCTGAACTCAGTTACGACGAGGCCATGAAAATCGTGAAAAAGTGATTCGAATCATCATCATCGGCTACATGGGAGCCGGCAAGACCACCGTCGGCAAGGAACTTGCCAAGGCGCTCGGCGTTCCCTTCTACGACCTCGACTGGTATATTTCCACGCGGATGCGCAAGACCGTGAAGGAGATTTTCGACGAGCGAGGCGAAGCCGGCTTCCGACAAATCGAACACAACATGCTCCACGAAGTGGCGGAGTTCGAAAACGTCGTCATTGCCTGCGGCGGAGGCACGCCCTGCTTCTTCGACAACATGGCGTATATGAACCAACAGGCCGAAACCATCTACCTGAAGGCCACGCCCGAAGTGCTGCAATACCACCTGACGCTCGGCAAGGGCATTCGTCCGCTCTTGCTCGAAAAGACGCCCGAGCAAGCCCTCGACTTCATTCGCGAACAACTCGCCGAGCGCGAACACTACTATCTGCAAGCCCAACATGTCATTGATGTCAATCGCATGGACAATTTCGAGAAAATCGCCACCTGCATCGAGGAAATTCGGCAGAAATTGAAATTGTAATCGGAAAAATCATGTATCTTTGCAGCATGAAACACCATCGGAAGACATATTTCGCTCTATTTCTCCTCCTCGCCCTGCTTACTGCTTGCGGAGGAAAGCGGATGCGGCAGCGACTTCAGTTCGTTGCCGACTATAACAGTGCCGAATCTGTTTTCACAAAGGAATGGCAGCCAACAGTCGATTCACTGGCCGATTACTTCCGCAGCCACGGCACGGCCAACGAGCGGATGACAGCCTACTACCTGAAAGGGCGCGTCCACCACGACCTCGGCGAAGCACCGCAGGCCCTCGACGCCTACCAACGCGCCACCGAGCAGGCCGACACCACCCGCGACGACTGCGACCTGCACACGCTTTATGCTGTTTATGGGCAGATGGCAGACCTTTTCCAGGCCCAATACTTGCCCGACAACGAAATGAAAGCCCTGCAAACTGCCGAACAAATCGCATGGAAAGACCGTGACACATTGGCCGCACTCGTCGCTTTTGACCTGCGTTCACGGCCTTATTATTTAAAAGATGAGAAAGACAGTGTGCTTTTTGTGGAAAAACAGGCAAGAGAACGTTACCTGAAATATGGATATAAAGAAGAAGCAGCGCAGGCGATGTTGGGCACCATCAGCATTTTGCTCGACCGAGAGCAATACGAAGAAGCCAACCGCTATATCCAAATTTTTGAGAAAGAATCGGGTTGGTTTGATTCCGAGGGAAACATTCTTAAAGGAAAAGAACTTTGTTATTATGACAAAGGCCGTTATCTTCTGGCAGTCGGAAAAACGGACTCTGCACGCTACTATTTTCAGAAGACACTCCAAGGAGGTTGGAAGGAATCTGGCAATAGGGGTCTCCTTGCCGTCTATGAAAAGAAAAACAACTCCGATTCCATTGCCAAATACGCAAAACTTTATGTGTCGGCCAACGATTCCAATTATTTGCACGTAAACCAAGAGAAAGTCCACCAAATTTCGGCGATGTACGACTACAGCCGCCATCAGCAAATGGCGAAAGAAAAGGCAAAAGAAGTTTCCAAATTGTGGAACATCATTCTCGCCATTCTTTTCATCAGCCTTTTAGCCGTCGGCTCGTTCTACTTCTATCGAGCCAAAAAACTATCTAAAATCAACCGACTGACAGAAAAAAGGACTGAATTGGAGAACCTGCTGACCGAGAAACAGCAAGAACTGGAGTTGCAAAAATCAAATTCCGACATCATTTCCGAAAAACAATACGAGGAAATCGAACAACTCAAAAAACTCAAAAAACAAATCGAAAACTACCAGAAGCGTGTTTCCGACAATCTGACGGGAAAACAACGGCTGTTCTACGACAGCGACATTTACCAACATTTCATGTCGTACAAAAGTGAATCTTTCCGCCACCAACCGCCCACCGAACAGGAATGGCAGTCGCTCACCACGCTGTTTAGAAAGAGTTTCCCCCGCTACCATCGCTTCATTATGGAAGAAAACAGTCTCACATCCGACCAATTCAAGGTTTGCGTGCTTGCGCGACTGTTCATGCCCGTCTATGCAATGGCTCGGATTTTGGATGTCGATGGCGACCGCATCACCCGCATCAAGTCGCAGGTAAACAAAAAACTTTTCAAGGACGAAACGGCCAAAACACTCGAAAACCACCTGAAAAACCATTTTGACGAGCAAGTGTAGGCTAAGTGTAGGTTTTCTTTGTATTTCGTTGATTCTCAAAGGTTTACAAAACCCTTGTTTCAAAAAGTGTAGGTTAAGTGTAAGTTTTTTCGGGCGAAAAAATTTGCAGCCACTTTCTTTTTCATCGTAATTTTGCAGCGAAAATTTTTTTATTCACTTTTAAAAACAAAATGAACATGAAAAAGAAAGTTTTAACAATTGCTGCCATTCTTTGCATGGCATTTTCCGCACCCACGTCGGCGTTGGCGGATGGAGAACTCGAACAGGTGGATTTGCAGGTGTCAATTGAGAATCCGACGATTCCAAAAGGCGGACCCCACAAAGCACCTCCGAGTCCTTCCGCCGTGCAAATTCCGACCGTCTTCCTCGACGGCTTCATGCTGTATTTCGATGAGCCGTGCGACGGCTGTACGCTTCAACTTGTCGATGAAGACGCGGAAGTGGTCTATTCCGTCGTGCTTCCCAACGGAACAACGGAATGGGAATTGCCTGAATTGGCTTCAGGCGAGTACAAACTCCAAATCATTCGCGGACGCTATTGCTTCTGGGGATGGATTGAATTGTAATATAAGTTTATTGGGTAATAGATGAAGCAGCGGTTTTTCATATTCATAACACTATTGGCAAGTCTTTTCGTCAGTAGAGTTGCCTACAGCCAAGAGTCCGTTCAGACGGTGACGCTGGATGAGGTTGTCAATGTGTTGTCGTTGAAATCGTCTGCTGCACAAATTGAGCAACTCGCATTTCAAAGCGAGTTGCTCCAATTTGAGAATTATAAAAAGGGCTATCTGCCCTCGCTGTCGTTCAACCTCAACCCCGTCAGTTTCAACCGTTCGCTGCGCCTGCTTCAGAATCCCACCGACGGCAGCTATTCCTACGTGGACGACTATTCCAACAACAGCAGCGCGGGCATTACCGTGCGGCAGAGAATCGGGCTGACGGGCGGCGAGTTGAACGTTTCGAGCAACCTCAACTACCTCAACGAGTTTTCCAGCGACCGCAACAGTTTCAGCACCACGCCCTTCTCGATTGGCTACTCTCAGCAACTCTGGGGAGGCGGCAAGCAAAACCGACTCGAAAAAGAAATTGAATACGCGAAAAACAACATCGCCATCAAGGAATATTGCTCAAAACTGTCAAAGATTCAGCAACAGGCATTGGGCCTTTTTATGACCGCCCTATTCGGGAAAATGGAACAGAATTTTTCGCGTCAGACAATGCTCAACACTGACACGCTGTTGCAACTGGCAGAAATCAAGCTGAGAAACGGACACATCACCGAATACGACTACAAACAAATTGAACTACAGGCCGCCAATGCCCGATATTCCTACGAAAAAGCCTGCCAGAGCCACGTTGCGGCACAAGAACGGCTGGCCGTGTTTCTGGGAACGGACAAGATGGAAGTGGCCATTCCGACATTCGATGTGCCTTTTGCCATCGACCCCAACACAGCCCTGTTGTATGTCAAGCAGAACAATCCGTTTTCAAAACAGTTGGAAATTCAACAATTGGAAGCCGAGCGCAACCTCTATTCGGTGAAACTCAACAGCCGTTTCAACGGCAACATCAGCCTGAACTACGGTGTGAACAAATACGCCGACACGTTCATCGAGGCTTATCGCAACGTGAACACGCGGCAGTCCGTCGTCGTGGGGTTTCAGATTCCCGTTTTCCAATGGGGCATCAACCGAAACCGCCTGCGAATCGCCCAAAACAGCTACGAGACAAGCAAGATTGAACGTGAGCGGCGACTGCGCGAATTTGAAAACGAAATCCGCGAAGCCATCAACAACTACAACCATTCCGTGAAACTCTGGCAGACGGCGGAAAGAGCCTACCAACTCGCGCAAGAACAGTCTGCGATGCTCGTGCGGAAGTTCTCGCTCGGAAAGGTTTCCGCCTACGAACTCACAAACGCCCAAAACCAACAGAACAGCGCCCTGCAACGCTACTATTCCGCCATCCGCGACACCTACGACAGCTATTTCACGCTGCGCACGATGGCACTCTACGACTTTAAACGAAACGTTGAATTAGAAGAAATATTAGTTACAAAACAATGACAAACGAAACCACTATACGTAAAATCGTTGACAACATTCTACTCAATGCCAGTTCCGTCAATTCGTCCGGCCTGTACAACGGCAAGGCAGGTATGGCTTTGGCGTTGTTCGAGGCGGCGCGGTATCTGAAAGACGACGGAATTGAGGAAAAAGCCTTTAACCTGTTCCAAGAAAGTTTGATAAGAACCGAAAAGTCAAACGATTTGAGTTTTGAGAACGGACTGTCTGGGATTGGCCATACTTTGATTTATCTCATCACAAATCAATTTCTCGATGCCGATTTTGACGAAATTTTTAAAAGTCAGTCCGAAAAAATCATCAATGATTTCAAAGATATAGACAAATCGCCCCAAAGATTATTGAATTTTTCAACGGTCATCTATTTTTTGTCTGTTCTAAAAAACATCCATCGTGAAAATGAAACGATTCATCAGATTATCGAAAAAATATTCCAGGGAATGGAACTTTACCTGTCCCTTCAGTTCTTTGACTGGAAAGATTTGAACTATATCAATAAGAAAAAGGATGTTTTACAAACGTTTGAAACATACCTCAAATTGGTAAGTTTTGCGAAATATACGGATTTTTCAAACTATTTGGTCAGTAGTTATTGCGACTTGTATCGTGAAAATAGAATTGCCAGTTCCCTTTCGACAGGATATTATCTTCGCCAAATTATGCAGCAAAGCGGAATCACCAAATACAAAGATGTTATAGAGAATCATATCAACTATGGATCGAAAAATATTCATCCAGAATTACAGTCTTTAGAGCAATCTCTTGAAACGGCGAAAATCCTGGACAACAATTCCGTTGTGGATGCCAATCCTCAATTGACAAAGCTGATGTCTGGAGGTGAAAACTTCGGATATCGAAACGGTTTGTCCCGCTATCTTATCTTTTTAGTGAATAAAAAAGCAGTTCTCTTGTAAAGCAATGAAAAATATGTGTGAAATATCAGTGGTAATGTCTGTTTACAATCAAAGTAAATACGTCGGAAAAGCGATTGAAAGCGTTTTGGCGCAATCGTTTGAAGATTTTGAGTTTATCATTGTGGATGGTGGCTCTACAGATGACACTTGCGCTGTCGTGGAATCCTTTACGGACAGCCGAATCAAATTCATTCAGAACCAGTCCGATATGCTTGGTTCTTTAAATTTCGGGTTGGAAAATGCAAAAGGAAAATACATTGCTTATATGGACGGTGACAGCATCATGCACATAGATAGGCTGAAAATACAATATGCCATCATGCAAGAATACGAGAATGCTGCCGTTTGTGGCACGTGGGCGGATGTTTCTGAAAAGAATGGCCTGCAATTTGGCAAACGGTCCACCTCTATTGCTGGCTTTGTAGAAAAACCGTTGTTAAAATTTATTCAAAATAATTTTTTGGCATTACCAACAACGATGTTAAGGGCGGACTTCTTGAAAAAGAATGCTTTGAAATACGAGAACTATCCCTGGGCAGAAGATCATAAGCTCTGGGTGGAAATCGCAAAATCAGGAGGAGGCTTTTATGTGGAAAGCCAAACGCTTCTTTATCGTCAGTTGTCAGGCAAAAACATTGATACCGAACAAGGAAAAGAAAGTGAAAATTCAACAGAAAAGATCGCCGATGAGATTTTGGAGTACATCATAAAACAAAACAAAGAAGAACATCCAGAATTATCAACCATCTACAAAAGTTTACACAAACTACAGAAAAAGAAACTATTTTCCAAAAATGAAATTTCAGCGTTCTATCAGAATTTGTTCGCAAAGAATGATGAGAAACTGAAACTATAACTAACTTTATTTATTAACTTTTTAAATTTTACAACTATGCGTAAATTAACAAGAAAGAGTTTGAGTGAGTTGGCAATGATGTTGCCAGTAGTAGAAAACGAAATCCAGGCATCGTATGTCGGGGGAGGGGATGGTACCCTTTTTGACCCATACACCATGGCAGAATATAGCCAGTTGGTTGCCAATGGAAATTGGAATGGTGGTTATGTAGTAGGTCAAGGATTTGTTGGTAGCAATCTCGGAACAGAGGAAAATCCTTATACATGGGAGCAATATGACGCCCTTGTTGCCAATGGCTTGTGGGAAGGAGGATATGTAGAAGGGCACTATATGAATTCCAATGTAGGGTGTTATATTTACGGAAGTTCACAATATCCTGGGAACGTGGCGCAATGGTTTGCATCATTTCCTGATTACATTGAATCATTATCTCTGAGTGGGTTTGACCAACTTACAGGTACGATTCTCAATGGCATTCCCATTATAGGCCCTATTTGCGATTATATTATGCAAGAGATTGGCGATATGCATCGAGAGATTCAGGCAGAATTATTAAGGATGGGCTATAACGGAGATTCTTATTTCAATGTTGTCACGACTATATCACGAGGAAGTCATTCAGAATATTCGATGAAAACATCCGTGTTTAATACCGAAACAGGTAACTTAATAATTGAAAAAAAGATGTCTCTGTTAGGGTTCTATTGATAATAAAGATATGTGAAGAATTTTTGTGATAATCCCTAAATTTCTCTGCGAAAACACTATTTTTGCAGAAAAATTTAGGGAAAAGTCATTGCTTATAAAACGATAGTATATGAAGACAAAATTGTATTTTTTTTTGTTGTGCATCGCGCAGGTTTCCTTTTCGTGCAAATTGAAAGCGGCACCCGATTCTCAAGATGTCACATCCTACAGTTGGAGGCAGCATTATATAGATTCCTATTTGGAAGGGATGACCATTGATTCTCTGAACCAAGCAGTATTGTTGGAACCGATAGGCGACAGAAAAGGCATCGTCAGCACGGTCATTCCTGTTTTTCCCATCAATCAGGAAAATCCTGCCATTACGGTGAACGCCAGATATAAAACAAAAAATTGCCAGAGCTTATCTATTGTTCTGACTTCCATCGGAGAGTGTGAGAACATCGTTTCAACCGACACTATTCACTTGCCTATGACAGAAGATTGGAAAGAATTTTCGCAGACTGTCAATACGGAAAATTCTTGTTTGCTAAATGTGTCTATTGAGGGAACTGGTATTAAAAATGATTATGCAGTCGAAGCAAAGATTGTCGAACTGTTGATGGGCGATAATGAACATTTGAAGAAAATGAAAGAAAAAGCTGCGGCGATATGGATTTCGGATTTTGAGATTCTGGTTGATGGAAAGAAGGTGACCAATCAAACAGAATTTATTGATAATAGCAGTATTCTTGATATAAGCAAGACTATCTATTGGAATTCCTTTGATGAAATGCCTACGCTATCTTTTATGGACAGCAGAATACTTGCACTTGGCGAAAGTGTACACGGTACCAAAACTTTGCAGCAAATGGGAATAGATGTTCTCAAAGAGCGGATTTTAAAACACGGATGTAAAACCGTTTTGTTAGAATGGCCGCTGGAAAAGTCTTTTTATATTGATAGATACATTAAAAACGACCCGAATTTCACACTTGATGAAATTTCCAATAGTTTTGCAGCCTCTTTGTATGATGAAGAGTTGATTCCAGCTTTTATTGAATGGCTCAGGGAGTACAACTTGAATCGTGAAGAAAAAGTCTCTTTTCGAGGAATTGACATCAATACCATTGACCTGCAAAGTCAGATAGACCTGTTTGATTTTTTCCACACTTTGAACAGGGACAAGCATCTTGAAGAGATTGACAGCATTTGCAAACTTTTGATATTGACGAGCAATAGACACAACAGGTATGAAGAAATCCTTACCATATTGGACAATAGTCCTGTTTTGGCAGATGTGATGGATAGGAATGAACAAGAGCTCATTCGTCATTGTCTGAATATTTTGGGAAAATATTCAAGCAATACCAACTTCCGCTTTTTTCACAGGGATTATGCAATGGCCGAAACTGCTACGTTCATCATTGACCATTTTCTTGAAAAAGATGAAACGGCCACACTTTATGCACATCTTAGTCATTCAGATTATGCAGATAATCAGATGTTATTTATGATGAATTATCCTTTTTTAGGCAATCAACTGAAGAATAAATACAAAGATGACTATTTGTGTATTGGTATGTTAGCCAACCATGGCTTTGCCTTTTTAAATGACATTTCAGGTAAAGGATATGCTGAAACTGCAGAATTGGCTTCTGCACCACGTGGAAGTTTGGAGTTCTTACTGAATAGTTTAGGGAAGGATTTTCTCTATTTATCGATGGATGCCCTTGATTGTTCTGATGTTTTTAGTTTACGGGAAACTGGCAACAGAGGCCAGAAAATAGAAGATCAGTTTTCCTATGCTTTTCCTAAAGCAAGAATGGATGGGGTGCTTTTCGCAAGAGAGGCAGTTGCTTCAGCAAAAAGTAATGCAATCTTCGATAAAAACCAAGATCAGAACGCAATCCTTATAAATGATTTTAAAAAAGCATTGGATAAAATCAAGAAGAAATAATTTACAATATGAATATTGCTTTTTTAACCACATTAGATCCTTACGACATCAGCAATTGGTCAGGAACAACCAATCATTTGTTGCAAACGTTGAAAAAGAAACATCATGTACAAGTTATAGGGAACGACATCTTGCCACAAGTTTCGTTTAATGTCAGGAACAATTTTTTGAAAATGAAGTTACCAGACCATTATTCTCAAGTTTTGGGAAAATTATGTGCAGAGCAACTTTCAGATTGTGACCTTGTGTTTTTCGGAGATTTATATTTGGCCCCATTTTTAGATGTTGATGTACCTTTCGTACATTTAAGTGATGTTTCCTATCATTCTTTCTTAGATTATTGGGACTTTAAAAAAAGCGAAGATGAGATTGTTAGGATGGAAACTTTAGAAAAGTGCCTATTGAGAGATAAATACACCACCATCATTTACAGTTCAGAATGGGCAAAGAGGAATACGGTGGAATACTATGGGGTAAATCCTGAAAAAATCCACGTGGTGGAGTTCGGCGCGAACATTCCCCATCCGACAGATTATCCAAAGGAAATCGCGATGGATGTCTGCAACTTGGTGTTTATCGGGCGAAATTGGAAGAAAAAAGGTGGCGACAAGGTGTTGGGCGCGTACAAAAAGCTAAAAAGCGAGGGATTCCCCTGTACTTGTACATTCATCGGCAGTGTGCCGCCCAATGCGTCGGAAGACGAAGACCCGAACTTGACAATGATTCCCTTTCTGGACAAGTCGAAGCCCGAACATCTGGAGCGGCTCTGCAACATCCTAAAAACAGCGCATTTCTTGGTTCTTCCGACCGAGTTCGACGCATTCGGCATCGTGTTCTGCGAGGCATCGGCCTACGGCGTTCCGAGCATCGCCGCCAATGTGGGCGGCGTAAGCCAGCCCGTCAGAGAGGGCAAAAACGGCTTTTTGTTACCGCCCGATGCGACGGCGGATGATTATGCCGAGAAAATCAAGACGGTTTTCAGCGATAAAAAGAATTATCTCAAACTTCGCCTATCGTCGCGTCGTGAATACGAAACGCGCCTGAATTGGGATGTGTGGGGCGAGAAAGTCAACAAAATCTTCGAGGAAACAGTCAAAAAGCACAAGCAGAAAAAGGCGAAGAAAGGAACTGAAGAAAGTTTTTATCTTCCCGTCTATGTCATCAACCTGAAAAGCCGTGCAGACCGCCGCAAGCACATCAAGGCGCAGTTCCGAGGGAAGAAAGAATTTAAACTGACGTGGATTGATGCCGTAGAGCATCCTATCGGTGCCGTTGGCTTGTGGAAGAGTATGGTGAAGGCCGTGGAAACGGCCATCGAAAACGACGATGACATTATGATCATCTGCGAGGATGACCATACTTTTACGCCCCAATACAGCAAGGAATACCTGTTGGCAAGCATTGTCGGAGCCGACGAGCAGGGCGCGGAACTGCTCTCTGGGGGCATCGGCGGTTTCGGCACGGCAGTTCCTGTGGCGGCTAACCGCTATTGGGTGGACTGGTTCTGGAGCACGCAGTTTGTCGTGGTGTTCAAACCCCTGTTCCAAAAGATTCTGGACTACGATTTTAAAGATACCGACACAGCCGACGGCGTTCTGTCGGCCATAGCAAAAGACAAAATGACGATGTACCCCTTCGTTTCCATCCAGACGGACTTTGGCTATTCCGACGTCACCCGTTCCAACAACGAAATTTCGGGGATGGTGGATAATCTCTTTCAGAAAGCAGACTTTCGCTTGAACTTGATTCATCGGGTGGCACAGAAATTCAGAAAAGACAAATGACAACAGAAGAAATTGACAAGAAAGCCGAGCAAGAAATTTCCTTGCCGGATGAAACGATTGAGAAGTCGGAAGAAGTGCAGGCAATCATCGACCGGATGCCGACGTATTGGGTGAAGTGGGTGGCGTTGTGTGTCGGCGTGCTGATGGGAATTATCGTATTGTTGGGCTTCCTGATACAATACCCCGACACGGTGGATGGCCAGATTTCGGTGACGGCGACAGCTGCCCCCGTGCGCTTGGTGGCGAACAGCAACGGACGCATCATCCTTTTGCAGGAGAATAAGGCCCAATTAGGAAAGGGCGCAGTCATCGGCTACATCGAAAGCGGTGCGAACTACCGACATATTCTGTTGTTGGATTCGCTACTGGCCAAACTCGGAAAGGGAAAAGGCAAAAATGAGACATTGCCCGATACCCTACTCTTGGGCGAGGTCAGTTCGGCCTACAACGCTTTTCTGATTGCCTATCTGCAATACCAACGGTTGTGTTCGTCGGACATCTACACGACGATGCGGAAAAACCTGCGGCAGCAAATCGCAAAGGATGAGGCCGTGATTGCCAATATGGACGACGAGATGCAACTGAAAAAGCGGATTCTGCACACTTCCGCCGAGCAGTTGCGGAAGGACAGCGTTTTGTTGGCTGCCAAAGGCATCAGTGAACAGGAATACCAACAGCAGCACAAAGCCCACCTGTCGCTTCAGGAGGCTCGGCTGAACCTGCAAAGCAGCCAACTCGGAAAGCAGTCGGAAGTGGCGCGAAACCAGTTGGAGATGCAGCGCATTCTTCTAGAAGAGGCCGAAACCAAGGAAAAAGCCTTTTCCGACTACATCAGCCGAAAGAACGAACTGGAGAACAGCATCAGCCTGTGGAAAGAACGCTATTTGCTGTACTCGCCGATTGCCGGCGAACTGGAATACCTCGGTTTTTGGCGCAACAACAGCTTTGTGCAGGCAGGTCAGGAACTATTTACGATGATTCCCGACAAAAACAACATTCTGGGCGAGGTGGTGATTCCCTCCTTCGGTGCAGGAAAAGTGGAGGAAGGACAGACGGCCAACGTGAAAATCAACAACTATCCCTACGATGAATACGGATTGTTGAAAGGCACGGTTCGGTCGGTTTCGCGTATGACCAACAAACTGAAAACGCAGAATGGCGATGTCGATGCCTATTTGGTGGTCGTCGCGTTTCCCGACGGCTTGAAAACGAATTTTGGAAGGACGCTTCCGCTCGATTTCGAGAGCAAGGGAACGGCAGAAATCATCACCAAGCGCAAGCGGCTGATTGAGAGATTGTTTGATAATTTGAAGTCAAAAGCAGAAAAATAAAGAAAATGTTTTTACGTCGTTTTCCCGTAGAGTATCAGATGGATTCGCAGGATTGCGGGCCTGCCTCGTTGAAAATCATTGCCAAGCATTTCGGCAAATACTATTCGCTGCAATATATGCGCGACCGCTGCGGCATCACCAAGGAAGGTGTGTCGCTGCTCGATTTGAGTACGGGTGCGGAAAGCATAGGCTTGCGCACACTGGCCATCAAGTGTACCATCGACGATGTGGTGAACAGCATACCCTTCCCTGCCATCGTGTTTTGGAAAGACAGCCATTTCATCGTGGTGTATCATTCCGACAAGAAGCACGTCTGGGTTTCCGACCCGGCAAAGGGGCGCATCAAGTACAGCCACGAGGAGTTTCGGCGCGGATGGTATCAGAAAGGCGAGAATCAAGGCGTGTTGCTTGCCGTGGAACCCACAGCCGAGTTCAAGGACAGCAAGGCCGAGCGGGAACAGCGGAAAAACAGTTTTTCCAGCATCCTGAAATATTTTTTCCCCTACAAGAGCAATTTCAGCCTGATTTTCGTGATTATGCTCGTGGTGACGGCCTTGCAGGGAATGTTGCCGTTTATATCGAAAGCCGTCATCGACGTGGGCATCAAGACCTCAGATGTGAAATTCATCAATATGGTGCTGATTGGCAACATTGCCATTCTGCTGAGCGTGATGATTTTCAATGTGTTGCGCGACTGGATTCTGTTGCACATCACGGCACGGGTGAACATCGCCCTGATTTCCGACTACTTGATAAAGCTGATGAAATTGCCCGTCACGTTCTTTGAGAACAAGTTGTTGGGCGACATCCTGCAACGCGCACAAGACCACGAGCGCATCCGCAGTTTCATTATGAACAACTCGCTGTCGCTGGTCTTTTCCACGCTTACGTTTGTCGTCTTTGCCATCATTCTTTTGGTCTATAACGCCGTCATTTTCCTGATTTTCTTGGCAGGTTCGATTCTCTATGTGTGTTGGGTGCTGCTGTTTTTGAGCATCCGCAAGAAATTGGACTGGGAGTATTTTGAACTGCTTTCCCGAAACCAGAGTTATTGGGTGGAAACGGTTTCGTCTATTCAGGACATCAAAATCTATAACTACGAGAAACACCGCCGATGGAAATGGGAGGAGATTCAGGCACGGCTCTACCACGTCAATAAACGGGTGCTGGCCGTGACAAACGCCCAAAATCTGGGTGCGCAGTTCATCGAGAGCATCAAGAATATGGCCATCGTGTTCTTCTGTGCAATGGCGGTGATTGAGGGCGAAATCACATTTGGTATGATGATTTCCACGCAGTTCATCATCGGAATGCTCAACGGCCCTCTGGTGCAGTTCATCAACTTCGTGGTGTCTGCGCAATATGCCAAAATCAGTTTCTTGCGCATCAACGAAATCCGCCAGCTGGAGGATGAAGAGGAACTGCTGTCTATCGGAAGCACCACGATTTTGCCCGAAAAGAAGACGATTCGGTTGGAGAATGTGCATTTCCAATACACCGTCAATTCGCCGATGGTCTTGCGGAATATCTACCTGCAAATCCCCGAAAACAAGGTGACGGCCATCGTCGGAGGCAGCGGAAGCGGCAAATCGACCTTGTTGAAGCTGTTGGTGAGGCTGTATAAGCCCAGTTACGGCGAAATCAAGATGGACACGATGAATGTCAATGCCATCAACCTGCGCCAATGGCGGGATTTGTGCGGTGTGGTGATGCAAGACGGAAAAATGTTCAGCGACACGATTCTAAACAACATCGTCTTGGACGACGAGCGCATTGACTACGACCGCCTGCGTGAAGTCTGCCGCATTGCGCAAATCGAGGATGAAATCAATGCGATGCCGAAAGGTTTTGAAACGATGATTGGTGAGACGGGGCGCGGCTTGAGCGGCGGCCAAAAACAACGCCTGCTGATAGCCCGTTCCTTGTATCGCGACCCGAAATTCCTGTTCCTCGACGAGGCTACGAATGCCTTGGACACCATCAACGAACGGAAAATCGTCGATGCCCTGAACGGTGCATTTGAACAGCGGACGGTCGTGGTCATTGCCCATCGCCTCAGCACCATCCGCAATGCCGACCAGATTGTCGTGCTCGACAAGGGTTTTATCGTGGAAGTCGGCAACCACGAGTCGCTGATGGAGAAAAAAGGTCATTATTACGAATTGGTTTCCTCGCAGGTGCAGGCGTGAAAGCAAGCCGAACGCTCAAAAGAGCGATTTATGAGAACCCAACTGATGCAAAAGACGGAACGCTGCTTCCCTTTGCTGTAGATAGTGCCAGCCGCAAAAAACATATTTAAGAGAGAGAATATTATGAAAGTCCGTGAGGTTTTTGGCGAAAATCAGTCATAATCTTTAAAATTTTGGAAAAAAACTCGAACTATCATAATTTATTTGTATCTTTGCAACCTTAAACCGCAATAAGGACTGACCAAATGAAGAAATGGACGATTGAAGACTCGAAGGAACTCTACAACCTGAACGGTTGGGGAATCTCGTATTTCGGTATCAATGAGGCGGGAAACGTCTATGTGACACCCTGCAAGGACCAGACGCAGATCGACCTGCGCGAAGTCATCGACGAACTGGCGCTGCGCGATGTCACGCCGCCTGTGCTGCTGCGCTTTCCCGACATTCTCGACAGCCGCATCGAAAAGACGGCGAGCTGCTTCAAAAAAGCGCGCGAGGAATACAACTATCAGGGCGAGAATTTCATCATCTATCCCGTGAAGGTGAACCAGACGCAGCCCGTGGTCGAGGAAATCATTTCGCACGGACGCAAGTTCAACCTCGGACTCGAGGCCGGCTCGAAGCCCGAGCTGCACGCCGTCATCGCCGTGCAGTGCCAGAGCGACTCGCTCATCATCTGCAACGGCTATAAAGACCAGTCGTACATCGAGTTGGCACTGTTGGCGCAGAAGATGGGCAAGCGCATTTTCATCGTCGTGGAGAAGCTCAACGAGCTCGACATCATCGCCCGCGCCGCCAAGAAGCTCGGCGTGATGCCCAACCTCGGCATACGCATCAAACTGGCTTCGTCGGGCGCCGGAAAATGGGAAGACAGCGGCGGCGACGCCTCGAAATTCGGCCTCACCTCGTCGGAACTGCTCAAGGCGCTGCAAATTCTCGACGAGAAGGGCATGCGCGACTGCCTGCGACTCATCCATTTCCACATCGGCTCGCAAATCACGAAGATTCGCCGCATACAGACCGCCTTGCGCGAGGCCGCACAGTTCTACGTGCAGCTCCACAAAATGGGCTACAACGTCGATTTCGTGGACTGCGGCGGCGGACTGGGCGTCGATTACGATGGCACGCGCTCCTCCAGTAGCGAGAGTTCTGTGAACTACTCGATTCAGGAGTACGTGAACGACTGCATCTACCAGTTCGTGGATGCTGCCGACAAAAACGAAATCCCGCACCCAAACCTCATCACCGAGAGCGGCCGCTCGCTCACGGCCCACCACTCCGTGCTCATCATCGACGTGCTCGAAACGGCCTCGCTGCCGGAAATGCCCGAGGAATTCGAGGCGAAGGAAGAAGACCACCAGCTCGTGAAGGAACTCTACAAAATCTGGGACAACCTGAACACGCGCTCGATGATGGAAGACTGGCACGACGCCGAGGCCATCCGCGAAGAGGCACTCGACCTGTTTTCTCACGGCCTCATCGACTTGAAGACGCGCGCCGAAATCGAGTCGATGTTTTGGAGCGTGTGCCGTGAAATCAACGTGCTGGCGAAGTCGCTGAAGCACGTGCCCGAGGAACTGCGAAAACTCGATAAGTTGTTGGCTGACAAGTATTTCTGCAACTTCTCGCTCTTCCAGAGCCTGCCCGACTCGTGGGCCATCGACCAGCTCTTTCCCATCATGCCCATCCAGCGGCTCGGCGAGCGTCCTTCGCGCAACGCCACGCTGCAAGACATCACCTGCGACTCCGACGGAAAAATCGCCAATTTTGTCACCTCGCGCCACATCAGCAACGTGCTGCCCGTGCATTCGCTGAAACGCAACGAAGACTACTATCTCGGCGTGTTCCTCGTGGGTGCCTATCAGGAAATTCTCGGCGATATGCACAACCTTTTCGGCGACACCAACGCGGCTCATATTTCGGTGAAAGACGGACAGTATCACATCGACCAAATCATTGATGGCGAAACGGTGGAAGAGGTGCTCGACTACGTGCAGTACGACCCGAAGAAGCTCGTCCGCCAGCTCGAACGCTGGGTGACGAAGAGCGTGAAACAGGGTGTGATTTCGCTCGAAGAGGGCAAGGAATTCTTGTCGAACTATCGCTCAGGACTTTACGGATATACTTATTTGGAATGAAGCAAATTGATTTCCGAAACGATATTCTGCCGTTGAAAGACGCGCTCTATCGCCTCGCGCTGCGCATTACGCTCGACAGTGCCGAGGCGGAGGACATCGTGCAGGAAACCATGCTGAAACTCTGGAACCGACGCGACCGATGGGACGAAATCGACAGCATCGAGGCCTTCGCCATGACCATCTGCCGAAACCTCGCCCTCGACCACCAGAAACTCGCAGATTCGCAACACGCTTCGCTCGACGAGGTTGAAACGCTTCTCTCGACGCCCAACACCCAAAGCCCCACACCTTTCGACCATACCGTCGCCCACGACCGCATCGAAATCGTCAGGCAAATCATCGACACATTGCCCGAAAAACAACGCACGTGCGTGCAACTGCGCGACATCGAAGAAAAACCCTACAAGGAAATCGCCGCCATCCTCGACATCACGGAAGAACAGGTGAAAGTCAATATCTTCCGTGCCCGACAAACGATTCGGCAGCGATTCGCGGAAATGGAGAATTTTCGCGTTACATCAACTTGAAAATTATTATATTAAGGAAATTTAACACTAAACATTGTAACTTTTCCTCCTTTTCAATCGTCATTTAAACAGATATGGACTACAAGTACATCAACCAACTGCTTGAACGCTACTGGGCCGCAGAGACGACACTCGAAGAAGAGAAAATCCTGCGAACTTTCTTCAGTCAGGCCGAAATTCCTGCCGAACTGAAGCCCTACCAGAGCCTTTTCGCCTACGAAGGAAGCGCGAAATCCAACGAGAAATTGGGTGCCGACTTCGACGAGCGGATGCTGGAGATGGTGGGAGAGGCAACAACAGCCCGAAAGATGACGCTCCGCCAGCGCTTGATGCCGCTGTTCCGCGCCGCCGCCATCGTAGCCGTGATTCTCACGCTGGGAAATGCCATCCAGAAGCCGTTCAGCGACGACGACAACGTCGGAAACATCGTCGGAATCGAGAACATCGGCGAGGGGGTGTCGGTAGCCATTCACATCGACTCGGCGACGATTGACACGATGCGACAGAGCAACCTCCAGATGAAGGGCGAGGAACTCGGTGTTCGTCGGCAGGAAACGATGGATTGAAGAGAATTTTCTATGCTTTCTCTATAAATCAATGTTTAGTAAAACAAGTCAGAAACTGTGAAGTTTCAATTTCTCTCAAGATTTCTAACACTCGTTGTTAGCGGAAAACCACCTGTCTGAGTGAGACCGGTGGTTTTCTCGTTGATGGAGGTTTGTTATTTCCGTCGTTCGTTTGAAAAGGAGTAGGGCAGGCTCTCCGATGCGGTTCCGCGCTGCTTGTTCGGCTTTTCACTCATCTCGAAATGGATGTTCGACGATTTCAATAATTCTTTGATGGTCAGGTAGTTGCGTTCGTAATCGCGTCCGTCGATGGTCATTTTTTCGATGTAGGGTCGATTTTCCATATTGTCGTCGGCGGTGAGGGTGACGCTGTGGCCGTTTTCAAACTTGATTTTCGCCTTTTTGAAGTAGGGCGAACCGAGCGCATACTGCCCCGAAGCCGGACAAACGGGATAGAAACCGAGGGCTGAGAACACATACCACGCCGAGGTCTGACCGTTGTCTTCGTCGCCGCAGTAGCCGTCGGGCGTGGCAGCGTAGAGGCGGTCCATCGTCTGGCGAACCCAATACTGCGCCTTCCACGGCTGTGCAGCGTAGTCGTAGAGGTAAATCATGTGCTGCACGGGTTGGTTGCCGTGTGCGTAGTTGCCCATGCCAGCGATTTGCATCTCGCGGATTTCGTGGATGACGAAGCCGTAGTAGCTGTCGTCGAAAATGGGTGGCACGATGAATACCGAGTCGAGCATCTGGGCGAACGTCTCGCTGCCGCCCATCAGACCGATGAGGCCGGCGGGGTCGTGGAACACCGACCACGTGTAGTGCCACGAATTGCCCTCAGTAAAGTCGCCGCCCCACTTAAACGGGCTGAACGGCTCGGAGAAATCGCCGTTTTCGTGTCGTCCCTGCATCAGATTGTACTTCGGATTGAAGAGGTTTCGGTAGTTTTTCGCCCGTTTCGCGTAGATGTCGATTTCCTTCGACGGCTTGCCCAGCAGTTTGCCAATCTGGTAGATGCACCAGTCGTTGTAGGCGTATTCAAGCGTTCGAGCGGCACTCTCTTTGATTTTTACGTCGCAGGGCACGTAGCCGAGGCGGTTGTAATAGTCGTAGCCCAATCGACCCGTCGAGGCGACGTCGGGATGCACAGCGTTGGCACCGTGGACGACGGCTTGCCAGAGGGTTTCTTTCAGTTGAGAGTTGAGAGTTGAGAGTTGACAGTTTAGCAAACCATCGGCGACGACGGCGGCGGAATTGTTGCCGACCATGCAATTGCGATGCCCCGGACTGGCCCATTCGGGCAGGAAACCGCTTTCGAGATAGGCGTTGGCGAGGCCTTCGAGCATTTTTTCGCCCATCGAGGGGTAGAGCAGATTGACCAAGGGGAACAGCGAGCGGAACGTGTCCCAGAAACCTGTGTCGGTGAACATATAACCGTCGCAGATTTGGCCGTTGTAGGGGCTGTAATGCACGACTTTCCCCGTCGCGTCGTGTTCGTAGAACATTCGTGGGAAGAGCGTGGCGCGGTAGAGGCACGAATAGAACGTGCGCAGGTGGTCGGTGTTGTCGTCGTCGATTTCGATGCGTCCGAGCACCTCGTTCCAACGCTTGCGACCCTTTTCCTTGACGGTTTCAAACGAGTCGTCGCCGAGTTCCTGCAGGTTGCGAATCGCTTGTTCTCGTGAAATGAACGACGAGGCGATGCGCAGCGTAACTTGTTCGCCGTGTTTCAGCGTCGGAAAGCCTACGACGGCACCCGTGTGCTTGTCCCAAACGGCGGAAATGTTTTCCACAAGACCGTTTCCATCGTTGGAATAGCAAGCTTGAAACGCAATCGGATGCGAAAATTCGATGACAAAATAGTTTTTGAAATTTTCGGGAACGCCACCTGAATTTTTGGTGGTATAACCCATCACACGACGATTTTTCGCGTCGATTGCCACACTGGAACCACAATCGAAAGCGTCGATGACGACACGCGCTTTGTCGGTCTCGGGAAACGTGAACTGCATCATTGCAGCGCGCTCGGTCGGCGCGATTTCCACCCACGTGTCGTAGTCAGCCAAATACACCTTATAAAAATAAGGCTTGACCGTCTCTGCTTGATGCGAGAACCAACTGGCGCGTTTTTCCTCGTCGAAAACGACTTCGCCAACCGTCGGCATAATCGAGAACTGGCCGTAGTCGTTGATCCACGGCGAGGGCTGGTGCGTCTGCTTAAAGCCCCGAATCTTGTTCGCCGTGTAGGTGTATTGCCATCCGTCGCCCATTTTTCCCGTCTGCGGTGTCCAGAAATTCATTCCCCACGGCAGTGCGATGGCGGGATACGTGTTGCCGGTCGAAAGTTGATACGACGACATCGTTCCAACGAGCGGATTCACGTAATCGACGGGTTCCATCTTCGCTGCCGAAGCCGAAATCGCACTCAAAAATATACTCAAAAAAACAATTTTTCGAATCATTTTTTCTGTTTTATCGTTATTCATTTTTAAAAAGAACTCCTCCCCCTTCTGGGGGAGGTTGGGAGGGGGCTTTAATCCAAACAATTCACCATCAAATCCGTCTTTCCGTCGGCAATCAGTTTCAAGACGAGTTCGCCGAAGAGCGTGTTCTGCCACGCAAACCACGCACGGGTGTATTTGTCGGCATTTTCCACGTTAAACGACTCGTGGATGAAGCCCGTGTTGGCGTCGGTGGTGAGCAGTTGGCGCATACAGGCGCGGATTTCATCGTCGTTTTGCGCCGTGAACGCCTTCATCATAATCGACATCGGCCAAGCATAGCCGTAGCCGATGTGCGGACCGCCGATGCCCTCGCCAGCCTTGCCACGGAAGAAGTAGGGATTGTCCTCGCTCCACACGAAGCGGCGCGTGTTCAGGTAGATGGGGTCGTCCATCGGCACGTCGCCGAGGTAGCCCATCGCCAAGAGCGACGGCACGTTGGCATCGTCCATCAGCAGTTGGTTGCCGAATCCATCGACCTCGAAGGCGTAAATCGGACCGTATTTCGGATGCTGGTGCACGGCATATTGCTTCAGGGCAGCCTCCACCTCGTTGGCCAGAGCCGTGCATTCCGCTGCGAGGTCGTTGCGTTGATTCACTTTCGAGAGGATTTCAGCGGCTTTGCGCAGGCTTGTGACGGCCATGAAATTCGACGGAACGAGGAAGAGGAACGTCGTGGCGTCATCGCTCGGGCGGAACACGGAAGCGATGAGTCCGACGGGCTTCACGGGGCTACCCCAGCCGTCGTTGAGCGTGGTGTCCGAGGCGCGTTCGGTGCGACGCTGGAAGCGATACGGGCCCAGATTGCCGCCCTTGCGCTGCTGTTCGCGGAAGGTTGTCAGAATGTTGTGGATGGTTTCAATCCAGAGCTCGTCGAAAATCGAGGCGTCGCCCGTCGTGAGCCAGTACTGGTAGGCCAGTCGCAGCGGATAGCAGAGCGAGTCGATTTCGTATTTCCGCTCGTGCAGAAAGGGTTTCATCGCCGTGAAATCCTTCATCCACTCGCCGTTGGGGTTGGGTTCGAGGTTGAAAGCGTTGGCATAGGGGTCGAGGCAAATGCAGCGGAACTGCCGCAGAATCGTGCCGCGCACCATTTTCTTCAGTTTCGGGTCTTGGTTGACGAATTGCACATAGGGCCACACCTGTGCACCCGAGTCGCGCAGCCACATGGCGTGGATGTCGCCCGTATAGACAAAGGTGTCGTCGTCGCCCGAGGCATTGGAGTAGTGGACGGTGGTTTCGAGCGTGTTCGGGAAGCAGTTGCCGAACATCCACGCCAGTTTCGGGTTGGCTTTCAGCAGTTTCTGCACCTCCTTGATTTTCTTGTCAATCACTTCCGAGCGAAACAGTCGGTCTTTTTCGGCAGGTCGTCGCGAGACGAAAGTCGTGCTTTTCTCGCCGATTCGCTTGATGTAATCCTTGCCGAAATCGGCCTGCGCATTCACGGGTAAAAACGTAAAAAGGCCAAGAGGTAAAACCATCATCACCTTTTTCAAAAAATTCGTCGTTTTCATTGTGTACAATAAGTTTGATTGGGTTTTCCGACTGCAAATATACGAAAAAAAAACCGAAAAAATTAGCGGATGGCAATATTTTTTAGATTTTTCACCATCAATCGGGCGGCATTTTCGGAAGCGGTGGTCGGTTCGACGGATGTCGTGGCGGTGATGTCGGCGGCGAGGCGCTTTTGCACGTCGCGGTAGTCGAAGAGCATCGTCGTGCGGACATCGTGGCCGGGGAGGAGGCGACGGAGTTCAGCGCGGATGTTTTCGACGGAAAAACGGTCGGCGAAGAGTTCGCGGACCACTTCGCGGTCGGCAATCAGATTGACGAGCGAAATGAATTTGCATCCCATGAAATGCTTGAAAACGAAACGCACGAGGCGCGGAACGGGGGTTTTGTAGCACACAACCTGCGGCACGTTGAACAGGGCGGTTTCGAGCGTGGCGGTGCCACTGGTGACGAGGGCTGCGGTGGCTTTCGAGAGCAACGGAAAGGTCTGATTTTTCACCAGTGTGACGGGTTTTCCTTCGATGAACGGGGCATAAAAATCGTCGTCGATCGATGGCGCACCTGCCACGACGAGTTGATAGTCGGCGGCAAAGGGTTCGGCAGCCTCAATCATCGCAGGCAGGTTGTCCTTGATTTCCTGTCGGCGACTGCCGGCGAGGAGGGCGATGATGGGGAGTTGAGAGTTGACAGTTGAGAGTTGACAGTTGTCAGTCGATAATTGAGATTTTTTAAGGAATTCCTTGACCTCGTCGGCGGTCGGATTGCCGACGTAGTGAATCGGGAAATGGTGTTTTTTCTCGAAGAAATCGACCTCGAAAGGCAGAATCGAAAAAAGTTGATCGACATCGCGCTTGATATTTTTGATGCGCCACTCTTTCCACGCCCAGATTTTTGGGGAAATGTAATAATATACTTGGGTGTTAGGTGTTGGGTGTTGGGTGATGAGGTTCTTTTCCTTTTCGCGATGAAGATGCTTCGCGATTTTCAAATTAAAACCTGGATAATCGACGAGAATGACGGCATCGGGCTGCCACGCGGCGATGTCGCGCTTGCAAAATGACAAATTGCGCAAAATCGTGGGCAAATGGAGCAGCACGGGAATGAATCCCATATAGGCCAACTCGCGATAATGTTTCACGAGCGTTCCGCCGACGGCCTGCATCTTCTCGCCACCGAAAAAGCGGAATTCCGCTGCTGCGTCTTCCTGCTGGATGGCCCGCATCAAGTGCGATGCGTGCAAATCGCCCGAGGCTTCACCGACTACCAAATAATATTTCACGATTTGACTAATTTACAATTTGACAATTTATAGGCTCCTTTATAAATCCCACTCGCGCAAATGTTCCATATACTCGTAGGCCGTCACATCCATATTCGTGGGCGTGATGGCGACAAAACCGTGGTTGAGCGCCCACTGGTCGGAGTCGCGGGCATCGGGTTCGTCGTTGTGATAGGTTCCAACCACCCAATAATAGTTGTAGCCACGCGGATGCGGACGTTTTTCCACTTCATTGACCCAACGACCATAGGTCATTCGACAGATACGAACACCCTCGAACTCCTGGCGCGCCGGGAAATTTACGTTCAGACAGATGCCTTTCGGCAGTCCCTCGGCCAAAACGCGACCCACAATCTCCTGCACATAGGGGCGGAGCGGCTCGAAATCGGCATCGGGCTGGTAGTGGCAAGAAGAAAACGCAATCGACGGGATATATTTCATGCAACCCTCCATCGCCACGCCCATCGTGCCCGAATAATGGTTGTTCACGGTGGAATTGTCGCCGTGGTTGATGCCACCGATAATCAGGTCGGGCATTCGTTTGTCGAGGCAAAACTGGTTGAAAGCCAGTTTCACGCAATCCACTGGCGTTCCGCTGCACGACCACACCTCCACGTCGTCGCCCATATTGTCGCGACGGCGCAGCGTGAGCGGATCGACGGCAGAAAAGGCGCAACTGAAACCCGAGCGCGGCCCTTCCGGTGCACAAACGATGATGTCGCCCAGCGGTTTGACGAAATCGACGAGCGCACGAATGCCTTTCGACTCGTAGCCGTCGTCGTTGGAAATCAGAATCAGCGGTCGGTTCGATGCTTCCCGCTGCAAGGTGTCTGTTGGTTTGTTCATATCTTTTTTGGGATGATTCGTCTATAAAAAATATAATTTTGACTGCAAAAGTACGAAAAAAGGTTTAAATTACAAGATTCTCACATAAAATTCGTAACTTTGCACTTTAAAATTTATTTTTCTATGGCAAAAATCATAGCATTAGCAAACCAAAAAGGCGGTGTCGGCAAAACGACGACCACGATGAACCTCGCGGCGTCGTTGGCCACGTTGGAAAAATCGGTGTTGGTCATCGATGCCGACCCACAGGCCAACGCGTCGAGCGGTTTAGGCGTTGATATTCAGCAAGTTGAGTGCTCGCTCTACGAGTGCATCATCGACCACGCCGACGTACGCGACGCGATTTATACGACCGACATCGACGGCCTTGACATCATTCCGAGCCACATCGACCTCGTGGGTGCCGAAATTGAGATGTTGAACCTCGAAAACCGCGAGAACGTGCTGAAAAAACTGCTCGACCCGTTGCGCGAGGAGTACGACTATATCCTCATCGACTGCGCCCCGTCGCTCGGTCTCATCACGGTGAACGCGCTGACGGCAGCCGACTCGGTCATCATCCCCGTGCAATGTGAATATTTCGCGCTCGAAGGCATCTCGAAACTGCTGAATACGATTCGAATCATCAAGTCGAAACTCAATCCGAAACTCGAAATCGAGGGTTTCCTGCTGACGATGTACGACTCGCGTCTGCGACTGGCAAACCAGATTTACGACGAGGTGAAGCGCCACTTCCAAGAATTGGTGTTTAAAACCGTCATTCAGCGCAATGTGAAACTCAGCGAAGCCCCGTCGCACGGTCTTCCGGCGATTCTCTACGATGCCGATTCGACGGGCGCAAGAAACCATTTGGAACTGGCAAAAGAGATTATTGGGAAAAAATAGGAGCCCCCTCCCAGCCTCCCCCCGACGGGGGAGGGGAATCGAGATTCGAGGAGCGAGGAAGGAGGAGCGAGGAAGGAGAAACGAGGAGGGAGATTCGAGGAAGGAGGAGCGAGAATCGAGGAATTGTCAAATCGTGAAATCGTAAAATAGTCAAATAAATTGTAAATTGTAAATTGTCAAATTGTAAATAGAAAAGATGGCTGTTAAAAAGAAGTTTACAAACAAGAAAAACGCGCTGGGCAGAGGGCTCGACGCGATAGAAGGAGGCAGAGGATTAGACGCACTCATCGACACGACTGGTGTGAAAACACAGGGGTCATCGACCATCAACGAGGTACCCATCGACCAAATCGACGCGAACCCCAACCAGCCGCGCCGCGAATTTGACGAAACGGCATTGCAGGAACTCGCCGAGAGCATCCGACAAATCGGTATCATCCAACCGATTACGCTGCGCCAGATGGCCGACGGACGCTATCAAATCATCGCGGGTGAACGTCGCTGGCGGGCCTCGCAACTCGCCAAGTTGGCGTCGATTCCGGCCTATATCCGCACCATCGCCGACGAAAACGTGATGGAAATGGCGCTCGTCGAAAACATCCAGCGCGAAGACCTCAACGACATCGAGATTGCGCTCGCCTTCCAGCATCTGCTCGAAAGCGACGGCATGACGCAGGACAAAGTGGCGAAGCGCGTTGGCAAGAGCCGCACGTCGGTGACGAACTTTTTGCGACTGCTGAAACTGCCGGCACAGGTGCAAATGGCGTTGCAAAAGAAGGAAATCGACATGGGTCACGCGCGCGCGTTACTCGCCATCGACTCGCCGTCGCTGCAAATCAAATTGTTCAAGGAAATCCAGAAAAACGGCTATTCCGTTCGCAAGGTCGAGGAACTGTCGCAACGCCTCAAAAACGGTGAGGACATCGAGAGCAGCAAGAAGAAAATCGTGGCGAAAACGCGGCTGCCCGAGGAGTTCAACGTGCTGAAAAAGCGCCTCTCGTCGTTCTTCAACACGAAGGTGCAAATGACCTGTTCGGCGAAAGGAAAAGGCAAAATCAGCATCCCGTTTGCCGACGAAGAGGAATTGGAGCGAATCATGCTCGTTTTCGATGGTTTGAGAGAGTAAAATGATGGTTTGAGGAAGGAAAAAATGCTGAAAACACTGCGATACAACATCCTGCTTGCGTGCTGTCTGACGATTGCGACCACCGCCAAAGCCCAAATCGACAGTCTTTCTGCCGTTCCCATCGAGCAGGAGCAGCCACTCGTTGTCGTCGCCGACTCGCTCGACGGTTTTCTCGATGCCGTTAGCGTGAAAAAAGTGAAGAAGAAGCGCGATTGGGCGTCGTGGCGACCCGAAACGAAGCGTGCGATGTGGCTTTCGCTCGTGCTGCCGGGCGCAGGCCAAATCTACAACCGCAAATACTGGAAATTGCCGATTATCTACGGCGGATTTGTCGGTTGCGCCTACGCGATGCGCTGGAACAATATGATGTACCACGACTATTCGCAGGCCTACATGGACCTGATGGACGACGACCCGAAAACCGAGAGCTACAACCAGTTCATGCACCTCGGCGCGAAGATTACCGACGCCAACATCGCCCGTTATCAGGAACTGTTCCGCAAGCGCAAAGACCGCTATCGCCGTTGGCGCGACCTGAGTTTCTTCGTGATGGTGGGCGTGTATGCACTGTCGGTGGTCGATGCCTACGTCGATGCGTCGCTCTCGGAGTTCGACATTTCCGACGACCTCACCCTTGAAGTAGCGCCGGCGGTGATGGGTAATCCAACGGCCCTCAATCCGTACAAACCGACGGGAATTGGGCTGCAATGCAGTCTAACATTCTGAAAATCAATGATAAAACGATATTTCAATCGAAAAAATATAAAAAAAGATGATAACAAAACGATTTTTCCAACTGCTGATAACGACGTTGCTGCTGTGTCCGCTGACGCTGCAGGCACAAGTGGTAAACCAAGAAGAGGACGACGAGGATGAAGTGGCGCTGAGCGACACCCTCGACATCGACGACGACCTGCCCGGACTCGAGGAAATCGTCGTCATCGAGAAAGACGAAGACGGCGAAGACGAGGAAATCGTCATCGACATGCCCGAAGCCCTGACGCTCGCCGTTGATAGCCTGCTCGACCTTTACCACACACAGGCCTATCTCGTTGTCGATTCTACTTGTAACCTGCCCGATTTCAACCCCGAATTCGACCGCGAAGTCTATATCGAACGGCTCAAACAGCTGCCGACCGTCATCGAAATGCCCTACAACGACATTGTACGGCAGTTCATCGACCGTTACACCGGACGGTTGCGCCGTTCGGTGAGCATCATGCTCGGACAGCAGAATTTCTACATGCCGATTTTTGAACAAGCACTCGAAACCTACGGTCTGCCGCTCGAACTGCGCTATCTGCCCATCATCGAGTCGGCTTTGAAACCCAATGCCGTTTCGCGCGTCGGAGCCACGGGTTTGTGGCAGTTTATGATTGCCACCGCCCGGCAGTACGGCCTCGAAATCACCTCGCTCGTCGATGAGCGTCGCGACCCCATCAAATCTTCGTACGCCGCCGCCCGCTACCTGAAAACGCTCTACAAGATTTTCGGCGACTGGCACCTCGTCATCGCGGCCTACAACTGCGGTCCTGAGAACGTCAACAAGGCCGTTCACCGCGCCGGCGGCGTGAAAGACTACTGGCACATCTACCACTTCCTGCCCGCCGAGACTCGCGGCTACGTGCCAGCCTTCATCGCGGCCAACTACATCATGAACTACTATTGCGAGCACAACATTTGCCCGATGCTCTCGAACCTGCCTGCGAAAACCGACACGCTCGTTTTGAACCGCGACGTGCACTTCCAGCAGATTTCCGACGTGCTCGGCATCGACGTGAAACTGGTCGAGGAGTTGAATCCGCAATACAGAAGAAGCATTGTCAATGGCAACAACCGCCCGTCGATTCTGCGTCTGCCGATGAACTTCGTGACGCAATTCATCGACATGGAAGACACGATTTACACCCACCGCGCCGACGAACTGCTCACGAAGCGAACCGAAGTAGAGGTGAGCGAGGTGAAACCGACCTACACGCCGCAACGCAAGACCTATACGCGCAAAAAAGGCAAGGCCAGCTTCAGAAAAGGTGCACGACGAGGTAAATCGACGGCTCGGAAATCGTCGCGAGGCTCGAAAGGCAAGAAAGCGGCTGTGAAATCGAAAGGAAGGAAATCAACTTCCAAAAAAGGCAAGAAAAGAAGATAGAAAGGAATGAATATGGAGGAAGAAGTTCTTATTAACAGCGCGTTTCAGCGACTGCTCGACAGTTATCTGGCATCGAACCACCGCAAGAAGACCGACATCATCACCAAGGCCTTCAACTTCGCACGCCAGGCTCACAAGGGCGTCCGACGACTCTCGGGCGAACCCTACATCATGCACCCCATCGCCGTGGCGCAAATCGCCAGCGAAGAAATGGGACTCGGTTCGACGAGCATCTGCTCGGCCCTGCTCCACGACGTGGTCGAAGACACCGACTACACCGTCGAGGACATCAAAAACATTTTCGGCCCGAAAATCGCCCAAATCGTCGATGGACTGACGAAAATCTCGGGTGGAATCTTCGGCGAACAGGCTTCGGCGCAGGCAGAGAACTTCAAAAAACTCCTGCTGACGATGAGCGACGACATCCGCGTCATCCTCATCAAAATCTGCGACCGACTCCACAACATGCGCACGCTGGAGTCGCAAGCACCCAACAAACAATACAAAATCGCAGGCGAAACGCTCTACATCTATGCGCCGCTTGCCAATCGACTCGGTCTCAACAAAATCAAGTCGGAACTCGAAAACCTCAGTTTCCGCTTCGAGCACCCCGAGGAATACGAAAACATCACCCGAAAACTCACGCTCACGCAGGAACAGCGCACCAAACTCTTCGACGACTTCACCGCGCCCGTCCGCAAGGAACTCGACCGCATGGGTATCCGCTACGAAATCAAGGCCCGCGTGAAAACGCCTTATTCCATCTGGAGCAAGATGCAGAACAAGCACGTCACCTTCGACGAGGTCTATGACATTCTTGCCGTGCGCATCATTTTCACGCCCAAGACACGCGAAGACGAGGTGAACGAGTGCTTCCGAATCTATGTCGCCATCAGCCAGATTTACAAGTCGCATCCCGACCGTCTGCGCGACTGGATCAACCACCCGAAAGCCAATGGCTATCAGGCACTTCACGTCACGCTGATGTCGAAACAAGGCCGATGGATCGAGGTGCAAATCCGTTCCGACCGCATGGACGACATCGCTGAGCAGGGTTTTGCCGCCCACTGGAAATATAAGGAGGGCGAAGATGCCATTCAGGAAGTCAACGAGAACGAAAGCGAACTCAACAACTGGATTGGCACCATCAAGGAAATCCTCGACGACCCGCAACCCGACGCGATGGACTTCCTCGACACCATCAAACTCAACCTCTACGCCCGCGAAATCTTCGTTTTCACCCCGAAAGGCGAACTCAAAACGATGCCCGCAGGTTGTACGGCGCTCGATTTCGCCTTCCAAATCCATACGTTCCTCGGCTCGCATTGTATCGGAGCCAAGGTCAACCACAAACTCGTGCCGCTGAGCCATCGACTGCAAAGTGGCGACCAAGTCGAGATTCTCTCGTCGAAGTCGCAACACGTGCAACCCGAATGGCTCAATTTCGTCTCAACGGCGAAGGCGAAAGGCAAAATCCAGGCCAATTTGCGCCGTGCCGACCGCGAAATCCAGAAAAAAGGCGAGGCAACGCTGAAAGAATGGCTCGAAAAGAACAATTTTGAGCTTACGTCGTCGGCCATCGACAAACTCTGCGACCTCCACGAGATTCAAAAACACGATAATCTCTTCCTCGCCCTCGGCAAGAAGACCATCATCCTCGGCGACAACGACCTTGCCCATCTGCAAGGCAAAAAGACGGGCAAAAAAGGCTGGAAACGCTATGTGCCCTTCATCAAGGCCGACAAAAAGGGGGCGAACACCGTACAAGCGTCGCGTGGACTGCTTGAGGTGAATCCCGAATTCAACAAGAAAATCCCCTGTCTGCTGACCGAAGAGACCATTCAGATGTATATTTTCCGCGACTGTTGCCATCCGATTCCCGGCGACGACGTTCTCGGCTACATCGACAACAAGAAACACGTTGAAATCCACATGCGCGACTGTCCTGTGGCATCGCGGTTGAAGTCGAGTTTCGGCAACCGAATCCTCGACGCGAAATGGCAGATGCGCCACGAAATCCGCTTCGACGCCACCATCCACATTCGCGGCATCGACCGAAAGGGAATGCTCCACGACCTCGCCCACCTGATTTCCGACCAGTTGGACCTCTACATCCGCCGTATCACGGTGGGCAGCAATGAGGGAATTTTCGACGGAACCATCGAACTACGCGTCTATGACCGTGCCGAAGTGCAGCACGTCATGGAATTGCTGAAAATGATTGAAGGATTACAGGAAGTGACCGACCATTAAACAATCGCGAAATCGAGGTGCTTTTTCAGGTCTTTCAGTTGGTCGCGCAGCGACATCAGCGTCTGCAGCACCTCGTTCGACCGATCGACACCACCGCGGTTCTCGTTGAGATATTTCCGTGCCGCCGACAACTTGAAACCGCGCACCTTCACCAAGTTATAAATCAGTTTCACTTGGTCGATGTCCTTCTCGGTATATTGCCGCACACCCGTCGAACTCACCGTTTTCGGGCGCAAGTGCGGAAATTCCTTCTCCCAGTAGCGCAGCAGGCTCTCGTTCACGCCAATCATGCCCGCCACTTCCTTGATGGAGTAGTACAATTTCAAGCTTTTGTTCTGATTCAGTGCCATAGAAATGTCTTTTTTCGTCGTTACGCTTGCAAAGATAGTTTTTTTTGATGATTCCGACAAATTTTCGCCCCAAAAACTTACGATTTTTATCGGATGAAAGAAAAAATCCCGCCGTTTCACAACGACGGGATTCCAACAAAAAAATACAAATAAAATAATAACTAAATATTGGTTTTTTAGTGGAACCAACCATCGCCAGCAACGTAGCCATTGCCACGCTCACCAGTTTGAGAGGTAAGATAGAAACTACTTGAATTAAATTGCAAATACCAAGCATTGGTAGAGTGAGTATTTCCATGCGGATTGCAAATAGAACGCAGCCAATAGCGACCCTCTGTCCCTAATCCATCAACTTTAAAACTACCATGAATATGTCCCAAAGCAGGGAGGAAGAAATAATCGTCGATGATGTCATTCCCCGGTTTCCCAAGACTAGTATAACCGTTAGGAGCACTGAATTGACCATGATTACCAACTTCTGGTTCCCAGTATCTCATATCTTCATTTTGGTATCCATGTTCTAAGCAAAATGCAATTTTTGCATCACCATGACTGGGATGACCGCAATAGCGATCAGCAGACCACGAATTATTGGCACCATCACGGAGAATGGCATCTCTACGCTTAATCCATACACCACCTGTAATTGTAACCTGAATATCTACCCACTTATATTCTTTAGAGTCCCAGTTTTGCGTCCAACATTTATATTGCGTTGTATTATCCCAACGAATATCACCATTTTTCCAATACCAATAGAGTTCATTGACATTTGGCGCATTTTTACATGAATACTGTGCTTCTACCAATTCTGAATCACTCCATTTTGTATTGTTCCAACTATTGCCAGAAAGCTGTCCAGTATGAGGATACTCTCCATCCCAACAATAGTAAGATGAACGAGGAAATTCAGGTGTGATGTCAATATTAGAACCTGTGATTTTGGGATAGAATCTTCTGAACGTGTTGCCATAGAACGTTTTGGGCTCGTTCATGGTGTAGGGGAAAGAAAAATGACGGTGGAATACGTCGTAGTAGTCGAAGGTCATTTTCAGTTTGCGCGTTTTGACCGCGTCATTATCACGCGAGGGCGACATCACGACGAAACAGCCGTTTTTGGTGTAGTCGATTTCGTTGTAGGGAATGACAAATCCCTGCTTTTCAGGACCACATTCCAGTGTGATAGCATATTTTTTAGAATCAGCCACGGGCGGCTGCAATACTTTTTGTCCATTGGTAATTTCGTGTGTTCCAGCAATGGCATAAGGACCGCCGTCGGACACTTCTTCGATGGTAATTTTATCGAGAATGAGATGTGCAGGGGTGTTGTCGGTGTATTTGATGTCGTGCCAGGGATAAATCATGAGGTAAGAAGCCATGTGGTTCATCTTGAATTTGTAGCCGTTGGTCACCTTCGTTGCCTCAGCATAGCCGCAGTCGCCCGATGTGGCGAAGTGGTCGGCGTTGTAGGCAGTGAGTTGCATCTGCTTGTTTTTGACGGTCACCTGCAACGGTCCGTTAATGGCATAGTTATCCGTGCTCGTGCCCTCGGGTATCGACGGCGAGGCCTGTCCGACATAGTACACGTTGTAAGAGTTTCCATTGAACACTCCACTGACTGAAAAATGACCTTTGGCCCATCCTCCGGCACTTCCGACTTCCGACTCGTGTTCCGAGAAGGTGCTTCCGCTGTGGCTGTGGTTGAATTTGTTGTAGCCTGTGGAACCTGCGTCGGTGGCATCGTTCTTATAGACCCAGATGTGGTCGCCTATCGTCCAGTAGAACGGGAAACTGCCACTTTTGTAATGAGTCGTGGTGCGCGTCGTTTCGGGGTCGCCCGACACGAATGAGGTCAGTGGCTGCGTGACATCGGGTTTCTCCTCGATGGCGGTCAGCATTTCGTCTTGGCTACAGCTGCCAATCGTCATTGCGCCTGCGAACAGGGCAATGTAAAATAACATTTTCTTCATTGTTTTTTTGTTGTTTAGTCGTTTTTTTTATTCAAACTTGAATATGTCTTCGTAATTTTCAAACCCAAAAGTAAAATCTTTTGCTGAGCCAGTCGGTGGTAAATCGCCTTCTCCACCACCATCATTACCAGGGTTGTGTTCTCCTGCTCCATCAGTAGATAGGCAGATAAACTCTGTTTTTTCAACTACGAAAACCAATGTTTCAGGTTTTTCATACAGATGTTTTTTCATTTTTTTTTGTAATGTTTTTTTTATTGTATATTTATTCATTTAAATATGCAGAAATTTCTTCTATTTATTGATAAAAAGTGTACCTTTCTGCAAACAGAGTGCAAAGGTAGTCGAATATTTTAAAAATTACTCCACCCATTTGTTAAAATTAATTAACCAATAAAAAGTTTTCCGTTTTTTTACAAATTGAAATTTTATTTTTCAGAAAATCGATTGTTTTTTCGATGCTTCGGAAATAATTTCGTAATTTTGCAGGCTGAACCGCAATTTGGTCAATGGAAACAATGTATATTTAATGAATATGATGACAGCAAAAGAAATTCGACAGTCTTTCAAAGACTTTTTTGAGAAGAAAGGCCACACCATCGTGCCCTCGGCACCGATGGTCGTCAAAGATGACCCCACGCTGATGTTCACCAACGCAGGCATGAACCAGTGGAAGGATATTATTTTGGGTACGCGCGACCCTGAACCGCGCCGCCGTGCCGACACGCAGAAATGTCTGCGCGTCAGCGGAAAACACAACGATTTGGAGGAGGTTGGGCACGACACCTACCACCACACGATGTTCGAGATGCTGGGCAACTGGTCGTTTGGCGACTATTTCAAGGAAGGCGCCATCGATATGGCGTGGGAATACCTCGTCGATGTGCTCAAACTCAATCCCGACGACCTCTACGTGACCGTGTTCGAGGGCGACCCCTCGGAGGGTCTGGAGCGCGACAACGAGGCCGCCGAAATTTGGAAGAAACACGTGCCCGAAGACCATATCATCAACGGCAACAAACACGATAATTTCTGGGAAATGGGCGATACGGGTCCCTGCGGTCCGTGCTCGGAAATCCACGTCGATTCGCGTCCCGAGGCCGAGCGAAAAGCCTCTGGCATCAGCGGTCGCGACCTCGTGAACAAAGACGACCCACAGGTCATCGAAATCTGGAACTTGGTGTTTATGCAGTACAACCGCAAGGCCGACGGAAGCCTCGAAAAACTCGCGATGAACGTCATCGACACGGGTATGGGCTTCGAGCGCCTCGTGCGCATGTTGCAGGGCAAACACTCGAACTACGACACCGACATCTTCCAGCCGATTATCAAGGCCGAGGAGCAGATTACGGGACTTTCTTATTCGAGGAGCGAGGAGCGAGGAGCGAGGACAATTCACAACAAATTGACGTTGCGATGCGCGTGTGCGCCGACCACCTGCGTGCCGTCGCCTTCTCGATTGCCGACGGACAACTGCCCGGAAATGCGAAGGCAGGCTATGTGATTCGCCGTATTTTGCGCCGTGCCGTGCGCTACGCCTATACTTTCCTCGGTCAGAAAGAGGCATTTTTGTACAAATTGCTGCCCGTGCTCGTCGATGAGATGGGCGACGCCTTCCCCGAACTGAAAGCACAGCAGACGCTCATCGGAAAGGTCATCAAGGAAGAGGAAGACTCTTTCCTGCGCACGCTCGACAAGGGAATTGCCCTGCTCGACAAGGCGATGGAGGAGATGAAGTCTTCCACCCAACACCCAACACCCAACACCCCGCTCGAACTGAGTGGCGTGGAGGCTTTCCGCCTGTTCGACACCTACGGTTTCCCCCTCGACCTGACCGAACTGATTTGCCGCGAAAACGGTTTTACGGTGAACGAAGCGGAGTTCGATGCCGAAATGCAGAAGCAAAAAGACCGCGCCCGCAATGCGGCACAGGTCGAAAACAGCGACTGGACGGAATTGATGGCCGGCGAACAGCAATTTGTGGGTTACGACTACACCGAATACACCTGCCACATTCTTCGTTACAGAAAAGTGACGCAGAAGAAAAACGAACACTACGAACTCGTGCTCGACAACACGCCGTTCTACGGTGAAATGGGCGGACAGGTCGGCGACCAGGGTGTTCTCGTCAATGAAAACGAAACCATTGACGTCATCACCACCAAGCGCGAAAACAACCAGAGCGTCCACATCGTGAAGCAGTTGCCGAAAGACCCGACGGCGGAATTCATGGCCTGCGTCGATGTCGATGCGCGACGAGCCATCGAGTCGAACCACACCTGCACCCACTTGCTCGACACGGCACTGCGCGAGGTGCTCGGCACGCACGTGGAACAGCGCGGCTCGCTCGTCACCGCCGACGGACTGCGCTTCGACTTCTCCCATTTCGAGAAAGTCACGCCCGAACAATTGCGCGAAGTGGAACATTTCGTCAATGAGAAAATTCGCCAGAACATCCCATTGGAGGAATTCCGCGACTGCCCCATCGAAGAAGCCAAGGAGATGGGTGCCATCGCCCTCTTCGGCGAAAAATATGGCGACCGCGTGCGCGTGGTGAAATTCGGCGACTCCGTGGAATTCTGCGGTGGCTGCCATGCCAAGGCAACGGGCCAACTCGGTATGGTTCGCATCACGAGCGAGAGCAGCATCGCCGCTGGCATCCGCCGTATTGAAGCCATCACGGGCAAAGAAGTGGAAGCCATGTGCGACATGATGCAGGACTTCATGACCGACTTGCGTTCCTTGTTGAACAACGCGCCCGACCTGATGGCGACCGTGCGCAAGGCCATCGCAGAGAATAAGGAATTGCAAAACCAAGTGGGCGAGTTCCGCTCGATGAAGGCAAAGGAACTGAAGCAGAAATTGGTGGAAAAAGCCAAGGAAATGAACGGTGTGAAAGTCATTTCCGGCATCTTGCCGCTCGACGCACAAAGCGTCAAGGACATCGTATTCCAGTTGCGCAACCAGTTCCCCGAAAACCTGCTCGTGGCCATTGGCTGCGCCGAGAACGACAAGCCGACCCTCACCGTTTCGCTGAGCGACGACATCGTGGCCGGCGGAAAAAGTGCCGGACAGATTGTGCGCGAGGCAGCCAAACTGATTCAGGGTGGCGGCGGCGGTCAGTCCCATTTCGCCACTGCCGGCGGTAAAAATGCAGACGGACTGGCAGCAGCCATCGAAAAAGTCATTGAACTAACTTTTTAATAACCTTTTAAGACATTGAACAATATGGAAATCAACATCATTAACGGTGAAAACATCATCGTAGAGTTCTCCGGACGTCTTGACACGTCGGAGGCTCCCAAAGCCAAAGAGGCTATTGCCGACATCATTCAAGAGAAAAACGATGTCGTGTTCGATTGCAATGAGCTTGAATACATTTCCAGTTCGGGACTTCGCATCTTCCTGGAAGCTCAAAAGTCTCTGAATGACACTGGCGGAACGCTGAAAGTCATCAATGTTCAGCCTTCTGTTCAGAGCGTGTTCGACATGACGGGATTCTCTATTTTCCTCGACCTCAACGCCTAATAATCCGAAAAAATGACACAGCGTATTGATATCCATGCCAATGGCTTGGGGAAGTGGATTTTGTCATTCTGCCTTTTGGCTTTCCTGCCCCTGACGGCCTCAGCCATCGACATCAAGTTGAAGAAAGACCGCGTGGTGGTCGATGACATTTGCTACACGGTGAATGTGAAGAAGGAAACGGCGGTGGTCGTCAAAAAGGGCGAGCCCTACCTCGGCGACATCGTCATTCCCGAGAAAATCGAAGTGGATAGCCTGACGTTTTTCGTCGAGGAAATCGCTGCCGGAGCCTTTGAAAAGTCGTCGGGCGTGACCTCGATTGTCGTTCCGAAGGGTGTCCGGAAAATCGGTGCACGAGCCTTCGCCGAATGCTCGAGCCTGACCACCATCGAACTGCCGAAAGGTCTTGAGGAACTGCCGGCACAGATGTTCGCCGACTGCGCCAGCCTGACAGAAATAACGCTGCCCTCGACGGTCAAAAAAATGGGTTCGGGTGTGTTCAAAGACTGCAAATCGCTTGCGGGAATCGAACTTCCGAGCGGCATTACGGCCCTTCCTCGAGGTGCTTTCGAGGGTTGCAGCCATCTTCAGGAAGTGACGCTGCCAACGGGCTTGACCAACATCGGCAACGACGCTTTCGCCGACTGCACGAGTTTGGAAAGCATCGACATTCCGACGGGCGTGAAAACCATCGGCGACGAGGCGTTTAAGGGTTGCAGCGGACTGAAAAGTTTCGATTTTCCGAATGGTGTCACGAAAATTGAGAGTGGCGTTCTTGAAAATTGCACGTCATTGGAGGAAATCCACCTGCCCAACAGCGTCAGCGAGATTGGTAGCGAGGCGTTTCGCGGTTGTTCGCTGATTGACAGCCTCAGCCTGCCCAACAGCGTGACGAAAATCGGTTCGGCAGCCTTCCGCGATTGCAGCAATTTGCAGAAAATCAACCTTCCGAATGGCCTGACATCGCTTTCGGGCGACCTGTTTCGCGGTTGCGTCAATCTGAACGGTATCACGTTCCCGAATGGTCTGAAATCGATTGGTGGTTCGGCCTTCGAGGGTTGTACGAGTCTCGAAAAAATCACGCTGCCGACGGCCTTGAAGGAAATCGGCGGCTCGGCGTTCGACAAGTGTAATAATTTGTTGGAAATCAATGTGTTAAGTGCGACACCTCCAAAAATAGCAGGCAGTACGTTTGGAAAAACGACCTACCGCTCGGCCATTGTCAATATCAAAAAAGGCTCGATTGGCAACTTCCATCTGAACAAGCAGTGGGGTAAGTTCCTCGACATTATGGAGAAGTGATTTTCGTGGAGTGTGGAGTGTGAAGTGATTTATTCTTCGACTTGACTTTTCGGCCAATTCACGAGAAATAACTGTTCGGTGGCTCGCGTGAAAGCGGTGTAGAGCCAGTGGATGTAGTCGGGCGTGAGCATTTCCTCGGTCATATATCCTTGATCGACATAGACGTGCGCCCACTGACCGCCCTGTGCCTTGTGGCAGGTCACGGCATAGCCGTATTTCACCTGCAAAGCACTGTAATAAACGTCTTCTTGCAACATTTTCAGCCGTTTCGACTTCGGTCGCACATCGGCATAATCCTCTAAAACACGGTCGTAGAGTTGGCGGTTTTGCTCGGCAGTGAGCGCCGGAGCCTCGCTTTGCAGGGCATCGAGCAGCACCATCGACTGCCATTCAGCATCGTCGTAGTCGGGAAAGCGCAGCAGCACCTCGGCAAAGCGAAAACCGTGCATCTCGTGGATGTTTCTGACGCGACAAACCACCGCGTGGTCGCCGTTGGCAATGAAATCCAACTCAGTTTCCGTCTCCTTACTCCCCGTCTCCTTGCTCCTCACCTCCTTCAAATACTTATTCCTCACCACCATCAGCAAATCGCCCGTCGTCAGTTCCTCCTCGCGACCGAGAATTGTGTTGCGAATGCCCGTGTTATAGGCATTTGCACGCTTGTTCGACCGCGTGACAACAATCGTTTCGTCCATCCCGACCGCGCTGTAACTCGACGCCAACGACTCGATGAGTTCGTCGCCACGCACGATTCGAATGTCGGCAAAACCGTTGAATTGAACCTGCGGAAGAGTGTCAAAACCATCGAAATGGCGGATTTTCGTCGCATTCCAAAGGATTCCGCTGTCCTGACTCTGGCGCATTACTTCCGACATATCCGCCTCGTAAACCGTCATTCCGTAGCCGCGCATCACGTCGCCGTCGAGCGCAGGAGCCTCGTTTTCGCCCACGGGTGGCAATTGCGCAGGGTCGCCGATGAGCAACAGACGACAATGCCGACCCTCATAGACGAAACTCATCAGGTCGTCGAGCAGACTGTTCGTGCCGAAAACGCCCAAACCACCGCCCACACCGCTGATCATCGAGGCTTCATCGACCAGAAAAAACGTATTGGAATGAGCATTGAAGGCCAACGAAAAACCACCTTCGACACTTTTCCGACGATAGATTTTTCGATGAATTGTTGAGGCTTTCTGACCGCTGTTCAGCGAAAAAACTTTTGCCGCCCGACCCGTCGGGGTCAACAGCACCGTCTTCACGCCCAATCGTCCAAGCACTCCGATGAGCGCACCTGCCAAAGTCGTTTTTCCCGTGCCTGCCGAACCTCGCAGAATCATCAGCGAACGGTCGGAACGGTCGGCCATAAACGCCGCGAAACACTCCAAAGCACCGTGCTGTTCGGCCGTCGGCTCGTAACCGAACTGCTGTTCCACCAGTTGAACAAAATCGGCTGCAGTCATTGGAAAATTGGCTGAAAAACTATCTGAAAAGGGTGAAATTCACACTGCCATACACTCGATGGTCGATGGCACGCGGATGTTGCGAAAAATCGTGGTTTTTACCGTGTTCAAGCACGAAAATGCCGCCTTCCGCCAACAAATCGTGCTCGAAAATCAGGTCGGGAATCGTCGCGAGCGTCGCCAACTGATAGGGTGGGTCGGCGAAAATCAGGTCGAACTGCCGTTGTGTGGTTTTGATGAAGCGAAAAACGTCTTTGCGAACGATGACGTGGCCCTCAGCTTGGAGTTTCTGGGTGCAATTTTTGATGAACTGCACGTGCTCGGCATCCATTTCAACGCTCACGACTGGGTTGCAGCCCCTTGACAGCATTTCAAACGAGATGCTGCCCGTGCCGGAAAACAGGTCAAGCGCACTGATGCCGTCGAAATCGATGTAGCCGTTGAGTACGTTGAAGAGGTTTTCCTTCGCAAAATCGGTCGTCGGACGCGCCTTGAACGTGCGCGGAATGTCGAAATGGCGACCTTTGTAAATTCCAGTGACAATGCGCATAATGGTCAGTCTTCAAAAAGGATTTTCAGGTCGAAAGGCAGGTTGCTTGCGCCCGTTTCCGAAGTTTCGGGCGTGTGAACGTTCTTGACATAGCGGCGCAAGGTTTCCATCAGCGTGTCGCGGTCGTTTTGCGCGTCGGCAGTGGCGACGGTTTCGGTGTCGAAAACGAGGTGAATCTCGTCGTTTTGTGCGTCAAAACCGAGTTGTTTCCACACGGCCAGCAAGAAATAGACCGCGTCGCGGCTGTTGCTGACCTCGTAGGCGTTGCTGAAGCGGAAACGACCCATATCGAAGCAGAAAATTTCCAGTCGTTTGTCGTGCAGATAGGCGAAGAGTTTGCGCTGCGTACCCGTGAAATTCTGGGCGTAGAAATGGTTCCAAACCGCCTGCATCAAGTGCTGATAGCGCACCTCGGTGAAATGGTCGCCGATGACGAGTCGCAGGTCGCTGTTCATCTTGAAAATAGCCACGGCATTGAGTTTTTCCAACTCGTTGTGAACGATTCGCGTCTGTTCCACGCCCATCGTTTTTTCGCCTGCGAACGTGTGCTGATAGAGCGTTTCGGCCTGTTTTTCATCGAATTCGCCACTCGGAACGAGCAACACCGGCGCATCGACAATGACCTGTGCCTGCTCGAAGTCACGACCGAGCAACGGACTTTTCTGAAATGCCTCGCGCAGGTTCGCCGACAGCGACATATTGCTTCGCAAAACGTAGGGTTCAAAGGCGATTCCGCCCTCTTTCGACGGGTCGGCGACGGCAAACGACAGCGCGTTTTGTCCGATTCGGATGATGATGGTTGGGTTGTATTGATTCATTTTTCGTTTTTATTTTGCAAAGGTATGAAAAAATCGTGATTTTTTCGTGAAAATTTGTATTTTTTTGAGATTTACAACAACGGCGAAAGCAGTCTGAGCATCGATTCCCATAGGCGATGGAGGAAAGGTCGCTTCTGCATTTGAAGATAACTTTCGAAATCGCTGCAATGCTTCAAGTCGTCGAGGAACACCTGCTTGAAACGACGGGCGACATCGCTGTCGTAGAAGAAAAGATTGGCCTCGAAATTGTGTTCAAACGAGCGGAAATCGATGTTCGTAGAGCCGCACGAACACACGCTATCGTCGGCGACGAGCAGTTTCGAGTGGTTGAAACTGCCTTCGTAGAACACAATCGTCACACCCGACTCGACGACCTCCATCAGATACGACCGCGACGCCCATTCCACCACGTAGGTGTCGGTTTCGCGAGGCACCATCAGCCGCACATCCACGCCACTCTGCGCCGCCGTGCGCATCGCCGAGAGTATCGTTTCGGTCGGTAGGAAATAGGGCGTTTCCATATAGACATAGTCGCGGGCTTGCAGCAGAATGCGCACGTAGCCCTGCATCAGCACGGGATATTCGCTGACGGGACTGCTCGTCACCAACTGCGCCGGAATGCCGTCGAACGTCGGTTGAATTGGTGGTTCAGGAAAATCGTCTTTTTCGCGGTCGGAATCGTTCACGCAGAACTTCCAATCGGTCAGGAAACAGTGGCGCATCGCCTCGACAATGTCGCCACGGACGCGCAGGTGGGTGTCGCGCCATTCCTTCACATAGCGCATCGCGATGTTCATTCCACCGATGAACGCCATTTCGTCGTCGATGATGCAGAGTTTTCGGTGGTTTCGGTAGTTGATTCGGCTCGTCAGGGCAGGGAAGCGCACGGGCATAAAGGCTTGAACGTCGATGCCGCGACTTTTCATCTGTTCGTAGAACGCCGTCGGCACGCGCCAACAGCCCACATCGTCGTAAATCAGGCGCACTTCCACGCCTCGGGCGGCGCAGTCGGCCAGCGCGTCGGCCACCAATCGACCCAGTGGGTCGTCGTCGAAGATGAACGTGATGAGATAGACGTGGTGGCGGGCTTTGCCGAGTGCCTCGAAAAGTGCTAAGAAATAGTCGTAGCCATTGGTGTAAATCGCCACATCGTCGGTGTTGAGGGGAATGGCGTTGTTTTGCGTCAGAAATTGGCGCATCAGTCGCCCGTGGCTGTCGAGCAGTTTCGCGTCGAGTTGGTCGGCATAACTCGGCAGGGCGTTCCACGACAAGTCATCGATGGTTTTTCCACTGATTCGACGTTCTTTTCGCGTGTTTTGACCGAAGAAAATATAAAGAATCAGACCCACGACCGGCAGGAAAATCAGCACCAGAATCCACGCGATAGCCTTCGACGGCTGACGGTTTTCGAGTAAGACCGTCACCATCGTTCCTACAATCAGCAGGGCGTAGATTGCGAAGAAAATCCAGTACCAAAGGGTCATTGTCATATTTCGTTCGATTTATACGAGAATATTACTGCCGATTTTGCGTGCCAGCGCATTTCGGAAGTCGGTTTTTTCCTTGAATTCCGTCATCAGTTCGCGCAGTCGGGCTTCGTCGGCGACCGATGCGATTTCAGCCTTGATTTCGCGCAGACGACGGTCGAGATAATCGACGCGGAAGTCGAGCAGCAGATGCAGCGTGTTCTGTTTGATTTCCTCGATGTCGGGCTCTTTCGCCTCCGATTTCTGATTGCGCAGGTCGCTCAGTGGAACGGCGAAACGGCTGATTTCAATCTCGTCGTGGTTGATGAAATAGCGTTCTGCCGTCCAGTTGGGTTCGTGGCTGTGGGCGACGGCTTCGTCGAGGATTTTTTTGTAGAGTGGATTATCGAAAGAAAGGTTGTCGTCGGCGAGGTTGAGATGGACAAACTGCGCCACGTTCAACATCATCGGATTTCCGTTTTCGTCCTCGATGTTGTCGAAAATCACCATTTCGCCGTGTTTGACAATCAGTTCGGCCAATAGTCGCTCGACGGTTTTCTCTTCTCTCGAAACTGGTTTCCCGACCAACGAAGCCGGCGGGTTCACCGTGGGCGCGTTGTCAGATGGATTTGGGTTGTCGGCGGTGGCGGTGGAAGCCTCTGGACGACGCCCTCCGCGCTCGCGAATCAGGTTGTTCATCTGGTTGATGAGCGTGGCCTCGGCGATGCCCATCCGCTGCGAACAGTCGTGCAGATAAGTGTCGCGCAAAATCGGATTGACCACCATCGAAATGCTTTGAACAATCGAGTTGATGGCGACGGCTCGCTTTTGTGGGTCGCGTTCGTTGCGCAGCAATAAGTCCGTTTTAAACTGGATGAAATCTTTTTGATGACTGTCGATGTACTGTTTGAATTCCGCCGCCGTCGTTTTCCTTGCAAACGAATCGGGGTCGTCGCCCTCGGGGAAGAGCAACACGCGCAGGTTCATACCCTCCGAGAGTAGCATATCGGTACCGCGCAGGGCGGCGTGGATGCCGGCCTCGTCGCCGTCGTAGAGCAAGACGATGTTCGACGTGAAGCGGTGCAGAATGTTGATTTGATGGTAGGACAGCGCCGTGCCCGAGTTCGCCACGACGTTTTCGATGCCTGCCTGATGCATCGCGATGACGTCGGTGTAGCCCTCTACCATATAGACGCAATCCTCTTTCGCAATGGCGCGTTTCGCCTGATAGAGTCCATAGAGTTCGCGGTCTTTGTGGAAGATTTCCGAGTCGGTCGAATTCACGTATTTTTGTTGGATTCCTTTCGTTGCCGCGTCGAGCTTTCGTCCGCCGAAGCCCACGACCTTGCCCGAAACGCCAATCCACGGGAAAATCACGCGCCCAGCATAGCGGTCGATGAGTTCGCCGCGCTCGTTTTTGTAGCAAATGCCCACTTTTTCAATCAATTCGGCCTTGTAGCCCTTTTTCAGGGCGGTTTTGGCAAAGGCGAAGCGGTCGTTGAGGTCGAAACCGAGTTGGAATTTCGCGATGATGTCGTCGCGAATGCCTCGACTGCGGAAATATTGCAGTCCGATGGCCTGACCGTCGGGGTGGTTGTGAAGCATATCGGCGAAATACTGCAACGCAAATTCGTTGATGATGAACATTGCCTCGCGAGTGCTCTGCTCCTCTTTTTCCTCGTTGGTCAGTTCGCGCTCGACAATTTCGATGTGGTATTTATTCGCCAGCCAGCGCAGTGCCTCGGGATAGGTCATCTGCTCGTGTTCCATCACGAAACTGACGGGATTTCCACCCTTTCCACAGCCGAAACAGTGGCACGTTCCACGCGCCGGCGACACCATAAACGACGGTGTTTTCTCGTTGTGGAATGGGCACAAACCCTTGTAGTTCGCACCGCTTTTCTTCAGCGTCACAAACTCCGAAACCACCTCGACAATGTCGGCAGTCTCCTTGATTTTTTCTACGGTTTGTCGGTCAATCATCCTTTTTCGTCGAAATTCAGCCACAAAGTTAATGCAAATGACGGACAAATACGAAAAAAAAGCGAATAAAATTTGGATTTTTCGAGTAGAAGCCGTAACTTTGAACCAAAATTTAACAAAATCTGAAACGATATGAAAAAACTTTTTCTGACGACCATCGCCCTGCTGACGACCATCGCGACCTTTGCCCAAGGCGAAGATTTTACGAAATTTGTCAATCCGCGCATCGGAACGGGTGGCCACGGCCACGTTTTTCTCGGTGCGAACGTGCCGTTTGGCTACATTCAACTCGGTCCGACGCAGCCGACACGCGGTTGGGACTGGTGTTCGGGCTACCACCACAGCGACTCGGTGCTCATCGGTTTCGGCCATCAGCACCTCAGTGGCACGGGCATCGGTGACCTCGGCGACATTGCCTTGCTGCCCATTCCTAAAATTTGCCTGAAAAATTGCTGTCAAAAGCAATTTCAACGTCCGCAAGTGCCGTTCAACCACGCTTCCGAAACGGTCAGCCCAGGCTATTACGCCGTGAAATTGGGCGCCCCCAACGTGCTCGTCGAACTCACGGCGACGAAGCGCGTGGGAATGCATCGCTACACGTTTGGCGCCGACCAGTCGGAAGCCCAGATGATGCTCGATTTGCGGCAGGGAATTGGTTGGGACAATGTCCGCAACTGCCAGATGACGCAGGAATCGCCGACCGTCGTGAGCGGCTATCGGTTCAGCCGAGGCTGGGCCCGCGACCAGAAAAACTTTTTTGTGGCCGAATTTTCGCGACCTGTCGAATTGACGAAGGTCGATGGCGACACCACGGGTATTCTGACCATCAAAGACATCGCCGAACCGCTGCTCGTAAAAGTGGCGCTGTCGGCGGTGAGCGTCGAGAATGCGAAGAAAAATCTGCAGGCAGAACTGCCCGATTGGAATTTCCCGAAAACCGTCGCTGCAGCGCGGAAAGCGTGGAACGATGAACTGTCGAAAATCAAAATCAAGGCTTCAGCCGACATCGAAACCATTTTCTACACCGCCCTCTACCACTCGATGATTGCGCCCTCGGTGTTCAACGATGTGAATGGCGAATATCGCGGTGCCGACGGAAAAGTTCACAAGGGCAACTTCACGAATTACACCACGCTCTCGCTCTGGGACACCTATCGCGCCGCCCATCCGCTGCAAACGCTCATCCATCCCGAAAAACAGGCCGACATCGCGCAGACCTTCCTGCATATTTTCCAAGAACAGGGAAAACTGCCCGTGTGGCACCTGATGGGCAACGAAACCGACTGTATGGTGGGCAATCCAGCCATTCCCGTGCTCGCCGACCTTGTCTTAAAAGGCTATTTCGAGGAAGCGAGGAAGCGAGGAAGCGAGGATTTGAGCATCGAAAAGGCTTACGAGGCGATGAAAACGTCGGCGATGCTCGACGAGCGCGGTATGGACCTGCTGAAAAAATATGGCTATCTGCCTTTCGACCTCGACAAAACCCACGAAACCGTGGCGAAAGGACTCGAATATGCCTTGGCAGACTGGTGCGTGGCGCAAGTGGCGAAAAAACTTGGCAAAAAGGCTGATTACCAGTATTTTATGAACCGCAGCAAACTCTATCAGAAGCATTTCGACCCCGCCGACCGCTTCATCAAGGGACTCTCCTCGACAGGCGAGCGGCGCAAGCCCTTCAACCCCTTCAGTTCGACCCATCGCGAAGACGATTTTACGGAGGGCAACTCTTGGCAATACACGTGGCTCGTGCCCCACGATGTGCACGGACTCGTGAAAATGTTTGGCAACGAACAGAAATTCGTCGAGAAATTCGATTCGCTCTTTATCGTCGAAGGCGACCTCGGCGAAAATGCCTCGCCCGACATCAGCGGCCTCATCGGTCAGTATGCCCACGGCAACGAGCCCTCGCACCACATTCTCTATATGTACAACTACGTCGGACAGCCGTGGAAAGGCGCGAAACTGCTGCGCCAGACGATGCGAGAGATGTACGCCAACGACTTCGACGGACTTTCGGGCAACGAGGACGTCGGTCAGATGTCGGCGTGGTACATCCTCTCGGCGATGGGACTCTATCAGGTTGAGCCCGCAGGCGGAAAATACTGCATCGGTTCGCCCGTCATCGACGAGGCCGCCATCAACGTTGGCAACGGCAAGACCTTCACCGTTAAAGCCACGAACAATAGCGCCGAGAACATCTACGTGCAACGCGCCCTGCTCAACGGCAAACCCTACACGAAGTCCTACATCTTCTTCGATGACATCCGTCGCGGAGACACCCTCGAACTCGTTATGGGACCGCAGCCCAGCGATTTCGGCACGAAAAAGAAGGATCGGCCGTAAGAATCTCTCGAAAATCGAAAAAAACGACATCAAACAGGGCGGAAATCGCTTTTTTGCGAGTTTCCGCCCTGAACTTCACTTCAATACCATTAATTCTTACTCCCACGTAATTTTCAAAGACACGGGATAATCATAAAGGCTATCATTGTGATTGCCACTGATGACAACTTGAGAAATCCTTCCTCCATTCGTCTTGTATTCATAGGTTCGCGTTCCCTTACTCTTTCCGTCCCGACCATAGAATGTAGCCGTCGCAGGTAGATTTTTAGACATCTGACCACAAGCATCCGTATAGAACAAGGCGTGTTCTTCAAAAGTATCAAGGAAATTGTTTTCGGCGAGCGGATTGAAATACAACATGTAACCCAACATACCTGCCTGATGATTCGAATAGGTGTAATCAATTCGAGCCTCAAGTTTACCATTGTCGTATTGCTCAAGGCGTGTGATATTACCACCACTCCAAGTCAACTTGAAAACGCCATTCCATTCACGGCATTCCAACTCAACAAGTCTATTGCTGCCATCATAACGGAAAAGGCAGTTTTTCCGCGTCATACTCTGCGCCCTTCCGTTTTCAATATTCGCACGGTAGGTGTAGCGTTTGCCATCCGAAGTCCTGCTTGACCACGATATAACATTTTGGGAAATAACGTATGAAATATCCTCGGAATAGCCATCTTCCGAAATATGGATATCCGAAATTTCTCCGTCAGAAGCATAGGAAAACATAGCAACTGCGCCCCAATTGCCAACTATTTCCACTTTTGCCAACCTCCCTGTGGCAACAATACCACTTCCATCCTCATCATCATCCGATGAACACGCTGCCGTCAGACTACATACAATAGCCACCAACGCAGCCATACCAACTTTTCTGATAGTTTTCATTTTTCGTTTTATTATTTAACAATCACTTTTTTCACTGTTCCATCGCTCATGCGAACGATGTTCACGCCTTTTTGCAATCTATTCTGACGAGTGCCATTCAAATCATAATTCTCGATGATTTCGACTGCATTGTCTGAAATCGGCTTGATAGCCGTTGTCGCATCGTCATTGATGAAGAAAAACTCTTTCCACTGCGCCGCCTGCTGATAGGCAGAAACATAGCCTTTCGGCACCGACAGCGTACAATTCCATTTGTTGATGTCGTCCAACGCCTGCGAACCGCAAGAGGGCGGCGTGGTGGCGTGGCTGATGAGTTTTGTTACCGCCGTACAGTCGGAAAAAGCCTCCTTGCCGATGGTCTTCACGCTGGAGCCGAACGAGAAATAGTCGATGCTGCTGCAACCCGAAAAAGCCCAGTCGCCGATAGTTGTCACGCCGTCGCCAATGCGCACGTTTTTCAGGTTTGAGCAACCGTAGAACTCATTGGGAGAAATCTCGGTTTCCTTGTCGGTGATGTGTACCGAACGCAGCGAGGTGTTGCGGTAGAACGGCGAATAGCCATATTTGCTCTCAGTGGAATACGAAATATTCCTGCCGATATACACCGAGTCAAGCGGACAATCAGAGAACAGCGGTTTGTTGCCTCCAGAAGAAAAATAATTGTAGCCTAACTTCAATTCCGCCTCTTGCCCATCATCCATGATTACTGTTTTCAAACTGCTGCATTTTTCAAATACATTATTATTGATAGCCGTCACACTGTGAGGAATCTGTATTTTCGGCAACGTAGTGCAACCGTTAAAAGCATACTGGCCAATGGTTTTCACACTTGTTCCAATTTTCGCCGAAGTCATTTTTCTGCAATTCTGGAAAGCATACGTGCCCAAATAGGTAACTGAATTGGGAATCACAATTTTTTCCAACGACGAACAGCCATCAAATGCATTATTACCGATGCTTGTCACCTCCTCGCCAAGCGTGGCGGTAGTCATTGCCGTACAATTTTGAAAAGCTTTAGCACCAATCAATCCTTTATTTTGGATATTTGCGGCAATAAGACTATTACAGCCATTAAAAGCATCGTTATTAATGTTCGTCACATTGCTACCAACCTCTAACATTTTAAGACCTGTACTCTGATAGAAAGCATTTGACCCAATAACACCTTTACAATTAATGGTAGCTGTAAACTCACTATTAATGTTACTAAAAGCATAAATTGCTATGTAATTACCATTATTCAAAGTTACCTCCCTAATACTATTACAGCCCGAAAAAGAATAATTACCAGTTATTCCATCAAAACTAAGGTTCACTTTCTTAACAAACTGATTCTGATAACAAGTATATTTATTGACAAGTGTAACTGTCATATCAATGCCTTTATAATTGACTGTTTTTCCGATAACGATGTTCTCTGCTCTTTCATCATAAAGACAATCAATTGCATAACATGTTCTTTCCGCTGGACTCACGGGCACATATTTCACACCATCCACCTCGAAAATCGAACTCAAAAACGGATATACCCCTTTGTTGTCCAGCGATGTATATAAATCATTCGCCACATAATTTACTTTACCTGCTGCATTTTTATATCCTTCTGGCGGTGTGTTGGTCAGCCAAATTACTTTAGCGGGTTGATGACCTGAAAAAACAGACGAGCCAATACTCAACACCCCAGCTCCAATCGTTACACTTTCCAGATTAGAGCAGCCAGAGAACGCCCTCTCGCCGATGCTTGTCACGGAGTTCGGAATCGTTACGCTCGGCAGGGCAGAGCAATCACGGAACGCCTCATCGCCGATGAACGTCACGGAATTTGGAATGGTTACACTCTTCAGACCAGAGCAATAACGGAATGCCTCATCGCCGATGAACGTCACGGAATTTGGAATGGTTACACTCTTCAGACCAGAGCAATAACGGAATGCCTCACTGCTGATGATCGTCACGGAGTTCGGAATCGTTACGCTCGTCAGGCCCTTGCATCCATCGAACGCAGAATAGCCGATGCTCGTCACGGAATTTGGAATGGTTACACTCTTCAGACCAGAGCAATAACGGAATGCCTCACTGCTGATGATCGTCACGGAGTTAGGAATCGTTATGCTCGTCAGGCCAGAGCAACCGGAGTATTTGCAAGTCACTAAATCACAACGAATTGCGTGTTAAACGGTAGAAAAATGATGACGTAGATTCTATGGATGGAGAAAATGATGAAGATTTAACGTTTTTAACTTTATTAAATAGGGTGCGAATTACAAAATTCTTATTTTTTTCGTTTACCTTATATATTTATAATATGCAGTATGGTTAATCATTGCCCAAGATCATTTTACTAAAAATGGTAGTCATCCTATGCATTTTAGGTACACAAAGAGTTAAAAATGAGAAAAAATCTCATAATTTTATATGTATATAATATATTTTCTGTATATTTGCACAAAATTTTGAGATATGATAGTAAATTTCACAGTCAAGAATTATCGCTCTTTCAAACAGGAACGCACGTTCAGCATGGAGGCGAGTTCCATAAAGGAACATAAAGAGTCAGTCATCAACAAGGGCAAGTACAATTTACTTCCGTTGGCAGTTTTCTATGGTGCAAACTCTGGTGGCAAGAGTAATTTCATTCAGGCTATATCTACTATGCGAAGCATGGTCAGACGTTCTGTGCGCCTGAATGAGGGCGATGCACTTCCATACGATCCTTTTGCATTGGATGAAGACTCTGACTCGCGACCTACTTTGTTTGAGATACAGTTTATAAAAGGTGAGGTGCTTTATCGCTACGGTTACGAATACGACAAAACCGACATCATATCTGAGTGGTTGTATGAGAAACGGTTTGGCGAGAAAGAATACGAACTATTCATGCGCTCGCGAGACATCATTGAAGTGTCAGCGAAAAGATTCCCAGAAGGTCAGGGAAAGGAGGATTTGACCAACTCGAATCGTCTCTTCCTGTCACTTGTTGCCCAACTGAAGGGTGAGAAGTCCAACTCGATAATGGGGTGGTTCGGTGAATGCAATGTGCTATCTGGAATAGACAGCGAAGGCTACGAAGCCTTTACGCTTAGAATGTTTTTGGAACATTTGAACGGAGCAGATCAGGCTCAAGAGTTCTTCAAGACACTGCAACTGGGCTTTACTCGTTTCTCCGTTAAGAAAGTAGATATTCCCAAGGAGGCATTGGATAGTGCCCCCAAGTCGATAAGGTCACAATTGGAAAAAGACATAGCCACAGGTAGTTTCGTCGAACCGATAACTACTCATAATGTCTATGATGAAAATGGACTTGTGATTGGGGAACGCAATTTTCACAAGAACCAGATGGAGTCTGAGGGAACAAAGAAAGTGATAGAGATTTCCGGGCCTATTTTCGATACGTTGAACGAAGGCAAGACACTGATTGTGGACGAACTGGATGCAAAGTTGCACCCGCTTCTTACACGCAATATCGTTCTTCTGTTTATGGATCCTGAGAAGAACAGGCATGGAGCACAGCTGATCTTCGCTACACATGACACCAACCTTCTCGATTTGGATATCATTCGCCGTGATCAAATATGGTTTGCAGAGAAAGATAAGGTAGAGTCAACCGATATCTATTCGTTAGTGGAATTCAAGGATGAAGACGGAAAGAAGGTACGCAATGACCGTGACATCAAGCGTGACTATATTCGTGGACGTTATGGCGCTATACCTTTCATTGGAAAATAGAGTGCTACTATGGGATATTCGAGAAAAGAAGAAATTGCGAAGCTAAGGCGGGAACGTAAAGAAGCTAAGGCTGCAAAGAAACGCAAGGAGAACGTTCGAGAGAAACTTGTACGCTTCCTTATAGTGTGTGAAGGCACTAAGACTGAGCCGCACTACTTTGAGGCTCTAATCAAGAACTATATCTCAACCGTTCGTGAGGTTACGATTGAAGGCGAAGGCAGGGCAACGGTAGCTCTGGTTGACAGGACTTTAGAAATTAGGCAGGAACTGGAGCGCAAGAATGCAATGTCTTTTGACCGTGTATGGGTCGTTTTTGACAAGGATGACTTCGACGATTTCAACGATGCTATAAAGAAAGCGAACAAGTTAGGCTTCCGAAGCGCCTGGACGAATGAGGCCTTTGAACTCTGGTACTATCTTCATTTTGAATACCTTGACACGGGCATTAGTCGCGAGGCCTACATTGACAAGCTACAGAATGCCTTTCGCAAGAAGATGGGAGACGACAATTTTAAGTATTGCAAGGGGAATCCTGATATTTATAGGCTGCTCCAGCAGTATGGCCGTGAAGAGTTGGCCAAGCGCTTCGCCCAGCAACTACGCGCGTTATATACCGGCATCGACTATGCAACCCATAAGCCCTGCACGATGGTAGATATACTGGTAGAGGAATTAGAGCATCCTGATCTGATTTTAAAAAGTAAAAATGAAACGAAAAACTTGACATGAATATTGTTATATCTTCTATTATAAGTGGAACTATAGGTTATTTCGTTAAAAGAGGATGGGACAGAATCCTTTCTGAAGAAGAATATCGTGATGAGTTGAACCATATTATCTCGGCAACTATTGAAGAGTACGCCAAGATACGTCCTGTGGAAAGTACGCATGACACCTTTCCGTTCTATCAGTCACAAGCCATTATAAATGAACTTGTGAAGCTTGGTATTGCTGAAAGCGACGAAGAATCCGTAAAGAATATTGAAGAGGAATTAGCAAAGAACAAGCATATCATTAAACCGAAGTCTGGCGATTTGAGACTATTTTTAGACTTGTTCTATGCTAACTGTACAAAAAATGAGAAGATTAAACAGCTCCATATAGAAAAATATTATAAGGAGGAAGTGTTCATCATTTCTCAAAAAATAGATAGGCTTCAGAATTCGGTCGATCAGATAACAATTCTGCTGGGAGAAGGACTAAAGGCAGAGTGGAAAAGGCAACTTAATGTTTATAAAGAGGAAATAGCAAAGTGCAAGCCAAAGACGGCATTGGAACTACTGGAAAAACTGGATGAAACTATTAAAGAGTCTGGAAACAAGATTCCCAATAGCGTCATGGCAAAGCTGCATCAGATGAAAGCGCTTTGCTATGAAATGATGAGGAACAAGAAATATGATTATGAGTATCATGAATGCTATGTTTTGGATGATAAGAATGTCCAGTATATGGAGCATGAAACGATAAGGCTGTTATACCAGAAAAAGAAAGACGAAGCAGTAGCATTAGCTAATAGTATTAAGGATTGGGATGAGGATAATCCTACGGCCTCATTCGTTTTAAGCTATGATGAGAATAGGGAGATCTTTGGGAAGAATTTGAATGTCCTTCCCCAATATGTTAAGAAGAGTACAAAGTTACTCTCCTTGATATTCCAATATATTATCAGTGGACGAGAATTATCCTATACTGATCCATTGATACGTTTTTTGATTGACAATTTTGAGCGGCAGGAGGGTATATGTGATGACTTTGCTCACTTTATGGAAAACCATCGAAGGTTAGAGTATGTACAATTCGTCTATATCATGATGACGCATCAGTATTATTTTGACAAGAGAATGACACCGACTCCGCTGATGGAGGAGATATATGTCTTGTCGACAACTCTTGCACAGAAGATGAAAGGTACCGAGATGGAGGCATTATTTCCTGAGGTTTATTTCTTTGAAGGATTGTCGGGATATATTGTAAAAGACATAAAGGAGGGGTTAGTTACTGCTATAGATTGTATTGACGTAAAGAAAACAAACTACCTCCTTTTGCTTGCTGTATGCCTACAGTATGAGGGCTACTATAAAGAAGCTATCAAGATTGCAGACTCCATGAAGGAAGCGAAAGACCAGGCTCACTTTCTGAAGATGCACATATACAACAAGACGAAGAATAAGGAGAAAGCTTTGGAGGAATACGGGTTATACATTAATTCTTTAGTAATCATTGACAAACTAAATTTTCCAAGAGTGGTCAATGGTGTTATTAACAAAATGCTCAATCCGACAGATGCTTCTATGATAGACATGGAGAGTCTAATGACGAAGCAATATGAGGACGAACAGCATCGGATATTGATGGTAGACCTAAAAAAGTGTATTGACGAACCCAATGAGGATAATTATAAGGTTCTTTGCGAAGATGCAAGTAATGAGGATGCGGATTTTAAATCTGCAATAGCGTTTATTTCGCTGATGTGTGGCTATTATCAGTTGGCTCTGCCTATCTACGATGAGCTCGTGAAACGCGGAATGTATGATGAACGGATGTTCTATTATTTGCAAGCCTTACATCTGAGCAAGACACGTAATGGGTTGTTGCTCAATTTGCTCAAAGACTGGCGTTTGAATGCAGACCATCAAGAGGTAAAGCTGCTTGAAATAGAATTGCAGCTGAGAATGAAACTAAGAGAATGGGAGGAGGCTTTGGAGATAATCAGAATCCTATATGGAATGATGTCTCTTACGGAGAATTTGTTTGCCACATATCTTGTTGTTCTGGTGAAGAATGGAAAATTTGAGGATGTGGGAGAACTGAAAGATCTTGCACCATCTATCATGTTTACTTCAGATGACTATATCTTAGAGACGGCATCAGCCCTATATGAGGCAGGATATTTGATAGATGCAATGAATTTCCTGATGCCATACGCCAAGAACCCAGACCGTCCAAGACTGCGCATGTTTTATCTCAACTTATGTCATTCTACTAAAGACGGTAACACTGCGCTCAAACAATTTGACGAGGTAAAAGAAGGAGTATATGTGTTTTACAGCTTAAATGGAAAAGAGCAAAAAGCACCTCTTTATATCAAACCAGATAGTCGTATGCCTTCAATAAAAGCACTATTAGGTCATAAAGAGGGAGATGTCGTGTTAATAAACAAAGGATTGGGAACTATGTCTGACAAAGTTGTGGTGAAGACCATAGCCAATGATCATTATGCTTTGATGAAGGAAATATATGGCGAGATGGAAAATCCCGTGACATCGCAATTGCCTGGCAAGATGTTCAAACTGCCAGACAATACTGATGTGGCAAGCTTAAATGACTTTTTTATTAAGAATTTTGCTAGTCAGGAAGAACTGAGACGCCGTACTTTTAAAGATTGTCTGGCTCAATATGACTGCGGTGAAATGCCTTATAGTATGGTGCCTATTTTGCTTTATGAAGGAGATTTTATCAGAGGGTATTATATCCTAAGTGGTGAAGAGCACGGTATCTTAATGAATCCTCAATGCAGAGATGAACAAATTGAGGATGTTCAAAATGTAGAATATGTTTTGGATTATAGCAGCTTGATGCTATTTTATGAGCTGAGCAGGACAGAGGAACTTGAGTTTAAGCAACGGTTTGTAGTATCGAGAGTCGTAGAGGAGATTGCGCAGCGAGAACTTGAAAAACTTGAGAAGTCGCCAGATGAGTCAATGTCGCTTGATATTTCAATAGAGGGCGTTACTCCTATTTTCCATACCAAAGAGAGCAAACAGTGGCAGATTGGGCTAATAAGGGGATTGTTGGATTGGATTCACAATAACTGTAAAATTGAAACGCCTGAGGGAAGACTTGATGTGCTGATGGAGCATAATATTGGGTCAGAGATGCAAGAGGGATACAGTATGGACTATGTGGCTGACTATATGAAGTTAGTTGGCAAGAACAGAATACTGATTTCGGATGACAAGTTGCTACAGCAAATGTACCTGCCTATTAAACAAGGAATGAGCAGTTATACCTATCTAAAGAAAGCATTTGACGATGAGACTATTTGTAGAAAGATGCTTCAGATGCATTATATCGGAGTGCCTGTAAATGCAGAATTCGCATATAAAGAGTTCTTGAAAAAAGAAAAAGGAATTGAGAATGTATTTAATCAGGCTTTAAAAGGCTGGAGCTATCTGGAGCCAATGAACAGAGTGTTTATTATCTCTGAACTTGTTAGGCTGGTGAAAAAGATATATCTGGCTCCGATTATTGTGACAGATTTGCATAGGGAGGTCGAAAATGTTTTTGTGGCCGTGTTAAAGGGAGTAAACGATATCAATGTTTTTTTCTTTCTCCATAAAAAGTTGAATACAGAATTCAAACTATTGGGGCAAAAATTGCCACAAGTATTGCATGACTTATTGATGGCATTAGATAAGATTGCTATTGGAAGAAGTGATGTGGTGATATAGACAAAAACTATAGAAATTATGGCACACCATAAAAAAATTATTATACGCGGAAGAAGCTTGAAAAAGAAAAGGCACAAAAAATCAAAGCAAGTATGCTTTGGAGATAATGGGACGCATCTCGAAAAAATAAAGCATCTGTATATTATTGGTAATGGTTTTGATCGTCACCATGATATGCATACAGGATACCTTCAGTTTCGAGAGTGGCTTGAAGAAAAGGCCATGTCTGTACTCTGCACAATAGATGAACTTTTTGGCTATTGTGACAATAACTGGTGGCAATATTTTGAAAGTAATCTCGCTACTGCCGTTACTTCTGAAATAGTACAAGAAGAAGTTCGCGAGAATTATCCAGATTTTGGAAGCGATGATTTTCGTGATCGAGATTGGTATGCTGCCGAATATGCAGTAGAAATCAAATTATCTGAAGCATATGGTGAAATTCGAGAAGCTTTTCATCAATGGGTTGCTGAGTTAGAAATGGGTGATGAGAGCAAAAAGATAGAGCTTAAAACCGATGATGCAGCATTCCTTACATTTAATTATACACCTACTTTGGAAACACTTTATAGCATAGATGAAAATATAATACTTCATATTCATGGAAAAGCTGGTACAGACGATGAATTGGTTTTAGGCCATGGTGTTTCCGAAGGTGACATTGAAAAAATGCTTGAAAAAGACTTTCCCATCGACGAAGAGGAAGGGGATGACTATGTCACGCAAAGAGCAAAAAGTGCAGCAATTAACGGAGTATATAACCAGCGAAAGAAAGTTGATGAAATAATTAAGAAACATGAAGAATGGTTTTCTTCACTCAAAGATGTGACAAACTTATATTTCTATGGGCATTCCTTTGGTGAGGTGGATCTTCCATATTTCAGAAAGATTCTCTCTGTAGTAAACAAAAAGAATGTTCAAATAGAAGTGAACGACTTCAATGGTGAGAATAAAGCCTCCATCGATGCCTTTATGCGAAGTGAAAGTATCGGTACAGAACAGTACTCAATTATAAACCTCAATGACAAACTGCTTATTAAATTGTGAAATATGAAACCACTGAATTCCAATAGGGCTAATCTGCTGTTGCTTTTTACCAGAGATCCTTTTGTCAAACTTGTGAACAAGGAGTTAGAGTACTATTCTTCAGACGATGATTCACTGATAGGCTTTGTATCTCTTGATAGAGAAGACTATACATTTCACGCTATGCTATTTGATAGAGATTCAAGAAACAAATATTGTCTTGTTTCTATGAAATTAGATTATTGCTCAATAGAGGAAGCAAGATTAGGTCTTGAAAAACTAATGGACACATATGTGAGAAATGAAATTGCGTTAAGAAAAGATATTCCTGCGAATGATTTCTTCATCCCTGTAACTAAGCAAGAGCAACGACATCCATTCTTTGACAAACTATTGGATAAAGAAGGTTTTTTTACTGCAGCAAAATCAGTTATTGAGGAATTGTCTTTCCACTTTGAGGATAGAGACGGTAATTTTGTTGATCAATTTCAATCTAAAAATGGCTTTGATGCTCGAATATGGGAGCTGTACTTATGGTGCTATTTCAGAGAAGAGAATTTCCATTTCAGTTATGATTATGATGCACCAGACTTCATGATTGAGAAAATGGGATATGAGGTCGCAATAGAGGCTGTTCATGTCAACCGTAAACAAAGTATAGAAGAACCTGCTAACATTCCTACTCTCGAGGAGATACGAAGAAAGATGGAGGATGAAATTCCCCTTATGTTTGGTTCCCCTTTATATTCAAAGTTGAAACACACTTATCAAAACCAACCATATTGGGAATTAAATCATGTAAAAGGTAAGCCACTAGTTTATGCTATAGCCGATTTCCACGCAGACATGTCTATGACATGGTCTTTTCCTGGTATTATAAGCATCTTATATGGTATAGATCAGAAAGCAATCCATCATGATGATGGTACAATATCATTAGAGAGCGAGTCTGGTATAGTATTTCAGAAAGGTGAATTAAGGATAAAGCCTCTATTTCTTGATGAACAATTCAAACATGTGAGCGCTGTCTTGTTTTCACCTTGCGGCACCTTGTCAAAGTTTAATAGGATGGGAGTTCAAGCTGGCTATGGAAGTATGAAGAATAAACTGTTTCAAATAAAGATGTGCTATAACGCCTTACCCAATGCCATCTTGCCAAATGTTTTTGGATCAATTGTTAATGAAAGTTGTCATGAAACATGGGCTGACGGCATTCAAATATTTCACAATCCATTTGCCGAAATCCCGTTGAATCCAGCATTATTTCTACACGCAGGACATCACTTCTATGAGAATGGACTTATAAGAAGCGTTATTCCACATAATCACATTATATCAACAACAACCTACAATATCAAGAATTTTCCTTCTGACCCTCCTTCATTTACTTTTCAGTCTGCAGATAAGTTTGATGAGGTTATAAAAAAATGGAGAATGTAAATACACGGATGACGAAATATGATACACCAACCAAACAAGCACTTCAACACCTACAAGGAGGGACTCGATTTGGAGTTCCTGCGGGAGTACTGCATAGAGCATGGGGAGTTGCATGGGATGGAGCGTGGCAAGACGCTGGAAGATGCGAGCGAGTTGTCAGGATTGGTCAAACCCTCCGTAATACACTTAGACAATCCTAATAATATTATCAAATAACAAACATATAATAAATCTTTAAGTCATGATTTCATTTACTAATGCACATAATATTCAATTGTTCCAAGACTTTATTAATAGGGAAAGTAATTCTATCATCTTGAGAGATAAAAATGACTCTTTTCGTGTTATATTGCCAGATGATTTTATGTCTGGCATATTTAATCCAGACGAATATGTATCAATAAACGGTAATTATATATACTATAATGAAGCAAGATGTAATGAGATAGAATTGACAGATGAAGAGCGATTCTCTTGCATTGCTCATGAACTTGGACATTATTATGATGAAACAGAAAAAAATGAATACAATGGTAAAATTCGAGAGATGAATGCAGACAGATTTGCTGTTAGTCTAGAACTTGGAGAACATCTATTATCTGTATTAAACAAATTTAGAATTATTTTTGATGGTAATGATAGAGAGAGAATAGATGAGCGTATCAATAATTTACAAAATATATTATTAGTTGCAAATCAAGAATAATAGAAAGATTATATGTCTAGAAGAAAGAGAAAAAAATATAAGCAAATTAGGCACCAACGTTATGTGACTAGAAAAGTCTATAAAATAAGGAGAAGAAGACATCGTGGTCGGTCTTCTTCACATAGAAAAGTACATTATTCTGCCCAAAGTAAAGCAAATAAACACAAACATTATTCCCATCTTGTTCAGATTTTAGAATATAATGTGCTATTTGGATCAGAACACAAACCAACGTTCAATGAGCTTTTAGCCTACATTCCAAGAGAAATGGCAATAAAGATTGCTGGTACAATAAATAATTTGTATGGTAATGCAGAATTAGAAAAGTTGAATCGTTTCTTTGCGACTTCCAGTTTAAACAACCGTCAGATTGTTAAGGGATTATTGAATAAATATTTCAAAAAAAATCCCCATAGCGCACAAATATTTTGGGCAACAGCAGAAACTCCTATTCAACTGTTAAGATATGCGTTTGCATTCCCTTTTAATAAAATCAAGGCAGATGAAATATCAAACGAAGAGGCAGAACTATTGCTTTTTAAACTTATTCTTCTAATGAACGAAAAGGCAACCGATTACCATATCAATGAAAAAGATATGATAATTGAAAATATGCTCTTTCTTCTCTCAGTATTAAACAACAACATGCATGGGCAAGATGAATATTTCAGGAAAGATCGGAGTATCATGCAATTGTATATGGCAGTTGAGTTCTTTCAATATCTCGAAGGTGTAACCAAGTATCATCTCATCTATGAAGCTTTCTTGAGGAAACATGGTGTAAAATCATGGAATGAGTATATTCGTTCTATTTTTGGATTAATATCTATGTTAAATTATAAGGCTGGCTGGATTCCTGCAGATTTGAGAAATGATTCGGATTCTTTAATTAGCTTCGGCATCCTAGAATCAATATCAAGAAGTTACTCTGACAATATTCAGTTCTATTCTGCTGGACCGATGGACAGAAGTGGTAATACAGATTATAAAGCATTTAGAGAGCGTCCTTTGATAAAAATGCCGAATGGTGACTATTATTTATTTAGTTGGGAGTTCATGGTTGATCGTCTTTACAATTCATTATATTTTGAATTCAAAGAGTTGCCAATTAGCGAAAACATGCAAAAAAGAGTGCCTAGTCTGTTTACAGATAATTTCTCTGAAAAAGTAATGTTTGACAGACTTCTTGAAAACTCGATATCCCCCCAAATGTACAAATTGATGTCAGAAGAGTTTCTTCGTAAGAATTACAAACATAAGTCTGGAGAACTGGGACCGCCTGATTATCTGCTTGAAAGTATGAACTCCTATATAATTTTCGAGTGTAAAGATGTAAGAATTGGAGGTGATGAAACTGAAAAACATGACTTCGATACGCTCATTGACATATATAGTAATAAACTTTATAAGAAAAGATGGCGATATGAGGATGGTATCAAAACCTATTTCTCAGAAGATAAAGACGGTAGGATTGGTATAACCCAACTGACTGGTCATTTATCTGATATCAGACAAGATAAATTTAAATATCACAATACCAAAAGTGATAAGAAAATATATCCAGTATTGATCCTTTCTGACTATAAATATGTTCATAGAGGTTTTACAAGAATAGCAAACAAATGGTATCAGGAGTCATTGGTAAATTTAGGTGAAAGTAACACACCAAATACGAACCGTCCATTAATTGTGATGTCCTTCATTACCTTGATAAAGTACAAGAACCTATTTTGTAAATATGGTTTTGAACACTATTTTGAGCTATTCTACAAATTGTATAGTTTACCTCCTATCAGTAGAAAAGTTGCCATAGAATCAAATATGTCATTTGATGATTTCATGGCGAGATATCCGTTTGATCTATCAACTTTTCACAAAAAACTAATGATAATCATCACAGCAGATATGAAGAAAGCCCCTTGACTCTTGACTTCATTCTTCTATCACCTCCAACCTATACCCACGTTTCTTTAGTGAAACGATGGAGATAGAAGTGTCAGGGTCGAGCATCTTACGGAGATAGGTGATCTGTACGTTGAGGGCGAGGGAATTGGCGTAGCTGTCGTTACCCCATACGGATTGTAGAATGATGTCCCTCTCTACGGTCAGGCCGATGTTCTGTGCAAGGATGGTGAGGATTTCCGACTGGCGGGCTGAGAGGTGC
>JAFPYO010000010.1:0-71694 GCA_017412145.1 Prevotella sp.
CATTTTGACGACGCGACGCAGTCCTTCGACGAACACATCGACTTCTTCGAGCGTGTTGTAGAGGGCGAACGAGGCGCGGACGGTGCCTTGCACGTTGAGGCGGCTCATCAGCGGTTGGGCACAGTGGTGGCCCGTGCGCACGGCGATGCCGAGGCGGTCGAGTAGGGTGCCGATGTCGAGGTGGTGGATGCCAGCGACGTTGAAGGAAACGACCGACGAACTGTCGTGGCCGTAAAGGTTGATGCCGTAAGGATTAGAGATCGAATTCTCTGAAATACACATTCAAGTGAGCCCAAAAGTTTCCCGACTTTTGGGCTCATTTCCTATTTTTTTATTATCTTTGCAGCGAAAAAATTATTTTTTGTATGGTAAGACATTTTGTTTGTATTTTCGCCCTGTGGTTGGCGACAATTCCTGCCTTCGCACAACCGAAGGCGTATCACGGCGACGGAGCCGACGACGTATTGCGCTTTGTGCCGGTGGCATCGGTGTTTGCATTGAAAGCCTGCGGCGTGGAGAGTAGTTCATCGTGGAAACGGCTGGTGGTGAACACGGCGGCGAGCATCGCCATTTCGTCGGGCGCGACGTGGGGACTGAAGCACTTCATCGACGAAGAACGTCCCGACGGCACCGACCAGAAATCGTTCCCATCGGGTCACGCGACATTCGCCTTTGCGGGTGCGCATCAATTGTATAAGGAGTACAGCCGTCAGTCGGTGTGGATTCCCGTGGCGGGCTACGCGGTGGCGACGGCAGTGGGTATCGACCGCGTTTGTCGCAACCGCCATCATTGGTACGACGTGGCGGCTGGCGCTGCTATCGGCGTGCTCGGAACGGAACTCGGCTATTGGCTGGGCGAAAAAATCACGGGCGAACGGTCGCGCTACAGTGTGGCGGTCGGTCCGCAAACGCTGTCTATCAACATCGTTTTCTGACGTCGGAAACAACGCTCATCTTTTCAAATTGCGGGGATGATGCTCGATAATCGCCTCGCGCAGCGCGGTTGTGTCGATGTGGGTGTAGATTTCGGTGGTGCCGATGCTTTCGTGGCCAAGCAGTGCCTGAATGACGCGCAGGTCGGCACCGCCTTCGAGCAGTGCCGTGGCGAAAGAATGGCGCAGCGTGTGGGGCGAAATCACCTTTTTGATGCCAGCGAGTTCGGCCTGTTGGCGCAACATGATGAAAATCATCACGCGGGTCAGATGGGCACCGCGACGATTCAAAAAGACGAAATCTTCCTCTCCGGGCTTGATTTTCATATGGTTTCGGTCGTCGAACCAGAGATTCAGCTCGTGGATGGCGCGATTGGAAATGGGTACGAGCCGTTCCTTCGACCCTTTACCGAAAATGCGCACATAGCCCTCGTCGAGAAACAAGTCCGAGAGTTTTAGCGTCACAAGTTCACTGACGCGCAAACCGCACGAGAACAGCACTTCGATGATGGCGCGGTTGCGGTGTCCCTCCCATTTCGAGAGGTCGATGCTCGCCTCGATTTGGTCGATTTCCGCCGTCGAGAGCACTTCGGGCAGGTGTTCGCCCAAATGTGGCGACTCCAAAAGTTCCGTCGGGTCGTTTTCTATGAATCCGTCGAGTAAAAGGAAGCGATAAAACGAGCGGATGCCACTGAGAATCCGCGCCTGCGAACTCGGTCCGATGCCCACTTCGTGGAGCGTGGCGGCGAAATGTTGCAGGTCGTCGAGCGTGATGTCGAGCAGTGCCTTCCCTTCAGTCAGACAGTAGTTTTGCAGCAACAAAAGGTCGTGCTGATAGGCTTCGAGCGTGTTCGGCGAGTAGTTGCGCTCAAGTTTCAGGTAGCGCACATACTGCTTGACGATATTTTCTTCCGATTTCTTTTTCAATTTTCCAATTTTTCGTAACTTTGCCGACAAAAGTACAAAAAATTTTTGAAGATATGAAGAAAATTTTGATTTTGAACGGTCCCAACCTCAATCTTTTGGGTCGTCGGGAGCCGGAAATCTATGGCAGCGGCTCGTTTGAGGCGTTTTTGCAGCAACTTCGCGAGCAGTACGCCGACAAGGTGGAAATCAGCTATGCGCAGAGCAATGTCGAGGGCGAACTGGTCAATCACTTGCAGGAGGCTGGCTTCGGGGCTTTCGACGGTATCGTGCTGAACGCTGGTGCCTACACGCACACGAGCATCGCCCTCGGCGACTGCATTCGCGCCATCGAAACGCCCGTCATCGAAGTGCATATTTCCAACATCCACGCCCGCGAACCGTTCCGCCATCGCTCGTTGCTCGCCTCCGCCTGTCGAGGTACGATTTGCGGTTTTGGTCTCGACTCCTATCGCCTTGCCGTCGAAGCGTTCCTCAGTAAATAATGAGAAATCGTAAAATTGTAAATTGTCTAATTGTCAAATTTGAAAGATTACATTCTCAGCCATTCCGAGCCAGAACCCGAATATCTGCACGAACTCTGGCGAGCCACGCACTTTCACACGTTGCATGGCCACATGGTCAGTGGGCATTTGCAGGGTCGATTGCTGAAAATGCTCGTGGAGATGATTCGACCGCAGCGTGTACTCGAAGTTGGCACGTTCAGCGGCTATTCGGCACTTTGCATGGCCGAGGGACTGCCCGACGGCGGACACCTCTGGACCTACGAAATCAACGATGAAATGGAGGATTTTACGCGAAAATGGCTCGAAAATTCGCCTTATCACGACCGAATCACTTTTATGATTGGCGATGCCGTCACCGAGGCGCCCAAACTCAATCTCGACTTCGACTTGGCCTTCATCGACGGCGACAAACGCAACTATGTCGAGACCTACGAGGCGGTACTCTCCTTGCTGAAAAACGGTGGTTTTCTCCTCGCCGACAACACGCTTTGGGATGGTCACGTCACCGATTCGGCCTACGACGGCGACCGCCAGACGCAGGGCATCCGCCGTTTCAACGACCATGTGGCTGCCGACCCACGCACCGAACAAGTCATCCTGCCGATTCGCGACGGACTGACGCTGATTCGAAAAAAATGACCGAAAAAACTAACTCCGCGTAAAACCGATGGAGAAAATGCTGATTTTCACCGACTCGTCTTTTTGCAACTCTTGACAGCAGGAAATCATCGTGGAACCCGTCGTAATGACATCGTCAATCACCATCACGTGGCGGTTGCTAATCGCCTCAGCATCAACGAGTTCGAACACACCCGCAACATTTTCGCGTCGTTCTTTCGCCGTTTTGTGCGTCTGACTTTCCTCGAAACGGGTACGAGCCACCATCTTCTCGGCGACGGGAATACCCGTCACACTGCTGATTCCACGCGCAATTTCAAGACTTTGATTGTAGCCGCGCTGTCGTTGCCGCCGCTTCGTCAGTGGAATGGGAATCAGCAGGTCGATGTCGTCGAAAAAATGCTTCCTTGAGAGTTCCTCAGCCGCCACACGACCGATGAAATGGCCGATTTCGCGTTGTCGGTTGTATTTTAGTTCGTGAATCATACCGCTAAACGGCGACGAAGGTTGGTAGAAAAACCACGCTGCAACCTTCTCCACGCGAAAATGCCCCCAGAAGACCTGCGCCATCGTGTTGTCATAGGGCTGTTCTTCGTAGTGCGTGCGCGGCAGTGCCAGCAGACAATTCAGGCAGACATGCTGCTCAGATTCTGCCAACCGATTGTCACACGCTACACAACAACGCGGTGCAATCAAATCGAATAATCGTGTCCAAAAACTACCCATTTTTTTATTTACAATTTACAATTAACAATTTACAGTTCACTCCACACTCCTCTCTCCACACTCCACACTCCACACTCCTCGTTTCTCCTTCCTCGCTCCTCAAACCTCCAAACACCGATTGATTTGCTCCATCGAGAAACCGCGACTCACAGCGAAGCGAATCAACTTCATTTGCCGTTCAAATTCGTTACGACCAGAGACGCTGCGTTCCTTGCTCTTCAGCAGCGGTTTTAAGACCGCCAAATACTCATTTTCATCGATGGAATCGAGGATTTTTCGCTGTATCGACTGCTCGACGCCCTTCGCCCAAAGCGCCTGTTCGATTTTCCGACGCCCCCATTGGTTGTACTTGATTTTGTCGTTCACAAAAGCCCGCGTAAACCGTTCGTCGTCGATGAATTTTCCACTGACGAGCCGTTCCATGATGCGAGCCTGCGTCGCCTCGTCGAGTCCCCAGAGCCGCATTTTCTGCAACATATCGCCCGACGAGTGTTCGCTCCGCGCACAGAGTGCCATCAGCTTGCTCAGCGCCTGTTTTTCGGTGATTTCCGTCTTTTTCATATCTTCATTTTCGATTTTTTCGCCCGAGTCATTCTTTCTTTCCCGAATTGGTCGATTTTTACTTCGATATTTTCAAAACCTTTTTTCGCCAACATCGTTTTTAACTCCTTGATATACAATGGATTCACTTCAAAATAGAGCCATCCGTCGGGTTTCAACGATTGAATGGCGAAGTCGGCGATGGCACGATAGAACAGCAGTGGGTCGTCGTTGGGAACGAAGAGTGCCACGTGCGGTTCATGTTCCAAAACGTGCGATTTCATCGCGATTTTTTCGTTATCGCAGATGTAGGGAGGGTTGCTGACGATACAGGTGATAGGTGATAGGTGGTAGGTGGTAGGTGAGAGGTGAGAGTTGAGAGTTGAGAGTTGAGAGTTGAGAGTTGAATTGTTAATTGTAAATGGTAAATTGAGAACATCAACTTGCTCGAAATTGACTTTTACCCCGATGGAATCGGCATTTTTTCGCGCTACAGCCAGTGCCTGCTCCGAAATATCCCACGCCGAAACCTGCGCATCGGGCATTTCCGCCGCCAGCGTAATCGCAATGCAACCGCTACCCGTCCCAATGTCCAAAATCTTCGTTTCTCGTTCCTCACTCCACGAATCAACAATCCACCGACATAACTCCTCCGTTTCTGGCCTCGGAATCAGAACTTCGGGTGTGACGAAAAACCGCCTGCCACAAAAGTCTGCGAAGCCCAAAACATACTGCACCGGCTCACCATTTTCGAGTCGGAGCATCATTTTTTCCAAATCTGTGCGGTCGTCTGCCGATAATTCCGTAACTTTGTCGCACAAAATGTCGGCCATCGACAGCCCGAAACACTCCCCGAGCACCCAACGGACAATGGCACGCGCCTCGTCCAAGCCGTATCTCTCGGCAAGGCGACGGCAGAGTTCACGGTAGTTTGTGGCGCGAAATCGGTCGGCTGTGGGGCAAAACGAATCAGTCATGCTGCAAAAATACGAAAAAAATGGATAAAAACCAAATCGCGCTCGACGAAAAATTCATGCGACGCTGCATTCAACTGGCGAAATGCGGCAGGAATTTGTCGCGCCCGAACCCGATGGTGGGCTGCGTGATTGTGGCCGACGGCAGGATGATCGGCGAGGGCTACCACGTGCGCTGTGGCGAGGGCCACGCCGAGGTGAACGCCTTTGCGTCGGTGAGCGCCGACGACGAAAAACTGCTGCCCGAGGCCACGCTCTACGTGTCGCTCGAACCCTGCTCACACCACGGGAAAACACCGCCTTGCAGCGATTTGATTGTCCGAAAAGGCATCTGGCGCGTCGTCGTGGGCTGCATCGACCCATTTTCCGAGGTGCAGGGACGCGGTATCGAACGACTGCGCAACGCCGGCATCGACGTGACGGTGGGCGTGCTCGAGGCGGAATGTCGGTGGTTGAACCGTCGTTTTTTCACGTTTCACCAGAAAAATCGGCCTTACATCATCTTGAAATGGGCGCAGACCGCCGACAGTTTCATCGACCGCGACGGAAAACCGCTCGCCATCTCCACACCGTTCACGAAAATGCTCGTCCACAAACTCCGTGCCGAGGAAGATGCCATTCTCGTGGGTCGCGTCACCGACGAACGCGAGCATCCGCAGTTGAATGTCCGTGAGTGGTGCGGTCGCTCTCCTGTGCGGTTTGTGGTTTCGAGGAACGAGAAACGAGATTCGAGGAGTGAGGAGTGTGGAGTGAGAAACGAGATTCGAGGAACGAGATTCGAGGAAGGAGGAGCGAGGAAGGAGGAACGAGGAAAGATTTGGGTGAATTCCTTTGAAGAACTTTTCCGCGAATGTCGCGAGCGACAACTGCAGTCGCTCATCGTCGAGGGCGGCAGGGAAACGCTTCAATCGTTCATCGACCAAGACCTGTGGGACGAAATCAGGGTTGAAACAGCCGATGGTTTCCATTTGACGGCAGACAAATCTACGCCTGCTCCCCTACTCCCCCCAAATCACAAACCCACTTTTGTGGAACAATACGACGGTCATTCGATGACCTATTATTACAACCGCTAACAGAAAATTCTCTGTCAAACACCCACGCACCACAGATTCCACTGCGAAGTGTATTGCTTTTGTTTCATATTCATTATCATAGTTTAAACATCATCCTCAACATCGCGGTTCGACCGCAGAGGCCGTAGTCGTAACTATAGGTGTTAATGCCGTCGAATACGGTGTAGGCGTAACTGCGTTGATTGAAAAGGTTGGTTAGTTCGAGGCTAAATACAAGGCGTTTCAGTTTGTATTGTGCCGAAGCGTTGAACAGCGACATATTTTTGTACTGGTCGGCGGTGATTTGGCGGCGCACGTGGTCGTAGGAAAACGAAATGTCGAGCGTCTGAATCGGGAAGAAATGGATGTCGCCGCTGTGGGCGAGAGAAGTCACGGAATTTTTGCTGTCGGCATACCGCGACTGCGACCATCCGTAGTTGATGTTGTAGCGCAGTTCAAGCCATGTGACGGGAGTGACGGTTGCATTGCCGCGTATGTTGTAGTTTTCCGAATGGGTTTCAATGATGTCTTCATTGACGGCCTGTTCGCCGCTTCCAAAGCCGTAGTTAGCCTCTACGCCGAATTTGGCGAAAAGCGACGGAATGTTTTTGGTCGAGGAAATAGAAAAATGGGTGTTGCGCGAACGAGCGTCGTGCAGCAGGGCCGAGTTGCTGATGTCGATGCCACTGATGCTCTGCGAATTGAGCGTATTGTGCTTGTCCTCGTTATGGCTGGCGGCGAGGCTCAGCGTGAAATACTGCATAGGCAACTGCCATTTCCAAGCAATTGAGGTGTTCCAACTGTTCGATTCACCGATGATGCCCGACGAGGTTTGCACCGTTCGGTAATCGACCTGCATCGGCTCTGTGAGCAGCGTCATCATATCGCCAATATGGGTCGTGTAGTTCGTGTTGAACGACAGTTTGCTATTGGCCGAAAAGGTGTAGTTGATGCCGAGCGATGGATTGAGTACGGGTTTGGTATAGTTGATTTTGTTGTAATAAAGTCCTTTCAAAGCAGCTCCGATGCCTGCACTCAGATAGAAACGGCGGTTGCGTGAGTGAATCTCGAAACCGGGGTTGGCACTCGGCGTAAAAGCCCAACCGCGAATGTGGTTTTCCTCGGAAGTCGCCACGCGGAATGTTTCCAAATCGTCGTACATCGCATTCACACTGACTGGTAAATTCAACCGAAACGCCTTGCCAATTGGAATGTTGAACGATGAGCCGACCACCATCGTAAGTGTCGAGGATTGGGCTGTCTGACCGAAAGCCCCCTCCAACATCCCCCCATAGGGGAGGCTATTAAACGACAGCCGTAGCGTCGGCGTGCGCTTGAACGACACTTTTGCTTGAATGTGGCGGCGAATGCCTTTCGAGGTTTTTCCCACCCAAAACAAGTCATTGGCAATCTCGAAAGAAGAAGTGCGGCGGTGTTGCTCCACCTGAGAAAGATTTGCCAGAACGTGCCCTTCGTTCTGCTCGAACTTTCCTTTGATTAAAAATGTTTCGCTCAAATACATATCGTCGGCGTTTTTCTGATAGTTCACCGACAATTTGGGCAGGTGCAATTTCGAGAGCGGCGAAGTTTCTTCGCTGACGGTCACGTAATCGCCGTTGCCCGTCAAGTAGGTGCTACTACGGCTGATGTCGTTCGTGGCACGATGGTAACTGTAGTTGGCATTCACTTTCACGGTCGTGGCCGAGTCGGTGCGCCTGATTCCGTTGAGCGTCGCCATTCCGTTGCGCTGATAAAGGTATTCGCCTTGCGGTGGCCGTCCGCCGTCGAATCCCCGAAACAGGCTCGTCGCAGGCGTACTGATGTCCGAACCGCCGAAATGGTCTATCATATCGGCCTTTGCGAAGTCTTTGTAATTGGCGCCTTTCAGCGAACCGATGGTTTGGAAATTGTCGGTAAACATCATTCCCGTCACGCCGAGAAGCCAATGTCCGGGAAGTCCGACGCCCATTTCTTCCTGCCCAAACGGCTTGAACTTCGCCTTTTTGTTCAGTTTGATGTTCATTGACACCTCATTGCTCGGAACATCTTTTTCCACTTTCCTCGAATGGTGGTTGCGCACGATTTCCACGTTCGTCACATAGTCGGCAGGGATATTTCGCGTGGCCAGATTGTACTGTCCGCCCAACAAGTCCATTCCCTCGATGTTGAACTGCGAAATCGGCCTTCCCATATAACTGATGCCTCCGCTTTTCGACACATCCACGCCCGGCAGCCGCTTCAGTCCGTCTTCCAGTGTCACATCGCCTTTGCCGAGAAACGACGCGAGATTGAGGCTCAGCGTGTCGCCCCGTTGTCGCAAAGGGTCGGCCTTCACCTTCACTTCTTTCAGGCTGATGCTTTTCGGTGTCAGCAACATATCTTGTTTCACGCTTTTTTCATTGAGCGACAAGGTGGCGGCTTCCTTCTCAAAACTGATATGATTGAACGTAATCGTTGCCGTTTTTTGTGGAACATCTTTTATTTCTACGCTATATATTCCCTGCGCATTTGTCGTGGTGAACGCCAGCGTCTTGCTGCCGCTCACCACTTTGACAATCACATCGCCCACTGGCTTGTTTTGCAAGTCGGTTACCCGTCCTGTCACTTTGACCTGTGCCGAGGCCGCGACCGTCATCAGTATGTACATTATTATGTATAGAAATCGAAGCATATTATTTATTAAAAAAATAAGAAATTTAATCAGTCATGGTGCAGAATACTGCACCATGACAATGCTTTTTAATCGGATTTTATGGGGTATCCAATACATGAACATAGCCTTATATCGCTACTCAAATAATACCAGTCACAATACCCCAAAGTACCAGCACCAGTTACACAAGAGTCACCAGTACATACCTTAGCTTGTGCGTCACATGTCGGCTGATTTGCCCCCCTAATGCTTTTCATTTCATAACTACTAAGCACAGAACTGCTCGTTCTTAAAGAAATTCTCTTAATTTTTCTCATAATAACAATTTTATTTAATTTTGCCTACTCTATTTAATAGCTTTTCGGCATCCGCTTTTTTACTTATTTGTTTTTTATTCGTATACGATTAGATTTCATTATCTCTAAAGGTTGATAAACGTGTGCTCTCGTCAGCAGCGGACGACCGTCAGCAATAATGAGTTGGCGACCGTCATAATTGAGTACACTCATATTTTTGATGCTCTTATGAATGTCTGGTACATAGTAGGTGGGATTTTTCGCGTATCGCCTATCACCATAGATTTTGTTACGATACTTCAGTAGTTTCTCGTAGGTTGATTTTTGAACATCGGGTTTCCGCTCGAAAATGATGGGCGTAGTTTCCTGCCGCAGTTCAGCGAGGCAGAAAGTGTGAGCCTTACTTTCAGCTTTGACTATCAGCCCTGGCAGTCCGTACAATTTCCAAGGACCTGCCGACAAAGGTACATCCTCGGTGTAGCACACGTTCCACTTCACGCCTCGGAACATTGTTGTAGCAAGCTGACAATGGTAGCCGCCGACGGATAAAGTGTCGTCAAGTAACATCCATGCTATATCTGGGGTCGGTTCATATCCCTCGAACTCATTTGGAAATATCCACTCGTGCACGGTTGTTTGTCCTTCAGGCCAATTTCTCCATACGGTCGGGATATGCATTACTGCCTCCTGATTTTCTGCGGCATATTCTGCACTGTTTCTCACGCCTATCCTTCTGTATGAGGAAAAAGGCATCGATTTCGTGACATATTTGCCAATTTGAACGACAGTCTGTGCACAGTCGGTCATGGCCTTCCCCTCACTATCCTCGGTCAAGCATTGATAGTTATACACAGCCACAAGTTGCGCAGTATCTATTACTGCTATTTGCGCCTGCACAGCTACTGTTAGCGTGAGAATAATTGTCGTAAGAATTATTTTCATGATTTATTTCAGTTCCAAAGGTTGATAAACGTGACTTTTCTGAAGAATGAGCATATGAGTGTTCAAACCCATATAATAAATAGTTCCGTTCACATTGGTTTCAGCTATGATGTCAGCATCTTTTGGAACATAATAATTCGGCTCTTTCACGTAGCGGGGATTGCCGAAGATTTTCTTCTTGAACTCCATCATTTTTTTGCGACTGAGTTTCTGATAGTTGGGATTGCCGAGGGTATTGATGTCCCTCACCTCGTTCTTCGTTTCGTAGAGCGTGAAACAGTGAATGCCTTTGGCATCCTCGGCCTTGACAATCAGCCCCGGCAGTCCGCGCAATTTCCAAGGGCCTGCCGACGATGGGATTTCCTCGCTGTACCACACAGTCCACTGCTTTCCGTAAAGTTCTCCTGTGGCGCGATGGCAGAGCAAACCGCCGACGGTCAGCGTGTCGTCGGAAAGCGTCCAGTCTATTTTTGCCAACGGCTCGTGTGTGATGTAGCGATGGGGATAGATGGCCTCGGTTGTAGTAACCTCCATTTTTTCCGTGTCGGTCAATACGTTCTGATGATGCATCATAAACCCGTTCATCAATTCTTGACTTGCCCGTCCGTCAAAGTTGTAGGAGAGGATGTCGCTGCAATACGTGGCACGAGTGCCGACCAATAAGGCCAGGCGCAGCGAGTCAGTCACGTTCTGTCCCTCGTCGTCTTGCGTCTGGATGGTGTAGTGGTAGAATGCCACAAACTGCGTTGAGTCAATTTTCTGTGCCTGCGCTGCTATCGAAAACGCAAAAATTATAATAGTGATAATTTTTCTCATTTCAATTCCAAAGGTTGATAAACGTGTGCTTCCTTATTCTCCAAAATGCCATTGACAACACAGAAAGTCTCATCACCGAATTGCCCAAACGTTTGGTCGGCATTCAAACTGCTGCGGTTGGGAATGTAATACGTCGGCTGTTTGGGATAGCGTTTGTTCCCAAAGATTTTGATACGGTTTTTGATGAGTTTTTTCTCCGTAATTTTCGTTGTGATGGCGTTATGCTCGTAATAGATGGGCGAGGCTGTGCGACTGATGCCGTCGAGCGTGAAACGGTGAATGCCGTCGGTGGTTTCGGCCTTGAGTATCAACCCCGGCAATCCGCAAAGTTTCCACGGCCCAGCCGACGAGGGAATTTCCTCGGTATAGCGCACCGTCCATCGCCGTCCGTGCAGTTCGCCTGTGGCCGTTTTGCAGAGATAATTGCCGACGGTCACAGTATCGTTTCCGAGCGTCCAATCGGTAAATTTACGATTTTCTTGCGCTTCATAGTGGTTCGGAAGAATCACATCGCGCACAGTCGTTTTGCCGTCGGGATAGTTTGTCCAAACTTCAGGCATAAAACAATAGGCTTCGGCTTTCAGAATTGGAAAATTTTCGGGGGTCAGATAGTCAATTTCCTCTGTGTCTTCGCAAAATTTTCGATAGGGATAACTACGTGTGCAGTGCGAACCAATTTGCAAGGAGACTTTCATACTATCCGTCACGGGTTGCCCGTCAGCATCCTGTGTCTGGCAAGTATAGTTATACACGACAACAACACTCGACACATCGATGCTGTCCTGATGGATTTTGGCTGCAATCATCGCCGCAATCAAGTCATCGTAATCACTTTGTGCACACATTGGTTGGCACAAAAGCAGAAAAAATATAACACAGAATTGTTTCATTTGTTCCTTTCTTGTTTTAAATCACCACATCCACCTAATTTGGTGGATGTGGTGACCGTTTTAATTCACAACAGAATCGTTATACTGTTGTTCGATAAGCACATTTTGCACTTGCGTATCCATGACATGGGGCATTTGCTCCTAATATAGCTGTTTCTGGATCCGTCCCATCGACCACTTTAATCGTTGCATACATTGAACTTCCATCTGAAGAGGAACATACACAGGAATAAATGTGTACAGCATATGAACCTCCTCCAGAAATAGCCTTCATAGCATCAGTTGATAACGCATTGAAACCTAATGTTTCATTCAGAACCAATCTTTTAAGTTTTCTCATTTTTTTGTAGTTTTAATTAATAATTTAATTTCAGCAATGCTTTTTCAAACGAGTAGCTACCTCCTTTGTCGGCACACATCGCCTTTTAACTCTTTATTTGCACCGATATATAGAATCCTATATGTTTTCTTTTAATCTTTTAATCAAGCAACATCGTCAAATCCTCAATATCATAATCTTCTGGCAATTCATAGCCATTAACCAGTATGGTTGGGGTTGCGACGTATCCAGTTCTTTTTTTCCATTCTTTATGTTTTCTCATTTCCTCTTCAACACTATGGGTATGAATATCTATATTTTTCCATTTTTCCATAAACTCACGAATATGGTATTTCCCATATTCATACCATTGAGAATATATTTCAGCAGCTTTTTGTTCTCCCAATTGTTGCCACACGGCTATCAAGAAACGATTACTTTCATTTAATTCTTCGTTAAAGGAAGAAAAAATATATTGAATGCACACTTTATTTTTACATTTTTGTATAAGTTCATCGACTTTTATATGTGTTCTCGCACACGGATTGCAATGAGGATTGGTGAGTATCGTAATCCTTGTTCTTGCCTCCCGATTTCCAAATGTTATTTCGGAATCACTAAAAGTTGTTTCATCATATTTCTCGGCAGCCAAGAGGGTTTGATACACCATTGTGTTTGATTTTAAAGCCCTATATTTTTGTATGTTCATAGAACACTGCTCTGCCGTTTCCCTATGCTTAACATAAAAATTTAACATTACAACTATTAAAAGCCAAAGGGTACAAAATGCAAATGCAGGTATAATATTAAAGAAAAGACCGTACTTTGATATTTCAATGAGTCCCGAACTGGCCATCAATATGATATCGGCTTGAACTAATAGACATAAAACGCACCACTGCTTCACTACTCGCCACTGATAATGGATACTCCATACGACGAAAAGTATGGATGCCATTCCTATGATTGATAATTCAGAAACGATGGAGGGATAAAAAATCAAGGAAAATAAATGAGCGATGAAAAACGAGAAGCCTATCTCACTCCAACTAAATCCCAAAATTTTTGCTTTCTCTGAAAATAGCACTTTGTTACAATCTTTTTGATGGAACAAAGAGCATACTCTATTCCCCAATTTGCTTTCCGAATGCAATTGCTTTTCCATTAAAAGGGAACAGGGTATTAATCCCAGAATATCAAGCATCATATAAAGTAATACGAAAAAGCTATAATGGGTATAGTTATAAAGCAATCCAATAAAAATAGAAACGAAAAGCGTTGCTGCAAACAACATTTTTTTCAAGAGACCAAGTCGTTCTTCTCTTAAATGGTCGTTATAGTTTGGCTCAGATGCATCTGAATCGCCGTCAATTACAATGGCATTACCAGTCCACATCGTGTTAAATGTCTCCATTGACAAGGAAAACTTTCTTCCATTCCAATAATAGGTTATTTCCTTGTCGGCTATTTCCGTTGCGACAACGAATCCGCCGTTTATATGTAAAACACACGGAAATGCCAGTTTTTCATAATCCTTATTCTCTATATTGACACCTACGGCATTTATGTCATACGAATGCAAAATATCAAACAATCCAAACATATTGTATTTGTGTGGATGTTCATTATACATTTTTGTGACATAAGTATGCGTGTACTTAACATCAAGCTGTTCAAGCAATATTTCGACTATATTCTTCATTGTAGTTTTAATCTAATATTTACAAAACGAGAGTTATTCGTAATAATATATTCTTAAAGCATTTGCATATATAGATTTTGTAGTAACTGGGATTAACTTTTCTTCAATATTTATATTTAGCATTTCCATCATCAAACTTACAACCGTTTGATAGAATCCATCTGTGTGTAATTCTGAAATCAAAGCATAGAGTTCCATGGAAGCCTTGAAACCCAAATCCTGACTATTCTTCATTTCATTTATCATCCAATCCAAAAAATATATCATATATTCTTGTAACAAATAATGATGGGCAACGTCTTTCTTTGCGCTTTCGTCCTTTAAATTACATATACGCCTCCAGATATAATAGCCGATTCCTGTCATACCGAAAAAACTCATATCAATGTCTGGCCGAGAATTTATTAATGAAATCATGTGATTATCAAGTTCCAACAACATATCATTTGCTATCAGCGTTTTTTGTTTTGGAATGCCAGATATAAGGTGTTGGTACTGAGAAGACATTTTTTCCATAGAATATAATTGGGTGTAAGTCTCTCTCATTATTTTTGAAGAATCGTTGCGATAAGATTCATCACTCAATAACCGTTCCATCTTCTTTGTTAGTTCTTCCACAAAAGTTTGTTCATCAAAATTGCTCTCGTTTATATGAACCATATTATCTGGAACAGACATTAACATTTCCTTGAGTCCTGTACTATCTGTACCAATGAAAGGAATTCCATACATCATCATTCCTATTGCCGTATAACTACATTGTTCGTTGAAAGAGGGTAAAACGCCTATTGTGGCTTTTTTATATAGGTTGACGACTTTAGCTCTATCCACCTTGCCAGTAAAAGTCACTGCTTCCCAAATGTCTTCCGCTTTTGACAAATAATTGCCGAAATCGCCATCACCAACGATGTACAAATGTAATAAATGATTCGATTGATACAAATTCCGAAAAGCTTTTATTAAATAATTTAATCCTTTTGTGTCATCAAGACGCCCAACAAATAAAATATTTTGTATTTTTCTTTTTGTTGATTGATTTCCCAGATTCTTTTGCAAGCCAGAATCCCTTAATCCATTATACAGCATAGAAACTTTAGACCTGTCTATTTGATAGTCTTCGACTATTAAATTTTGAGAATAAAGAGACAAACTGATTATGCTGTCAGCAAGACACAAAAACTTACGGTCATACGTATAGTTGTCAACTATGTCATTCGAAATGTTTTCGTTATAGGACGAATCCTTTTGAATATATTCTTTAAACATTGTGGTATTACCATTCAGAGTGAATCCCCACCCCCAATAATGTACTGTAAGTATAATATGGCAAGTTGGTAAATATGACTTCAAACGTAAAGCCAATTGATAATGCTGAAAATAATTAAAATGGAAAATATATTGTTTGTCATCAATTGGACGAATATGTTGAACCAAAAAATAGAAAGCATTCTTGCAGTATAAAGAATCTTCAAATTGTTGAACGATTTGAGGAATTTTATAGTGCGTGTTGCCGTCAGCGTCTTGCTCAATAGTGTATTCTTTCACATCAGCACACATATCGATAAACGATAATTCTATATCTCTTTTTTCTGCCAAACATTCTTTTAGTTGGCTGATATAGGTTCCAATGCCATAATTGGCCGCCCTGCTTGTATTATTAATGACAAAATATTTCATTGAAAGAATCTTTTATTAAAAAATTTGAACATCCATTATCTAAACCCAAATTCTTGTCAAGGTACTCCGAAATATCATACTCGGGTGTTTTCAATTCATCAAGCAACCATGCCGCATTGTAGGTAAGACTGACTTTTTGTTTTTCTAAAATTGCTTTTAAATCATTGATATACGCATTGTCAAATGTGGTTAATGGTTGTCGCGACCTCATTCTTTCGCATATATACATCCAGACTCCGAGCATTCCTGTTTTCACCGTCATATCGGTCATTCGGCGAGGATCACGACACATAATTGTATGGTCAATTGTATAAAGCACATCATTTAAATCGCATTCTATGATTTCTGCATTGGACAACAAGGTGAAAGCATATCCGATACCAGACAATCCTTGTTCAAGTCCAATAGGAAGATTGTCATGAATCATTTTGTAAATCTCCTGCATCAAATCTTCTGCATATTCATGGAAAATGGGCTTGTTATATTTTTTACTGTAAGCATAAAGGGCTAACAAAATCCCACTTTTTCCATGAAACAAACTTACATCGCCAATATAACTACTCCTAAGTAGCAGATAATTTGCGACATTGTTTAATGCGGGCGAACATTGACGTTCGTTTGTTCCATATGGACTATAAACAGATTCCCTCATAATATTTCCTGTTTAAAAGTTGGTACTACTTTATCCTTAAAGAATTTATCAAATACGCTTCGTTCAGCCATTTTTATCTTAGCATTGACATGAGAGTTCCAGACAATCGTATTAACAAGTCCTTTGGGATTCTCGAACACCATTGTCATAGCGTATGTTCCATTCATGGGATTAGCATAATCTGCTATTGATACAATTTTTCCTTGTAACATAATGTCATCTATATTTGATTCTATAGCTATACCTGACATTATTTTCTCTTTCAAATCAGCAGAGATTGAAGTTTTTGCCGTAATCATATTTTGGATAGAATCTGCAACCACACAAAGAACGTCATTCTTTTCCACACAATCTTTTTCTTGAAAAACAGCGCAAGGATAAACAATACCTGCAAAGGGCGAAATTATAAATATCGTATCTTGTACATTTTCATCATTTGCCAGTATTTTTGCCAATGTATCTCCCTTATTAATATGACTATGCTCTATGTTTAATTCAATAAGCAATCCTGATTTCACGGCTTTAACCTCTGTCACATAGTTTACATTCTTTGCAACGATTGGAATTGATATAATATCAGGATATTTTATAAAACTACTCGCGATGTAAATAAAAATAACAAAAGTCAGAATAACAGAGATCCCCACACGCAAGATAACTGGTGGTATCTTTCCCATCAGTTCCTGCACTTCTTCACTGCGCAACTCAATATTTGGAACATTATGTTTCGTTTCCATCATTATTTTCCTAACTCTAACTGGTTTTTAACTAATGTGTAATAATCGCCACGCTTTTCAACAAGTTCCTTATGTGTGCCAATTTCTACGATCTTCCCACGTTTCATAACGACTATTTGATCCGCGTCCTTCACCGTGCTCAAACGATGTGCTGCAATTACAACGGTCTTGCCTTTATAAAATTCATGCAGATTATTCATAATGGTACGCTCATTGGTGGCATCCAAAGAATTGGTTGCTTCATCGAAAAATATATATTCGGGATTCTTGTAAATTGCCCGTGCAATCAACAATCTTTGACGCTGCCCTTGACTGATGCCAGAACCTTCCATTCCTATTTTTGTATTATAGCCCAATGGAAGCTCTGAAATGAATTCGTCGGCATTCGCCATTATAGCTGCATGGTACAATCGTTTTGTGTCAACATCGTCCGTACTAAGTGCAATGTTTTTAGCTATGGAATCAGAAAATATAAAACTCTCTTGCATCACACTTCCTGTTTTGCTGCGCCACAGATGCGGATTGATGGTGTTCAGATTAAGATTTCCAATCTTGATACATCCGCTGGTAGGCAGATAGAAACCTTGCATCAATTTAATGAGTGTGGTTTTCCCACTACCGCTTTCACCTACAATGGCGGTTACCTTATGTTCTGGTATCACAAGGCTAATGTCATTCAAAACATAATTTCTTTCAGAACCATCATAGCTGAATCGCAGATGCTCAATGTGAATACTCTTATTTTGAGGCAAAAGGGAAGTTTTATTATCTATATTCAGTTCCTCATCGTCCTGCGCATGTATTTCGTTCAGCCGTTCAAGACTAATCTTGGCATCTTGTAGAGATCGAGTAAATTCGATGAAATCTCCAATCGGTGCAGACACCTGCCCAATAATATAGGTAAGCGACATCATCATACCGAGCGTCATCTGACCTTCTACTACTGCTCTTGCAGCAATGAATGAAATGAGGATATGCGTTGTTTGTGTAAAAAACGCAGTTCCTGCCTGCTGTATTTGGCCGATAGTCAGCCCTCGGACACTTATCTTGAACAAGTTCACTTGTACATGCTCCCATTCCCATCGCTTTTGTTTCTCACAGTTATTCAGTTTGATGTCCTGCATTCCTTGAATAAGCTGAATGACCTTGTTTTGTTCTGTCGCAGCTTGATTAAATCGTTTCAAGTCTAGTTCACGGCGATATTTCATAAAATAGAGGATCCATAATACATAAAATGTATTTCCTATCAAGAATATCGTCAAAATCTTTATATTGTAGTAAGCAAGAATACCTGCAAAAATGATAAAATTAGCCAATGAAAAGAGAATACTCATGGAATTGCCCATCAAGAATCCTTTGATGCGTCCATGATCACCAATGCGTTGCATAATGTCACCAGTGCGTTTCGTGTCAAAGAAATGCAAAGGCATACTCATCAGCTTGATCAAAAAGTCGGAAATCAGCGAAATGTCAATTCGTGAATTGATATGCAGCAGAATCCAACTTCGGATATATCCGACACTGAGTTGTGCCAGAAAAAGGGTGAGTTGAGCTATAAGTATAAGGGTTATTAAGTTAAGGTTTTTCTCACCGATACCCCAGTCGACCATTGCCTGCGTCATAAAGGGGAAAATCAGTTGAAGCAAACTACCCACCAACATCCCGAATAGTAATTGAACGAATTGCCCTTTATAAGGTAGGAGGTACTTGAGAAAGAATGATAGACTATGCTTCTTTGCCTCCACCTCTTCTTCTCGTTTTCCGAAATCTATCCCTGGCTCAAGTAACAAAGCAGACCCTTTGTCCACATTCTCCGATTTTGTACTCAGCCAACATTTCAAGAACTCCTCTTTCGTGTAGCAGAGTTTCTGCGAAGCAGGGTCAGAAATGTGTATATTGTACTTCCCTTTGCGCTTTTTCTCGATTTTGTAGCATACCACGAAATGGTTCTGATTCCAGTGCAGAACACAAGGTAGCAATGCCTCTTCCACAAGTTGTTCAAAAGAAATGCGAACGCCAAGAGTACGAAAACCGATGTATTCTGCGGCATCGCTAATGCCAAGCATCGAAACACCTTCCCTTGAAATATAGCAATGCTTCCGCAGCATTTCGGCAGAATACTCTTTGCCGTAATACTTCGACACCATGCGCAGGCAGGTCGGACCGCAGTCTGCCGCATCGTATTGAAGATAATGGGGAAAGCGTCTCATTGCTTATTCATTATTTTAATATATTCAGAAAGTTTTTTCCTATTCATACTACACACCTTTATAAATTCGCGTCTCATTTCAATACTGACATTCTCATTGAAAAAGCGAGAATTTTGATTGATGGGGTGATATAAATGATATGCCTTGCCCTTTTCCGTCCATTTAGCCAAGTGTCCCATAATCTGTACCCTTCGCAATCGTTCCGCATCTTCAGGCCCCCAACCTATAAAGTTCTCGTTTTCCCCACCCAACGACAAATACTTTTGTCGATTCACGAAAAAGGCTCCTCCACAGGAAGGTCTATTAAATATCGATGGAAAATCCTGCTTTTTGATATGCTCCAAATCATTAGTTTTAATTAATTCTTCAGATAAATTTTGTTCCAACATAACAAATTCACCATTATAAGGATAAGCCATCGTACAGCCTGTTTGGATATTTAGAATGGCTTCATTGATTTGTTCGTATTCAGTCACGACATCCGTATCCCAAATTGAAACAATATCCGTCTGTGCCCGTCTTAATAAAAAATTGATATAACGAGTACGATGGAAAATCGGATTGCTGTCTTCAATAAAAATGTATTCAACATTCTTATGAAAACGATTTTTATCTACTCGCGACACTGTATCTGCTTCAAGCAGCAAAATTGGAGATGCCAACGCTTCCAACCTGTCAAGTATAAAATAGAGATTTTTTAGCCGCTCCTCTCCATCTATACGAAAGGGTATAACAAATGTACAAGTATTATTACACAAATTCATCTCTTTCTTAAATTTATGTGCTATATGATGAATCATATTTAATCGCAGACTTGTATTTTTAAAAAGGCTATCAACCATTCCTGATACTTCGTCGTTGGAACGAGTGACATCGGAATAGCCGAAGTCGGTCTGGACGGAAACGAAGGGGTACATCGTCATTTTGTCTTTTGCAAGTACGGACAAAACGCCGTCGGCGGTGTCGGTGTCCTTGAAATCGTAGTCCAGAATTTTCTGGAACAGGGGCTTGAACACGACGACAAACTGTGTACTCCAAAACCAATCGACCCAATAGCGGTTACTCGCTACAGGAACAGCCGTTCCAAAACCGCCGATGCCGCCAGAGAGCAATTCCGAGCCCTGCTCGTCAGCTCCGATGATGCTCGCCAAAAGGTATTCCTTGCTGTAGGCCGACGTGAAAGTATGGTCGTCCTCGCAGATAATCATGATGTCGTCGTCGTTTTCGATGGCCGTCTCCACCGCCTTCACCATACTTTTCCACAAACCGACGGCACCAATCGGATGCTCCACGGCATCAATCCACGTCAGTTTAAATTCCTTCTTCCCTCGGAACTGCGCCTTGATGTGCTTGCGACGGTCTGCGCGGTCTTTGAGGTTGATGACATAGACGGGAAGGTAAAAGTCGCTTTCGGCTTCCTGTTTCTTATTTTTCTTCTTCTTGTGCATTTTGACCGTTTCCTCGAAGATTTTATTGACTTTCTCGCCCCACACATCCCAGTTCAGGCGCGTTTCATACTCCCGGCGCGACGATTGGCGAAGTTTGAGATAGTTTTCCTTGTCGCTGAAAACCGCCTTGATTTTCTCGGCGTAATCTTCCGCCGTTGCGTCGGGCGGCAACAGAAAGCCGTTTTTTCCCTCTCTGACGGGTTGGCTCACGCCGCCCACATTGGCGGCGATGCTCGGAACACCGTAGGCCGATGCCTCGCAGAACACGATACCGTAAGCATCGAATTCTGTCGGAAGAACCAAGAAATGCGCTGTTTTTAGGATGTTGCAGAGCCGTTCCAAATCGTCGGGCTTCGATTTGTCCAAGAAGGGAATGAGAGTCAAATCCGAATCCTCGTTCTCGGAAAAGTCGGGCGGAACGCTGCCTATGAGCGTGCAAGTGCAGGGGAAACCCCCACTTTTTAGCTTTTTGTACGCCCCCAACACCTTGTCGCCGCCCTTTTTCTCCCAGTTCCGACCGATAAACACCAAGTTACAGACATCCATCGCAATTTCCGCTTGATAGTCTGAGGGATGCGGAATGTTTGCCCCGAACTCCACCACGTGGATTTTCGATTTTTTCGCGTGGTAGTGATTGATAGCATCATTTCTCGCCCATTCGGATGAATACAGCAACAAATCAACACCGTCTATCATTTGCTGTTCGGTGGATTCTGCTAAATCTCGGTAATAGCCTTCTTTGACATTCAAATAATGTCTGAATTGGTCGAAGGTCACATCGCCAACAAATGCAACGGGAATGTCAAGGCTGATTCCCAAAAAATTATCTCGCAGAACAACAAAGTCATAATCGCCCTGGCTGATTTCGTCAAATAGCATTCTTGCAAACGACGACACATAGTTTTCTGGATAATAGGGTTCTTTTCTTCCCGAAAGGCGATGATGCCAGAAGCCACCTTTCACAAAATCTTCACCAAGCCAAACCACCTCGTGGTGCTTGCTTAGCGTATGAAGCATATGGTAGAGGGTGCCCGACCAACGCCGTATGTCGTATGGATTCAGCGAGGAAACGAATGCTATCTTCATAAAACTTCTGTTAGAGCAAAATTTATAACATGAGACTCTAATCTTTTTAAATACTATAAAAATAATTCAATCCATCCGAAGAAACAATATTTTCCGCGAATGATTTGAAGTTTATACTCGCCCGAAGCCAATTCGGGCAATTCCCATTCCGTTGTTCCGTTGGGAAGGACGACGGCATAGACGATTTCCTCATTTTCGTCCAAAATTTGCAGCGTACAGCCGTTGCACGGCTCGTCGAAATACAGCGTGAAGCCGTCGAGGAAGACAATGGGAATATGCACGGCGGAAGGACGCGGAGGTGCTTTGTGTACACCGCCATGCGGTAAAATTGGATTCCAGATTGACACTTCCAAATCAATCTGCTCAAGTTCTCCATCCGCAAACGCCGATGTGGGTGCGGAAAATGCCATGCAAAGGATGGCAGCAATTGTTAAAACTTTCTTTTTCATGTTCATTTTGTTTTAAGTGAATAAAAATTGTTGCTGCAAATTTACGATGAAAAAGAAAGTGTCTGCAAGTTTTTTTACGCGAAAAAATCTACACCCAATCTACACCTTCCGAAAAGTCGAAAAATGTAATTTATTGAAATCAAGCAAGTTACAAAAGAAATCTACACTGAATCTACACCTCCATAAAATTGCGTTTTCAAATGGCGCCGGAGGGTCGAGGACTTTGAATCGTTGAAAAATTTGTGGTTGATTTGCGACTTCAATCGGTCGATTCGCTGTCCGTTCACATCCAAAAAGAATGCCATGTCGCCCTCTTTAAAGTCCATCGGCAGTAACATACAAATGCGCAGGTGTTCCTTGGTGAGCGTATGGTCTTGTTCGATGAATGCCATGTAGTTGGGGAAATATTCCTTAAATGTTTTTTGGAACATGTTCCATTCCAATGCCGTAGGTGACTTCAGAAGTGGTCGTCGGTCTTTGATTTCCTTGAACCGTTTGCTGATTTCTGTTTCTGAAAAAGCATCCTTCAACTTGGAAACAGATGTTCTACGGAGGCTTTCGTTCAGTTTGTCAAGTTCTGTCTGCAATGCCCGTTTTTCGTCAAGATGTAAAGCCAAAGCTTGATGATGCTCTTCTTGGATTGCGTCGATTTGTCCCTGTGTTTCGTCTAACAGGGCTTGGAGCTCATTTTTGGTATTGAGCAACTGGCTAAGTTGCAGTCGGCTTTTCATTCGCTTCCTGTTATATACATAAGCGAAAAATAAGGCACCTGCGACAATGGTAAAAAGCAGGAACAGAGAATAGAGCATAAATCGAGAGGCTTTGGCTTTGTTTTCCTCGGCCACTCGCTGGTGATGGCTGTAGTCGTACATCGCCGTGATTTGATGCACTTTCTCTTGGTTTACGTGCAGAAAATTAGAGTCGTTGGCTGCCGCGAAAAGTTTGGCGTATTTGGCAATGGAATCGGGGGTGTTTTTCCTCTCATAGACTGAAAGAAGGCCATGATAGGCTGCTTCTTTGTTTCCTGCGACAGTCTTATGGAAGTAGAATAAAGCGGAATCGACTTGCCCTGTAGCCATTAGATAACGACCTTTATCGTAATAGCAGAGTTCCTTGCCTTTCATTATGTTTCCCTCGGAATCGAACCAACCCGATTCTTGCTCAAAAATGTCGAGATAATGTTTGGCTTCTTGAATCAGCTCTCGGTCGAGCAAAATGCTGATGGTTCCTAACATCGCCTGTGCTGCTTCTTCTTTATATCCATATTTCAGGTAGCGTTCTCTTGCCTGTTTTTCCACAAACATAACACTGTCTTTCTCATCCTTTAGATAATATGGACGCGCTCGCAGATAAAAAACAATGAGAGAAGTTAACGTATCACGGTCTTTCCATGCGATTTGTTCGGCGGTTTGGAGGGCTTTCATTTCGTTGTCGGGCAAGTATTGGGCTTCAAACAGATTCGCCATCTGCCCATAAATGGCTGTGAGCGTGTGCAGGTCGCAGTCGTCGCGGGTGGTGTCGGCCTGCTCGGTGGCGCGTTGGTAGGCGTCGAGGGCCTGCGGTGCTTCGCCGAGGTCGTGGTGGACGCGCCCTTGCAAATAGTATGCCATCATGCGCTCGTTGGCTGTGCCGTGGCGCCGGAAATATTTCACCAGAGAATCGACCGTCGGCTTCCACTGCGCCGTGAAAACCGTATCGGTACGGTTGCAGTCGGCAACGAACTCCAACCGCTGCCGCATCTGCTTCCCTCCGCAACTTGCAAGCAGGGCGAGGAGGAGAAATAGAGCGAAATATGTCTTCCGATGGTGTTTCATATTGCAAAGTTCATTCAAACAGCACTACTTTTTCCGCCCGAAATCGGCAGGAATCTCGCCCCAGAGTTTCGTTTCCCATTGAATGATGGGAACGCGGACGGGATGGACGCGAAGCCATTGCTCGGCACGGCGGATGATTTCGTAGAGTTTTTCGGTTTCGGGCGTATGTTCGAGTTTGGTCTTGCAATGTTTTTTATGGACCCACGTCATCGCCGTAAAACTGTCGGAATAGATGATTTTATCGGTGATTCCGCGCTGTTCCATCAATGCGAGGGCGTGGACAATCGCCAGAAACTCGCCGATGTTGTTCGTACCGAAAACGGGACCGAAATGGAATACTTGTTCGCCCGTCGCAAGGTCGATGCCTTGATATTCCATCTGTCCGGGATTGCCCGAGCAAGCGGCATCGACGGCCCAGGCCGACGCCTTCACATCCAAAGGAAGCGGCAGCACCGTGTCGCGGCGATAGTCGGGAGGATTCGTCAAGTTCATCGTTTATTGGGGAATGGATTGATATAGCTTGAGAATCGACTTTTGCTCTATCAATAATTGAGAATTGGAAAATTCTTGTTTAAAACATTTTCCATTGCTCGTCGTGAAATATACATTGTCGTATTCCGCGTCTGACGATGGGATGTATAGCATTAAAGTCTGGTTGGCTAAATCGCGCAGATTCTCATCTTCAACATCTTTCAGTTGCAGCCAGCCAGTGACGTGGTCGTTGTGTCGAACTGCCTTATCGCTATAGACCAGATAATTCACCCAAAAACAAAAACCAAAATAATCGATTTTTTCATCAAAGGTCAACAAAAATCCTTGTGACTTTTCTTGGATTGCTGGTCGTGTATATGGATGACCGTCTTGTGTGTATATCCTCATAAAATCTTCTATTGCACGAAGAAGTTCTTCTTTTGTCATATTGGTGACAAAAATAGAGCCCTGTCCGCCAAGATTCTCGATATTTAATTTCAAGAGAGACAGACCATTTTTCTTGGGGCCACACGAAGAAAAGAAAAACCACAGGACAATGCTGATTAAAACGAGTGAACCAAATATCAATGTTGTTTTCATAACGATAAAATGTTTTTACATTCGTTCTGGCACTTCGATTCCAAGCAACGCCATACCGTTTTTCAGCGTTTTGGCGACGTTGCGGGCAATCATCAGGCGGACTTGCTTGGCGTCTTCGCTCTCGGCATTGAGAATGCTGTAGTCGTGGTAGAACTGGTTGAATTCCTTCGTCAGTTCGTAGCAGTAGTTGGCGATGCCCGAGGGCGAATAGTCCTTGCCTGCCTGCTCGACGACGGCGGGGAATTCGTTGAGTTTTTGGATGAGGGCAACTTCTTTTTCGTTCAATTGAACATTGAACATTGAACATTGAACATTGTCGCCGGCCTTGCGCAGAATCGAGCGGATTCGTGCGTGGGTGTATTGGATGAACGGTCCCGTGTTGCCATTGAAATCGATGGATTCTTCGGGGTTGAAGAGCATATTTTTGCGGGCATCAACCTTCAAACTGAAGTATTTCAGGGCACCCATACCCACGATTCGGGCGATTTCATCGCGTTCTTCGTCGCTGATGCCTTCGAGTTTGTTCACCTTGTCCTCGCTCATCTGCCGTGCATCGCTGATCATCGTTGCCACGAGTTCATCGGCATCGACCACCGTTCCCTCACGCGATTTCATCTTACCGTTGGGCAGTTCGACCATTCCGTAAGAGAAATGAACGAGTTCCTTGCCCCACTTGAATCCGAGGCGGTCGAGCAGCAGCGAAAGCACCTGAAAATGGTAGTTTTGCTCGTTGCCCACGACGTAAATCATCTTGTCGATGGGATAGTCCTCGAAACGCATCTGCGCCGTGCCAATGTCCTGCGTCATATAGACCGACGTGCCGTCGCTGCGCAGCAGCAATTTCTGGTCAAGACCTTCGTCAGTAAAATCGGCCCACACCGAACCGTCGTCTTTGCGGAAAAACAGGCCTTTTTCGAGCCCTTCCTCGACCTTTTTCTTACCTGCGAGATAGGTCTCCGACTCGTAGTAAATCTTGTCGAACGACACGCCGAGCGCCTTGTAGGTCTCGTCGAATCCGGCATACACCCAGTCGTTCATCATCTTCCACAAATTGCGGATTTCGGGGTCGTTCTGCTCCCATTTCACGAGCATTTCGCGGGCTTCCTTGATGAGCGGTGCTTCGAGTTTCGCCTGTTCCTCGTCCATTCCGCCGGCCACGAGTTGCTTGATTTCCTCGCGATAGTGCTTGTCGAAGAGCACATAATAGTCGCCGATGAGGTGGTCGCCTTTCTTGCCACTCGACTCGGGCGTTTCGCCGTTGCCCCACTTCTGCCACGCGAGCATCGACTTACAGATGTGGATACCGCGGTCGTTGACGATGTTCGTTTTTACTACTTTCCAGCCGTTGGCCTCCATAATTTTCGCCAGCGACCAACCGAGCAGGTTGTTTCTAACGTGGCCGAGGTGCAGCGGTTTGTTGGTGTTAGGCGAGGAGTATTCGATCATACATAAAGCCCCCCCTACTGCCCCCGAGGGGGCTTCATTACCCTTGTTTTGGACATTTGTGTCCCCCTCGGGGGACGACAGGGGGGCTTTGTAACCCCAATTCTCGTCTTGGTCGATGTCTTTGAGCAGTTGCAACCACGCTTGGGGCGCAACAACGAGGTTCAAAAAGCCCTTCACGACGTTGTAGCGGCTGACGATGCCTTTCACATCGCCCCACATTTCGTGTTCCACGAGCCATTTTCCGATGTCTTCGGCGGTTTGTTCGGGACTTTTCCGCGCCATTTTCACGAACGGAAACACCACCACCGTGAGGTTTCCCTCGAATTCGCTGCGCGTTTTTTGCAACTGTACCTGACTTTCGGCTACTTCTGCGCCGTATAATTCTTTCACTGCGGCCATCACGCCGCCCACAATCTGCTGTTCAATCTTCATTTTTCGGAAAAATTACTTAATCACCATCTTTTTACCGTTCACGATATAAATACCTGGCTTCAAGCCTGTGCGCAGGTCGAACACCGACACTCCGCGCTTCACGAGCCGTCCGTTGATGTCATAGACATTGACGAGTGAACTTTCATCCATTTTTCCACTTCTGTCGTCGATTTCAATGCCGCTCACATCGCCCGCTTCGTCGAAATTGTCGATGATCGGACCGTCGTCGGGCACATCGTAGGCCGTCAGATGCGAGAAAACGTACTCGGCTCTTTTCCGCAGCCATTTCTTGGCGTTTTCGGTCGTGGTCTGGTAGTTGGTTCCGTCGTAAACATAGTAGCCTGCATTGGAATTGTGCTCCAACGACGGTTTCGCGTAGGCGTAATAGTCGTCGCAATAGTCGATGAGTTCCTCCAACTGGTAGTCCACAAACCGTTTCCAGACAATGTAATAAGCCTTGTCGAGTTCCTTGCTGACATAGCGCAGGTCGCGGATGAACGACTTGGCCGACATCGAGGTCGAAGTGTAGTAGTCGGTTGTGGCGGCGGCCTGGAAATAAGACCTTGAATCCTCGTAACCGAAAGCCCAGTCGAGATCCCAAACGGGGCCGAAGAAGAACTTGCTCTCTTCCGTTCCCACCGAGGGATTGTAAAGGAAAGTGCTTTTCGGATGCTTCAGTTCGTGGTTGAGAATGAGGTCATTGACCATCAGGAAGCGTGCCAACGACTCAATATCGACATATTCTGAGATTTCCTCACCTGCTTTCAGGGCTTCGAGGAAGGTGTTGAACTCCAGCTCAATGTCTTCCGGTGTCAGTTCTGTATCTTCCTCGTCGAATTCGGGTTTCTTGACATTCACGGGCAGGCTGTAAGGTCTCGAGCGGAACCTGTGAGGCTCGTCGTAGCTGTCGTAGGTGTCGAGTTCCAAGAACGTGGCACGGCTCTCGTCGGCGAGGTCGATGCTGTTGTTCGACAGGCCGACCTTCTCAGTGAAATTGTAGTTGCCGTAATAATAGCCGTTCAGATAGAGTTCGACGGGCACGATGTGGTTGGCTCCCTCCGTTCCCACGAGGCAGGCGGCCTTCATACCAATCGCATTCGACATCAGCGAACCACCGATTTTATTGGCCAGCAGCACCCAGTTTTTGCCGTTTGTGAGGCCGAAAGGCTTGTGTTTCTCGTCGAATTTGATACGATAGGGATTTTTGTAGGCATAGCCGTAGTCCACTGGCTGATAATCGTCAAAATAATAGTTTCCGTAGCTCTGCCACGACGAATTTCCGCGTCCTTTGATGTGCATCGGCGTTGCTTCCATCGAGGGGAACACGCCACCGCCGTCGATGGTGATGTCGGCATCGAGATAATAGTCTTTGCTCGTAATCATCAGGCGACCCTCCACGTCGATATTCACCGTCGGCACGTTCTCGGCCTTGTCCACGAGCCAGTCGATGTGAACGCGGTAGTTGCGACCGAACGGCTCCATCTGGTAGCGATATTCGGCGGGTTCAATGATTTCGGCATCGTGCGGATTGGCGTTGCGCACGGCTTTCTTCAGTTGGAACTCGGCGAACACCATATAGAACCTGTCGCTGCGCCCGATTTCATTGAGGAAGAGGCGCAGATGCCTGTAATTCCGACCGAGGTCGATGACGTCGCTCAGAAACTCCGCGCCGGCACCTGCCGGCAGACCGTCGGCGGTTGTCAGCGTCTTGATTTCCGTCCAGTTCTGACCGTCGTTCGAGGCCGAGAGCGTCATCGAAACAGGCCAATACTGACCCGTCGTTCGCGTCGTGTAGCCGAAGCGGATGTAGCGCATCGACTCGGGCAGTGCGATGTTGAGGTAGGGGTGCGTCGCAATGACTCTCGCCTTCTCGTCGGGGTCGGAAATGTTCCATGTGCTGTGGAAAATCGTCCCGACATTGCCGTCGAGCATCTGTTCGAAGCCCTCGCCCGTCTGTCCGGGCAGGTTCGTCGAGAACATTCCGGCGTTGAGAGCCACCTGCGTTTCGCTGAATTCGCCAACGGGCTCGCTCCAGACGGCTTCCTTCACGAGTTTCTGGGCGAATAATCGCTGGTTGGGCTGTGCCACGGTGTAATAGACATCGTTGGCATAACTGCGGCGCGACTTCTTGCTTTCCTGCCGCTCATGACCGATATAGAGGCGGGCGTTTTCGTCCGACAACTGGAACGACGGCGTGAGCCACTTACCGATGGCACCGATGCTGGCCGTGATGATGCTGTCTTGCACGATGTCGGCAAACACATCAGAAAACACTTGGTCGTTGTACTTGTTGTTGAACTTCAACTGCGTGATGCTTGCCAACCGACCGTTGATTTCGTCTTTCGTGCGAACCACCACCGAATCGACGCGACTCAGATTGTAGTAGAACGAAGTGTCGGAAACGGTCGTGATGCGCAGTTGTCCGCGTAAGTTCTCGCGTGACTCGACCACCGCTTCTGGAAAAACGTCGAGACGGCCACTGTCGTAATAGACCATGACAAGTTTTTCATCGGAAGGGGGCTGTGCTGCTTCGACTTGGGTAAACGGATAGGCGAACAGCATCGCGAGAGCCATGATTTTTGTCGTTATGTAAACTTTTTTCATAAACGCTTGATTTTGAAGATTTTCATTTGTCTAATCGCGTGCAAAGGTACAATTTCGTGGTGGAAAAACAAAAAAAATCGATATTATTTGTATGTTTTTCACGGAAATTTTGTAACTTTGCCGCAAATTTATTCATTTTCACTATTAAACCTAAATTTTTAACCTAAAAAATGGCTACAAAGACAACCAAAACTGCGGCTAAACAGCCTGCAAAAAAAGCCTGCGCAAGAAAATGCGCTCCGAAGGCGAAGAGTGTGAAGACCGAGAGTCAGAAACTCATGGATTTGGAAGAGAAGTATGGTGCGCACAACTACCATCCGCTTCCAGTAGTTCTCCACAAAGGCAAGGGCATTTATGTCTGGGATGTCGAGGGAAAGAAGTATTTCGACTTCCTTTCGTCGTATTCGGCTGTGAACCAGGGACATTGCCATCCGCGCATCGTCAAGGCACTGAAAGACCAGGCCAACGTGCTGTGTCTAACTTCGCGTGCGTTCTACAGCGACGCGCTCTGCGAGTACGAGAAATTCATCCACGACTTCTTCGGCTACGACCGCGTACTGCCGATGAACACGGGTGCCGAGGGCGTTGAAACCGCCTTGAAACTGGCTCGTCGCTGGGGTGCTGTGAAAAAGCGCATTCCCAACGAGAAAATCAAGATTATCTGCTGCGAAGGCAACTTCCACGGTCGCACGGTGACGGTCATCACGATGAGCGACGACCCGAGTTCGTTCGCCAACTACGGACCGCTCACGCCGGGCTTCATCCGCATCCCCTACAACGACACGAAAGCCCTTGAAAAAGCGCTCAAGGAACACGGAAAAGAGGTTTGCGCCTTCATCGCCGAGCCGATTCAGGGCGAGGCTGGCGTGTTCGTGCCCGACGAAGGCTATCTGAAGAAATGCTACGACCTCTGCAAGAAGCACAACGTGCTGTTCATCGCCGACGAGGTGCAGACGGGTATCGCCCGCACGGGTAAAATGCTCTGCTCGATGCACGACGGCATCCGTCCCGACATCGTGGTGTTAGGAAAAGCCCTCGGCGGGGGCGTGCTGCCCGTTTCGGCTTGCTTGGCCGACGACGAGGTGATGCTCAACATCAAGCCCGGCGAACACGGCTCGACCTTCGGCGGTTTCCCCTTGGCTGCTCGCGTGGCTGTGGAAGCGCTGAAAGTGGTGAAAGAAGAGAAACTTGTGCAGAACGCCGAGAAGATGGGTAAACTGTTCCGTGCGGAAATCAAGAAAATCAAGTCGCCGTTCATCGTGGAGGTGCGCGGACGCGGTCTGCTCAACGCCATCGTGACGAAGCCCATCGGCAAGAAGACGGCTTGGGACATCTGCCTGAAGATGCGCGACAACGGCCTGCTGGCCAAGCCCACGCACGACGACATCATCCGCTTCGCGCCGCCGCTCTGCATCAACGAAACGGAAATCAAAAAGGCCGTGGCCATCATCAAGAAGACCTTCGAGGAGATGGCTTGAAGACTGGAAACATGAAGAAAAAATCGGAACTTTCAGGAGTTCCGATTTTTTTGATGGATTCTGCGATTACGCTTTCACGAGCATCGTGCCCGTTTTTCCTTGCAATGCCTCTTTCGCCTTTTCGAGCGAGGTGATGAGGGCGCGACCGCCCGTGGTGTTTTCCACGAAACTGATGCACGACTCCACTTTCGGAAGCATGGAACCCGAAGCGAAATGGCCCTCGGCAATGTACTGGCGAGCCTCGGCCAGCGTCATCTGGTCGAGATTCTTCTGGTCGGGCTTGTTGAAGTTGATGGCCACCTTTTCGACGGCCGTCAGAATGACGAGCATATCGGCCTTCAGGTCGAGCGCGAGCTTTGCACTGGCGCGGTCCTTGTCGATGACGGCTGCCACGCCCTCGTAGTCGCCAGCGGCCTTCTCCATGACGGGAATGCCACCACCGCCGACGGTGATGACGACATTGTGCATGTCCACCAGCTGCTCCACGACGGGCAGTTCCACGATTTTCGCGGGAATGGGCGAGGGAACCACGCGACGATAGCCACGACCGGCATCCTCGACGAAGGTGTAGCCCGTTTCAGCGGCGATGCGCTCGGCATCTTCCTTCGAGTAGAACATTCCGACGGGCTTCGTGGGATTTTGGAAGGCGCTGTCGTTCTGATCGACCACGACCTGCGTCACGATGGCGGCGCAAGGTTTCTGGATGTTGCGCACGGCAAGTTCGCGCTGCACGGCCTGCTGCAAGTGATAACCGATGTAGCCCTGCGTCATGGCGCCACACTCGGGGAAAGGCATTGCGGGCGTCTTTCCGTCGTTGTTGTGGGCGTATTCAAACGCGAGGTTCACCATGCCCACCTGCGGGCCGTTTCCGTGGCCGATGACCACATCGTAGCCCTCTTCCACGAGGTCCACGATAGTAGCTGCTGTATTCTTAACGAGTTCCAATTGCTCTTTCGGATTGTTTCCGAGGGCGTTGCCTCCAAGAGCTATTACAAGACGTTTGTTCATTTTGCGATTTGACAATTCTACGATTTGACAATTATGCCGAAAAAAGGAAAAGGAGTCAGCCAAATTTGCTGTTGGCCAACTCCTCGTTACCTTTGGCAAATCATTTATTTTAATGTCGCGTACATCACGGCTTTAATCGTGTGCATTCGGTTTTCAGCCTCATCAAACACCTTCGACTGCTTCGAGCGGAACACCTTGTCGGTGACTTCCATTTCCTTCAGGCCGAACTTCTTGTAGATGTCCTTGCCGATGGTGGTCTCGAGGTCGTGGAACGACGGCAGGCAGTGCAGGAAGATGGCGTTCGGGTTGGCATTCTTCATCACGGCGTCGTTCACCTGATAGGGCTTCAGCAGCTTGATGCGCTTTTCCCAGATGTCGTCGGGCTCACCCATCGACACCCAGATGTCGGTGTAAATCACGTCGGCGTTCTTCGTGCCTTTCTTCACGTCGTCGGTGAGCGTGATGGTGCATCCGTTTTCCTTGGCAATCTTCTTGCAGGTATCGACGAGGCTCTTCTCGGGCATGTTGGCCTTCGGGCCGCAAGCCACGAAGTTGATGCCGAGTTTGGCCGATACAACCATCAGCGAGTTGGCCACGTTGTTGCGGGCGTCGCCCATGAACACGAGCGTGAGGCCTTTGTAGTAACCGAAGTTCTCTTGGATGGTGAGCACGTCGGCCAGCATCTGCGTGGGATGGAAGTCGGTGGTGAGGCCGTTCCACACGGGCACACCTGCGTGCTTCGCAAGGTCTTCCACGATTTGCTGGTCGAAGCCGCGGTATTCGATACCGTCGTACATGCGTCCGAGCACCTTGGCCGTGTCTTCGAGCGACTCTTTCTTACCCATCTGCGAGGAACCCGGATCGAGGTACGTGACACCCATTCCGAGGTCGTTGCCAGCCACTTCAAACGAGCAGCGCGTGCGCGTGGAGGTCTTTTCGAACAACAGCACGATGTTCTTACCTGCGAGATACTTGTGAGGCGTGTTTGTACGCTTCAGGTTTTTGAAATCTTTAGAGAGCTCCAGCAGATACTGAATCTCTTCGGTGGAGAAGTCCAGCAATTTCAGGAAACTTCTCCCTGACAAACTTTTTGGCATAATGTTAATAAATTGTTTAAGTTAATAATAAAAGAAATAGGAATTAAATGTTTCAGGTTTATTTCAGATTGATTTCACCATGTTTCACGAGTCGCTCGCAATAATGGCATCGCAGCGTGGTGTTGCTGCGGTCGATAACATGGAAGTGCGTGCGCATCGGCTCGTTGTTGCTGATGCACTTCGGGTTGTTGCATTTCACGATGTCGATGAGGCTGTCGCGCAGTTCGACGGGGTGCTTCTTGACCACCTCGTAGTCGCGAATGATGTTGATGACGGCATTCGGCGCGATGACGGCGATGCGGTTGAGCGTCTCCTCGGGCAGTTCGATGTCGGCGAGTTTGATGAAGCCTTTTTTGCCCATGCTACCGCTGTCGAAGTTGTTGCCGATGGTGACGTTGTTCTCCAACTTGTCGAGTCCCAACAGGTTCACCACCTTGAAGAGCGAGCTACTGGGAATATGGTCGATGACGATGCCGTTTTTCAATGCGGCAACGGCCATTTCTTTCTTATTGTTGTTCATAATTTCTAATTCTTAATTCAAAATTCAACAATCAAAATTCAACTTAGATTCCCAATGCACGGCAGATGAGTGCCTGACGGGTGTAGAGGCCGTTGCGGGCTTGCTCGAAGTAGTAGGCCTGCGGCGTGTCATCGACATCCTGTGCGATTTCCGTGACGCGGGGCAGCGGGTGCAGCACGCGCATGTTGGGCTTGCAACCCGTGAGCATACTGGCCGTGAGCGTATAGACGTTCTTCACGCGTTCGTATTCCATCAGGTCGCTGAAGCGCTCGCGCTGGACGCGCGTCATGTAGAGAATGTCGGTCTGATTGATGATTTCCTCGTTGAAATCCGTAGTTTCCTCGTATTCGATGCCCCACTGGCGGCAGTACTCCTTGTACTGTTCGGGCATACGCAACTCGTTGCAGGCCACGAACTTGAAGCGCGGGTTGAAATGATGCATAGCCTCCAGGAGCGAGTGCACCGTGCGACCGTATTTCAAGTCGCCCACCATCGTGATGGTCAGGTTTTCAAGCGTTCCCTGCGTCTGGTAGATGGTGTAGAGGTCGAGCATCGTCTGCGTGGGGTGCTGGTTCGAGCCGTCGCCGGCATTGATGATGGGCACCTTCGAGATTTCACTCGCGTAGCGTGCGGCACCCTCGAGCGGATGGCGCATGACAATGAGGTCGGCATAGTTAGCCACCATGACAATGGTGTCTTTCAGCGTTTCGCCTTTCGACTGACTACTGGTGCTGGCATCGCTGAAGCCGATCACGCGACCGCCAAGGCGGTTCACCGCGGTCTCAAAGCTGAGGCGCGTGCGTGTGGAGGGTTCAAAAAACAGCGACCCCACAACCTTGCCTTCGAGAATGCGTTGGTTGGGGTTCTGTTCAAACTCTTTGGCCCGTCGCAGGAGCGACAGGGTCTCTTCCTTGCTCAAGTCAGAGATGGAAATCAAACTACGGTTCTGCATACTTAAAAATTTGTAAAAAACTATAGAAATTTGGGTAACTTCCGTTTTTTCGGGCACAAAATTAGTCATTTTTTCTCAATCTATCGCAGATGTCATCAAAAAAAAAGTTAAACACAAAAAAAATATTTCATATCAGTGGTTTTTCTTCACTTTTTATCGTAAATTTGCAGTCAGAATCTTTTAAAAATACTAATTTTATACTAACCTACTTATTTTTATGAACAATTCATTGATTACATTCCCCCTTCCGGCCAACGAGCCGGTGAAGAGTTATCTGGCTGGTTCGCCAGAGCGTGTTGCACTTGAAAAAGAGCTGGAGCGGCAGTCGAAGCTCGTCGTCGATATTCCGATTATCATCGGCGGCAAGGAGATTCGCACGCGCGAGACAGGCCAGGTGACCTGCCCGCACGACCACAAACACGTGCTCGCCACCTACCACAAGGTGGGCAAGAAAGAGGTGAAAATGGCGGTCGATGCCGCGATGGAGGCTTGGAAAGAGTGGAGCGAAACGCCGTGGACAACCCGCGCTGCCATCGTGATGAAGATGGCCGAACTGCTCGCCACGAAGTATCGCCCCATCCTCAATGCGGCCACGATGCTCGGCCAGAGCAAGAACATCTACCAGGCGGAAATCGACTCGGCTTGTGAAACCATCGACTTCTTCCGCTACAACGTCCACTATGCGTCGAAAATCTACGCGATGCAGCCGAAAGACGGCGTGATGCACCTCAACCACATGGAATATCGCCCGTTGGAGGGATTCGTGTTGGCTGTGACGCCGTTCAACTTCACGTCGATTGCCTCGAACCTCTGCATGACGCCGGTTCTGATGGGTAACGTGGCTCTGTGGAAACCTTCCACCACTGCCCTGCTGTCGAACTACTATCTGATGCAGCTCTACAAGGAAGCCGGACTGCCCGACGGTGTCATCAACTTCCTGCCCGGCAGCGGTGCGCTCATCGGCGAGGTGGCCACACAGTCGAAGCATTTCGCAGGCATCCACTTCACGGGTTCCACTTCGACGTTCAATGCCCTGTGGCGCCAGGCTGGAGAGCGCCTCGGCGAATATGTCAGCTATCCACGCATCGTCGGCGAAACGGGCGGTAAGGACTTCATTTTCGTGCATCCCTCTGCCGACCCGAAGGCTGTTGCCACGGCTGCGTTCTGCGGAGCTTTCGAGTTCCAAGGCCAGAAATGTTCGGCGGCTTCGCGCATGTATATCCCGAAGAGCCTCTGGAAAGAGGTGCTGACCGATGTCAAGAAGATGGCGAAAGAGGTGAAGATGGGCGACGTGAAAGACGCGAAAAACTACATCAACGCCGTTATCGACGAGGCTTCGTTCGACAAAATCAAGTCGTACATCGACTTCGCAGAGAAGGCGAAGGACGCGAAAATCGTCATGGGCGGCAAGTGCGACAAGAAGAAGGGCTGGTTCGTCGAACCGACCATCATCGAGACCACGAATCCGCATTTCAAGTCGATGGAAGAGGAGATTTTCGGCCCCGTGCTGACGGTTTATCCCTACGACGACAAGAAGGTCGAGGAAACGGCTGAACTCTGTAACACGACCTCGCCCTACGGCCTCACGGGTGCCGTGTTCGGTCGCGACCGCATGGCTGTCGAGAAACTCACCAACCTGCTGCGCTATGCCGCTGGCAATTTCTACATCAACGACAAGCCGACGGGTGCCGTTGTCGGTATGCAACCCTTCGGAGGCGCACGTGCCAGCGGTACGAACGACAAGGCCGGTGGCGAGTTCAACCTCATCCGCTGGATGGTGCCGCGCGTCATCAAGGAAACGCTCGTTTCGCCGACTGACTATCGTTACACTTACATGAAGTAGGTCGAGGAACGAGGAAGGAGAAACGAGGATATTTCCTATGCCTTCTACATCGAAAAAGCCCCGAGGGTCGCAACCTTCGGGGCTTGATTTTGGTTTGGCTTGAAAATTATTTGTTCATTTTCAAGTACCAGTTCTGCGGATTCGTCAGATCGACGACCGGATTCTTCTTCGCGAGTTTTTGAGCCAGCCAACGGTTGCCGAAATCGCTTCCGTAGGTGCCGGCAGCGTTCTTGTGGCGGGCCAAACGGCAGAGGTCGCCGAAGCGATGGCCTTCAAATGCCAATTCGAGCGCGTATTCATCGCAAAGAATGTCCTCAACGACGTTCATCAGGGCTTCCTTCGACCATGTGAGCACCGTAATCATCACGGGATTGCCCTCTTCGTCGTAAATCGGGTTGCCCTCTTCGTCAACAGCCTGTTGCTCGCCGATGATGTCGGGGAAAAGTTCCTTGCCGAACTGAGCCTGTAATTCATAATACTTCTGCACACCCACAATGTTCAACTGGTAAGGCGAACGGTCGCCTCTGGTTTCGCCTGCTCCATAGGAGTGGATACCGAAACTCTTGGCAAAGGTAGCCTTGTTTTCCGTCGAATAGAAGGGGATGGTTGAGCGCAACATGGCGTGCGATTCGGCCGTGAGGTAGGTCGAGTCGTTCTCAAGGTCATCGTTGAAGCCGTCTTTCAAGATGGCGAAGGCAGCATCGGGATAGCCCATGCGGTTCATCGCCTCTGCCAGTCGCAGATAGACGGTCGAGGTGCGATAGATGAACACGTTTCCTCGCTCGTACTTTCTCATTTCAAGGAATGTGGAGTCGTCTTTGGAAACGAATCTGAGCACTTCGTTGCGGCGGCAGTCGCCAATGTCCTCAATCAACTTCGGGTCGGCACTCGACGAGTTGGGTCTGTAGTAGTACGGTTGCGCAGCCGAGAAGTCGGTATAGGTCTTCGAGGGGTCGATTTCGCGCTCCAAGAAGTACATATTCGACGAATAGCTCGACGAAGCCTCGGTGGTGTAGAGGTCGTAGCCGAACAGACGGGGCAGGTCGGTGGTCTGACCTTTGAGTTTGTTCACACCCATAGGCACATAAGTGATGATGTCGCCTTGGTCGTCAGATGTGAAGAAACCTCTCCAAGTGGAACCCTCGGTGTACTCGTGCCAGTCGGTCGGTCGATTCTGCAGGAATTCGTCGGATAATTCAACTTGCGAAAAGTAAGGTCTTGCTAAAAGTTTATTGTCATTGAGGTACTTGAAGTAGCACTTCGCAGCATTTTCATATTCGCCAGCCTCGAGATAGAGGTCGCCAAGGACGAGCCCGACGGGGAACATGACTTTCTTGACATTCACATTCTTGCGCGTGTTGTTGTTGAAGTAACCTGCATCGACCAAGTTGCCGGCGTTATAGTCGGGCACGGCGGCAAGCACCGTACTGTCGGCATAGAGGCGAAGTTGCGGAGCGAGAGCCTCGCAAATGCCTCTGATGTCTTTCTTCTCGCGGATAGCGTTGGCCTCACTGATGTTGGTGATGGGCTCGGTGAAGAAAGGTACTTCGCCATACATCTTCGCCAACTGCAAGTAAGCCCATGCGCGGATACTGTAGGCCTGCACATACTCGGGCATAGCCACTTTGCGCGAACCTGTGAGCAGGTTGGTGTCGCGGTGGGCGATGAAGTAGTTACAGTTGTTGATGACGCGGTAGAAGATGTAGGCCGAGTCGTACTTGTTTTCGCTCGTTACCGAGAAATTGGCCAGTTGGCGCAGGTCGGTCGAGGTGTACTGGTTGATTGCGGTGAGTTCGCCGCGCATCTCGTTGAAGAGCACATACTGGTCGATGGCCTGCTGTACGCCTTTCAGAATGCCGAGCGTGTAGAACATCGAGTCGGTCTTCTGGTCAAGTTCGGGGTCGAAAATCTGAAGGTTCGACTCTGTCTCGAGCATATCCTGACAGGAGGTCATCATCGGTAAAAGGGTAAAAAGGTAAAAGGGTAAAACCGCTTTCGCCATTTTCCTTACAAATATCATTGCTTTCATATTCTTTACTTTTTATATGATTTACTTTTTTACCTTTCAATTAGAGGTTAATCTTCATACCCATGGAGAAGGTGCGGCTGAGCGGAACGTTGCCTGCGTCGATACCCTGATAAAGCACGCCGTTGGCCACCGAGAATTCGGGGTCGCTGCCGATGTAGCGCGTGACAGTGAAGAGGTTGTTGGCCTCAGCCCAGATTTGCAGTCCCTGCAACCACGAGAGGCTGACGGGTACCTTGTAATTGAGTCGGAGGGTCTTCAGTCGCAGGTAGCTTCCGTCTTCAATCCAGCGGTCGCTGAAGCGGCTGTTGCCCATCGGGTCGTCGTAGCTGACACGCGGGATGTCGGTGACTTGACCTTCGTAGCGCCAGCGGTTGGTCATGGCGACGGTTTGGTTGTAGAAGTTGTTGCCACCTTCGAGCACGCTGCGCTGGTAGTTGAACACGTCGTTGCCGAGCGAGTAGTTGAAGCCGACAGAGAGCGTGAAGTTATCCCACATGATGTTCGTGAAGATGTTTCCGTAGATGTCGGGATTCGGGTTACCGATGATGGTGCGGTCCTCGATGCCGATTTTGCCGTCGCCGTTGAGGTCGGCGAAGTGGGCGTCACCAGCGCGGAAGTTCTTGTGGGCACCGGTGTTGTCGAGCATGTAGAGGTAGCCGGCGCTGCCTGCCTGTGCGGCCTGTGCGTCGTCAGCAAACACACCGAGGAACTTGTAGCCGTAGAAACTACCTGCCTCGTAGCCGACGATGGTGGCGATGTTGTCCTTGCCGTAGATCGACGAGGTGTAGCCCTGTCCTGCGAGTTGTCCGCCGATATAAATCTTGTCGTCGTTGGGCAGCGTCTGGATTTTATTGACATAGTGTCCCATCGAGGCACCCACTTCCACGTTGAAGTTCTTCGAGACGATGGGTTTGCCTGTGACGGTGAGTTCGAAGCCCGTATTTTGGAGTGAACCGCCGTTCGACCAGTAGTTGTTGATACCAGCGACGGGGTTGTCGAAACTCTTCAGCGTGAGCAGGTTCGACGTCTTGTTGATGTAATAGTCGAAGGCCACGCCGAGGCGGTTGTTGAGCCAGTACGACTGCAGTCCGAGGTTGATGCGACGGGTCTTTTCATAGGTAATTTGGTCGTTACCGATGTTGTTGAGCTGTGCTGCCGTGAGGTTGTTCAGGTATTTCACCACACCAAACGATGTGCGGGCAGCATAGTTGTTGATGTCGTCGTTTCCTGAGAGGTCAAAGCCGGCTTTCACGAGCAGGTAGTTCAGTGCGTCGGTCTTCGGGAACCATGCCTCGTTGGTCACTGCCCAACCGAGTTGCACGCTGGGGAAGATGCCCCATTTCACGCCTGCGAGTTTCAGTCCGCTGGAGTTTTCACCGAAGCGGCTGCTGCTTTCTGCGGCGAGGGTCAGTTGTGCGAAATAGCGGTTGCGATAGTTGTAGTCGAGGTTGGCATACCACGTCATGTTTTTCCAAGCGTCGGCAATACCCTTCACGTTGATGTAGGTCATGTTGGCGCTGATGTTGGGCTGCTTGTCGTTGGTACCCGAGTCGCGCTGACCTTCCGGCGTGTTGTCGTCGAAGGAATAGGAAGCATAGCGGAAGCCTCCGTAAGCGTCGATGAAGTGCTCGCCAAATTGCTTGGTGAATTGCAGGCGCGTGTCGCTGACGACGCTGGTCTGCTTCGAGAACATCGTGCTGACGAGCGACTGCACGCGGCCAATACCGTCGATGAGGAAGATGGGCATACCACCTGCCGGACGATAGTAGCGCTGCGAGGTGCGGTCGAGCGTGTAACTGAAGGTCTCGGTGAGCGAGAGGTAGCGCGAGAACTCGTAGCGCGGAGCGATGACGGTGTTGAACACCATCGTCTCTACGCGGTTTTTATTGATGGCATTACCGTTTTCGAGCAGTGCCGTCGGGTTACCGAGCGTCAGGTCGCGGTCGAGCGCCGTCAGGAAGTTGTCGGCGTCAGAAAGGCGCGTAGTGAGTTGTCCCGTCACACTGTTAAATGCATAGGGATTCAAGAACGGAGCCTTGATGAGCGCGAGCAGCGTGGGCGACGAGACGGGTGCGATGCCGAAATCGACGGGGGCGCCGTTGTCGAACACGTTGCGGTTGAGTTTCGTATAAGACATGTCGAAACGTGTCGTGAGCTTGTCGATGACGTTGATGTCGGTGTTGAAGCGCACGTTCAGACGGTTGAAGTCGTTTTTGCGGGCAGTGCTCTGCGCGTCGGTGTAGCCGAGCGAGAGGTTGTACATACCCACGTTGTCACCACCCTGCACGTTGATGCTGTAGTTCTGGGTGACGGCGGTGTGATAGACTTCCTTCGTCCAGTCGGTTTCGTTGTGATATTCACTGTAGTAATACTTGTTGGGGTCGTCGTTGAGGAACTTAAATTCGTCCGTGTAACGACCGATGTTGGGATAGGTTCCCAGCATTTCCGATGCGTAGAGGCGATACTGCGATGCGTTCATCACTTCCGGAAGGCGTCCGACGAGCGTCACACCTGCGCCAATGTTGGCATCGATGCGCGTGGCCATCGAGTAACCGCGCTTCGTGGTGATGAGCACCACGCCGTTGCCGCCCTTCGCTCCGTAGAGTGCAGTGGCGTTTTTCAGCACTTGCACCTTTTCGATGTCGGAGGGGTTGATGTTGAGCAACAGGTTGGTGTAGTCGCCGTAGTGGAGCGTATTGCGGGTCTCCTGCATGTCGCGGATGATTCCATCGACGACGATGAGCGGCATGGCGTTCGCGTTGAGCGAGTTCAATCCACGAATGAACATGGTTGCGCCGTAGCCCGGACCGCCAGAGCGGTTGATGGCATGGATGTCAGCACCGATGTTGTTTTCAATTTCGGTTTCCACGGTAAGCGACGTGGTGTTACTGACATTTGCCTCGGCAAGAGCGGTCACGTTCGTGCCGTTTTCGTACATCGACTTGAATTTGTCGGACAGCATGGTGATGCGAAGCGTCTTCTTGCCATCGCCGATGCCGACCTGCTGGCTGAGGTAGCGCGGAGCATAGACATAGAGCGAGGTGGCGAAGGTCGGCACCTTGATGGTGAATTCGCCCTGCTCATTGGTCATGGCAGCATAGAGGCGGTTGTTGAGTGTCTGAACTTGGATACCCGACAGCGGCTCTTTCGACACGGCATCGACAACGATGCCTTTCACTTCCATCATGGGATAGGTGGGAAGTTTTGTCTGTACTTTCTTCTTGACGACCTCCCGTGTGTCGTCGGTATCCAAGTCGTCTTGTGCCAACACGGGCAGGCTGACGGCGCATGCAAGCAGGATGCCGAAACTAAGAATGATATGTCTTTTCATTGTCATGGAGTTTTTATATTAGAAATAATTGACCTTGTAGTCGGGATGCTCCTTCAAATAGTCGTCCAACTCCTTGGGGAGCAGGAAGAAGCGGTCGATGCGCACGGTGCGGTCGAATTCCGCATTGCCGACGGGCACGCGGCTCAGCACGCGAAGGTAGGGCGAACCGGCCATACCGTAGTAGCAAATCGGGAAGGTGATTTCACCGAAGCAGACGGTATCGACCTTCGACGGATCGTTGGTGAAGAGGTTGACGATTTTGGTAATCGGCTTGCCTTCGTCATCGTAGCCAATCGTGTCGGTTCTTGTCAGCGTGGTCGGGTTGGCAGGCAACGAACCGTTGGCTCTGTTCATTCCAATCTGCACTTGCACTTGGTTGGGCTTGATGTCTTCCTGCGGAATGAATCGGTTGGTGATGTTGGCCGGCACAAACACGCCATAGAGGACGTAGGTCGTCGAACGGGCACCTCTCAGGTAGAAGTTCAACTCGACATTCGACATGTTGGTGTTCGGCGACACCGTGACATAGCCTTGGTTCGAAACCGAGCCGGGAACGAGCGGATTCTGCGTTTCGGCTGTGACTCTTTCCGTTCTGTCACTACCGTTCTCCACGGCGGCTAAGTTGCTTCCGAACTCTGCTTCGACGTTGATAATCGGGTTCCAGAAGAGCCAGGGCTGCAGGTGGAGAGAGTCGCCTGTGACGAACATCACGCCGTTACTCTTCTTCACGGGTGTGGTCGCTTTGAGCATTTGCTCGGCGTCTTCGGTGTAGATGCGGTCGTACCACGTCGTCATCAGCGAGTCGATTTGTGGTTGTTCGCCTTCGGCCCACTTCATCAATTTCTTGTTGTCGAAGAGGTTGTTATTGTAGAACAGGCCTGTCAGCATCTTGTCGTGGCTGATGGAGTCGTTCCAATATTCAGGACTGGGCGACAGCGTCACGCGCTCCTGCGTCTGATTGGTTCCCTTCGAAGAGGGTTTGTCGAAATAGGAGAAGTTCACGTAGTTGTAGCACTTCTTGATGTAGTCCATCGCCTTGGTCCATGCCTCGTTGCTGGGAACTACCATCGAGTAGTTACTGTCCTCGCGGTTGATGTAGGCATAGTTCTGGCAGAGCAAGTTGTAGTCGTCGAAAACGGAGTCGAGATAGGTGAGCTGACCATCGACCACGGGGCCGGGTGTGCTCTTCGACTCGTTGAGGCGCAACACGTCGTAACTGTGGACGAAATCGCTGATGGAGTCGATGGGGAAGTCCTTGTTGTTGAGCGACTCAAGAATGTTCGAACGGAACTGCAGCTTGCCGTTGAGGGTGTGGAGCACGCCGTTGAGGCTGGCCACGTTGGGCTGTGCCACGGCGATTCCGTCCATCGTGTAGTTGCCGTTGCCCTCGAAGACGAGGTGCTTGAGGTTGAGCATCGAAATCGAGGTCTCGACGCGGCCCGATGCAGGATAGTTGTTGCGTGCGATGTGGTTCTGGACGAACTCTTTCCGCAGCGTCTCGTTGTTCTCGTTCATCAACGCTTCGTAGTCGAAGGTGTCGTTGAGCGGAGCCCAAACGGTGACGGTCTGCGTCGATTTCAGCAGTTCGGCGTAGCCGGCTTTCTGCACCAATGCGGCAAACTGCGAGAGATTGCTGTTGATCGTGATGTTCTCCCAGATGGTTGCCGTGGCCGAGCCTTCTACGGCACTGCCTGCGTCGTAGTGCTCGTCCCATTCTTTACAGGAGGTGAGGATTAAGGAGATGAGGAGTAAGGAGACCATTCCAAACCTCAGACTCACCTTTTTCATATTCATCTTGCTTATCATAATTTTTAATTCTTAATTCATAATCAATTAGAACATATCCTCCAAGTACATCGGATTGTTATAGACGTTCTCGGGACAGAGTTCGATGTAGTCGAGATAGAATTCCGAAGAGGTGTTGTCGGGCAGCACCGTCTTGAATCGAATCCAATATTCACCTTGCTCGAACTGCTGCTTGACGAGAATTCGACGCAGACAGCCCGGATAGCGGCGCGAGTTTTTCGATTGTCCGATGTACATGTAGGCCATCGGACCACGCATCCAGCCGAGGCTGCGCATGTTGGCGTCGCTTTCCACACCGTTGTCCGACGTGTAGCGATAGTAGGGCAGCCAACCTGTCACTTCGTCGGGAATGACGGTTCCGTCGCTGCTGACGTAGTTGGAGTTGGTTTCGTCGAGGTTATAGGGCTTGTGGCGCATGTCGAGCGGAATGTCGAGGGCGCGCATCGACGTGATGGCCGAGGAGCGGCCGATGTAGCACTGCATCATACCACGAAGTTCGTTGGCGGTGAAGCCGAGGCGGAGTTCGTAGGTGCCGTCGGGAAGCGGCGGCAGGCGGAGTGCGAAGTCGTAGGCACCGTTACAGTTCAACTCGTCGCGCTGGTAGTTACACCAAGGCACGTCTTGACCGCCGAGGTAGTAAATTTCGGAGTTGTCGCCGTTATAGACCTTGATGTTCTTACAGAAATTTTCGGGAATACGCATATTTCCGTCGCCTCCGAAGGTGTCGAAGGTGCCGCCTGCGCGTGCTTTCACGTCTTTCGGGTTCATTCGGCGCAGTCCGTTGCTCATCATTTCATGCAGGAACGAAGTGACGTCGAAGCGCATACGTTCGTTGAGTGTTCCGTGGGGCACGTCGTAGTCATAGACCAACATGCCGTTGATGGGATGGATGTAGCCGTTGAGCGATTGGATGTTGGACTTATCGACAAGGATTCCTTCCTTCATCACGGTGGCGATGGCGGGCGAAGCCTGCTCTGCCTCGCGGTCGGTCAGCGTGCTGTTGGTCACCCAGCGGTTGATGCGCGGCGAACCGTTGATGCGCGAGAGCTTCATCAGCGTGTAGGGCAGCATCGTCTCCATGTACTCGTAGATGGGAGCGGCTGAATGGTTCGACACGCCTTCCTTGTCGGTGAAGAAGAAGTTGTCGTAAGACACCATGTAGCGCAGGATGTGATACCGCATGAACATGTTCAACGCGTTGTGGGGGTTGGAATAGTCGGTTCCGGTGCTCACTTCGATGCCATTGTTGCGGAAGTAGTCGTACCAGCCGGTTTCTGGCTTGGCGCAGTTGGCATAGACTTGGTTGGCAAAGGCGGCGAGGTCGTCGATGTTGTTGATGCCGTTGGCTTTCAACACCTCGTCGGTCTCGGCGAAGATGGTGAATCCGAGTTTGCACGTTCCCAGTTCATCTTCCAATGCCGTTCGTCCTGCCGTGTAGATTCGCTTGTCTTTCGACTTGTTACATTTGTACTGCTTGGGCAGGATGACGTTCTTGCGCTCGAGGTCGGAAAGCGAGTCGGCAAGCGTCGTAGCAACGAGTGCTTGGTTGAAGATGGTGAATTCCTCGTGCTTGCTGAGTTCACCTGCGATGAGGTTGTTCGAGCGGGTAAGCACGTGGTTGATTTCGTGGAGCACACCATTTTCGAGTTCGTTGTCCATCAGGGTGATGATAGAGTGCTCGTTGAGCACGAGTCGGCCTGATTCGGGGTCGATCGATGTGTTGATGTCGCGTCCGAGCATCGTGTTGATGGTCATTCCGCTGTTCATATCGACACCCATCACCTCGCTATAGAGCAGGTGGAACAGGGCGATGTCGTTGCAGAGCGAGTCGGTGAGACCTTCCAGTCCGGGGCCGGTCATGCCGTTGTGGGGCAGTCCGTCTTTGCTCATGTCGTTGTAAAGGCTATCGACGTAGGCTGTCACGGCATCGTTGGTCGGCGCAAAACAGGTGTATGTGCCGTAGGCCGAGAGAATTTGGTCGTAGCCGATACGCTTGAGAATGTAGTTGAAGTTACTGAATTGGTCGGGACGATTGGCGATGTAGTCCTCGATGGTCTCACCCGTGAAGGTGTAGAGGTTCGAATCGTCGATTTCCTCCCTACAACTGTTCAGCCCGACCATCATGACTGCGGCCATGACGAGGAAGAGCTTTCCGATATGTTTTCTTACATTGAATTTCATAATCTTGAATCGTTTTAATGGGGTTTATCGTTTAGTCGTAGTTTCATCCTGAATGAAGACGGGATTCTGCTTGAGTAGTCGGTTGACGCGCAGTTCTCGTTCCAAAACAGGCCAGTAGAGGAAGGGTTCGCTCTTCATCTTGTATGAAACAGCGTCGCCACCGTTCACGTATTTCCTGATGACCAATTTGAGCATTCCGTCGTAGAGGGCGGGCCATTCGGTCTTGTCGGCCATCTTCGTCTTGATATCGACACCTTCCATGTGGCGATAGCAGTAGCGCATCAGGTCGTACCAGCGCTTGCCTTCGAAGGTGAGTTCGCGTCCGCGCTCGGCCAGGACGAGGAATTCCATCTGCTCCTTGCTGTTGTAAGCACTGGGTTGCAGGGTGTCGGCAGCGAGTCGATACATCGAACGCTTGTTGACTTTCTGCACGAGCCAGAAGGCGTTGTTGAGGTTGGGATCGTCGGGCTCGTCGCCAGCGAGTTGCACGAGGGCTTCAGCCTTCATGAGCATCACGTCGGTGAGGCGATAGACAATCCAGTTGCGGTTGCTGCGAGCCACGTTGTCGGGCTTTTCCTTGCTGGCGTTGCCTGAACCGGGGTTACCAATCGGAGCATAGGCCGATTCCACCATTTTGCGGATGTCGAGGCCGTAGATGGCTTCACCGTTGCCGGCATCATAGGAAGTCATCCAGAAGCGATAGTCGTTTCTCGAATGGAATGCCATCAGGCCTTGCGGGGTGTTGGCCGAATTTTCATAGAGGGTGAAAATCTTCGAAGCCATCATGATTCCATGGTTTGCACCGTGGCCATTGACGTAATACTTACCAATTCCGCTGTTTTCGGAGTTGAACTGCCATTCGAGAATGCTCTCGTGGGCATTTCCATAAACAAACAGGTTGAAGAACATCTCGCTACCGCCTTCATCGAGGTGATAGATGTCGTCTTCAATCTGCTTGAAGCGACCTTGGTTGATGGTCTCGTAGTATTCGTGCTTGGCTTGGATGACCTTATCGGCATATTCGACACACTTCATGTAGTCGGCAGCGTTATGGGTCATCGAGGCGCGCCAGAGGTAGATGTCTGCGAGCAGGGCACGCACGGCGTCGGTCGTGAAATAGCCCTTGTTGCGCCAGTTTCCTACTCCGTATGCTCCCGATTTCAAGATGTAGCGCTCCGACTCTTCGAGGTCGCGGATGCAGAATTGCAGCACGCTGTCGGGCGTGGTCTGCGGAATCATCATTTCCTGGTCGTCATCTTCATACGACTGTGTCGTGTAGGGCACGTCGCGGAAGGTGCGCACGAGGTAGAAGTAGCAGAGCGAGCGCAGGGCGAGCATCTGTGCGCGGGTTTCGTCGTAGTCGCCACGTGTGAAGGCGGGATCGACTTCGAGTACTTCGTCGATGTGGTTCAACACGATGTTACAACGGTTGATGACGCTGTAGAAGTTCTCCCACGAGTTGTATCCGTTGGTGGGCAGCAGGTTCACAGCACTGATGTTCTGCAAGTCGGAATTGCCATTGTCTTTGTACTGCACCAGTTCGTCGGAGCGGAACGAGCCCCAGACGATGGCTTTCTCCTGACAACCTTCTGAAGTCATTTGGCTGTAGGCTCCCGTCACCATGTTTTTCACGTCTTCCTTCGATTTCCAGAAGTCTTCGCCGATGGTTTTATCGGTCGGGTAGATGGTCAGGAAGTCGTTGCAGCTGACGAGGAATAAAGGAGCAAGGGAGTAAAGGAGTATGTAGAATCCTTTTTTCGCCATGTTGTTGAAAATATCCTTTTTCATATAATTCACCTTTTTACTTTTTTACCTTTTTACCAATTTATCAGAATCCAACATTGATGTTCATCGTAATCGATTTGCTTCGCGGAGTCTGAGAGCCGTCGGTGGCAATACCCCATGCGCCGGCACCGTGTTCGGGGTCGGTTCCGCTATACTTCGTGAAGACGAGGAGATTCTGTCCCGACAGGCTGATGGCCAAGTTGCGCAGACCGAGGGCCTGGAGCGTCTTTTTCTTGAACCTGTACGAGAGCTGCACGTAGCTCATGCGAATGAAAGAGGCATCTTCCACGTAGCGGTCGCTACCGAGGAAGTTGTAACCCGAGTTGAACATGGCACGCGGCATGGTCGTCACGTCGCCGTTCTTACGCCAGCGCCAGTTCACGGCTGAGCTCTGGTTGTAGGCATCGAACATCTTTTCGAGGTTCATGCGGGCGTTGTTCACGACTTTGTGGCCGAGGCGGTAGGTGAAACTGGTCTTCAGCGTCCAGTTGTCGTAGAAGAAGCTGAAGCCGAAACCACCGCTGATCTTCGGGTTGGAGTTACCCAGATAAACGATGTCGAGGGCGTTGATCTGGCCGTCGTTGTTCACGTCTTCATAGATGGCGTCACCACCTTGGAACTTATACAAGGGTGTACCGTCTTTGAAGTTATACACCTGCTGGATGGGGTTTCCGTGGGAGTCCATCAGCACGCGACCGTCGGCACCGATGGCAATCGGAGCAGTCTTGCCGCTGGCAAGGAAGTCGTTGTTGATGTAGTCGCGGAATTGCTCGCCATCCCAGCCGTGGCTGTTCTTCATGTTGAGCAGGTAGTTGTAAGAATACTGATAGACGCCTTGGTAGCGCAGTCCGTAAATCGAACCGAGGGGGTTACCCGTCTGAATACGCTTCAGATACTGGCCACGTGAACCGGCATCCCATTCCGAGTTGATGGATTCGAGCACGCTCTGGTCCATTTCCACGATTTCGTTGCGGTTCTGGGCGATGTTGAAGTTGGCGCTTACCTCGAACTTGCCGATTTTCAGGAATCGGTTGGCATTGATGTTCAATTCCCAACCTTGGTTGGTCATTTCGCCGACATTCGTCCATGCGAGTGTTCCGAAACCAGTGGTCGAAGGAATGCGGACGCCCGACATCAGCAGGTTGCGCGTGCGCTTGAAGTAATAGTTGAAGTCACCTGTGATGAGGTCGTTGAAGAAACCGAAGTCACCACCGATGTTGTACTGCATGGTGCGCTCCCACTGTAGGCGGTTCAGCTGCAAGCCTTCGAGATAGGTGATGGCGTCACCCGAGATACCATAGGTACCGCTCGAAGCGTAGCGGGCATATTGCAGATATTCACCACCGGGCTGGCGACCCACGATACCCCACGAGGGACGGAACGACAGCATCGAAACCGTCGGCTTCGCCCATTTCAAGAAGGGTTCGTCGATGAGGTTCCAACGCAGCGAGACGCTGGGGAAATAACCCCATTTTCTGGAGTCACCAAACTTGGTCGTACCGTCGGCGCGGAGCGAGAAGCCCAACACGTAGCGCGACTTGTAAGACATGTGGTGCTGGAACGAGGCCGACATCGAACGCCATTCGCCGTTGCCAGTGTTCATGTTCTTATGCTTACCATCCACCGAGGGCGCCTCGATGCCGTTCGGCACGTTCACCACGCTGGTGGTCTGGCTGTTGTTTTGGCCAATTGACATTTCCCAGCGTCCGAGCATGGTCAGGTACCAGTCTTTGTTGCGGAAGTGCGGGGTGAAGGTCAGCGTGTGGCGGGTCGTGATGGCCAGCGAGTTGTAGTCATAGTCCTCGTTGTAGTTGTAGTTGTCGCTTTGCCATCCGTCGGTGGTCAGCGAGCCCGGGTAGAACTTAGGCTGGCTCTCCGAGAAGATGTCCATATAGACCAGTCCCGAGTAGTCGAGGCGCGTTTTGTCCTCGTCCTTGCCCAAGAGGTAGTAGTCGAGTTTGAACTCGGGCGAGATACGATAGGTCTTATCGTGAACCCACGCGAGGTCGGCGATGGCAACGGGGTTGCCGAGGCCGCGAATCGACGACAGCTGCGACGACGAGCGGTTGGGCTGTGTGCGGCTGTTGCCCGAGGGCAGCATGATGTAGTATTCGTCGGTGTCGATGCCGTCAGCGTTCTGGCGGTAGATGCTCATGTTCGGAGCCATCTTCTGGGCGATGCCGAGAATACCTGAGTAGTTCTTATTATTATAGGTGTAGGTCAGCGGGAAGGTCGTGCGGAACACGATGCGGTCGCTGACGAAGTAGTCGAGGGCGAGTTTCGTCGAGAAACGGTCGAGCGTCTGTCTGATGATCGTACCTTTCTGGTGGTCGTAACCGGCGGAGATGCGGAAGTTGGCCTTTTCACCACCACCCGAGATGGTCAGGTAGTGATACTGGCTCCATCCGACCTGCTGAACGGCTTTCACCCAGTCGGTGTTGTTGTTCCAGTTCTCGTATTCAGCCCACGAGGGGTTGTAGTTGATTTCGTTGATGTCGTCGGTGGCCGATGCGCTCTGCTGCGGGTTGTAGTACATTTCCTTGAGCATCATCGTGTATTCGTCACCGTTGAGCAGGTTGTAGCCCTTCGGCTGCCAGTTGGCCTGCACGCGCAACGAGTAATCGACGTGAGTGGCACCGCGTGAACCACGCTTCGTGGTAATCGAGATGACACCGTTGGCACCACGCGAACCCCAGATGGCGGTTGCGGCAGCGTCTTTCAAGACGTCGATTTTCTCGATGTCCGACGGGTTCACCGAAAGCAGTGCTGCGTAAGTTTCTTCGTTGGCCGAGGCAAAGTCGAACGACTCGTCGGGGTTATCGAAGATGTTGCCATCGACCACAATCAGAGGCTCCGAAGAACCGTTGATCGAGGTGACACCACGCAGACGCATCGAGGTTCCCGAACCGAGGTTACCCGAGTTGGCCACGATGTCGAGACCGGCAATCTTACCTTGCAGGGCTTCGTCGGCTGAGGTGAACGAAAGACCTTCCACTTCACTCATGTTGAAGGTCTGCTTGGCCGACGACACTTCGTTTTCGGGAATGACCAGACCGCCTTGGCGATACTTCGGTTTGGCCTTGATGACGACTTCCGTGATGGTGGTTTCGTCTTCCAACGTGATGTTGAACGTGGTCTTGTCGCCGATGGGCAATGTCTTTTTCTTGTAACCCACATACGAAACCTGAAGTTTGTTCTTCGTATTGACGATTTCCATCGAGAAGTTACCGTTGATGTCGGTCTGCGCATTGGACACGATACGGTTGTTGCCGTCGATTTCGACGACGTTACACATCATGATCGGGCCTTCCAAGTCACTGACTGTACCCGAGATGCGCGTGCCCTGAGCCATTGCTGCCGTGCTGAAAAAGGCGCAAACGGCTACTATGAGATATTTGATATTCTTTGTTTTCATATTCTGGCTCTTTTTTTAATATTTCTGATACAATCGAGTGTCGTATAACCTTCTGAAGGCCGATAGGTTCTTCTTGGCTTGCGACCCGCTCCAGAGCCCGTCGTAGCGGTCGGTGTTGCGGTGGTGGTTCAGCGGCGCACTGATCTGATGGACCACGGCAAACGAAGAGGTCGTGATGGACTTCTCTTGCGGCTTTCCGTTGCGGTCAACAGCGTCGGCCTTGTGGCTGAACACGTAGTCGCGAGTCATTTGGTTCACAATTTTTCCAGAGTTGCCATTCACGCTAACTTGGTTGCCGCGGTTGTCGGTCACGGTGAGGGTGTTGCCACCACCACTGACGGTGAGTTTTTCGCGGATACCGAGCGTGTCGGAGCAGGCTGTGCCATAGACACCACCATCGACCACGTTGTCGGCATAGACCGAATTGTCTTGGAAGTTGTAGCGCACGAAAGCGTTGATTTCCTCAATCATCGCCAACACCTTGTTGCGGGCATCTTGCAAAGCGGGCGAGGGATTGGTGGGCGACTGGCTCCACTCCTCGGCATGGGCATCATAGATTTCCTGAATGTCTTCCCACTTCGGCAGTCCGAGGTCGTAAGCGCGTTGCATGGCTTCGTTGTCGGGCACATAGACGGTGTAGTTATACGAGTTGAAGAACTTCACGTCGTAGTCGAGTCCGTAGTGGCCGGCCTCATTGACGAAAATCAGATAGCCGTCGCGACGGGTCTTTTTCGTCAGGTTGTTCTTCTCTCTCATGCGGTCGGAAGCGAACCAGAAGAGTTCGTCGTTGCCGAATCCGTCGAGCAGGCGAACGTATTCCGTGAAAGCTTCATTATCTCTGAGCACTTTGTAAACGGACTTCTGCGGAGCCTGAATCAGTTGGTCGATGGCGAAAGCCGTACCGTTTTTCTGGCGATAGGTTGACAGGATGTTCGACACGGGCAGTCCCTCGTCGATTTGGCCGCCGCTCATCACGGTGCCGTTCTCATACAACACTTCGCCGCCGTGCTTAGTCTTGTAGAAGCGGTTGGTTCCGATCTCCTCGCCATCGTTTAAGACGACAGTGTGGTAGTTCAGAATGTCTTTCAACTGCGACCTGAACTTGTCTTTGGTCAGACGTTCGATGGAGTCGGTGGGTTCGGTGCCCACTTGGCCTGTCGTCGGGTCGAATTTCCATGACGAACAGAACACGTAGGGACTCCTTTTGGCATCATAGTAGAAACGCAAGGCACGAGGCTGCGGGCTCTTGAGCATGGTGGGGTCGATATAATACTTGCCGAAAGCCTCATCAGTGGGGATGAAAAGACCATAGTTGGCGCTCATAGCGAGGAGGTAGGCATAGTAGTTCATGCTGTAGCCGAGGGGCGTACCCATCGTGCTCGAACCGTCTTGAATGGCGGTGTTCATGATGCGCATGTTGGTGCTCAAGAAGGCAGGAGCCGACACGGCGACGTACTGGTTCGGTGCGAACACGGTGTTGAGCATATATGCCACGCCGTTGTTAGCAATTTTCACGTCGTATTGACCGTTTTCATTGCGGTTGATGACGTCGAGGGTGAGTCCCATCGGGTCGGAGGCGTCGTCCATGATGTCGCCGAACTTGCTTGGAACGGTATTGACGAACGACGACTTCATCAGGTTGTTAATGAAGGCCACGATGATGTTGCCTGGAATCGAGTCGATATTCTCGTTGAGGTTCTCGACGGTGTTTTCACGCACACCGAATTGGTCGATGAGGAATGCACCGCTACCGCCCGGCAAGAAGTATTTCTTGATGGCTTCGTCGGTCGGAACAAACATGGCAGCAAGGTCAGAAAGCTCGTTGCCACCCATACCATTGGTGTAGGCGTTCCATCCCGGGTCGTAGCTGAGCAGGTTGGGAACCTGCGAGTTGTTCGGGTCGATGTCCAAGGCTTTCGAACCCTGCGAACGCTGGCTGAAATAGCGCAACTGGAAGATGGAGTCGAGGAGCTGCTTGCCGTAGGCCTGCGCGTAGTCGTTGTAGCGATTGGTGAGTGCACCATCGTAGTAAGGAGCGCAGAAACGGTCGATCATTCGACTGAAATAGTTGCTGTTGCCATTGTTGCGGATCACTTCGGCGAGGTTTCCCGGCGGCACGAGCACATCTTCCAACTGGTGGATGTAACCGTTCTTACAGGTCACATCGGCCTTGAGGATTCTGTTGCGGAAGATGTAAGCCGACTTCTCGTCGTCGTTGTACTTCGAGCCGGTGATGACCTCGAAGTCGCTGCCGTCGCCGCGTGTGGTGATGTTGTTACCAATCATCTGCTCGGCGGTGAAGTGCACCATCATCGGGTCGGAAGCGTCCATGACGAGGTTGATGCCTCTGTCGTAGAATTTCTCCCAATAGACATTGTTTTTGGGCATTCCAGCAGGTCCGTAGATGTAGGTAATCGAGTCGTAGCGCTCACCACCGATGCGGTGTTTCAATACGACACCCTGCGACAACTCTCCCGACACCATCGCGTTGGAAAGCATTTCCACGAGGATGGGGTTGTTGAGCATCGAGGTGTTGAGCAGCATTTTTTTCATCGATTCGGTCAGGTCTTCGTACTTCGTCACGCCCCAAGAATTATTCCTGTAGAAGCGCTCGAAGGCTTCGTCGTTGGCGGGGAAGACGGTCTTTGAACCTGTCTTGCCCAACGTTTCGGAGAAACCTAAATCATCGATGAGCCGCACATAATTGTTGAAAGTACCTGAAAGCACTTCCGGATTGGGATTCTTCAACTGGTCGTAGATGCTCTCTCCCAGCCAACTCGGGTAGTTGCCTTCCTCGTCGAGGTCGTAGCGGTCATGACACGAAAAGAATCCGCCACAAATCACTGCCAGACTCAGGCCCAAAAAGACCTTTCTGGACAGTTTAAAAAAGCGGTAGTTCATACGTTTAAACGATTTTTAATTATTTATTTATACATTATATTTATACGCGTGCGCGCGATTATCCTTGAAATTTGGGGCAAAGTTACTACATTTTTTTGGAATAGGGTGTTTTTTCCGAGTTTTTTATTAAAATTACGTGAATTTTTACAAAAATCGCACATCATTCCATCGGAAAAAGACCGAAAAGTTTCGCGTCAATCATATCGATGACTTTTTGGAGGTCTTCTGCCGATTCGCCGAACTTCAGGTTGTCGCCATCGACGATGATGAGGTTGCCCTTGTAGCTCTCTATCCACTCTTCGTAGCGACGGCCAAGTCCTTCGAGATAGTCGATGCGGATGCCCTGCTCGAAGTCGCGTCCGCGCTTCTGAATCTGGGCGACGAGCGTGGGGATGGTCGAACGGATGTAAATCATCAGGTCGGGCAGTTTCACGAGCGAAATCATCAGGTCGAACAGGTCGGTGTAGTTCTCGAAATCGCGGTCGGACATCAGTCCCTGCGCGTGGAGGTTGGGCGCAAAGATTCGCGCATCCTCGAAGATGGTGCGGTCTTGGATGACGGTCTCGGGCGAGCGCGAAATCTCGACGACTTCCTTGAATCGTTTGTTGAGGAAGTAGATTTGGGTGTTGAACGACCAGCGCGCCATGTCGGCGTAGAAATCGCTGAGATAGGGGTTGTTGTCCACGGGCTCGAATCGGGGTGTCCAGCCGTAGCGCTTGGCGAGCAGCGTGGTGAGCGTTGTCTTGCCGCTGCCGATGTTTCCTGCTATTGCTATATGCATATTTTTGGGTTTTAAGGGTTATTAATGGGGAGTGAAGGGGGAGTGAAGGGGATTTAATCTGGGAAGAGGCCGAAGAGGGTGCGGTCGATTTTGTCGATGATCGAGGCAAACTCTTTGGGGTTGTGTTCGAAGTCGATGGGGTCGGCATCGATGACAAGCAGTTTTCCTTTGTATTTATTGAAAATAAAGTCTTCATAGCGTTCGTTCAGACCGCGTAGATAGTCGATGGGAATGCTCTGTTCGTATTCGCGACCGCGCTTCTGGATGTTTTGCACAAGATGGGGCACGGAGGCGCGGAGGTAAATCATCAAATCGGGGTCTTTGATGACGTAGAGCATCGACTCGAAGAGTTCCATATAGGTCTGGAAATCGCGGTCGGAGAGGTTGCCCATGGCGTGGTTGTTGGCGGTGAAGACATAGACGCCCTCGTAGATGGTGCGGTCTTGGATGACGGTGTGCTCGGCCTTGGCGATGTCGAGCAGGTCGCGGAATCGCTGCTTGAGAAAGTAAATCTCAAGGGCGAACGACCAGCGGGCGATGTCGGCGTAGTAGTCTTCGAGATAGGGGTTGTAATCGACGGCTTCGAAACGCGGTTCCCACCCGTAGTGACGGGCGAGAAGATTGGTGAGCGTTGTCTTGCCGCTGCCCATATTTCCTGCGATGGCGATATGCATTGTTTTGAGGAGTTGAGGAGTTGTGGAGTAAAGGAGTTAGGGGTTTAGAGATTTTTTTCGGGATAGAGCGTGTCCCACCACGTGGGGTCGCCTTTGAGCCATTTCTGGAACCACGCGAAGGTGGTGGCCTGCCATTTCTGACGCTTTTTGTAGTCTTGAATCCAGTGGTTTTCGCCCTCGACGACGACGAATGCGGTTTCACGACCGAGGAGTTTCAGCGCGGTGTACATCTGAATCGACTCGCCAACGGGCACGTTGGTGTCGGCTGTTCCGTGGAGGAAGAGAATCGGCGTGTGGATTTTGTCGGCGTTGTAGAGCGGACTGTGCTCGACGTAGAGTTCCTTGTGCGACCACGGATAACTGTTGGCCATCGCCACCTCGCTGTAGCTGTAGCCCCAGTAGCCCTCGCCCCAGTAACTCGTGTGGTCGCTGATGCCGGCGTGGCTCATCGCGGCGGCGAAAAGGTCGGTTTTCGTCTGCAGATATTGCGTCATAAAACCGCCGTAACTGGCACCGAGACAGCCGATTTTCTTGCCATCGACGAAGGGATGTTCCTCGGCGAAGCAGCGCGTGCCCTCGATGATGTCGTCGGCCACAAAATCGCCTGCGGTGTTCACGTGGCGCGAGGCGTATTCCTGTCCGAAACCGGCGGCACCACTGGGATTCACGACGAACACGACATAGCCCTGCGCGGCATAGAGATGGGGCGCGTAGCCGCTTTCGAAATAGCGGGGCGTGGGCGAGCAACCACCATAATAATATACGAGCATCGGATATTTTTTCGTGGCATCGAACAGCGGCGGCAGGTAGTAGCGACCGCAAATCGTGTCGCCACGCGAACTCACGAAGTCCCACGTCTTGCAGGCGCCAAGGGCGATGTCGCCGTAAAGGCGGGCGTGCTGGTCTTCGACGAGGGTCGTCTTCTGCGTTTTCAGGTTGGTCAGGTAACTGCGCGTGCTGTTCGACGCACTCACGCCCGTCCACGCGACCATCGGCTGCGTTTTGGCCAACGAGAAGCGGCGAACGCAGTCTTCTGGCGTATTGATCTGATTGATTTTCAATGTTTTAGCATCAGCCACAAAAAAGTTGATTTTGTCGCGGTCGTTGGCGGTAAAATAGAGTTTTCCGTCTGCCCTACTCCACTGGAAATCGTCGATGCTGGGGTTGAACGTGCGCGTGAGCGGCGTGACCTTGTGCGTGGCAACATCGACGAGGAAAAGTTGGTAGTCGTACATACTGGGCGTGCGGTCGGCTGGCAGATTCTTGCCAATGCCACCGAAAGCCTCGGGCGACGCTTGCACGGCCAATGTGCGACCATCGGGCGAGAATTTCGCCGAACCAATAAAACCGTCGTCCTTGACGATGGTATCGGCTATCATCGTTTGCAAATCAAGCCTCAAAATCGAGTAAAGTGTTGTCGGACGCTCGGTCAGTCGGCTTTTCGACGTCATAAAAAGCACATAGCGACCATCTTCGGAAATGTCCCTCAGCAGGGCATCGTGGTGACCGTAGGTGAGCGGTTGTGTGCTGCCTGTGGCGATGTCGTAATAGAGCAAACTGGTTCTATTTCTCCAGCCGGGTTGGCGGTCGTCGGGTTCGACGTATTGATGCACGTCCTTGTCGCCTTTCGGACCGTCGTTTCGATGCGTAAGAATCAGGAATTTCTCGTTCGGGGCGATGACAAAACCGTCTTCGCTGAGACCGTCGGCAAACGTGCTAACCAAACCCATGGCAGGCTCGACCGTAACAATCCGCCGACCGCCCTCACTGGGTTGCGTGTAATAGTAGCGGTTCGAGCGCGGCATCCACGAAATCGCCTTGTCGCTCTCGCCGACGATGGTGCCCGTCTTCGTGTCGGTCACGCGGTAGCGCGTCGATGACCTGCCCGTGCTGAGCGTCTCGGTGTAACTCGTGATGGCGTAACGACCGTCGGGACTCAGGCTCACGCCGCCGATGCGCAGACCGTCGTAGAGGTCGTTGATGGTCAGCAGGCGTTTTCCTGTTGTGGCATCGGCGGTCAGGTCGGCGTCGCTCGTCAAATTCACGCGAACCGTGTCGCTGCCGGCCTCGGTCGTCAGGTATTTCACCACGAATTCGTGCGTTCCCGGGCTCAGATTCACCTCCGAACCGCTGATTTTCGTGCCGTCGGCATAGAGTTGGTGTTTTTTCAGTCCCTTGATGCTGATTTTCGCCTTCGCAAAAGCCGAATTTTGCACTTGGAAGCCCAGCAAATGGAGCGAAGGCGTGCCCGAGTGCGAGAAAACCGTGTCTGCGACCACCTTCGCCGACTTCACAAGGCTGAGTTTCAAAGGTGTTTCAAGCAGATTTTCCACTTTGAACGGTTGGGAGTCGAGCGAAACGCTGTCGAGCATCAACGGAGCACGCATTTCATAGGGTCCGGCATAGCGGAAACGCTCAATTTTGATGTCTTTCGCCACTGCCGAGGCTGCAATCAGACCCAGAATGACGGCAAAAACTGGTTTTTTCATATCGTTTTGAATGATTTTCTTGTCGTTTGACGATTATTTCTTGCAAAGTTAGACAAATTTTGTTAGAAAAAGCGTCTTTTCGAATAAAAAATAAGCAAAATACAGTTTTTATGCTTACTTTTGCAGTCAGAAAGAATAATTTTGCACGTTTTATCAGTCAGAAATCGAAAAAATGATGCCCAAATCCATCACGACCGAAACCCCGAAACGACCCGACGGACAACAGTCGGTGTTTCAGTTGCGCACGGCCCCGTTACCGCTCGTGCGCATCGGCATCGTCGGACTCGGCGAGCGCGGTCAGAAGGCCGTGGAGCGATTTCTGGAGATAGAACACGCCGAAATTGCCGCTCTCTGCGATGTTTCGGAAGAGCGACTGCAATCGGTGATGCAAAAAATCACCCATCACCCATCACTCAACACCCATCACCCAACACCCTTCCCCCACCACCAAGACCTTTGTCGCTGCAACGACCTCGACCTCGTTTATATCTGCACCGACTGGGCATCGCACGTTCCGATTGCGCTCGAGGCGATGAACTGCGGGAAGCACGTCGCCATCGAGGTTCCTGCCGCGATGACGTTGGTCGATTGTTGGGCGTTGGTCGATACCGCCGAGCGCACGCAACGCCACTGCACCATGCTCGAAAACTGCTGCTACGACAGTTTCCACCTTTCCACGCTCGCTGCTGCACGACGTGGCGACATGGGCACCATCGTCCACGTAGAGGGCGGCTATATCCATCCCATTGGCGACCGCTGGACTCCGTGGCGCATTGAGGCCAACCGACAGCTGCGCGGCGACCTCTACCCCACTCACGGAATGGGTCCCGCCTGTCAGCTGCTCGGCATCCACCGCAGCGACCGGATTGAAACACTCGTGAGCATGGACACGGTGCCTTTCCAACGCAACGATTTCCGCAATGGCGAACACACCACGACGCTCATGCGCACACGAAAGGGCAAGACGATTCTCTTGCAGCACAACGTGGTCAGTCCGCACGACTACACGCGCCGCTACCACGTCGTGGGCACGCGGCAGTCGATTGAGAGCAGCGACAGCACACCCCACGACCTGATGAGCCAGCGCATGGACAGCCGCCTCGTCGAGTGCCTGCATCGCGGTCTTCCGCTCGACATCGACGTCTATGACCTCGCCGAATGGTGCGCCGTCAGCGAACTCTCGCGCATTTCCATCGTAAACGGCAGTCAGCCCGTCGCCTTCCCCGATTTTACCCGTAGTTGAAGGCATTTTCTTTGTTAAAAAACATTATATCAGATTGATTTTCGCCTTTTCCAAAAAGATTTTTCTGTCAAAAGACGAGAAAATCGAATTTTTGTAGTAATTTTGCAGGGCAATGTCGCAAATTTCAAACAATCAAAATCATAGCAAAATGAAAAGAAACGTATTTTTTTCGATTCTTCTCGCAGCCCTGATGCTGCCAGTAACAATGTGGGCGCAGAAGCCCGAGGCCGGCAAATTCGACTGGCCCTGCAAAGTAGTAAACGGCACGGTCGTGACCGAAGTGCCTGCCATGCCCGCCGGACAGCAGACAGCCCTCGGCATGGTGACGCCGAAGATGGACGTTGTGCGCGTGGCCTTCGTCGGACTGGGTATGCGCGGACCGGGTGCCGTGGAGCGCTGGACCCACATCCCGGGCATCGAAATCAAGGCTCTCTGCGACTACGAAGCCAAGCGAGCCGAAGCCTGCCAGAAATACCTGAAGAAGGCTTCGATGCCACCTGCCGACATCTATTCGGGCGAAAACGGCTACAAGGAACTCTGCAAGCGCACAGACATCGACGTGGTCTATATCGCCACCGACTGGATCCACCACTTCCTCGTGGCTCGCGAGGCGATGGAAAACGGCAAGCACGTGGCCATCGAAGTGCCCTCGGCCATGAATATGAACGAAATCTGGCAGCTCATCAACATGTCGGAGCAGAAGCGACTGCACTGCATGATTCTCGAAAACTGCTGCTACGACTTCTTCGAGCTGAACTCGCTGCACATGGCGCAGCAGGGTCTTTTCGGCGAGGTCATCTACGTGCAGGGAGCCTATCGCCATGAGCTCTCGCAGTTCTGGGACTACTACTGGAAGACTGGCGACGACGACAAGCTCGGCTGGCGTCTCGACTACAACAAGAAATTCCGTGGCGACGTGTATGCCACACACGGCCTCGGCCCCGTGGCTCAGGTGCTCGACATTCACCGCGGCGACCGCATGAAGACGCTCGTGGCCATGGATACGAAGTCGTTCAATGGCCGGCAGCTCGTGAAAGACCGCACAGGCAAGGACGAGGACTTCCGCAACGGCGACCACACTACCACGCTCATCTCCACGGAGAACGGCAAGGTCATTGAAATCCACCACAACGTGATGACGCCGCAGCCCTACAACCGCATGTATCAGCTCACGGGCACGAAGGGCTTCGCCAACAAATATCCCACCGAGGGCTACGCACTTTCGGGCAAGGAAATGCAGGAGGCCGGCGTGAAGCCCGACCACGAGAACCTCTCGGCCCATAGCTACATGAGTAAGAAAGACATGGAGGCCCTGCTGAAGAAATACACCTCGCCCATCGTCAAGAAATACGGCGAAGAGGCCAAGGAAGTGGGCGGACACGGCGGTATGGACTTCATCATGGATGCCCGTTTTGTCTATTGCCTGCGCAACGGTCTGCCCCTCGACATGGACGTTTACGACCTCGCTGAGTGGTGCTGCCTGGCCGAACTCGGAGCCGTTTCGATGGACAAGGGCAACATGCCCGTCGAAGTGCCCGACTTCACCCGTGGCCACTGGAACGACGTGAAGGGTTATCGCCACGCATGGGCATCGCCCGAAGTCGAGGCTGCCACCAACGCCAGCGGAAAAGCCTTCACCGAGCAGTTGAAGTCGGTCGGTAAGGTCTATTGGGAAACCCTCGAAAAGAAAGGCGAGAAAGCCGCTCTGAAAGCCCTCGCCACCGCCAAGAAAAAGGCTGCCAAAAAGGCAAAGAAATAAGATGAAATCGCTTAGAGAACTCTACAGAATAGGAAAAGGGCCGTCGAGTTCCCACACGATGGGACCGCAGAAAGCCGCCCAAATCTATGCACAGCGTCACCCCGAAGCCCAACGCTTCGAGGTGACGCTCTACGGTTCGCTCGCTGCCACCGGCAAGGGACACATGACCGATGTCGCCATTTGCGAAGGTCTGCAATGCGTCGCACCAGTCGAAATTGTCTGGAATGCGCGCGAATTCCTGCCCTTCCACCCCAACGGAATGAAATTCGTGGCCATCGACGGCGACGGAAACCGCCACGACGAATGGACGGTCTATAGCGTGGGTGGCGGAGCACTCTCGGAGGGCGAAAACGACACGCTGCACCACGGCGGCGAGGATGTGTATTCGATGCAAACGCTCAGCGAGATTCAAGAATGGTGCGAACGCTACGGTCGCGGCTATTGGGAATATGTCGAAAAATGCGAGGACAGCGGCATTTGGGACTATCTGCTCGAAGTTTGGAACACGATGCAGGCCGCCGTCGAGCGCGGGCTCGACAACGAGGGCGTACTGCCCGGACCGCTCGGACTCGCCCGTAAAGCCCCGACCTATTACGTGAAGGCATCGGGCTACAAAGCCCACCTGCAAAGTCGCGGACTGGTCTTTTCCTACGCCCTCGCCGTCAGCGAGGAAAATGCGTCGGGAGGCATCATCGCCACCGCCCCGACCTGCGGTTCCAGTGGCGTTTTGCCCGCCGTGCTCTATCACCTCTCACGCGGTCATCTCTTTTCAGAGAAGCGCATTCTCCACGCCATCGCTACTGCCGGAATCATCGGCAACGTGGTGAAGCAAAACGCCTCGATTTCAGGTGCCGATGTCGGTTGTCAGGGCGAAGTTGGCGTAGCCTGTGCCATGGCATCCGCCGCTGCGTGTCAACTCTTCGGCGGTTCACCTGCGCAAATCGAATACGCTGCCGAAATGGGATTGGAGCACCACCTTGGTATGACCTGCGACCCGATGTGCGGCCTCGTGCAGATTCCCTGCATCGAGCGCAACGCCTTCGCTGCCACACGCGCCCTCGATTCGCAACTCTACGGTGCCTTTAGCGATGGTCGCCACCGCGTCACCTTCGACCGCGTCGTTCGTGTGATGAAAAAGACCGGTCACGACCTGCCGTCGCTCTACAAAGAAACCAGTGAGGGCGGACTGGCCGCAACAGAATAAAAATAAAATCGAATTTATTTTGCGTTTTGCCCGTTTCTTCGTACCTTTGCAGCCGCAAATCGCATCGGACTTGTAGCTCAGTCGGTTAGAGCAACAGACTCATAATCTGGAGGTCCTTGGTTCAAGCCCAAGCTGGTCCACACTGAAAATCAAGCACTTACAAAGATTTTGTAGGTGCTTTTTCTTTTGTTGGTGAACATGAGGTGAACATAGAGCACCTGAAGTGACCTTTAGGTGACCTTCTGTAATCTAGTGTGATTATTTGAGAGTTAAAGTAATTTATTGCTCTCTTTAAATGTGATATGCCAACAGTAGTTTACGCATATTTCGTCCAATGTTTAGCATTTAAGAATGTTGTAAATTACATTGAAGTATTAGTGTTTTTAGAAATAAATGATTCTAATGCCAAATGTTTTGCATAAAATTCAAGTTTTCTTTGGTTGTTCAATATAAAAGATGTATCTTTGCATAAAATTTAACTTATATGGACAAAGATATTAATCGCTTAAAGGTTATATTGGCGGAGAAGAAAAAAACTAACCGCTGGCTTGCATCTAAGTTGGGAAAGGATGAGAGTACCATCTCAAAATGGTGTACTAATACAATCCAACCAAGCCTTGAACAATTAAGAGAAATCGCAATTGTTCTTGATACAAATGTGGCTTCGTTGTTATGCGACTCATACGTTAACGATTTCCAATTATAGATTTTCCATGGCAAAAAACAGTGAAAAATACATGTCTAAGGATGTAACATTTGAAAATAGTAAAAATGTTCCGTTCCAAAGGTGGTATCCATATATAGAAGGATATTCACCCGACTTCGTGACAGCAATCATAAGCCAAAATGTACCTGATGCAACTCTAATATACGAGCCCTTTGCTGGGACAGGAACAACACTCTTTGCATCGGACTCTCGGCATATCAGCACCGTATATTCTGAGATAAATCCACTTCTCAGGTTTTTGATTCGAAGTAAGATGGAAATACTTTCTATGGATGCAGAAGTCCGTCATCAGAAAGCGAATCGACTTCGTACATTGGCCATGAATATACTTGAACTATCAAATGTTTGTCCTGAATCGAAAGATTTAAAGAACTCGTACAAAAAGGTTTTTGGGAAAAGTGTATATTTCCCAGAAGATCAATATTCAAAGGTTTTGAAACTGAGAACATTCATTGATGAACTATCAAAAGAAGATTTTGTCGTTGCGAATCTTGTAACAATTGCATGTTTTGCATGTTTGTTACCTGTGTCATACCTCAAGAAACAAGGAGACGTACGTTTCAAAACAGAGAAAGAGAAACTTACTCAAATGAAAACTCTTGAAAATACTATCCCTGATAAGATTAGTCAAATAGCAGACGATGTGGATGATGTTACAATTACGATAAATTGTAATCATCAACTTGTTTGTCCAAATGCAAAAAGAATTGGGGACTATGAAGTGCCAAATAAAATAGATGCTGTGATTACCTCACCACCATATCTAAACGGAACAAACTATTTTAGGAATACGAAATTAGAATTGTGGTTCCTTAAGGAGTTGTCAAACAAGGATAGTTTAAGATTGTTCCGCGACGATGCCCTAACGAGTGCTATATGCGATGTCAAGAAGGAATATGACAATGTAGAGATTGATTTGCATAGTCCACTTCTTGAAAAAACCTTGAAAAGATTAAAAGAAACGGCTTATGATCGGAGAATACCACTTATGGCGAAATGCTATTTCTCTGAAATGCATGAGCTTTTCTCTGGGTTGAAACGTCACCTAAACCAAAATGCCAAACTATTCATAGACTTGGGAGATTCTATCTTTGGAGGGGTCCACATTCCTACGGACTTGATTCTTACTGAAGTCCTTGAAGCAATTGGCTATAATTTCGATGAGAGAATTGTTCTCAGAGAAAGACGATCAAGAAATAATGAAATAGTATCACAAGTTCTTCTAAAATATAGTTATAACAGTAATGTCCAAATATAGAGATGCGAAATGGAGGAAGGTAATGCAAGAATTACCTTATTGCCGAGAACCCTATTCTAAGAAGAACTGGGGCAACCCTAATCATTCCTTGTGTTCCTACCAAGGAAAACTGAAACCTGCAATAGCTAATTTTTTAGTACAGACGTTCGTCCCAAAAGGTGGTCGCATTTTGGATCCATTCTCTGGAGTTGGCACAATACCTTTTGAAGCAGCATTGAATGGAAAAGAAAGTTTTGGAATAGACATCAGCCCATTGGCTTACTATGTTTCCTCTGCAAAAGTCCACCAAAGTAACCCAGAGGGTTGCAATGCTGTCATTAGACAACTTAGTGAATTTATTCAAAATAATCAACCTTCAGATGATTACGTGCAGAGATACTCTCAATTCGGTTATAACAAGACGTTGAGGGATTATTATGAGCCAAATACATTTAATGAGATACTTTCAGCGAGACTATACTTCCAACAAAATCCCCCTCAAACAGCAGAGGATTTTTTGGTTATTTCATGCCTTCTCCATGTGTTACATGGCAACCGCCCATATGCACTAAGCAGAAAATCGCATCCAATTGTTCCGTATGCACCCTCTGGAGATTTTGTGTATAAAAGTTTGATAGAGAAGGTATCTGAAAAAGTAAGTAAATCATTGAAAGTGGAAATGCCCCATAAATTCACAGAAGGTTTAATTATATTAGGTGATTCTACTCAAAGATGGGATGATCGAATCAATAATTTGGATGCAATAATTACATCTCCCCCATTTTATGATAGTACAAAATTTTATATGGCTAATTGGATAAGGCTCTGGTTTACAGGGTGGAATGAAGATACATTTAACACAGAGCCAGAAAATTATGTAGATGAAAAGCAAAAAGATAGTTTCGACGTCTATGATCCAATCTTTGAAAATGCCAGAGAAAGGTTGAAAACAGGGGGCTACTTCGTTATGCATTTAGGAAAAAGTGATAAGTGTGACATGGGCGAGATTCTTAGAGCTAAAGCACTTCGCTATTTCCGAAGGGCAAGGCTATATTCTGAAGATGTTACTGCATGTGAAAAGTTTGGCATCGTAGATATTGGTAGCGTATCTGAACATCAGTATTTAATAATGGAATAATTATGGCAAGAAGATCAACAGTTAATAAAACTGGATTTGCAAACAAAGATGGTATAAACCACAAAGAAGCATGGGTATGCTTCCCTTGTATCAATTGTGGCGCAACAGTAAAAGCAAACATAGGACTGTCATTGCCGACGTTAGAGGAAGCGATGGAAAACTGTGTTTGGTTGTGTCCTGAATGTGGTTATGAGCATTCCATTTTATCTGACATTCCAGATACAATGGATAATTTTCCTGAGGAATGGCGCTCAAGCGATGATCCTCACTGCCAAGGTTTTTGGACTGCATTTTTCAGAATGGCAACAAAAGATGTTTTCTCATATTGGAAGCATTGTTCAAAATGTGGGAGGCTATTGCCTGTAACTTGTTTTGACCAACATAATGATAAGCCCGGCTCAAATGCGTGGAAGCCTTTAAACAGGCAGGCAGAGTGTAAGGCTTGCAAAGCAGCTATCAATGCAAATCTGAACAAAGAACGTACTCATGAACAGCTTTTTGAAGGTACTATCAATCGAAGAATTGGTGACTTGTTGTCTGCTACAGATAACAAAGCTAACCCGAAAGAAGTTTTTGACTTGTTTGGTGGTAAATGTTTCAAAACAGGTAAGATTCTTGACTATAACGATAGAAAAAGTTGGCATATAGATCATATTATGCCTTCAAAGTACTTTTGGCCACTGACAAAAGAAAATGCAGCATTATTATCAAATGAAGCCAATGAAGCCAAAAGTGGTAAATGGCCTAGCGAATTTTACACAGATAGAGAGCTTGTAGCTCTTTCCAAAATCACAGGAGCCCCACTTGATTTGATAAGTAGCAAGACTCCAATATATAATATGGATATTGATACAAACAAAGCTGTTGAAAAATTGTTTGGAAACGTAAGAGAGAATTCTCATCTGCCAAAACTGGTTGAAGGCTTAAGAAAAGTTCTTGTAGAACATGATTTAGTCCGTACTCTTTCTCCGCAGAACCAAAAACTTTTAGGTTTGTCAGAGTATCAGCAAAAGCTTGATGACCAGAGAGCACTCGAAGAATTTGAAAAAGAGCAAACAAAAGATATAATATCCAAGATTTATGATTTTTCAGCAGTTGAATCTTTGGACATGGCAGCAGAGCCTTTTGTTCCCGCTAATGAACTGACTGAGGAACAAAGAATAGATGTGCTCCGTAAGAGTCTCATCCAGATGATGAATCATGGAGGCTATAGATCTTCGGATAAAACTTTCTGCAAGCAACGTCATTGGATTGCAGTTTACCGTATTGCTGCTGATGAAGGTTTTACTATTGATGGCGACTATAGATATTTTAAACATATTATTGATGGTATGAATCTCACTAATTGCAAAGTTCCTTTAAACATAGAAACCCTTGAACGTAGTATTAAGGGGGGGTATAGTGCTTCGTTTGTTGATTGGAGTGAAGACGGACTGGTTGGAAAGAGTCTTGATGAATACAACGACATCAAACAATGTGCAGAAGCGTTTTTGAAAATCTTGTCAGATAATCGACCTAAAAGGTAGCTATTTTGCTGTTCTTTATGATTTGTTTCAGCTATGCAGAAAGACTGCATAGATTGGCACTATCTTTGCATTAGATTTTATAAAAACATTAGAAAATGGCTAAATTCTCAAATGAACAGTTAGCAGCAATGGCACGTCCAGCTAGTGTAACGGAAGAACAAAAGCTGGAGAATGCAGAGAACGCAGTTAAAAATGCGTTCTCTAATTACACATTAGCATTTGGTGACTACGAAGTGTTTGGACAAGGTTCGTACGCCAACAATACTAATATAAGAAATAACAGCGACATTGATATTAATGTATGCTATACAGGTGGATTCTATTTTCGGCTTCCTTCTGGGAAAACAAGAGAAGATTATGGTTTAACTAATCCAACAACTTATTCTTATGCCCAATTCAAAAATGACGTGGAAAGAATTCTAGTTGCCCATTTTGGTCGGGATAATGTTGTGCGTAAAAACAAGTGCATTCATATAAAGGAAAACACCTATCGTGTAGAGATAGATGTAGTTCCAACATGGAAATATAGAAGATATGGTTCTGATCGGTATAATTATGACGAAGGGGTAAAATTATATGCAGACAATAATGGGGAAGAAATTATCAATTTCCCCAAGCAACATCTAAAGAATGGCGTTTCTAAAAACAATATCACTTCTCGAAGATTCAAACGGTTAGTACGAATCGTAAAGAATTTGCATATCCGAATGGAGGATGAGGGTTATTATAGTAATGCAAATATAACATCCTTTTTATTGGAATGTTTGACATATAACTACCCCAATAATAAATTTAACATAGACCAAGAATGTGATTGGAATAACATTTTACGAGAATGTATATATTACTTCTGGTCTAGGACCAAAGAAGATTCGCAAGAATGGACACAATGGATAGAAGTTTCAGAATGTCTTTATTTGATGTCTGGTCATAAGTGGTCAAGACAAGATGTAAATACATTTATGTATAAATTGTGGAATTATTTAGAGTACAACTAAGATGGGGAATAATAATTTGAAGCAATTCATCCAAATACTTGGCGGGACGTTCATCGCATTATTTATAATTCTGGAGTTAGTGCGTGGACATTATGGCCAATTGGATGCAAAACTTTTGTGGGAAGATTTTGGAACATGCACGTCTATTGTTTTAATAATTGGATTCTGTTTTAACAGATGGATGTGGAGATGGTCTGTTTTCCAAAAATGGCTGGTTCCATTTCCTTGTTTAGCCGGAGAATGGGAAGGTCACATTTTTTACAATTGGGATGGAATTGACATGGATAAAAAGATTAAACTAAAGATTCGTCAAACATTTCTTCAGGTTCTGGTGTGTATCGAAACAAATGAAAGTCATAGCAATTCCATTTGTGCTTCATTTGATTTTGATGAAATGCGTGGACACAATGATCTCATATATAGTTATATCAATGAACCTGACGTGACAATAAGAGATCGAAGTCAAATACACTATGGAACAGCAAGGCTTAGGTATAAGAAAGAAGAAGATACATTGGAAGGAACATATTGGACAGATCGCAAGTCTGTAGGTGATATCATCCTGACTAGAACAAAGCAAAAAACATGTTGAAGTAAAAATAGGTTTCAAGATTTCCATGTTCCTCATTGAGTTGCCTAGTAAATTTCGACAACTCAATGAGGAAATAAGATAAAAACTAAAGGGACACTTATCAAGATATTCCCCAACCAGTTTTCTTTTTTGTTCCGTCCCAGTTGGTAAGTTCACCATTGGAACCACCACCAGTACTTACACCGCCTCTGCCGCCTGCTGCAAGGAGTAAATTCGCCATTAAATTTTGGGGAACCGTCATCGCATCGCAAAGCTGTTGGGTACGAGAAGATGTAAGACTAATTTTGAAATCTGATGAGATACCAGTCCACGATACCTTCTCTAACAAATAGGCAGCAGCCATCCTGCGTTGTTTTTCATCTGCTGGGTCAAGGCCATACTCAAATGCTTTTGCAATGATGCCCCATGCAACAGCGTTGCCCTGCTCTGGTTGGAAGTCATTGTTTTTACCCTCCGCATAAGCCTTGATGGCTGCGACACCATCTTCAATCCATTTGTCAATCTGCTTCCGAAAGGCTTCCTTGTTCTGCTGAATGCTCTCCCAGATTTCCTTGATTTCTGGAATAGCAAACATTTCTCGGACTTGACTCTCTGCATTTTCGGCTCGCTGGTGTTCACTATATGCTTTGTTGCCTGAACGGACAGCCTCGGATTCAGCTTTGCCAAGTTGCTCTTGCAAGTTTTTGATTTCAGCATCCTTCTTGTCCCGAAGCTGGGTGATAGCATTCTCGTCAATCGAGGCAATCCGCTTTTTGAGCCCATTGTTTTCTTCGGTCAATCGACCGTTCTCTTTTTGCAGTTGCTTATTCTGCTCAATAATATTTCTTGCCTCTTTCATTGCTTTGTTGAAGAGCGATTTGCCCAACTTCAGAATATCCTTATTATGGGCTTCCTTGGCTTCCATGAGTGCAGTCTGCAATTCTGTAAGGATGGTTTTAATCGCCTTCCGCCGTTCCTCTCGCCATTCCTTCTGCCCGAAAGCAGGGATGGGCTTTTCAAGTTCGGCTTTTATGTCATCCCAAGCCTTCTTTACAAGTGGATTAGTATTCAGGGTTGGTACGACAAGGTCTTCTTCCTTGATGTCCAATGCCGCAGCATATTCTTCTAGTTGTGAGACACTACCTTCCAAGTCTCTCTTATGCTGCTCTACACTCCGTATCTGACCTTCCATCTTATCCACCTCTCCTTCCAGACATTCCTTCTGCTTTCTCATGTCCTGCACCTCATTCGCCATCTTTTTCTTCTGTCCTTCCAGACGTTCATTTTCCATCTGGATCCTGACAATGGTATCTTTTGCCTGCCGTTCAGCCTCCAACACGGCCTTGTTCTTATGGACTCGCTCTCGCCGTTCCTCACCTGGCAGCATGGCAATGTCATCGCCACGCTCCAGTCCGTATTTTCTGCCCACCTCGTTGTAGTAGTCAGTATGCATCTGGTAGTAGGTCTTTCCTACGGCATATTTGTCCTCGCCCCATACACGGGCATACGATACACATTCCTTTTCCCTCCGTTCGACTTCTGTTCTTACGAAGTTCGAGCGGATTTCTTCAGGCAGTTTCTTCCATTCCTTATAGGAAAGTACCTTAGACTTGTCATCCTTATGCACATACTTGGCAGATGCACGACCTCTGGCTTTTGTCTTGGCAACAGGGATGGTCTGTATCTGGATGTGCGGTGTGGTCTCGTCAAGATGAACGTCGAAACCAATGATGTTTTCCGCTCCCCAGCGGTCACATGCCCAACGGTAGGTGTCCAATGCCCAGTCTTTGATACCTTGTTTCAGTACGACATGGGCATTGCTTTTTTGCAGGGTAAAGTCCACGTTTTGGTTACCGAAGGCGAGACGGGTCAACACATCATGGTCACCACTGACGATAATGCCGACGGTGCAGTTCGGACTATTGTCAGAGATGCCCAGGGGATTGTTCTTGTCCATGTATGGCTTGAAGCCAAGCTCGTCCAGACGTTTCTGCAAACGCTCATGAAGTGGCACGGGATTGGAACCAAGAGGAACGATTTCACCTTTGCCGTTAATCTCAAAGTTGAGATGCTTGCGTGAGAAATCGTAATGGTTGTTTGTGTCTTGGTTCTTCAGACGATAGGTGTTCTCGTCCCAACCTCTGCGTTCAGGCTCGTAGCCTTCCGCAGCAGAAAAGGACTTGGATGGTGCGCCAACATGAATGGCCGCACGGGGTATATTATTGGGGGCTTTAGACATAATACATTTTTTTGAATTAGTGATTAGGTGAAATTTGGGTCTCGGGTGGAACCTGAGTGGAGGGTTGAGGGAGAGAGTCACTCCCTCACAGATGCATTTTGCTTCTGGTTCTTGCCATGTGTGGCGACGCTACTTTATAGCGATGAACCAACCCTCGGAGAGCATAATTGGACTTTTTAAGGGAGCGCGGCGAATCTAAAAGTCCATATTATGTTATGGGATTATTTTATGGGATTATTCGGTAATCCCTCTCGGCGTAGCCTTTAACCCGGAGCAGGAGGAATGTCGGCTTCTACGCCGCAGTCGCCTTTCCCATACTCCACATATCGATGGAGTTTGCCACAATAGGTGCCGTTGATGCCCTCATGTGAGAACTTGCACTTGTGGCATTCTGGGTTCCTGCCATGCCATCGATCTTCCTGAGCCAACAGGATTGATTGCATGACAGCATCCTGTTTCGGTTCTTTCGAAGTAGGCTTCGTTTTTGGTGTTTCATCCTTGGGAATGTCGCTGGTGGGTGAAATGCCCACCACCTCCAATCCGAGTGCTTTGACAAGTAATGCGATGTTAGGATTGGCATCCTCCATCCGCATCAGAGCAGCTTCTGCCTCGGTCGGTCGTAAGGGTTGCTGACAGAGAACCATCTGGGCAATGGTGTGGCAATCGCCTTGCGCTTTCTCCATCACGTCTGAGACATAAAACTGGAGATTGGGAACCGCTTGCAGCGTTTCTTGCCATTTGCTGTAGTCACCCTTATCTGGAAACACAACCACAGGTTTTCCTGCAAGTGGAAGTAAATCGGTGGGAGTGGCCTTTCCTTTCCCAGTTGCAATCCAAACGTATGGTGTCGGGAAGCAACTCATAACGGCAGCAGTCATTTCATCCATCACCAATGCAACCGTCTGGGTGGGGAAGCTATCGAGCAAGTGCTCACCAAACAAGCAAGTTGGTCGCCCGTCTTGATAATACCAACTGTCATCATAGACCTTGCCTGTTTCGCTGTCCATTGTGATGATGCGACCATTGGTAATCTTATGCTCCGAATTGATATGCCAGAATATCGGTTCGCCTTGCTCGGTTGCCCCGATAGGATATCGCTTCATTAGGGCCTCCAGTCGTTCTTGGTCAAACCAGACGAAGCCACAGAGGTATTCAAAGAATGAACTGTTGAAGCTCGTTATCTCCGATTTCATAGACTACCCTCCTTCCAGTTGATTCCATGCAGAGAACAGATATGGAAAAA
>JAFPYO010000011.1:0-95218 GCA_017412145.1 Prevotella sp.
ATGGAGGAGCTCGTGTTCCGCGTAGAAGCCATCCTGCGCCGCGTGCGTGGCAAGAAGAGCAAGGAAAGCACGCTCTACAACATCGGAAAATTCACTTTCGACACCCAGAAGCAACTGCTCTCCATCGGCGACGAACACCGCAAACTCACCACGAAGGAAAACGAGTTGCTGTCGCTGCTCTGCTCGCATGCCAACGAGATTCTCCAGCGCGATTTCGCCCTGAAAACCATCTGGATCGATGACAACTACTTCAATGCCCGTTCGATGGACGTCTATATCACGAAGCTGCGCAAGCACCTGAAAGACGACCCGCAAATCGAAATCATCAACATCCACGGCAAGGGCTACAAGCTCATCGCGCCCGAAGAAGAATAAAGATTATTCGCATTTTAGACTTTCCCCTACCGCTTTTTAGGGATTTCCCTTTGGCGGTATGGGGAAAGTTTTGTATCTTTGCAGCAGAAAATGAAAAGAAAGGGTTTGGATTATGTTTTTGACAACTATTTTTCTCAGTATCGTCGTCGGAGTGGTCGGCGGCGTTATCGGCGGTATTTTCTTCCCTGAGTCGGAGAAAGAGAAGCAGAGGCGGTTGATGAAGAAAAACAGTCGTAAGAAACCCCACAAATTCAGGTCAAGTGGAGAACTTCTTATCGAATAAAAAATGACAAAAACGAGGGGTATGGCAACGGCTCATCCCCTTTTTTCTTTCCAAACCCACGCCACTGCACCACCCAGCACCAGTCCGAAACCCGTCAGCAGCACGGCATTGACATGGCTAAGTCCTGTGAAATAACTCGCCACAAGCACCGCAACCCCAATGCAAACCATCGGAATCCCCAGCAGCCAATCAAACGATTTTTTGAACCAATTCATCGTCAAAATCCTCATTTTTTCAGTCAAAAACCATCGAAAACAGCCAAAAAGCCCATTTTCAGGTGCAAAATTAAGAAAAAAATTTGGTCGGTTGAAGAAAAAGTAGTAATTTTGCACCGCTTTTTTAAAAAATTACATTATTAATTAATCATTTTTAGGTAGTATGAATCAATACGAAACCGTTTTCATTTTGACTCCCGTTTTGTCTGATGAACAGATGAAGGAAACGGTCGCTAAGTTCAAGACGCTGCTCACCGACAACGGTGCAGAGATGGTGAACGAAGAGACCTGGGGACTGAAGAAGATGGCTTATCCTATCCAGAAGAAGTCGACAGGTTTCTACTGTCTGCTGGAGTTCAAGGCTGAGCCTACTCTCGTGAAGACGCTTGAGACGGCCTTCCGCCGCGACGAGCGCGTTATTCGTTTTATTACAGTTAAGGAAGACAAGCACATGGTGGCCTATTCAGAGAAGCGCCGTGCGAAGCTTGGTAAAAAAGAGGAGGCTTAAACCATGGCAGAACAACAGTCTGAAATCCGTTATTTGAACGCTCCTTCGATTGACACGAAGAAGAAGAAGTACTGCCGTTTCAAGAAGAGCGGCATCAAGTACATCGACTACAAGGATCCCGAGTTCCTCAAGAAGTTCCTCAACGAGCAGGGTAAGATTCTTCCCCGCCGCATCACAGGAACGAGCATGAAGTATCAGCGTCGCGTGGCCATCGCCGTGAAGCGTGCCCGCCAGCTTGCCCTGCTTCCATACGTAACCGATTTGATGAAATAAAAAAAGGAGGGAACAGATATGGAATTGATTTTGAAAGAAGATATTATCGGTCTGGGTTACAAGAACGATATCGTGAAAGTGAAGGACGGCTACGGCCGCAACTATCTCATTCCCACGGGTAAGGCCGTCATCGCTTCGGCAATGGCAAAGAAGGTGTTGGCCGAGAATCTGAAGCAGCAGGCCCACAAGTTGGCCGTGCTGAAGCAGAACGCCGAGGAGAAGGCCAAGGCATTCGAGGGCGTTGCTCTTGAAATCGCCGCCAAGGTGTCGAGCACCGGTCAGCTCTACGGTTCGGTGGGTGCCGCTCAAGTTGTCGCTGCATTGGCAGAAAAGGGCATCGAGGTCGATCGCAAGATTGTCACCATGCGCGAAGCCAAGCAAATCGGCGAATACGAGGCTACGGTTCACTTCCACAAGGAAGTTGAAGTGAAGATTCCCGTGACGGTTGTTGCCGAGAATCCCGAAGACATCGAGAAGGCTCCGAAGAAGGAAGCCGCTCCCGTGGCTGAGGAAGCTCCCGCCGTCGAGGAAGTCGCTGAAGAAGTTGTTGAAGCAGCAGCCGAGGTGGTCGAAGAGGCCGTCGAGGAAGCTCCCGCAGCAGAAGAGGCTCCTGCAGCTGAGTAATCATTATCCTACGATAAAAATCCCGATGACTCAAACGAGTTGTCGGGATTTTGTTTTGAGCGGAATACGGGACTCGAACCCGCGACCCTCGGCTTGGGAAGCCAATGCTCTACCAACTGAGCTAATTCCGCGAAGAACCGCCTTTTTAGCGAAAAAGTTGAAAAGTTTTGAGCCTTTCAACCTTTCTGCGAGCCGATACCCGGACTCGAACCGGGGACCCACGCATTACGAATGCGTTGCTCTACCAACTGAGCCATATCGGCAAATGCGGGTGCAAAGGTACGTGTTTTTTTGATACAAACCAAATATATTTCGATTTTTTTTAGTCAAAAGATAAATTTATCGGTATTTTCATGGTGGAATATCAGTTTTTTTCAGTAGTTTTGCAGAAAATTTGTTACCATGGGTTTATTTGGATTATTTAATAGAGAAAAGAAAGAGACACTCGACAAAGGTTTGGAGAAGACCAAACTGAGTGTTTTCTCGAAATTGACACGCGCCGTGGCCGGCAAGTCGAAGGTCGATGACGAGGTGCTCGATGAACTCGAGGAAGTGCTGATTACGAGCGATGTGGGCGTGGAAACGACGCTGAAGATTATTCGTCGCATCGAGGAGCGCGTCGAGCGCGACAAGTATGTTTCGACTTCGGAACTGAACGCGATTTTGCGCGATGAGATTGCCTCGCTGTTGGCGGAAAACAACACGGAAGACCTTGCCGACTGGGAATTGCCGTCGTCGCACAAGCCTTACGTGATTCTGGTTGTGGGTGTGAATGGCGTCGGCAAGACGACGACCATCGGAAAACTCGCCCATCAGTTTAAAAAGGCCGGAAAAAAGGTCTATCTCGGTGCTGCCGACACGTTCCGCGCCGCTGCCGTCGAGCAGATTTCGATTTGGGGCGAGCGCGTGGGCGTTCCTGTCGTCAAACAGCAGATGGGTGCCGACCCCGCGTCGGTGGCATTCGACACGCTGCAATCGGCGAAGGCCAACGATGCCGATGTGGTGATTGTCGATACGGCAGGCCGACTGCACAACAAAGTCGGACTGATGAACGAATTGAAGAAAATCAAGGACGTGATGAAGAAGGTGCTGCCCGAAGCGCCCGACGAGGTTTTGCTCGTGTTGGACGGTTCGACAGGTCAGAACGCTTTCGAGCAGGCGAAGCAGTTCGCCGCCGTGACCGACATCACTTCGCTGGCCATCACGAAACTCGACGGAACGGCGAAAGGCGGTGTGGTCATCGGCATCAGCGACGAGTTGAAAGTGCCCGTGAAATACATCGGTCTGGGCGAAGGAATGGACGATTTGCAGTTGTTCAACAAGCGGCAGTTCGTCGATTCGCTGTTTGGAAATTGATTTTGAACGATGAAAAAAGGGCAGGTTGATATCATCACGATGGGATGTTCGAAAAATCTGGTCGATAGCGAACTCCTGATGAAGCAATTCGAGGCCAACGGCTTCGTCTGCAAACACGATGCCCTTCATCCACAAGGCGAAATCGTTGTCATCAACACCTGCGGCTTTATTGCCGATGCGAAAGAAGAAAGCATTAACATGATTCTTCGCTGTTCGATGCTGAAAGAACAGGGAAAAATCGGGAAACTCTACGTGATGGGCTGTCTGTCGCAGCGTTATCAAAAAGAATTAGAAGACAATATTCCCCAAGTCGATCGGTATTTCGGAAAGTTCGACTATATGCAACTGCTCGAGGAAATCGGCAAGAAAGAGGTGGCGACTTGCGCCGGAAAGCGCACGATTACGACGCCACGCCACTATGCCTATCTGAAAATCAGCGAAGGTTGCGACCGCCACTGCGCCTACTGCGCCATTCCCAATATGACAGGACGGCACAAAAGTCGTCCGAAAGCCGAAATTCTGGCCGAAGTCAGGGATTTGGTGGCGCAGGGCGTGAAGGAAATTCAGGTGATTGCGCAGGAATTGACCTACTACGGCATCGACCTCAGCGGACGGCGCGAATTGGCCGATTTGTTGCGTGAAATGGCCGCGATTGACGGCGTGGAGTGGATTCGGCTGCATTACGCCTATCCGAAACAGTTCCCGATGGACTTGCTCGATGTGATGCGCGAGAATCCGAAGATTTGCCGCTATCTCGACATCGCCCTGCAACATATTTCCGACTCGGTTTTGGAACGGATGCACCGCCACACGACGAAAGCCGAAACGATGGCGCTCATTGAGAGTCTTCGCGCGGCGATGCCGGGAATCCATCTTCGCACGACGTTGATGGTCGGTTTTCCGGGCGAGACGGAAGAAGAATTTGAGGAATTGATGGAATTTGTGCGTTGGGCGCGATTCGAGCGCATGGGAGCTTTCGCCTATTCCGAGGAAGAAGACACTTTCGCAGGTAAGAACTACGAAGACGATGTTCCGCAGGAGGTGAAAGACGACCGACTGAGCCGTCTGATGGCGTTGCAACAGGAAATCAGCACGGAAATCCAGGCCGAGAAAGTGGGGCAGACGTTGCGTGTCATCATCGACCGCCGCGAGCGCAATTATTACATTGGTCGCAGCGAGTTCAGTTCGCCCGGAGTCGATCCCGAGGTGCTGATTCCCGTGTCGGAAAAACGCCTTTATCGTGGTCGTTTTTATCAGGTGGAAATCACCGGTAGCGACGAGTTTGACCTTTACGGTAGGGTTGTGGAGTGAGGAGTGTGGAGTGTGAAGTGAGGAGTGTGAAGTGAATAAAAATAATATACGATGAATAACAAGGAATTTATTGCAGAATTGTCACAGCGCAGCGGTTACACGCAAGATTTCACGCAGCGTTTGGTTCGCTCGTTTGTCGATGCGATGGGCGACAGTTTTTGCGAAGGAGAGTCGGTGATGTTGTCGGGTTTGGGCACTTTCGAGGTGAAAAAACGCCTCGAACGCACCGTGACGAACCCTTCGACAGGACTTCGGATGCTGGTTCCGCCGAAATTAGTGTTGGCGTTCAAACCTGTCGCGTCAATGAAGGAAAAATTAAAGAATGGAGGGCGTGCCGATGATTAAATTGCATGATTTTGCGGCTCGTCTGGCCGAAAAACACTCGTTGAGTCAGGAAGAAGTCGAGCGATTTCTTTCGCAGATGGTCCATGTGATGGGCGAGGGTCTGCGCAGCGACAAATCACTGAAAATCAAGGGACTTGGTACGTTTAAGGTCGTTCCGGTCAATGCGCGTGAGAGCGTCGATGTGAACACGGGCGAGCGCATTCGGATTGAGGGACGCGAAAAAGTTTCGTTTACGCCCGAAACGGCGATGCGCGACTTGGTGAACAAGCCTTTTGCGCAGTTTGAAACGGTCGTTTTGAACGATGGAGTTGATTTCGAGGGAGAAAATTTGGAAGAAAATCCATCGGAAGATTCGCCCGAAAATCCATCGGAAGATTCGATGGAAATCTCTTCTGAGAATGAAAAAACCGCTGAGGTTGAATCTCCAGCAGAGGAAACCATCAGCCAATTTGTGGATACTGAATCATCGGAAACCACTGATGAAATCGTAGAAAATGAACGTTTAGAATATCAAAAACCGAATATTGAAGTCAAGATGAAAAAAGAAAAAATAGAAAAGGATGCGTCGGACGAAATCTTCGAAGAAGGCAAGTATTACGACGATGAATTGTTCGACGAATACGGTTATTATATCGGTCCTGAGGACGATGAGAAAAGTTGGTTTGCCCGCATTTTCAAAAATACGAAAACCATCAAATGGTTGATGGGATTTTTGGCTGCGATGGTTTCGATTATGTTTTTGGGAATGTGCGTGCTGTTTTTTGAGATCAGGCGGCGCGATGCCACCGTCGAAAAATTTGTGGCCGAGTTGAACGGTACGAAAACGAAAGGCGAGACAGCCCTTGCAGAACGAATAGCGGAGGTGCGAGAGGCCGGTGCCGAGCGTTTCTACGAGCACGAGCGCAAGGTCGATTCGCTGAAAAAGCTGATGATGAAGGTCGATACGGGCTACGAAGAGGCCGTCAGGGTCGCCCAGATGATTGTCGATGAGGAAACGAAGCGCAAGGAGGCCCAACTGGAACTCGACGAGCAGATGCGTGCAGAAAAAGAGCGTCAGCGTGCCGAGAAAGAGCGTCGCGAAGATGTTAAGCGCATGAGCAACATCACGAACAAGGCGGCGATGGCGCGTGAACTCGAAATGTATAATTCCGACCCGCGTGTGCGCACGGGAGCCTACGTGATTACGAGCATCGAGCGCACGGTCACCGTTCAAAAAGGACAGACGCTCGCTGGCATCAGCAAGGCGTATCTCGGTCCGGGAATGGAGTGTTATGTCGAGGCGGTTAATGGCGGCATCAGGTCGGTGGAGCCAGGTCAGGAACTGAAGATTCCTGCCCTGAAAATCAAGAAACACCACACGAAATTGCCCGCTTTTTAATCTCTCGGAAACAGCAGTTTGCGGTCGCGCTCGGCGGCAGGAATCGTCCATTCCTCGGGTACGAATCGCCAGTTATTGTTAGGCTGTGGGTCGGCGACCTGCAGCTTTTCAATTTCCTGCATGAGATAGTAGCGTTGGTCGCGCTCGCTGCGCCAAATGATGCGGTTGTCGAGGCTGTCGAGTGGGATTCCGGCACCGCGTGTGAGCAGTTCGCCGCCGCCGTTGCCACGATAGCTGTTGATGGCGACGTTGTACCATTTTTCAAGGTCGAAAGGCTCGCCGTTGCTCATTTGCAGGATGCGCACCTTCTCGCCGTCGGGCTTGGTGACATCGACTTCGTAGTCGATGCCGGCGGCAGAGTCGAAATTGAAGAAAAGGTTTTGGAAACCCAGCCGTTGCTGGTCGCGAATGGTCTTCTCGGTGATGAGCATCAAGTGGTCGTCGGGCGACTTCATCGTGTTCACCCATTGGTCGTAGCTCATTTCGAGGTGACGGCGAATTTCCTCGCCCGTGAGCCGCATCACATAGAGTTGGTTTTCGTATTTGTAGAGGTTGAACATATCGCTCACGCGGACGGGACCTTCGTGGATGACGGCATCGAACGAAAGTGGCGCGTTGAAGGCAATGTCGGCACCCGTGATTTGCAGTTGCAGGTTCTGGATGAAGTCGTTGAAGGCCGAGTTGCCGAAATAGCTGTCGCGGACGTGGATGGTGCGCTTGAATTGGCCGATTTCGCGATTGACAAACTCGTTGATTTCGTCGATTTGTGGCTGAAAATGCGCCATCATCGCCTCGTCGATGGCTTCGCCAGTGACATCGACAATGCTTCCTTCGACTTTTTTATCGACGATTTTTCCCTTTTTCAACGTAATTTCAATCGTCGCATCGCCCACAGCATTGGCGTTGTTGGCGGGATTGATGCAGAGCACGTTTTTTCCTTCTAATGTGGTGATGGTTTCGACGTGGCGCGTGTGGTCGTGACCGAAGAGAATGAGGTCGAAGCCATGGATTTCGCGGGCGATGCGGAACGAAGCGTCTTCCTCGATGCCGTTGGTGATGATGCCGCCTTCTTTTCCGCTGTGAAACAGGCCAATGACCACGTCAGGATGCTCGTTTTTCTGCAAAAAATCCATCCAATAACGTGCCGACTCGACCATGTCGTCGAAGCGCATCTCGCTCCACAGATTTTCCGTGAGCCAGTTGGGAATGGCGGGTGTGAGCATTCCGACGATGGCGATTTTCAGACCGTCGCGCTCCAACATCGTATAGGGCTTGAGGTAGGGCTGATTGGTTCGGGTGTCGATGACATTCGCGCCGAGCATCGGGCAGTTTACCTCGCTGATCCACTTGTCGTAAACGGCGTGGCCGGGTTCGATGTCGTGGTTTCCAATTGTCTGCGCGTCGAATTTCATATAGTTGATGACGTCGGCAGCGATGTTCGTGGCCTGCGTATTGATGAAATTGTAATAATAACACGTGGGCTGACCCTGCAGAATGTCGCCGTTGTCGAGCAGAATGACGTGGTCGCCGTGCTCGCTACGCAATCGATTGACATAGGTGCTGACGCGGGCGAGCGAGCCTCCTTTGGGTCTGCGATTGATGAAGTCGTAGGGGAAAAACATGCCGTGGACATCGGAAGTTTGCACAACGCGAAGTGTCACGGTTCGATTTTTCTGTTTTGCTGTCATGGGGATGGTTGTGATGAGTGCCAAAAGGCACATGGTGATTGATTTTTTCATATTTTTGATGGATTTTTCTTCGAAACGAGCAGTTTTTCGTAGAATTTCTCGTATTGTCGTGCCACTTTCAGATGGTCGTGGTGACGGCGGATGTACTCGACGCTCTGTCGTTTGAGTTCGGGGATGCGCTCGGGGTGGAGGACGAGTTGTTCGAGTTCGTGGAAAACGCTTTCGTAGTTGGGGGCGACGTTGATGATGGGTCGAAGTTCCGTTTCGCCGATGATTTCGTAGTTCTCAGGCTCGCCTCCGCCCACGACAATCAGTCCTCGCGACATGGCTTCGAGCGCATTCATCGCCGGCGTGTAGGCGTAGAGTTGGTCGAGAATCACGTCGGAATCGTCCATCATCAGGCGATATTCGGCGAATGGCACCGACTCGGCAACCTTCAATTCCGCTTTTTCGGGATATTTTCGAACAATTTCCTGCGCGGCGCGAAGCATGATGTCAGTACCTTTGTATTCCGACCGTTCGCGGTTGATGCCGATGAAAAGGCGGAGTTTTCGACTTCCTTTTCCATCCCTTTCACTCCTCTTTCCTTCCCTTTCACTTTCCTTTAATTCAATGGGATAAGGAATAAACTCCGTTTTTTCGGGAAAATGAGGCCGATAGCAGACGTCGTATTCGTAAAGACCAGTCACGATTCCGTCGCAAACCTCAGCGATGTGGCGATTGAGCCGTTCTTTTGCCGTTCCGAGCCAGTCGCCGCGTTCCGTGAGAGCATTTTTGTCGGTTCGCAGTTCGTCGCCGATGTTGAAATCGCTGTATTTCAATGGTTTTTCGTTGATGCAAGTCGAAACCCAGTAATAATCCATTCCGAACGCGCCAAGTACGATTTTCCGATTGTTTCGATGCAAAAAATGGTAGAAAAACGGGATTCGCTCGGCCTTCAGTTCGAGAAACATCGGATTGATGAGTTGCACGATGTCGAAACCGCGAAATTTTGGCAAAAGTCGAAGCAAACGCGCCATATAGCGCATTCCACCGAGTTTCGTGTAGGTTCGAGGCAGGTCGATGTCACGCGGATAATTCTTCCAGAAATCGCCGTTGGAAGCCACCGTCACCTCGTGTCCAAGCGTTCGCAGCCCTTCCGCGAGCGTCCAATGCACGTTGCTGTATTCGCCGAGTAGAAGTATTTTCATCGTTCTTTTTTCGTGTATGGAAGTACGAGCATGAGCATTCGCAGACCGGTTTTGGAATTGGTCATGCGGCGAAACCAGCTGTATTTTTTCGTGTAATTTCGGTCAGGTAGGGGGAAAAGTCCCTTTTTCTGGAGTTCCGCCAGTTGTTGGTCGAGAAATTTCCGGTCGCGTGTCTCGACAATGACGTTGTAGATGTAATCCATCGTGAGTTGTGCGACGCGCCGTTGCATCGCCTGTCGGTCGGCTTGCGGCATTCGGTCGGCTTTGTCGTTGAGTCGCAGGATGGTGTCGATGCTGTCGTCGAAGCGTTTCCGCAGGCATTCCTCCGACTTCTGATGCGTGGCCGACTGCTGATGCTGACGATAGAAATAAGCCTTGACCTCGGTCTTGTAAAGTTTCTCAGACCGCAGTAGTAACATTGGTGTAAATTCCTCATCCTCAGTGAATTGCTTGTTTACGGTAAAGTGAAGGTTTCCGAGCAGACAGCGGTGGAAAATATAACTGCAAACCGACGATTGGATGTTGTGGTGGCGCATGTAATCGCTGCCTTGGAAGGGTCCTTCGCAGTCGATTTCGCTTTTCACAGATTTTTGTTTCGTTGTCATATTGAAAAACAGCATATCGGGCTGTTTCTCGTCCAAAACTTTCAGGCAATGTTGGTAATTTTCGGGAATGAGCAAGTCGTCGCCGTCGATGAACTGGATGAATTTTCCTGTGGCGATGCGCAGCCCCGCGTTTCGCGCCGCACTCACGCCCTGATTATCCTGCCGATAATAGATGATGTGGCGCACGAGGTCTTTGAGTTCGGTCAGCGGTGTTTCGTCGCTTCCGTCGTCAATGAGGATGATTTCTCGTCTTTTTTCGTCGAAATGGAGCGCGAGAATGCTTTCAAGACACTCGCGGAGCATTTCGACAGGCAGGTTGTAGGCCGTGACGATGAAAGTCACTTCGGGCTTCTCCTGTAAACTTTGTGTATGAGCGTGTTGATTTTGCATAGATTTTTCATTCCAATGAGTTTCAAAATCCTGATTTTCAAGGGGATAGACTCACCGCCTTGTCGCTGGCAAACGCTTTCGGGGCTCGGCAGTTCGGGAATTTTTCCCGTGGCCTCGCTCACGTCGAGCGCAATGTTGAGAATGTGGCCGTAGTAGCCGTAACTGACGGGCTTGAGCATCGTGTCGCCCTTGAGAATGTTCAGATGGGCCGTCAACAGGTTGTTGAGCGCCTCGCCGTCGGCTGTTTCTGTAATTCCCTTGGGGTTGTGGCAATAAAAATAAAGTCCTTCGTTCACCGTCGCCACCATATGGCAGTTTTCCAGCAGATGGGGCAGGGTGAAAATATCCTCAAACTTCATTCCTTCGGGGAATTTCACGGTTTGAAACAACTCGCGACGATAGATTTTATTCCATGCGTAGGCGTGGCGGAAGGCCTGCGTTTCGTACCAATATTCGCGCATATCGCTGAACGACTGCTGCTTGAAAAAGAGCCGCCGCTGCTTGCCCTGTTTTCCAACGTATTCATCGACGGGATATTCGATAAAATCGTATTCATGGTGAATGGCGAGAATGTCCATCAGCGGCTTCAACGTATCGCTATGGATGTAGTCGTCGCTGTCGATGAAGGTGATATATTCGCCCTTCGCCCGCTTGATTCCGGCGTTTCGGGCAGCGCTCAGCCCCTTGTTCGGCTGATGAATCGTCTGGATTCGATGGTCGCGCTTCGCCAGTTCGTCGCAAATTCGGCCACTTCCGTCGGTCGAACCGTCATCGACGAGGATGAGCTGATAGTCGCGGAATTTCTGTCGCAGCACGCTCTCGACACATCGCTCAAGCGTCTGTTCGACGTTGTATGCTGGTATGATGATGGATAGTTTCATGCTGCAAAGTTACGAAATAATTTGCAGAAACGTAATAAAATGACTAACTTTGCGTTCTATTTTTAGAATTTATATGAAAGATTACGACAAAGACAGCTACGGTCACATACTGAAATATACCAGTCTTTTCGGTGGCGTTCAGGGCCTGAATATCCTCATCGGCCTTGTTCGCACGAAGATTGTTACATGGTTGTTGGGTCCTGGCGGAATGGGTCTTGCGTCGCTCTTTCAAACCACTGCCAACTTCATTTCGCAAGCCACGAATCTGGGCATTTCGTTCAGTGCCGTGCGCAATGTTTCCGAACTTTTCGATACAGGCGACGAGACTCGCATCGCCCATTTCATCAAGGTTGTGCGGGCGTGGAGCCTGCTGACGGGCTTGATAGGAACGCTTTTGTGTATGCTTGCAGGGTCGATTCTGAGCCAACTGACCTTCAATTGGGGCGACCACACGCTTCACTTCGTGGTGCTGGCGCCGTTGGTGGGAATTTTGGCTGTGACAGGTGGCGAAACGGCGATTCTGAAGGGCGCTCGACAACTTCGTTCGTTGGCCGTGATACAAATGTACAACGTCATTGCGGCGTTGCTGATTTCCGTGCCCGTCTATTATTTTTTCGGCGAGAGCGGCATCGTGCCCGTGATGTTGCTGACGGGACTGATTTCGATGCTGCTGACGATTCGCCACTCGCACAAGCTTTATCCTCTGCGCTTTTCAGGTATGCACGGCATTCTTGGCGAAGGAATGGGCATGGTGAAACTTGGCGTCGCCTTCACGCTGGCAGGCATTTTCGGAAGTGGTGCCGATTTCGTGATTCGCACCTATTTAAATAATGTGTCGTCGCTCGACGAGGTCGGCCTTTACAACGTCGGTTTTGTGATTACAATGACTTACGCAGGCATGATTTTCTCGGCGATGGAAAGCGACTATTTTCCGCGATTGTCGGCTGTCAACAACGACCGCGCCAAGTGCCGCGACCTGATTAGCAAGCAGGCCGAGGTGTCGCTGTTGCTGATTTCGCCGATTGTCGTGGCGGCAATTTTCTTGTTGCCCATCGCCCTGCCGCTACTGACGAGCGAAAAATTCCTGCCCGTCGTCGATATGATGCGATTGATGTCGCTCGCGCTCTATTTGCGGGCCGTCAATTTGTCGCTCGAATACCTCTCATTGGCGAAAGGCGCATCGCTCTCGTACTTATTTTTAGAAGGCGTTTACGACCTCCTCATCGTCATTCTAACGATTGTCGGCTACATCTATTTCGGACTGACGGGCACGGGCATCGCACTTTTGGTCGCAGGTCTGTTCAATACCCTTTTGGTGATGGGCTACATCGGCCTGAAATTCGGCGTTTTCGTCAGAAAAACGATTTTTCTGCTGCTCTTGATTCAGTTGGCCATCGGTGCGATGGCATTCTTCGCAACGCAGTGGCTGTCTAGTTGGGGCTATTGGCTGTCGGGCATTTTGCTTTTCATTGTTAGCCTGTCGATTTCGGTGAATATTTTGCGAAGAAAAACCCATCTTTGGGACAAAATCAAGGCGAAAATCCATAAAAAACTGGAAAAATGACGACGAGCGTATCTGTTTTGGTGGCGGTTTACAACGCTGCGCCTTATTTGAAGCAATGTTTGGATTCGTTGTTGAGCCAGACGTTGAAAGACATCCAGATTTTGTGTATGGACGATTGCTCGACGGACGATTCGTGGGAAATCTTGCAGGACTATGCCCGACGTGATACTCGTGTCGAAATCTTCCAAATGCCCGAAAACAGCGGTCAGGCGAAGGCTCGCAACGCACTCATTCCCCATCTTCGTGGAAAATACGTGACGTTTCTCGACAGCGACGATTGGCTCAGTTGCGACGCGCTCGAAAATTGCGTGAAAGTGTTCGACGAACACGACGCTGCCGACTGCGTGCTGCTGCGCTTGCTGCAAGTCGATGAAAAGGGTGGGGAAGTGGAGTACGACCGTCCGATTCCGCCCTCGCTGACGGGTTTTGAAGCTTTCAAATTGAGCCTGAATTGGGGTATTCATGGCTGCTATGTTGCCCGCCGCGATTTTTTTGAAAAATGGCCCTACGACGACACTTGTCGAGCCTATAGCGACGACAATTCGACCCGTCTGCATTACTACCATTCGCGTCGCATCTATTATGCGCCCGATGCCCGCTATTTCTATCGCAAAAACGCGCAATCCACCACCCAGCGCATCAGCGTGAGCCGCTACGACTATCTTCGTGCCAATACGAGTATGAAACGGCAGTTGCTCGACCTGCAAGTCAGCGACGAAATACTCAATCTTTACGAAAACCATCGCTGGGTGAACTGCGTCGGGCTCTATATGTTTTATTACCAAAATCGCCGCTTGATGACTGCCGAGGAAAATTGCTACGGTCTTCAAGAAATCAAGTCGGTTTGGCAGAGCATCGAGGTGAAAAGACTGCGTCCAAGCAACCGCTACAAACTGGGTTACATACCGCTGAAAGGGTCGTGGACGCTGTTTCGCATCGAGGAAGAAATCTATTTTTTTCTCAGAAGCATCAAAAATCGATGGAAAAAACATTGCCCAATCATAAAAAAATCGTATTTTTGCAGAATGAAATCATAATGCCCGATTTTTTATGACTTTGATAATTGTTGCGATACTGCTGATGGCCTATCTGCTCATCGGCACCGAACATCTCACCAACGTGAGCAAGGCCGCCGTGGCGATTTTCGCAGGAACGGTGGGCTGGGTGTTGTATATTTGCTACGGAATGGACTTCGTGATGGGTGTCCACCCGAAGGAATATGCCGATTTTCTGGGCAACGCCGCACCGACAAGCCTCGGCGTGAAGCAGTATATCGCGCAAAATATCTTCCTGAAGCACGTCGGACGGGCATCGGAAATCGTGATTTTCCTCTTGGCGACGATGACGATTGTCGAAATCCTCAGCAACAACGGCTGTTTCGACTTCATTCGCCAACTGCTCAAGACGCGCAGCAGCCAAAGAATGCTTTGGACGCTGTCGGGCATCACGTTTCTGTTCTCGGCCAACCTCGACAACCTTTCCACAACGGTGATGATGCTCGCCGTGATGCGCACGCTGATTCAAAGCCGTCGGCAGCGGATTCTCTTCGGTTCGGCGATTGTGATAGCGGCGAATTGCGGCGGTGCGCTGACGGTCATCGGCGACCCTGCGGGACTGGTGCTTTGGAATATGGAGGAAGTGACGGCGACGGCTTTCTCGATGCGAATGTTGCTACCGTGTCTGGTGGCGTGGATTGGGCCGACGTGGTGGATTGGACGACAACTGCCTGAGCGTTGCGACCTCGGTTGGTCGGCGATGCCATTTCGCGGCGACGATACCCGTCTGACCGTCTGGCAGCGCCTTCTGATGCTGTTTGTCGGCATCGGCGGCCTGTGGTTCATCCCAACTTTCCACAACATCACGCAGTTGAGCCCGTTCCTCGGAGCATTGTGCGTGTTGGCGGTGCTGTGGATTGTCGATGAAATCTACAACCGAAATCTGGCAGCCTCGGGCGAATTGGCGCGTCGAAAAGTGCCGACCGCCCTGCAATACGAAACCATCCAGATGGTGCTTTACGTGATGGGTTTGATGCTTGCTGTCAGCGTGGTCGAGGAAACAGGCGCGATTCAGTGGCTCGTGACACAAATCGCCGACAGCGGACTCGATGCAGGCTGTTGGCTGACGGGCATTTCGGCCTCGCTGCTCAGCACCGTTCTCGACAATTTCGCCACAGCCATCACGTTCTTCTCGCTGAATCCATCGGCTGAAGTCAACTCTATTTATTGGAGTGTCGTTGTCTTCGCCTCGGCGATTGGTGGCAACGTGCTTTGCATCGGTTCGATGAGTGGTCTGGCCCTGATGAAAATGGAACGAATCCGCGTCGGTTGGTATTTCCGCCATGTCGGCATCGCCACGCTCATCGGCTTGGTGGTCGGAATGGTGCTGCTGATGGTGATATAAAGAAACAAAAATACATTTTTATGATCAATTACGATTTAAAGAAAATCAAGGCCATCATCTTCGACATCGACGGTGTGCTGTCGGCGCAGACGGTGACGATGGACGAGAGCGGTGAGCCGCATCGCTCGGTGAATGTACACGATGGATACGCGATTCATCTGGCACGGAAAATGGGTCTGCGCATCGCGATTTTGTCGGGTGCACGCTCGGAATCGCTTCAAAAACGCTATGAATACCTCGGTTTGGAGGATATTTACCTGAGTTGTTCCATCAAAATGGAAAAATACGAGGATTTTTTGGCGAAACACGAACTTCGCGACGAGGAAATCGCCTTTATGGGCGACGATATTCCCGATTTGGAGGTGCTGCGTAGGGTAGGGTGCTCGTGCTGTCCGGCAGATGCCTGCTCGGAGGTGAAAGAGGCGTGCATCTATGTCAGCGACTACCTCGGTGGACACGGCTGCGGACGCGACCTCATCGAACAAGTGATGAAGGCGCAAGGGTTGTGGTTGGCCGATGAAAAGGCATTTGGATGGTGACGATGAAACTGATACTTTCAAGTAATTCGCCGAGGCGCAAGGAATTGTTGGCTGGACTCGACATTCCTTTTGAAGTGCGCGTCGTTAAAGGGATTGACGAGAGTTTTCCTGACGACCTGCCGACCGACGAAATCGCCGAGTTTGTCTCAAAGAAAAAGGCGGCGGCCTACGCTGTGGCCGAGGATGAAATCGTCATCACAGCCGACACCATCGTCGTTCTCGACGGCGAAGTGCTCGGAAAACCGCGTGATTCAGACGATGCAGCAGCCATGTTGCGGCGTTTGAGCGGTCGAACGCATCGGGTGGTTACGGGCGTGACTTTGAAGAATCAAGTGAAACAAACTTCGTTTTCCGTTGTGTCGGAAGTGACGTTCAAATCGCTCAGCGACGACGAAATTTCGTATTATGTCCATCGCTATCAACCGCTCGACAAGGCTGGTGCCTACGGCATTCAGGAATGGATTGGCTACGTCGGTGTGACCTCTCTTTCAGGCAGTTATTTCAATGTCGTTGGTTTTCCCGTCCAGCGAATCTACGAGGTTCTTCGCAAAGAATTTGGCGTGAAATCACCGATGGGGTAGAGCCACCGTCCATCGACCGGCTTCAAACGTTTGTTCGTTTCGCAAGTTCGGGAAAAGGGTAGCGGTTGTTCCCACCGGAATGGTAAAGTGCAATTCGCTGTCTTTCCATTCCACTCGAATCTCCCCGTAAGGCGTCGGTTTCGACGCTTTCAACCAATCAATGTCGCTCACGGGTTGCGGGTCGATGAAAAAATGGCGATATGCGGGCATTTTCGGGTCTGGACGAATGCCTGCCAGTGCCTGATAAAACCATGTTCCAATACCATTGTAGCAGTTGTGAACCCTGCTGCGCTCGCCATCCCACGACTCCCATGTCGTCGTTGCACCTTCGCCAACCATGTAGAGATAACCAGGATAATCAGTTTGTCGAAGAATCGTTGCCATGAGTTCCGTCTGCCGATTCTCAATCGCCCATTCCGTGAAAATCGGCACACCGAGAAGTCCCGCTGCGATATGACCTTTGTAGCGAACATAAGATGACTCCAGCAGTTGTTTTTCAACCGCCTTGCGCGTTGTCGTGTCGGCAGCCACATCCGTCAGCAAGGCGTATGCCATGTCGAGCGGAGTTCCGTTGGCATAACTGTTGGTTTCGGGATGATAGAAACGGGCATGGATCTGGGCATTGAGTCGCTCACGCCATGACTTGAAATCAGCGGCATCATCCGTTTTTCCGAGCAGTTCGGCGATATGAACCATATCCTTCAGACACTCGCTGACGAAGCAATTCGTGGAATGAACGATGGATTCGCCTTTTACATCGACACCCGTCGGCGCAAGCCAATCGCCAAGAAACCACATTCGTTTTTCTGTGTCTGGCCACGATTCCAACAAACCGCTCGGACTGTTTTCCTCCACATATTTCAGCCAACGCTTCATCGGTTCATAACATTCTTCCAACAATCGTCTGTCACCATAATTCATAAAACTTCGCCATGGCGCTTTGACGATGAAACCAGACCAATAGGGACCGCCTCCTGTTCGATAGGCCGGAGCAACGTATGGCAGTGAACCGTCGCCATCCATCGCGTCCTGCCACGCCGCCAGCCAATTTCGGTAAGTCGGCAAAACGTCGTACATAGTCTGCAAAGTCATCGTCGAAGAATTGCCGTCACCACCATAGCCCATGCGCTCAAGGTGCGGACAATCTACCATATAACCGCTGTAAGTCAAACAACGTAAGGTATATTGAATCAAATCGTGAACGGTATTGAGTCGATGGTCGGAGCAAACGAACGAAGACGCTCCATCGTCTTGTAAGGCGCTGATCTGCAACGCTTTAATTGCTTGAATATCGGCCTTGCTGACCTTCACATAACGAAAAGCATGGTAATGGAATCGGTTGCGAAACCGCTCGTTGCCGCGCCCATTAGCGATGTAGATGTCGCTTTCTCCTTGGCTCTCAAACGGGCTGTTTTCAGCAATATGGTCGGTGTAGGCCATCGTCACTTCATCATTTTTCTTCAGATTTCCGAAAGTCACCTCCAACCATCCCGTGACAACGCGTCCGAAATCGACGAGACAACTGCCGTCGGCCTGCTCAATGATGCGCTTCGGCGACAAAATGTTCGTCATCAGATTTCCTTCAAATGCCTGTGGGGTAGTGCGCATTGGGTCAATCGGGCATATCGTCGCAGCGTGCCATTTCGGCTCAACATTGCTGTCAAACCGCTCGCCACCGAACTGCAACGGCTCCCACGTACCCGTGTAACTGTAGCCACTTGCCGACGCTTGCCAACTGCCGTCGGTCGCCGTTATCAACCGACTGCCTTTCGACGAAACCTCGCAAACTTCAGCCTTCACCAACGGACCGTCATATTGTGCGCCGAAAATCGCTTTTCGATACCAACCTTGTCCGAGCCAAACCAAGATTTCGTTCTCACCTGTGCGAAGATACGGCGTGATGTCGTAAGTCACAATCAGCGAATGTTTTCCCACATCGCTCATCGCTGGCTGCAAAACGGCGTCGCCCACGCGTGTACCATTGATATATAGTTCATGAAAGCCCAACGAATTGATATGCGCAACGACAAGCGAGCAATTTTTTGAAGGCGCATAGTCGAACTTCGTGCGCAACATCGGTGTCGTCACGTTGCCATATTGCTCACCCAATCCGATGTATTGGCCGTGCATGTCGGAAAGGATGCCGACAGCAAATCGTTCCGTCGCACTCCAAGGCGAACGCCGACCCGTTTCATCCCATGTGCGAACGCGCCAATAGCAGAGTTGCCTTTCAGAAAGGGCTTTTCCTTGATATTCGATAAAAAGTTGTTCGGATGATGCCACCTGACCAGTTTTCCACAAATCGGCTTTTCCTTTTTCCAAGGCGACGCTGTCGGAGCCGACTTCAATTTCATACGCAGTTTGTTTTTGTCGGTTGTGTGTCAGTTCGAGCTTCCAACTGAATCGCGGAACAGTCGTTTCAATGCCCATCGGACGCGACAGTCCTTCGCAGCGCAACTCACCAACCTGAGCGCCGCACGGCATTGTCAACAGGCAACTCAACCATAATAATAATGTCGTTCTTGTTTTCATTCTGTAGAGTTTTTCTGCACAAAATTACAATAATTTCCGAGAATATCATTAAAAGCGAGCTTAAAATTTGAATTTCAATTTACACATAATCTCCATTATGTTAAATAAATATTTTGGAGGGGGCATTTATTCTTAATAAATATAAGGTATAAAAGGAAAAACGGGCTGGAAATCTCCTACCCGTTTTTCGTTGTTCAAAATTTGATATTTAGAGCTTCTTCAAAATCTCATTGCACAGCACAAATGACTTAATCATCATGCGCGGAATGTGGAACGGGCCTTTATAGAGGTTGCCCTTCGCCGGCTGCGCCACGGTTCCGTCGCGATGCAGATAGCCGTACCACTCTGGGAATTCGGTGTCCGGGAAATGCTTGTAGGTCCAGTCGCTGATAAGTTTGTGCTTCTCGAGGTATTTTTCGTCGCCCGTCGCCAAATAGGCATACAGCGTCATAATAATTGTCTCACACTGCGGCCACCAGAATTTCATATCCTGCGAATAGTCTTGTGGCGGAAGGTTCTTGCAGTCGCGGAAGTTGATGATGCCACCAAATTCCTTGTCCCAACCCCAGTCCCACGACCAGTCGAAAATTTGCAGCGACAGTTGCTTCAAATCTTCGTCCCAACCGCGATGCGCCGCTTCTTCCATAATGAACCACGCCGTTTCGATGCAGTGGCCGGGATTGATGGTTCGCGTCAGGTTCGTGTCGATGAATTCGCCGTTTGGACCGACCGTTTCAAGCAGACATTTGAACTCGGGATGGATGAAAAATTTGCGCAATTTCTCGATGGAATCGTCGATTTGCGTCGTTAGTTTCGGGTCGTCGCAGACGGTGCGCAACCGCGAGGCGACGTTGATGAGAATCATGATGATGGAATGACCTTGCAGCTCTACCCCAGCCTCGAATTTCGGTGTCAGATAGCCAGGTGTCGTGAGGAAACGCTGAATGTCGTTGAAAACTTTCATTGCTTTCTCAGCATAACGCTTGTCGCCCGTCGCTAAAGCGTATTCCGACATGGCGATGGCTGCGAAAGTCTCGGAAAACACGTAGCGACGCTTGCGCAACGGACGACCGTCGGCTGTCACGGAAAAATACATGTGGCCGTCGTCGTCGAAGCAATATTTCTCGATGAAATCGAGGGTTTTCTTCGCTGCGTCGAGCCATTCGGGACGTTTTTCCACATTATTATACGCGTACGCGCACGTGAAGGCGAAACGACCCTGAAACCAGACAGACTTCGTCGTGTCCATCAGGCTTCCGTCGCGATTCAGACAGGTGTAAACGCCGCCATTTTCGTTGTCAAGTCCGTTTTTCAACCAAAACGGCATGATGTTCTCGGTCAAATCGCTCTTGTAGCGAGCCGCCCAGTCGGAAATATATTGTTTTGTATCCATTTTTTAATATTGAACATTGAAGATTGAACATTAAAATTTGTTGCATCTTTCGAAGAATCCGATGGCTTCCAGTTCGGCCTTCATCGAGCGTTCTTCCTCGTCGGTGATGTTACGGAACGGAACGCGGTTTGGTCCGAGGTCGAAACCGATAAGTTTCATGATGCGCTTGCCACCCACGATGTTTCCGCGATAGTTGCAAATCACGTTGATGACCTCTTGCGAGAAATTCTGCTTTTCGCGGGCGGTCTCAAGGTCTCCCCTACTCCACGCGTCGATGATTCCTACGAGCTCGCGACCGTTGTAATTCGTGGTTCCTCCGATGCCACCCTGAGCACCACCTTGCGCCAGACTCGGCAAAATCGTCTCGTCCTGACCGTGCAGCATATCGAATTTTCCGCCCTTGTAGAGGCGACATTGGTTGTATTCGTACAGGCTCTCGAAGGTGTATTTGATACCGGCGAAGTTCGGAATCCGCCCATCGACAGCTTTCAACAGGTCGAGCATCGGCAGAAAAGCACCGTTGAACGCGGGAATGTGGTAGTAGTAGAACGGCAGTTCGGGTGCAGCGGAAGCAATTTCCTCGCAATATTTCACCAATTCCTCGATGCGACCGATTTTCGGAAACGGCGGTGCCATCGAACCAATGCCCCAAGCACCGATTTTTGCGGCGTGAGCGGCCAATTTCTTGCTCTCGCGCAAACAGCAACTGCCCACGTGAACGATGACTTTGAAACCTTCGGGCTTCACTTCCATCCAACGCTCGGCCAGCGCCATTCGTTCCTCGGTTGTGAGCATATAGCCCTCGCCCGACGAACCGTTGATAAACACACCTTTCAGCCCATTTTTGTGCAACATGTCAGCATAGGCGGCAATCGGTTCCAAGTTGATGTCGCCGTTGGGATGCATCGGGGTGAACGGTGCATCGATCAATCCAATAATTTTCTCCATATTCTTCTATTTTTTATTTAATGATTGTTATTTAAGTAATTATGTTTCAATCTTTTAACGGATTCTTGTCCGACTTGTACCACGCCATAAATTTCCCGATTCCATCGTGCAAAGTCCAATGGGGTTTGTAGCCACATTCGGCTTCGAGTTTCGACGTGTCGGCATTGGTTTGATAGACGTCGCCGGGCTGCATCGGCAGGAAATTTTTCTGCGCTTCTTTCCCGAAAGCCGATTCCATTTCGCTGATGAAATCCATTAGTTTCACGGGGTTGCTGCAACCGATGTTATACACCTTGAACGGCACGTTTTCAGCACCTTCGGGCTGGTGGTCGATGGCGCAAATCGTACCCTCGGCAATGTCGTCGATGTAGGTAAAGTCGCGAATCATGTCGCCGTTGTTAAAAACTTTGATGGGTTCGCCCTTGCTGATGGCGTTTGCGAAGAGCATCGGCGACATGTCGGGCCGTCCCCACGGACCATAAACCGTGAAAAATCGCAGGCCGGTGGTTGCAAAGCCATAGAGTTTGCTGTAAGCGTGCGCCATCAGTTCGTTGCTCATTTTCGACGCGGCGTAAAGGCTCACGGGCTGCACGGTTTTGTCGTCCTCGCTGTAAGGAACCTTCGTGTTCATACCGTAAACCGAACTCGACGAGGCGTAAATCAGATGCTCGACACCGTAGTTCCGACACGCTTCGAGCACGTTCAAGAACCCCACGATGTTACTCTGCAAATAGGCGTAAGGGTTCGTGATGCTGTAGCGTACACCCGCCTGAGCCGCCATATTCACGACTTTCTGGAACTTCTCGCGTTCCATCAGGCGGTCAAGTGCTTCCTTGTCGTCGATGGCTAGGCGAATGAAGCGGCAGTTGGGCTGTGTCGTGCTCTGAATCGGCCTCCCCCACTCCATTTCCGGCTCGTCGCAAGCGATGCCACACTCGCGAAGCCGACCGTACTTCAGTCGCGGGTCGTAATAGTCGTTGATGTTGTCGATTCCGACGATTTCATCGCCTCTCTCGGCCAATTTCTGCATCAGTTTCGAGCCGATGAAACCGGCTGCTCCAGTTACTAATATTTTCATTTTCTTGATTTTTTTAATGACAATGATGGGCGTTGCAGTCCGATTGATGCTCTTCGCGAAGCAGGTCGTTCACGGTTTTCACGGGATTGAATGTCGAAAGCGGTACCTCGACAAACACCGTCGTCCAGTTGCTCATCGCACCGTTCCACAGTCCGGGAAGTTCCAATGCCAACAAATCGCGACCGTTGCTCGACTTTTTCGAGATAAATCCTGTCTTTGGGTCGATGAAATCGGGCAAATTGAACGATTTTCCCTGTGCATCGCGTGTAGCACAAACCAAATCGACGGGGTTGAAATGGGTGCCTTCGGTAAACATTCTGAGGTATTCCTCGTTGCTCTTATCGATTTGCGTCGATTCAAGAATCTGCAGCGAAACCGTGCCGTCGGGATTGTAGGTCAGGAAAGGTCCACCGCCCGGTTCACCCACGTTTCTAACCATGCCACAAACGCGCATCGGTCTGTGAAGTTTTTCTTGAAGATATTTTCTTAATTCATTGTCGTTCAATTTGTTAATATCTTCTCGATAGCAACATAATTCCTTTTCAACGAATCGGCTGATTTCCCATAATTTCTCATGGTCGATGTCGTCATTTTCGAGCAAACGAAGATAGTCGAACACCTGCGCTTGCAGCGTCACGAGCAGTCCAGCCAGCACCTCTTTATATTCCACCGTCGCGTCTTTCAGACGGTCGGGAACGACGTTGTCGATGTTCTTGATGAACACCACGTCGGCCTCGATGTCGTTCAAATTTTCAATCAGCGCACCGTGACCACCCGGACGAAACAACAGCGAACCGTCGTCCTGTCGGAAGGGCGTGCCGTCGGGTGAGGCGGCGATGGTGTCGGTCGAAGGCTTTTGTTCGGAGAACGTTACGTCGAATTTCACGCCGAATTGCTCTTCGTATTTCGCAATTTTCGCCGAAACCATCGACTCAAACAATGCCAGATGCTCGTGCGAAACGGTGAAATGCAGGTGCGCCTCGCCATTTGAGGTTGCGTACAGCGCCGCTTCCACGAGATGCTCCTCCATTGGTGTGCGCGGTCCGTCGTCGTACTGATGGAAAAGGAGCAGTCCCTTCGGTAATTTTCCATAGTTCAAACCATTGACAGCCAACATGTTACGCGCAATCGCCTTGTAGTTGCCCTCGGCTAACAGCGTTCGGATGTTCTTTCCCTCGTTTTCGCGACACTTCTTGCAAAGCGCCTCGCGGAACGCAAAATCGCGGATATGCTCGAAAAATTCCTTCTCGAAAGCTGTCTGCGGCGCATCGTAGTCAGCATCGACAAAGGCAAACATGTCCTTGAACATACGAGACGCGGCACCACTCGCCGGCACGAACTTCAAAATCCTCCGATGGCCGTTTTTATACTGCCGCCACGCCTCCCTGTAACGAGCACGCTGTTCGTCGTTGAGCACTACGATACCCTTCTCCGCAGAAGCAGCCCCCTGCAATTTCAGGAAAGGGAACCCCTCTTTGATTTGCTCCAGTTGCCGAGCGACTTGCGATTCCGAAATACCGCGCTCAGCCATCAGTTTCAGGTCATTTTCTTGTAAAACCATAGTATTTTGCGTTGATTTTTCTTCATTTTTCCACATTTCACGACAAAGTTACAACAAAAATCGAGAAAAAATCATGCTCTACAAAGTTTTTTTCACAGAAATAGAAAAAAAAGTCGAAAAAATTTGTGAGTTATAAAAAAACTGCGTACCTTTGCACCCGCTAATCGCAATTCGACGTAAATTCGATTGTAGTAGCAACACGAAAGGAAACGTGAAAAATGGGGTGCCATAGCTCAGTTGGTAGAGCATCGGACTGAAAATCCGTGTGTCCCCGGTTCGATTCCTGGTGGCACCACTCCTCCTTTCATCAGCCCCGCAGAAGACTTTTAGTCCAAGCGGGGCACCTCATTTTATTACAATCACTCTAAAATCTATTTTGAAAAACGCTGTGAAATGACATTTTTTCGCACGAATGCAATAAAACAGCGATGTTTTTCGTTTTATAGATTGATATGAACTGGAAAATTTTCTATATCGCGATAGTTGTGCTCGTGTGTTTTGTAGATGCGAGGGCGCAGACTTTTACGTTGCAAGGTCGGGTGACGGACGAGCAGATGAATCCCATCGAACTGGCTTCCGTGCAGGTGGTGAAGCAAGGAAAATCTACGCTGACATCGCTAAAGGGAGAGTTTAGCATGGATTTACAATCGGCTGACAGCGTGGAAGTTAGGTTTTCGATGATTGGCTATCAGACAAAGACGCGAATCCTAAGAAATCCACGTGGAAAACAGACGCTGCAAATCATTCTCAACGAGAGCGACCACGCACTGGGCGAGGTCAGCGTGACGGAATTGCGCCGCCAGACCACGCAGACGCAGGAACTCAAGAAAGAGGACATGAAAAATGCGCCCTCGACCACGGGCAATGCCGTCGAGGAAATGATTCAGAGCCAGGCAGGCGTTTCGACACACAGCGAATTGTCGTCGCAGTACAACGTGCGCGGTGGTTCGTTCGATGAGAACAGCGTGTATATCAATAATGTGGAGATTTACCGCCCGTTTCTCGTGCGCAGCGGTCAGCAAGAAGGGCTGTCGGTCATTAATCCCGATATGGTGGAGCGAATCGGCTTCTCGACGGGTGGTTTTGCAGCGAAATACGGCGACAAAATGTCCTCGACGCTGGATATTACGTATAAAAGGTTATTGCCCCCTCCGACTCCCCCAGAAGGGGGAGAGAGCGGATTCTCGACATCGGCTTCCAAGAAAAAACGAATCGTGACCGAAGGCTCGATTTCGGCCAGTCTGCTCGGCGGAAGTGCATATTTCGGCTTTGGAACGCGACGTTTTTCGTGGCTCAACAGCGTGCGCTACAAGACCACGAAGACCCTGTTAGGCTCGCAACGCGACATGAATGCCGAATACAAGCCGTCGTTCCTTGATTTTCAGACCTTTCTGAGCTTCGAGCCGTCGAAACGATGGCGCATCGACTTCATCGGAAACATTTCCGACAACCACTACGAATTCACGCCGAAAGACCGCAACACCTCGTTCGGAACGCTGGAAAACGTAAAAGCGTTCCGCGTCTATTTCGACGGCTGGGAAAAAGACCTTTTCCGTACCTATTTCGGCAGCCTCTCCATCACGCATCGCTTCACGCAAAACACGTCGCTCTCGCTCATCGGCTCGGCCTATTCGACCAAAGAACAAGAGCGATTCGACATTCAGGGGCAATATTGGCTCACGCAAACCGAAACGTCGGAAAACTTGGGCGTGGGAACGTATTTCGAGCACGCTCGCAACTACTTGAATGCCAATGTGCAGAGCGTGAAACTGATGATGCAACACAAGACGCGCCGACACGAAACCGAGGCCGCCGTGACGTTCAAGCACGAGAAAATCGAGGAAAATTCCGTGGAGTACGAAATGCGCGACTCCGCCGGCTACAGCGTGCCGCACACGGGCAAGGACCTGCTGATGATTTACTCGCTCCGCGCCCGAAACGAGCTCCGCGCCAACCGTGTGGAGGCCTACGTGCAAGACACCTACAGGTGGCAATCGGGCGAGCCGGACGACGACGACCGCTCCCCTACCCTCTACACGCTGACCTACGGCGTGCGCTTCGCCCATTGGAATTTCAATCGCGAGTCCATCGTGTCGCCGCGCGTGTCGCTGGGCATCATTCCGTCGTGGAACCAGAACGTGACAATGCGCTTCGCCGCCGGACTCTACTACCAAGCCCCGTTCTACAAGGAACTGCGCGACACCTCGACCGTGAACGGCATCACCTACGCCACGCTCAACCCGAAAATCAAGAGCCAGCGTTCCATCCACGTCATCGGCGGTTTCGACTACAACTTCAAGGTGAGCGGACGGCGCTTCAAGTTCACCGCCGAGGCCTATTTCAAGCACCTCGCCAATCTGGTGCCCTACAGCGTGAGCAACGTGAAGGTGGTCTATTACGGTAAGAACGAGGCTACGGGCCACGCCGCCGGCATCGACCTGAAGCTCTATGGCGAGTTTGTCGAGGGCACCGACTCGTGGCTTTCGCTCTCGCTGATGGATGCGAAAATGAAGCTCAACGGCAAGAAAATCCCGATGCCCACCGACCAGCGCATCGCCCTGAACCTCTTCTTCACCGACTATTTCCCAGGCACTGAGCGCTGGAAAATGTCGCTCAAGCTCGCCTACGCCGACGGTCTGCCCTTCTCCGCGCCCCACCGCGAGCTCGAAACCAATTCGTTCCGTGCACCGGCCTACAAGCGTGCCGACATCGGAATGAGCTTCTTGGCCTATCGGTCGCGTCGTGCGAAGACGTCCTTCGGCCTGCGCAACGTGTGGCTGGGCGTTGATTGCCTGAATCTTTTCGGCATCAACAACGTCAATTCTTACTATTGGATCACCGACGTGACGAACCATCAATACGCTGTGCCGAACTATCTCACGGGTCGGCAGGTGAATGCCCGCGTGCTCGTGGAGTTTTAAAATCCGTCCGGCAGCCTCTATCCTAAAAAACACAGCGAAACCCTTGGCGGTTCCGTTATTTTATTGTAATTTTGCAAGCAAATCACAACAGAAAGGAGAAAATATGACAGCCTTACAGATGAATGCCGAACTATTTCGGGAGTTGAGCATTATTGCTGAGGACGAAACTCTGTCGGCAAGGTTAATGAAATACATTAGGAAATTAACAGCCACAAAAAAAGACCCGACACTGATGACGAAGGAAGAATTTTTTGCTCGCGTTGATAAAGCGGCTGAAGGCCCGTCCCACACGATGCTTCCAGAAGAAAATCTGACAGCGTATCTAAAACGACGCGGCTATGATTTATAGAATCGAAATCAAAGAGCAGGCCGAGCAAGACTTGATTCGCTTGGCCAAATCAGAGCCGAAAGCCTTCCTGAAAGCACAACGGTTTTTAGAGGAGCTGAAGATTCACCCAAAAACCGGAACAGGCCACCCTGAACCACTACGAGGAGACAGATCTGGACAATGGAGCCGACAGATTACGAAAAAACACAGGATGATTTACGAAATCAAAGAAGAGGAGATAATGGTGCTCGTTATAACAGCTTATGGGCACTATGGAGACAAGTAACGATTCCTCGCACTTTAAAAAACACAGCGAAACCCTTGGCAGTTTCGCTTTTTTGTTTTACCTTTGCATCGCCCTTCTGAATGGAGGGGCATGACATATTGAATAATTAGCATTACTATTATTTCGCGTTTACCGAAAACCCTGCAAGATTTACGGAGATAAAACACAGAAATAATAAGTGAAGGTTTGTCTGTAAGAAGACCGACTTTTGCCCATAATAAAAGCAATGCTCGTACCTACGGGTGTGAGTACTTATATGGGCAGAGGGTCTCCTTGCAGGGTTGCCTTTGGTAAGCGCGATAAGGAAAACACCTTCCTTTTTGCGCTTGCGGATAATAGAATTGCTCAAAACTATTATCCAAAAATGGCAAATAAGAATTTCAGAGATGCACGAGGAGCAAAGAAAGACGAGTTCTATACTCAACTTGCAGATATAGAGAAAGAACTTCGTTATTACAAAGACTATTTTCGCGGTAAGATCGTATTGTGTAATTGTGATGACCCACGTGTAAGCAATTTTTTTCGCTATTTTAGCTATAATTTTGAACATTTAGGATTGAAAAAACTCATCACAACTTGCTACAAAAACCAAAATCGCGATTTTTTTAGCAAAAACGATTCTGAGCATGCCATCTGGCTGGAGTATTTCGGCGACCGCAATGGCAATCGTGTGCCCGACCCTGAGGAAATTGGTATTCACCATTTCAAAGGTGACGGTGATTTTCGGTCGCAAGAATGCATCGAACTGCTCAAGGAAGCAGATGTTGTTGTCACCAATCCTCCCTTTTCCTTATTTCGTGAATATGTAACACAACTGATGGCTTATGAAAAGAAGTTTTTAATAATAGGGAACACGGGGGCTGCTACCTACGAAGACATATTTCCGTATATTAAAGAGGATAAAATGTGGATTGGTGTTACGAACTACAATGTTGGCATGATGTTTATGTTACCTGATAATTATACACGGTATCATCACATTGATGACAATGGAAAGAAAATTGGAAGGGTTTCTACTTCTTGCTGGTGGACAAATATTGAGAATAAAAGAAGAGCAGAGGAAGTCGTTTTATACAAAACATATAACGAGGCAGATTATCCGAAATTCGATACCTTCGATGCCATAAACATCAATAATTATAAGGATATGCCGATGGATTATTATGGAATAATGGGAGTTCCAATGACGTTTTTGGGGCACTATAACCCCAAGCAATTTGAAATTGTTGGAAAATTGAATCATAACAGGCCACAATCTTATGACTATGGAAAATCCATCGTTAATGGAAAAGAATTATATGCACGATTACTAATCCGTCGTCGTCAGGTTAAATCTCCAGAAATCATACCATATCAACCATTCGAGGCTCCAATTTTGATCGCTGCGGAAGATTTAAAAACACCCGAACAATCATAACAATAAAGTCATGCAAATCGAACTTCAAAAAATCACCGCCCGCGACCTCACCGCAGGCTACGAGGACAACGAAGAACAGGGCGTTCGCGGCTACGGCGGCAGGCTCGACATTCGCCCGCCCTATCAGCGCGAATTCATCTACGACGAAAAGAAACGCGCCGCCGTAATTACGACCATCAAAAAAGGCTTTCCGCTCAACGTAATGTATTGGGCAACACGCGACAACGACGCCGATGTGCCCTTCGAGGTGATGGACGGACAGCAACGCACGATTTCAATCTGCCAGTACGTGAACGGCGATTTCTCCTACGATTTCCAGTATTTCCACAACCTGACAGATACTGAGAAAGAGCAAATTCTCAACTATGAACTGATGGTTTACGTCTGTTCGGGCACCGACAAGGACAAACTCGACTGGTTTCAGACCATCAACATCGCCGGCGAACGGCTCACCGAGCAGGAACTGCGCAATGCCGTGTATGCAGGGCCTTTTGTAAGCGACGCGAAACGCTATTTCTCGAAATCGAACTGTGCCGCCTACAATATGGGAAAATACTTGATGAACGGCTCGCCCATCCGTCAAGACTACTTGGAAACGGCCATCAAGTGGATTGCCAACGCACAGAGCACGCCGTCGAACCGAATGACCGTCGAGGGCTACATGGCGAAACACCAGCACGACCCGAATGCCTCGCAGTTGTGGCAGCATTTCTCGTCGGTGATGACGTGGGTGGCGGCGACTTTCGACATCGGCAAGCGCAAGCAGATTATGAAGGGCGTGGACTGGGGCGGCTTGTACCACCGATTCGGCGACGCAATTCTCGACAAGGCCGAACTGGATGCCGAAATCAGCCGTCTGATTATCGATAGCGAGGTGCAAAACAAGAAAGGCATCTGCTCGTTTGTGCTCACGCGCGACGAGCACGACCTCGGCCTCCGTGCCTTTCCTGACGACATCAAGCTGGCGGTTTACGAAAAGCAAAATGGCGTGTGTCCGCTTTGCGGCGAACATTTTGAAATCGAGCAAATGGAAGGCGACCATATCACACCGTGGCGCGACGGCGGAAAAACCGTTGTGGAAAACTGCCAGATGCTCTGTCGCGACTGCAACCGGCGAAAAGGTGCGCGGTGAGCTGCTAAAGTGATTATTATGTTCCCAAGAAGCGAAACTTTCATGAGTTTCGCTTCTTTCTTTTTCCAAAGTTTTGCCAATATCATTTTTTTTTGTACCTTTGCAGCCTGAAATCAGAATAACGAAAATTATGAGTATTTTTAATGTAGTGATGGTCGTATTGTTTATCATTGGATTCATACTGACCGTCTCCGAAAGGCTGAAATTTGAAAAGGAAAAGAATGAGTACGACGCAAAGTACCAATCGCTATTTCGCAGGCATAATTTTACGATGCTTCTACTCTATTTGGGACTTACAATTGTGTTTATAGAAAGAATAATAAAAACATTATAAAAGTAATGAGCAAACAAACCGAAAAAATCAAAGAATTGGTCGCCAAGCGCGAACAAGCTCGGCTGGGCGGTGGCGAGAAAGCCATCGAAAAGCAACACCAGCGCGGTAAATACACGGCCCGCGAGCGCATCGAAATGCTCGTGGACGAGGGTAGTTTCGAGGAATACGACATGTTCAAGCTCCACCGCTGCCACAATTTCGGCATGGAGAAGAAGCAGTTCCTCGGCGACGGCGTGGTGGTCGGCTCGGCCACGATCGACGGTCGCCTCGTCTATGTGTCGGCGCAGGATTTCACCGTCAATGGCGGTTCGCTGTCGGAAACGATGTCGCAGAAAATCTGTAAAGTGATGGATATGGCCGTGCAAAACGGTGCTCCGATGATTTGCATGAACGACTCGGGCGGCGCGCGCATTCAGGAAGGCATCTGCTCGCTGGCCGGCTATGGCGAGATTTTCGAGCGAAACATCCTTGCCAGCGGTGTGATTCCGCAGATTTCGGCCATCATGGGCCCGTGTGCCGGCGGTGCGGTCTATAGCCCTGCCCTCACCGACTTCATCCTGATGATGGAAAACACGTCGTATATGTTCCTGACGGGTCCGGCGGTGGTGAAAACCGTGACGGGCGAGGACGTGGATGCCGAAAGCCTCGGCGGAGCCAGTGTCCACGCCTCGAAAAGCGGTGTGACCTCGTTTACGGCCAAGACCGAGGAAGAGGCAATGGCGATGATCAAGACGCTGCTCTCGTACATTCCCTCGAACAATATGGAAGAGGCTCCGCGCACTGAGTGCATCGACCCCATCGACCGCAAGGAAGACCTGCTCAACGAGATTATTCCCGACGACCCGAATAAGGCCTACGACATGTATAAGGTCATCACGGCCATCACCGACAACGGCGAATTCTTCGAGGTGCAGCCGAAGTTTGCGAAGAACATCATCGTGGGTTTCGCACGCTTCAACGGACAGAGCGTGGGCATCGTGGCCAACCAGCCGATGGCCTACGCCGGCGTGCTCGACACCAACGCCTCGCGCAAAGGTGCCCGATTCGTGCGCTTCTGCGATGCCTTCAACATCCCCATTGTTTCGCTCGTCGATGTGCCGGGCTTCCTGCCGGGAACGGGTCAGGAGTACAACGCCGTGATTCTGCACGGTGCTCAGCTGCTCTATGCCTACGGCGAGGCCACCGTTCCGAAAATCACCATCACGCTGCGTAAGTCCTACGGCGGCAGCCACATCGTGATGGGCTGCAAGCAGCTGCGCTCGGACCTGAATTTTGCGTGGCCGTCGAGTGAAATCGCCGTGATGGGTGCCTCGGGCGCCGTGGCCGTGCTTTTCGCGAAAGACGTGAAGGCCAAGAAAGAGGCCGGCGAGGACGTGAAAGCCTTTATCGCCGAGAAGGAAGACGAATACAGCGACCTCTTCGCCAATCCCTATCAGGCTGCGCAATACGGCTATATCGACGACGTGATTGAGCCCAGAAACACGCGCTTCCGCATCTGTCGCGGACTGGCCCAGCTGGCTGGCAAGAAGCAGTCGCTACCCGCGAAGAAGCACGGGTGTATGCCGATGTAATTGACAATGTACAATTAACAATTAACAATGTACAATTTGTATGGATAATAATATTTTCGCTGCGATTGCATTGGCCTTGCACGAGTACAAAGGCAACAACGTACACGACAAGGAGCCTGGATTCATCACGATTCAGCCGCGCCACACGCTGTGGAACGCGAAATTTCAAGTGATGACGCAGAAACCTGTAAAAAGGTGAAAAAAATAAGGGTTAAAAAGTAAAAAAGTAAAGACAATGAAAGAATATAAGTACAAAATCGACGGAAAAGAATATGTCGTCGCCATCGGCGAGATAGTGAATAACGTGGCCGATGTGACGGTGAACGGCGAAGTTTTCAGCGTGGAAATGGAACCCGAGCAGGAACCCGAGAAGAAGAAAGTGGTGCTCGGACAGCCTGAGAACGCAGAAAAGAGTGAAGAGGCTGCCCCGACGGCCAATGTAAACGTGTCGAACGCGGTGAAGGCACCGCTGCCCGGTGTGATTACCTCAATTGAGGTGGAAGTGGGTCAGCAGGTGAAGGCTGGCGACACGCTCGTCGTGCTCGAAGCAATGAAAATGGCCAACAACATCGAGGCCGAAACCGACGGCACCGTGACTGCCATTTGCGTCAAGGTTGGCGAGAACGTTTTGGAAGATGCACCGCTCGTCGTCATTGAATAAATTTCGAGCCATTCTATCGACTAAAATGCAAAAAAATCATTAAAAATTGCGAATTTAGTTTGCTTTTTGACGATTTCGAGAAAAAGTTGGCGTCAATGTCAACTTTTTTTCGTATCTTTGCAAAAAATCAAAATATCACAGACAGAATGACTAAGAAAGTATTGTTCATCAACCAAGAGATTTCGCCCTACGTCCCCTCGTCGGAAATGTCGGAAATGGGATGTTTGTTACCACAGAAAATTCAGGAGGCAGGCTACGAAATCCGCACGTTTATGCCCAAATGGGGCAACATCAACGAGCGGCGCGGTCAGTTGCACGAAGTGCAGCGGCTGTCGGGTATGAACCTGATCATCAACGACACCGACCACCCGATTGTCATCAAGGTTGCGTCGATTCCGAACACGCGCGTGCAGGTCTATTTCATCGATAACGACGAATTTTTCCTCAAGCGCCAGATGACGGAGAACGAAAAAGGCGAAGAATATACCGACAACGGCGAGCGTGCGGTGTTTTTTGCGCGTGGCGTGCTCGAAACCGTGAAAAAACTGCGCTGGGCACCCGACATCATCCATTGTCAGGGTTGGATGTCGGCGGTGATTCCGCTCTACATCAAGACCGCCTATCAGGACGAGCCTTCCTTCGCCAACACGAAGGTGGTGACATCGCTGTTCCAAAGCCAGATGAAGGGCGACTTGGGCGACCATTTCAAGAGTGCACTGGCTTTCCGCGAGGTGACCGCCGAACTGCTGAAACCCTACAAGAAGAAATTCGACTTCCTCGAACTGGGCAAACTCGCCATCGATTACAGCGACGCCATCGTCGAGGCTGGAATAAAGGTCAATAAAACACTGATGAAATACGCCACCGACAAGGAACTTCCGCTGTTGAAATACCCGGGAGAAGACTTTGGCGAGGCTTATCTGGACTTCTATAACACGATTTGTCCCGACGGCGAATGACGAGGGACGCAAACGACTGAAAAGCATTTTCAAACAAGCAAAATGAAATACAAATTTCTTATGTTTATGGTGTCTGCAACGGCACTTTTCGCCTCTTGCGACGACACAACCAACGACATCGGCACATCGCTCTTGCACGACATGGACAACCTCTCGGTGACGACCGATTCCTTCATCGTCGCAAGCCGTTCCATCGCAGCCGATTCGGTCTATTCACGTTCGACGACGGGCTATCTCGGCAAAATCAAAGACCCCGAGACCAATACCTACGTCACGGGCAATTTCATGACCCAGTTCCACATGCTCGAAAACTATTCGGAACTCTTCCCGAAGGCCGACAGCATCGTCAGCCGCATCGACGGGCAGATTGTCGCCGACTCGTGCGAACTGCGCCTGTTCTACACGAATTTTTATGGCGATTCGCTGGCAACGATGAAAGTCACGGTTCACGAAATGGCCAAGCCCATGCTCGAAAACCAGATTTATTATTCGTCGTTCGACCCGAAAAAAGAGGGTTATCTCCGCGCCGACGGCATCCACCAAGACAAGGCCTACACGATGACGGACCTCAGCGTCAGCAGTGAGTCGCGCTATGGCAGCAACTATTCCCCGAACATCAGAATCATGCTCGACAAGGAATACACCGACCGCGACGGCAACACCTATAACAACTTCGGAACCTATCTGCTGAACGCCTACTACAAAAATCCGTCGGCATTCGGCAATTCGCTGAAATTCATGAAGGAAATTCTGCCCGGATTTTATTTCGAGCACACGGGCGGCATCGGTTCGATGGCCTACATCGGTCTGACGCGACTCAACGTCTATTATCGTTTCGTCAGCAACGATTCCGTGCACGTTGGTGCCGCTTCATTCGCAGGAACGGAAGAGGTTTTGCAGACCACGAGAATCGAGAACGACAAACAGAAAATCAAGTCGCTCGTGGCCGACAACACCTGCACCTATCTGAAGACGCCCGCTGGCATTTTCACGGAATTGACGCTGCCCATCGACCAGATTCTTCCCGGACACGAAAAAGACTCGCTCAACACGGCGAAAATTGTGATTCCGCGCATCAACAACGAAACGAAGTCGGACTTCGCTTTCGCCGCACCCTCTACCCTGCTGATGATTCCACGCGACAGTCTCTACACATTCTTCGAGCACAATCAGTTGGTGAACAATCGCTCGTCGTTCACAGCGACCAACAACGTCAGCAGCCAAAACAGCTACACGTTCAACAACATTTCGCAACTCATCAACCTGATGAACGCCAACCGCTCGTCGGAAAACTGGAACAAGGTGGTGCTCGTTCCCGTCACGATTGATGCCTCGGGCAAGGTGTCGCACAATATGTCGCTCAACAGCACACGACTCGTCGGCGGCAGCGAAAATCCCTATTCGCCCATCAAAATCACGGTGATTTACAGCCAGTTTAAGTGATGGCAGACAACTATTTGGAACGACACCGAGAAGAATACGAAGCGCGGAAAGCAGCGTGGCTGAAGAAGCAAAAACGATATTCTACGACACGAAATAAGACGAAAAAAGCGTGATTGAATTCACGCTTTTTTTATTTGACGATGGTAAATCGGGCATATTTGATGAGCAGTTGCTTCGGGCCTACGTGGCGGAAATCGACGGTGGCCTTTGTTTCATCGCCTGTGCCCTCGATGTTCGTGACAGTGCCGATGCCGAAACGCTGATGTTCGATGACATTGCCGATCTTCAAGGGGCAAGTCGAAGCCGATGAAACGGACGGATTTGACGGTTTTTGGGACGACGAACTCGACGATGGGATTCGCCTTAAATTCCGACCGATCGAAGCAGCTGCCAATTTCTGCTTGAAACTGTCAGAGAATGGCTCGATTGGGCTTTCTGGACGGCGCGGTGACGTGATTTTCGGTTGTCGGTCGGCCATGAACTGCGACGCGACGGGACGCGAATTCTGCATCCGTCCGAACGAGCCACCAAACTGGTCGCTAAACGAGCCGCCGAACCTTTGTCCGCCAAACGACGAGGACGATTCTCCTTCGACGCGCACGAATTTCGGGTCGATGTCTTTCAAAAAACGACTGGGATTGCTGAATTCCATTTTTCCGTAGCGCCAACGGCTTTTCGCGCAAGTCAGAATGCAATGTTTTTCGGCTCGCGTCACCGCCACGTAAAACAGTCGTCGTTCCTCTTCCAATTCGCGCATCGTGGTCGCCATCTGACTCGGAAAAATGCTCTCTTCCAAGCCCACGATGAACACCGTCGGAAACTCCAGACCCTTCGCCGCGTGAATCGTCATCAGCAGCACGCGACTTTCGTTGCCGTCGTCGCTGTCGAGGTCGGTCAGCAGCGACACTTCTTGCAGGAAATCGGGCAGAAAAACCTCGCGCTCCCTACCCTCTTCGCGCCGCAAATCGACAAATTCGCCCAGTCCGTTCATAAACTCCTCGAGGTTCTGCTGTCGCGAGAGTTGTTCGGGGTCGTTTCCTGCATACAAATCGGTAGAAATGCCACTTTTTTGCACGATTTCCCGACCTAGTTCGTGGGCATCGGTCGAGGCTAATTTCTCGATGAAACCGCTGATGATCCCGACGAAATCGCTGATTTTCTGCATCGTTCCCTTCGTCACGTCAAGGCCGTTTTCGACGGGATTGACGATGACATCCCAAAAACTCGTGCCACGACTTCGCGCTGCGTCGGCAATTTTCTGAATCGTCGTATTGCCAATGCCTCGCGTCGGATAGTTGATGATGCGCTTGATGGCTTCCTCGTCGCTGGGATTGCAAACGAGCCGGAAATAGGCGATGATGTCCTTGATTTCCTTGCGCTGATAGAAACTCAAACCGCCGTAAATGCGATAGGGAATGTTCTGTCGGCGCATTTCTTCCTCGAATGTTCGGCTTTGCGCATTCGTGCGGTAGAGAATGGCAAAATCGTGGTATTGGCAATCGTCCATTCGGCGGATTCGCTTGATTTCCTGACAAACGATGCTGGCCTCTTCCTTGTCGGAATACGCGTGTTTCACGACGAGTGGTTCGCCTTCGTCATTGTGGCTGAAAACCTCCTTCGGAATCTGTCGTTCGTTCTTTTTAATCAGGCTGTTGGCGGCTTGAACGATGCGTTGTGTAGAACGATAATTCTGCTCCAATTTGAAGAGTTTCGACTCGGGATAAATCTTCTGGAAATCGAGGATGTTGTCGATGTTCGCACCCCGAAAAGCGTAGATGCTCTGGGCATCGTCGCCGACAACGCAGATGCGCCGATGTTCCTGTGTGAGTTGCAAGACGATTTGCTGCTGTGCATAGTTCGTGTCCTGATACTCATCGACGAGCACGTACTGAAAGCGTTGGCAATATTTTGGGCGAATGTCTTCGTGGTCGCGAAAAAGTCGGAATGTCATCACCAACAAATCGTCGAAATCCATCGCATTCGCCTGTCGGCAACGCTGTTCGTATTCCACGAAAATCCGCCCGATTTCAGGCAGTTTCGCGTCTTGGTCGCGCCGTTGCACCTCGTAGTCGTTGGCGTATTCCGCAGCTGAAATCAAGTGGTTTTTCGCCATCGAAATATGGTGGTGAACCGTCGCCGGTTTGTATTGTTTCTCGTCGAGCCCCATTTCTTTCGCAATCGTCTTCAACAACGACCGCGAATCGGCCTCGTCGTAAATCGTAAAATTGGAATTGAAACCTAAAAGTCCGGCTTCGACGCGCAAAATCCGCGAAAAAACCGAGTGGAACGTGCCCATATTCAGGCGTTGGGCGTTGTCTTGTCCGACGAGTTGCCCAATGCGCTGCTTCATCTCGTTGGCGGCCTTGTTGGTGAACGTCAGCGCGAGGATGTTCCACGGCTTCATTCCCTGCGCCAACAAATAGGCGATTTTGTAGGTCAGCACGCGGGTTTTGCCCGAGCCTGCGCCAGCAATTACCAACTGAGGCCCGTCGCAATATTCCACCGCCTTTCGTTGGCTGTCGTTTAAGTCATTTAGCAGATGTTCCATTTTTAATATCAATGTAATCAATGTCTGGCAACCAAGCCGTCGCATTCGACAAACGAATCGTGTTATTTCCTTTGTTCAGGCAAATTTTCAGCGTTTTTTCCGAGATTTGACTCCAACCGCTGCCCTTCGCCTCGACCGTTTCCACCGTTCTACCATTCACGCCGACACAAATCAGGTGATTGTCGCCCGAAATGAAGCCAATCGTCAAGTTGTAGTTGCCACCGTCGGGGCTGTAAACATCGCGGAAAACGAGGTCGTTTTCCTCACTCATTCCGATCCAACTGGCCTTGTAGCCTGCCGAACAATACGACGATTTCTCGTAGATGCCCGTGCGCTCGGTTTGGTGGTTTTTCAACTCCTGATAATCGCTGATATAGGCGGTTTCGGCCTCGTAGCGCACGCGCTCCAATCGATATTCGCACTCGGCGATATAGATTCGACAGCCGTGGGCAGGAACGCTCACCTCAAATTGACCCGAAAACTTGCCCAAATCCTTTTGTTCAAAGGCGTCGCGCAACTTTACGCTACCGCCCAGACACAAATCCGCAAACTTCACAGCGACATCTTTCGTCATATCGTTCGGATTATAGACCGCAAAAGCCCGTTTCGTGCCGTTCTTTTCTTCAATGTCTTTCACCAAAACGTGGCAGCCATTGGTCAAGGCGACGAGGTAAGCCTGCTGATAGAGTTGATCTTGGTTTAAGCCGATTAAATCTTGGTTTTTCAGCAATTTAAGTGCCGAAGGTTTAATGTTTGTCAGGTCGCAGCCAATCAGCAGCGGCGAGTTCATCACGCACCACATTCCGAAGTGCGTTTTGTCCTCTTCCTCCGTCATCGAACGCCCCACTTCGAGCATATCCATATCGTTGAAACGACCTTTTTCGCAGTAGGCCGCGAGGTAGAGATTCTCGGCGAGAATGTCCTTCACCGCCTTCCACCCATCGTAAATGTCGAACGTCGTGCGCCACGAACAAGCCACATCGCTCACCCACGTGCCCGGGTAGTTCCAACGGCACACATTCATCTTCACGTTTTTCCCCGTTCGACGAATGGCCTCGGCGATGGCCGTGTAGCGCTCCTGCGGGTCCAAATCCAGCCCTTGGGTGTTGTCTTTCACCCTGCCGCCGCAAAAATCCACCTTGATGAAGTCAAAACCGCAGTCCTTGAAATAGAAATCGGCGTCGCGCTGGTCGAAACGATACATCCCGACATTCACGCCCAACTCGTCGCCACCCCATCGGTTTCCGCACGTGTTCGCGCCGGCGTCGGTGTAGATTCCAGCCTTCAATCCTTTCGAGTGGATGTAGTCGGCCACGGGTTTCAGACCGTTCGGAAAACGCGTCGGATGAATCAGCAATTCGCCCGTTTCGAGGTTTCGACCACCGAAAAATCCGTCGTCGATGTTAATGTGGTCGAAACCTACTTCGCTCAGCCCCGTCGAAACCATCGCGTCGGCCTGCTGACGAATCAGTTCGTCGCTGATTTTCAGGCCATACGTGTTCCATGAGCTCCAGCCCATCGTCGGACCGTCTTGCGCCGAGGCTGCGACAGCCATCATCCACAAGGCTGCCCATATGATTTTTTTCATCGTGATTTCTGTTTTTGGAAAATTTCGATGCAAATTTACGCAATTTTCCAAAATTTACAAAAGTATATGGATGGAAAATTATCGTTTTCCATTTCGATAGACCCCTCCGACAGCCGTCGAAGGGTCGTAGTCTTGTCCTTCGCGTGGAAAAGTGGGGATGAATTTCATTTCGTGCTCGATGCGACGCTGTCGTTTGCGCATATACTCGCTTGGCGACTTACTGCTGAAACGTCGCGGATTGGGCAATGTGGCGGCAATCAGGGCGCAGTCGGAGCGTGAAAGATTGGCGGCGGTCGTGTTGAAATGGTATTCGGCCACGGCATCGACACCATAAATCCCGTCGCCCATTTCGATGGAATTCAGATAGACTTCCATGATGCGCTGCTTCGACCAAATGAGTTCGATGAGTGCCGTGAAATAGGCTTCAAGACCCTTGCGAACCCACGACCGACCTGGCCATAGGAAGACATTTTTGGCGGTCTGTTGTGAAATCGTGCTACCGCCCAGTTTGTTTTTCCCGCCTTTCGCGTTGCGTTTCGCCGCTTTTTGAATGGCATCATAGTCGAATCCGTGATGCAAGAGGAAACGCTGGTCTTCGCTGGCCATCACAGCGACGGGCATGTGGCGCGAAATCTTTTCCATTGGCACCCAATGGTGGTGGAGCGTGATGCTGCGACCCTCCTTCACCTGTTCACCACAGCGAATGACCATCAGCGGCGTGACATAAATGGGCAGGAAGCGCAATGCCACAACCGAAAGAATCGTGGAGGCGAAAAACACCCCCACGACCCATCGTATCGTTTTCTTAATAATCTTCAATTTGTAAATTGTTAATTATTAATTGAAAATTTATTGCAGCGTTCCAGCCTCGGCAGCCTTGATCATAGCCTCGCTGGCGTACATATAGACTTCCACGCGGCGGTTCTGAGCCTTACCGGCAGCTGTCGAGTTGTCGGCAACGGGGTTAGCCTCGCCGTAACCGATGGTCGAGCGAATCTGGCTGTTCGACACACCCAGCGAGTTCAGGAAGCTCGTCACGGCCTGAGCGCGCTGCTGCGAAAGTTGCACGTTCTTCTGTGCGCTCTGCTCGGCAGAGCTGTTCTTGAACGGAGTGTTGTCAGTATAACCCTGCACAGCCACGTCGCAATCGGCGTTGTTCTTCAGCACACCTGCGAACTGGGTCAGCGAGGTTTTGGCAGCGGAACTCAGCGTCGAGCTACCCGTGTTGAAAAGGATACCCGAGTCGAACGTCACCTTCACGGCCTGCAGACCGTTGGCGTCGAGCACCGACTCCACCTGAGCGTTCTTCACGGCCTCGGCTTCAGCCTTCGCCTTGTCCATCTTCTTACCGATGATGGCACCCGTAGCAGCACCCACAGCACCGCCCACAGCAGCACCAACAGCCGTATTACCGGCAATCTTACCGATGATAGCACCCAGCGCAGCACCTGCACCCGTACCAATCAGCGCACCATTTTTCATCGACGAGCCACAGCTCACCAACACTGCGACACACATTCCGAGTGTCAAAAATTTCATTTTCTTCATTGTTTCAATCGTTTTTAAGTTAATAATAAAAATGTAATTTTTTCTGTCCAAACACGTTTTTGACGCACCAAATTGCGCTTCGTTTAATCGATTTTGACTAAATTTTTCTGCAAAGATAGTGCTTTTTTTATTTTTAATGTCACTTTCACAACATTTTTTTGTAATTTTGCGCCAAAATTTCAAAAAACAAGAATCAATTATGGCAAAAGAACTGAAAGATTTGACGAAAAGAGCTGATAATTACAGTCAGTGGTTTAATGATTTGGTGGTGAAGGCCGACCTCGCCGAACAGTCGGCAGTGCGCGGATGTATGGTCATCAAGCCCTACGGCTATGCCATCTGGGAGAAAATGCAGGCGCAGTTGGACAAGATGTTCAAGGAGACGGGTGTGCAGAACGCCTATTTCCCGCTGCTGATTCCGAAGTCGTTTATGAGCCGCGAGGCCGAGCACGTCGAGGGATTTGCGAAAGAATGTGCCGTCGTGACGCACTATCGACTGAAAGGTCGCGAGGACAAAAGTGGCCTGGATGTCGATCCAGCCGCCAAGTTGGAGGAGGAACTGATCATTCGTCCGACGTCGGAAACAATTATCTGGAACACGTACAAGAACTGGATTCAGTCGTGGCGCGACCTGCCCCTGCTCATCAACCAATGGGCCAATGTGATGCGGTGGGAAATGCGTACACGTCCGTTCCTGCGCACTTCGGAATTCCTTTGGCAAGAAGGCCACACAGCCCACGCCACTCGCGAAGAAGCCGAAGCCGAAGCTCAGTTGATGCTGAAAGTGTATGCGAAATTCGCTGAAGAATGGATGGCTGTGCCTGTCGTGCAGGGTGTGAAGAGCGAGACGGAGCGATTCGCCGGTGCTCTCGACACCTACACCATCGAGGCGATGATGCAGGACGGAAAGGCACTGCAAAGCGGCACGTCGCATTTCCTCGGACAGAATTTCGCCAAGGCATTCGACGTCACCTATTTAAATAAGGAGAACAAGCCCGAATATGTTTGGGCGACGTCGTGGGGTGTTTCTACGCGCCTCGTCGGTGCGCTGATTATGACCCACAGCGACGATAACGGACTGGTGCTGCCGCCGCGCCTCGCCCCGATTCAGGTTGTCATCATCCCGATTGCGACGAAACCCGAGCAAATGGAGCAGGTGAACAACGCGGTCGAGCCGATTTTGGCGCAGTTGAAGGCGAAAGGCATCAGCGTGAAGTTCGACAACGCCGACAACAAGCGTCCGGGCTTCAAATTTGCCGACTACGAACTGAAAGGTGTGCCCGTGCGCCTCGTTTTGGGTGCTCGCGATCTGGAAAACGGCACGATTGAGGTGATGCGTCGCGATACGCTCGAAAAAGAGACGCGCCCGATGGAGGAAATCGTCGAATATGTCGAGAATTTGCTCGGCGACATCCAGCAGAACATCTTTGAGAAGGCTCGCAAATACCGCGACGAGCGAATCTACGAATGCGACAACTACGAGGAGTTCAAGGAGCGCGTGAAAGACGGCGGCTTCTTCCTCTGCCACTGGGACGGCACTGCCGAGACCGAGGCGAAAATCAAGGAAGAAACGCAGGCGACGATTCGCTGCGTGCCCTACGGCTTCGAGCAGACCGAAGGGGTCGATATGGTGAGCGGAAAACCGTCGAAATATCGCGTGATTATCGCTCGCAGTTATTGATTTCGGTCGTGTAACTGATTGAAAATCAGCAAAATCGATATGGACATCATCAAAAAATATTTCCCTAACCTCAGCGAGCGGCAACTCGACCAATTCGCGGCGTTGAAGGACTTGTACGAAGACTGGAACGCGAAAATCAACGTGATTTCGCGCAAAGACATCGGCAACCTCTACGAACATCACGTTTTGCACTCGCTCGCCATCGCCCGCGCCATCGAGTTTCAACCCGACACGAAGATTCTCGATTTCGGCACGGGTGGCGGCTTTCCCGGCATCCCGCTGGCCATCATGTTTCCCGAATGTCGCTTCAAGCTCATCGACGGCACGGGCAAGAAAATCCTCGTGGCTACGGAGGTTGCGAAGGCCATCGGACTCAAGAATGTCGTGGCCGAACAGCGTCGTGGCGAGGATGAACACGGAAAATTCGACTTCGTGGTGAGTCGTGCGGTGATGCCCCTACCCGATTTGGTGAAAATTGTGCGGAAAAACATCTCGAACAAACAGCGAAATGCCGCGCTCAACGGCGTTTACTGCCTGAAAGGTGGCAATGTCGATGCCGAAATCCATCCGTTCAGAAAGGTGGCGGAGGTCGAGGACATCAGTCGGTGGTTCGAGGAAGAATGGTTCAAAGAGAAAAATGTTATTTATCTTCCAGTGTAGAGTGTAAAGTGTAGAGTTTAGAGTGTAGAACTATCAACTGTCAACTATCAACTGTCAACTATCAACTATCAACTGTCAACTATGTTAAAAGTTCAGCGTTTTGTGTGCAATATGTTGCAGGAAAACTGCTACGTGGTCAGCGATGAGAGCCGCGAGTGCGTCATCATCGATTGCGGTGCTTTCTATCCCGAAGAAAAGAAAGAAATACTCGAATATATTCGTTATAACGATTTGACTCCCAAACATTTATTGGCAACTCACGGGCACCTCGACCACAACTTTGGAAACCAATTCATACTCGACGAATTCGGCCTGAAAGTCGAAATTCACCACGACGATGCCGACTTCATCACGAACTATGAGTTTCAGGCCGAAAAATTCTTCGGAATGACGGCTGTCGAGCCTCTGCCCGAGCCTGCCCGACTGCTCAAAGGCGACGACATCATCGAGTTCGGCAACCATCGCCTGACCATCATCGAAACGCCTGGCCATTCGCCTGGCAGCATTTTTTTCTATTGCGAAGACGAAAAGGTCTGTTTTTCTGGCGACTCGCTGTTTGAGGGCACCATCGGTCGCACCGATTTGATGGGCGGCTCGATGTTTATGCTCATCCAAAGCCTGCGAACCATCGTGCAACTGCCCGATGAAACGGTCGTTTGGCCTGGTCACGGACAACAGACGACCATCGGAAAGGAAGTGGCGACAAATATGTATTTGGAACGATAAAATAGCATTGAATTGACCTTGAAAACGGAGCGAATCATCCTCGGCATCGACCCTGGCACCAACGTGATGGGCTACGGTGTCATCCGCGCCCTCGGCAAGAAAGCCGAGATGGTGGCGATGGGTGTCATCGACCTGCGGAAAATGACCGACCCCTACTTGCGGCTCGGTCACATTTTCGAGCGCGTCACGGGCATCATCGACGCTTATCTGCCCGACGAAATGGCCGTTGAAGCCCCGTTTTTCGGGAAAAACGTGCAGTCGATGCTGAAACTCGGACGTGCGCAGGGCGTTGCCATTGCTGCCGCCATTCAGCGCGAGGTGCCCATCCACGAATATGCGCCGCTGAAAATCAAAATGGCCATTACGGGCAACGGACAAGCCTCGAAACAGCAGGTGGCAGGAATGCTTCAACGAATGCTGACGCTCAAGGCCGACGAAATGCCGAAATTCATGGATGCCACCGACGCTCTGGCCGCTGCCTACTGCCATTTCTTGCAACTCGGACAACCCACAACGGAAGGCAAAAGCTATCGCGGATGGAAGGATTTTGTGGCGAAAAACCAAGCGAGGGTTCAGAAGTCGTGAAATCGTGGAGTGTGAAGTGTGGAGTGTGGAGTGTGAAATGAGTTAAAAATAATAAAAAATCGATACACTTATCGAATTTTGCATTAACTTTGCAAGCTCAAATTTGAATTAAATAACTAAAAATAAGGAAATCATGAAAAAATTATTCGTAATGATGCTGTGCGTTGCCTTTTCGATGGGTTTGAGCGCACAAAACGTTGAAAGTGTTGGAACCGTCGAGTTGGGAAGTGCCTACGACGTTGCTCTTTCAGCCATGAAAGCCGAGTTTGGCGAACCGCTGAGCGTTTCCGAAAGCGAAGTGGTCTATGGCCCGAAGAAATATCGCGGTTTTTCGTTCGACGAAGTGAAGTTCCGCTTCAACAACGGTAAGTTCAACGAGGCTCGTTTCTACAGCAAGGTTGGTTCGCGCCCCGAGGCGCAGCGCAAAATGGAGAACATCGCTCAGACGATGCGCACGAAATACCAACTGTCGCGCGACGTCGAAGAAGACCACACATGGTTCTACAAAGGCGGTCTTTCGCCCCTCGGCATCGGCCATCTCTTCACGATTTACACCTATCGCCGTCAGGGTGCTTACGGTGTGGAACTGCGTTTCGGTCCCATCAAATTCCCCGAATAATCGTTGCCGATGAGGAGATTTCTTGCCCTTGTCGCCGTGTTTTCCCTGTGTCTTTCGATGCAGGGACAGCGTGTTTTGGAGTGTTGGAAAGCGATGCCCGACGCGCTACTGCCCTACCTCGATGCAGGCAGTCGAACGGCGATGGTTGAGGAATACGACATCACGCAGAAGGCCGACAACAAAGCCGAACTGAACACTGGCGTCGCCAATCGGTTGCGCGGCACTTCCACGCTCGACACACTCACGACGAACTACCTTCGCCTGCGGCTCAACGAGCGGGCGACGTGGGAAATGAAACTGATTGCGACCGACAGCGACAACTTCGTGATTGCCACGTCGATGACCGTCTTTGGCGATTCGCCAGAGTCGAAAGTCAGCCTGTTTTCGAGCGATTGGAAACACCTTTCTGACACGATTTTCACGGAGCAAACCCTTGTCAAACCCGATGATATGTCGTCAGAAGAGTATCAAAAGCTGACCGATGGCCTTTCGCTCGTGCTTTGGGAAGCTCATTTCTCGCCCGACAACGACGATTTGACGCTGTCGCCATCGTTGCTCTTCGTTCCCAGCGACGAAAAAGAGCGTTATAAAGCACTAAAAATGCAAAAATTCCTTAAATTCGATGGAAATATTTTTAATCAATATTAAAATTGAGGGTAATTCCAACGAATTGTTTGGAAAATCGACGAAAAAGTAATAATTTTGTATCGTGTTTTTCATGGTATTAGATTATTAAGGTTAATAGAAGATTGGGTGTCGTGAGACAGCCAATTTTTTTTGTACCCCAGAAATTCGATTTTTTAATCGAAAATGCAAAAAGTTTTTCGAGTTTTCTTGAGTTTGCGATTTTTTTTATATTTTTGTCGCTTGAAACTGAAAACTACAGCTTGAAAAATCAGAATCGTATGAAAGCATTGACTAGAACTGACTTCCAATTCGAGGGTCAAAAGAGCGTGTACCACGGGAAAGTGCGCGACGTGTATGACATCAACGACGACTTGCTCGTCATGGTTACAACCGACCGAATTTCGGCCTTCGACGTGATTCTGCCCAAGGGGATTCCCTTCAAGGGCCAGGTGTTGAACCAGATTGCCGCGAAGTTTCTCGACGCGACGGCAGACATCTGTCCGAACTGGAAACTGGCGACACCCGACCCGATGGTGACGGTCGGACTGAAGTGCGAGGGTTTCCGCGTGGAGATGATTATCCGAGGCATTTTGACGGGCTCGGCGTGGCGCGACTACAAAAACGGTGTGCGCGAGATTTGTGGCGTTCGACTGCCCGACGGAATGCGCGAAAACGAGCGTTTCCCCGAGCCAATCATCACGCCGACGACGAAGGCCGACGAGGGTCACGACTTGAACATTTCGCGTGAGGAAATCATTGCGCAGGGGTTGGTTTCGGAAGAGGATTACAAGGTGATGGAGGACTACACGCGACGGTTGTTTGCGCGCGGTCAGGAGATTGCCGCCAAGCAGGGGCTGATTTTGGTCGATACGAAGTACGAATTCGGCAAGCGCGACGGCAAGGTCTATCTGATTGACGAGATTCACACGCCCGACTCTTCGCGCTATTTCTATGCCGACGGCTACGAGGAAAAATTTGCGAAGGGCGAACCTCAAAAACAGTTGTCGAAGGAGTTTGTGCGCCAGTGGCTCATCGAGCACGATTTTATGAACGAGCCAGGCCAGACGATGCCTGAAATCACCGATGAATACGCGGAAAGCGTGAGCGAAAGATATATCGAACTCTACGAAAATATCGTGGGTGAGAAATTTGACAAGACGATTGACGAAGGGGATATCGCTGCGAGAATCGAACGGAATGTTTCGGAGTATTTGAAGAGTGTGAAGTGAGGAGTGTGGAGTGATGTACGAGCAAGAGCAGATAAAACCTTACGGCGAGGGCGAAAAGGCGCAGCAGGTCGAACAGATGTTCGACAACATTGCGCCGACCTACGACCAGTTGAACCATCGGCTGTCGTGGAACATCGACCGTGGCTGGCGGCGAAAGGCAATTCAGTCGCTCGCTCCGTATCATCCGCAGACGCTGCTCGACATTGCCACCGGCACCGGCGACTTTGCCATTCTCGCCGCTGAAATGCTGCACCCGAAAAACATCGTCGGAGCCGACATTTCCGAGGGAATGATGGAAATCGGACGGCAGAAAGTCGCGCAAAAAGGTCTTTCGGAGGTCATCGACTTCCATCGTGAAGACTGCCTCGCGCTCTCCTACCCCGACAACTCGTTCGACGCGGTCACGGCGGCCTTTGGCATCCGCAATTTCGCCGAACTCGAAAAGGGACTGCGCGAAATGTATCGCGTATTGAAAAAAGGCGGTCACCTGAGCATTGTTGAACTGACCACACCGCCGAAATTCCCGATGAAACAGCTCTTCCGTCTCTATTCTCACACGATTCTGCCCATCTACGGCAATCTGATTTCCAAGGACAAGAGTGCCTACAAATATCTCACGGCGACCATCGAAGCCTTTCCGCAAGGCGAGAAAATGGTTGAAATTCTGAAAAAAACTGGTTTTGCGCAGGCCCGATTCCAACGAATGACATTCGGCATCTGCACACACTATATGGCGACTAAATAATAGAAAAAAATGGACAAATACGGACTCATCGGCTACCCGCTCGGCCATTCGTTCTCGGTCAGTTACTTCAACGAGAAGTTTGAAAACGAGAACATCGACGCTTGCTACATCAATTTCGAGATTCCCACGATTGACAATCTTCGCGAGGTGCTCGACAAGAACCCCGAACTGCGCGGACTCAACGTCACAATTCCCTACAAGCAGCAGGTGATTCCCTATCTAGACGCGGTGAGTCCCGAGGCTCGTGCCATCGGTGCGGTGAACGTGATTCGCATTCGTCGAAAAGGCAAAAACATCCATCTGAAAGGTTTTAATAGCGATGTCATCGGCTTCACGCAGAGCATCGAGCCGCTGTTGGAACCGTGCCACAAGAAAGCCCTGATTTTGGGCACGGGCGGCGCTTCGAAAGCCATCGATTACTGTCTGCGCTCGCTCGGACTTGAAACGGCGTTCGTCAGTCGGACGGGTCGCAACGGGGCATTTTTCTACGAGGATATTACGCCCGAAATCATCCGCGAATACAAGGTGATTGTCAATTGCACACCGCTCGGAATGTATCCGCACGTCGATAGTTGTCCGAATCTGCCCTACGAGGCGATGGACAGTCATACGCTGCTCTACGACCTGCTCTACAACCCCGACGAAACGCTGTTTATGAAGCGCGGACAGGAACACGGAGCGACGGTCGTCAATGGATTGGAAATGCTGCTCTTGCAGGCATTTGCGTCGTGGGAATTTTGGCACGGGGAGGATTGAGATATGAAAGGAATGACGAAATTCTATCTGGCTTTCATCCTGTTGGCGGTGGCGATGTTTGCGCTTCCACCCATCAGTTTCACGTCATTCGCCATTGTGATGGCAGTGGCGGCAGGCGGCGGTCTTTTGGCCGATTTGACCCTCAATTCAGGCAACAAGAAACTGCTCGAACAGAAACACGCTGGAATGTCGAGCATCACGTCGAAATACAACGAGCAGATTCGAGCTCTCAACAATGAATATGAACGCGAGAAAAAAATGCTCAATCTTCACGGAAATGCAAGTACGAGAAGCCTGAAACGAACCTATTCGACACGCTACGAAACACTGCAAAAGCAATATTTGAACGAGCGGAAAGGTTTTATTGATTTTTGCAAAAAGTCGGAGACGAAACGCTATAAAATTTTCCGAAATTTGTGGGCTTGGCTGCTCATTCTCGGTTTCATCGGCACGTTTTTCTGCTATAGTCGCGAACAGATTGCATTGGAGGCCGGAACGCAAAACGCGACGAGGGAACAAGTCACCTATTGGAACGCCGACAACATCGACCTGCCCCACCTCACCGACGGCACGCAATACGTCTCGAATCCCGACCACGTGCTTGCTGAATCGACCGTCAGTCGCATCAACGAGCGAATGTTGCAACTCGACAACGAGTTTGGCATCGAGTCGGCGGTGATTGTGGTGAATCATATCGAAAACGACGACCCGTTCCGAATGGCGCAGGACGTCGGAAATCGCTTTGGTGTGGGTCGCAACGACCTCGGACTGGTGATTGTCGTGGGCTACGAAGACCATTCCATCAACATTTCGCCCGGACGAAGTCTCGAAGCCCATCTGACCGACGCGGAATGTCATCGACTTGAACAGCGCTACGTGGTGCCTGCAATGAGGGCCGAACTGCCCGACAGCGCGATGATTTATTTGGCCGAAGGTCTCTACGCCTTTATGAAGGCCAAACCGATGCCCGAAATGGCGTTGCCGCGCAGTGCGCCCGACGAAGAGAGTGCTCTCGGACTCTATTTTTGGTTCATTGTCGGATGGCTGATTCTCACTTTCGTGATGGAGCGGAAATACGAGTGGCTGGCAGTCTATGGCGTTGGCGCGCTCATCAGCAATCCGTTCATCGAAACGCCTGTCTATGTCAGCACGGGCGGTAGCGGCTTCGGTTCGAGTGGTTCGCGTGGCGGCTTCGGCGGAGGATTCGGAGGCGGTTTCGGTGGTGGCTATGGCGGTGGCAGCTTCGGTGGCGGAGGTGCTACGTCGAGATGGTGAAGTCAATTGACAATTTGACAATTTACAAAGTACAATTTATATCGAAATTTAAATATTAACAATTAAAAACTTTAGAAAATGAAAAAAAGTTGGATTTTATTGATTGTCGCAGCCGTCGTCATTGGCGGATGGGCTGCAAGTGCTTACAATTCAATGGTGGATGTGCAGGAAAAAGCCACGACCGAACTGGCTAACGTGCAGTCGGCCTATCAGCGTCGTGCCGACCTCATTCCCAACCTCGTGGAAACGGTCAAAGGCTATGCCAAACACGAGCAGGAGACGCTCGAAAACGTCATCAGCGCTCGTTCGAAGGCCACACAGGTGACGCTCGATCCCGAGAATATGACGCCCGAAAAACTCAAGGAATTCCAAGAGGCTCAGGGTGAACTCGGCTCGGCTCTCGGTAAGTTGATTGCCATCCAGGAGAACTATCCCGACCTGAAGGCCAACGAGAATTTCAAGGACTTGCAGGTGCAACTCGAAGGCACGGAAAACCGCATCAACGAGGCTCGCAACAAGTTCAACCTCGCCGTGCAGAACTACAATGTCGTCATCCGCGCATTCCCGAAGAACATCCTCGCCGGTCTGTTCGGTTTCGACAAAATGACGAAGTTTGAAGCTGAAGCTGGCGCTCAGAAAGCACCCGAAGTGAAATTCTAATATGGACAATCGCTATATGATGCGCGGCGTGAGCGCAGCAAAAGAAGACGTTCACGCCGCCATTAAAAACATCGACAAAGGCCTCTATCCACGGGCATTTTGCAAAATTATCCCCGACATCCTCGGCGGCGACCCTGCGTATTGTAACATCATGCATGCCGACGGCGCTGGAACGAAGTCGTCGCTGGCCTATATGTACTGGCGCGAGACGGGCGACCTCGGCGTGTGGAAAGGCATTGCGCAGGATGCCATCGTGATGAACACCGACGACCTGCTCTGCGTGGGCGCGGTGGACAACATCCTCGTTTCTTCTACCATTGGACGCAACAAAATGCTGATTCCGGGCGAGGTGATTTCCGCCATCATCAATGGCACCGAGGAACTGCTGGCCGAACTCCGCAAAATGGGCATCGGCATCTATGCGACGGGCGGTGAAACGGCCGATGTGGGAGACCTCGTGCGCACAATCATCGTCGATTCCACCGTAACCTGCCGCATGAGGCGCAGCGATGTCATCGACAACGCCAATATTCGTCCAGGTGACGTGATTGTCGGTCTGAGTTCGACAGGACAAGCGACTTACGAAAAGCGTTACAACGGTGGAATGGGCTCGAACGGTCTGACCTCGGCCCGTCACGATGTTTTTGCGAAATATCTGGCCGAAAAATACCCCGAAAGTTTCGACCACGCCGTGCCCGACGAACTCGTTTATAGCGGCAAGTACAAGTTGATTGACAATTTGGGCAGCACCCAACAACCCTCAACTGTCAACTCTCAACTGTCAACTCTCACCGTAGGTGAGTTAGTCCTCTCCCCCACCCGAACCTACGCGCCCGTCATTAAGAAAATCCTCGACCAGCACCGCGAGGAAATTCACGGAATGGTGCATTGCACGGGCGGCGCACAGACGAAGGTCCTGCATTTCGTGGGCAAGAACTGCCGCGTCGTTAAAGACAATATGTTCCCCGTGCCGCCGTTGTTCCGCATCATCCACGACTGTTCGCAGACCGACTGGCGCGAGATGTACCAAGTCTTCAATATGGGTCATCGAATGGAAATCTACGTCCGTCCCGAATTGGCCGAGAAAATCATCGACATCTCGCGCTCGTTCAACATCGACGCGCAGGTGGTCGGCCATATCGAAGAAGGAGCGAAAAGTCTTACCATCCAATCGGAATTTGGGGAATTCAACTATTGAAAATGCCGATCATTGAAATCAACGACCTCGCACACCCTGGCGTCGAAATTTTCAGTTCGCTGACGGAGGCCCAGTTGCGCAATCGTCTCGAACCCGAAAAAGGCATTTTCATTGTGGAGAGTCCGAAGGTGATTCGCGTGGCGTTAGACGCTGGTTATCAGCCTGTTTCGCTGCTTTGCGAACGAAAACACATCGACGGCGACGCTACCGACATTGTCGAGCGTTGTCCGTCGATTCCCATTTTCACAGGCGAGCGCGATTTATTGGCGGAACTGACGGGCTACACGCTGACGCGAGGCGTTCTCTGTGCGATGAAACGCCCTGTGGCGCAGTCAGTCGCTGAAGTCAGTCGCGATGCCCGACGCATTGTTGTCATCAATGGCGTAGTAGATACGACCAACATCGGCGCCATTTTCCGCTCGGCGGCGGCTTTGGGAATCGATGCCGTACTGCTGACACCCAACTCGTGCGACCCACTTAATCGTCGGGCCGTGCGCGTGTCGATGGGGTCGGTGTTTTTGGTGCCGTGGACGTGGATCGACGGCGATTTCGCACCCTTGCGCGATTTGGGCTTCAAAACCGTCGCAATGGCACTGACCGACAACTCCATTCCCCTCGATTCACCCATTCTAAAACAGGAAAATCGACTGGCGATTGTGATGGGAACCGAGGGCGACGGCCTCCCTTCGGAAACCATTTCCGCTGCCGACTACGTCGTGCGCATCCCAATGGCTCACGGCGTCGATTCGCTCAATGTCGCAGCGGCTTCGGCGGTCGCGTTTTGGGAATTGCGAATCCCTTGAATCGCTATATGATAATGAATAAAAATCCAAAAAAATCTGTGATTTTCTCAAATAATTTGGATTTTCGGCTGATTTACAGTAACTTTGTAGCCGATTATGAATAACAACAGCATATTACAGAAACTCGACGGATTGGAAGCGCGATTCGAGGAGGTCTCGACGCTGATTACCGACCCTGCGGTGATTGGCGACCAACAGCGTTTCGTGAAGCTGACGAAGGAATACAAGGATTTGTCGGACATTATGGATGCTCGCCGACGCTACATCGCGTGTCTGAACGGCATCATGGAGGCGAAGGACATTCTCGCCAACGAGAGCGACCCCGAAATGAAGGAAATGGCGCGTGAGGAACTGGCCGAAAACGAGGCGCTGCAGCCGCAGTTGGAGGAGGAAATCAAGATTGCGCTGATTCCAAAAGACCCCGAGGACGCGAAAAACGTGCAGATGGAAATCCGCGCCGGAACGGGCGGCGACGAGGCTTGTCTGTTTGCTGGCGACTTGTTTAAAATGTACAAAAACTACTGCGAATCGAAGGGTTGGCAGTTGGCCGTCACCGACTTCAACGAGGGTGCGGTCGGCGGTTACAAGGAAATCGACTTTGCCGTGAGCGGAGCCGATGTCTATGGCACGTTGAAGTATGAATCGGGCGTGCATCGCGTGCAGCGTGTGCCCGTCACCGAGTCGAACGGACGAATGCAGACCTCGGCGGCTACGGTGGCCGTGCTGCCCGAGGCCGACAAGTTCGAGGTACACATCAACGAAGGCGAAATCAAGTGGGACACGTTCCGTTCGTCGGGTGCTGGCGGTCAGAACGTGAACAAAGTGGAATCGGGCGTGCGTCTGCGCTATATGTGGAAGAATCCGAACACGGGCGAGAGCGAGGAAATTCTCATCGAATGTACCGAAACACGCGACCAACCGAAAAACAAGGAGCGTGCGCTGAGCCGTCTTTACACCTTTATCTATGACAAGGAGCACCAGAAATACGTCGATGACATTGCTTCGCGACGCAAAAGTCTGGTTTCGACGGGCGACCGCTCGGCGAAAATCCGTACCTACAACTTTCCGCAGGGTCGCGTGACCGACCATCGCATCGGTTTCACGACGCACGACCTTCAGGGTTTCCTCGGTGGCGACATCCAACCGATGATTGATGCGCTGACGGTGGCGGAGAATGCAGAGAGAATGAAGGAAGCAGAACTCTAAAACAAAAATAACTATGACCAGAGAACAACTAATCCAACAAATTTTCGCGAAGAAGTCGTTTCTTTGCGTGGGACTCGACACCGATGCGAAGAAAATTCCTGCGCATTTGCTCGACCTGCACGACCCCATCGTGGAGTTCAACAAGGCCATCATCGACGCGACGGCACCCTACTGCGTGGCGTTCAAGCCGAATCTCGCCTTCTACGAGGCACACGGCACGCACGGAATGATTGCCTTCAAAAAGACGGTCGAATACATCCGCGAAAAGCATCCGAACCATCTGATTATCGCTGATGCGAAGCGTGGCGACATCGGCAACACATCGAAAATGTATGCGCGTACGTTCTTCGAGGAATACAATGTCGATGCACTTACGGTTGCACCGTATATGGGCGAGGACAGCGTGACGCCGTTCCTTGAATACGACGAAAAATGGGTTGTGATGCTTGCGCTCACAAGCAACAAGGGAAGCCTCGATTTCCAACTGATGAAGGACGAAAACGGCGAGCGACTTTTCGAGAAAGTGATGCGCAAGGGTATGGAATGGGGAACGCCGCAGAATATGATGTTCGTGGTCGGTGCGACTCGCGGAGAACTCTTCGCCGACGTGCGCCGCGTGGCCCCTCACCACTTCCTGCTCGTGCCCGGCGTGGGTGCTCAGGGCGGTAGTTTGGAGGAGGTTTGCCATTACGGAATGACGTCGGACTGCGGTCTGCTCGTCAATTCGTCGCGTGGCATCATCTACGCTTCCGACGGCGAAGATTTCGCTGAAGTGGCAGGCAACAAGGCTCGCGAAATGCAGCAGCAAATGGCAGAATTATTGAAAAAATTATCAATTAACAATTAAAAAAATCAAGTTATGAAAAAGTTAATGACAATGTTTTTCGGCGCAGGACTGGCTGTTGTCCTCGCATCGTGTGGTAACGGCGGAAAGACGCTTTCGGGCATCGACATCGCCAAGTTCGACACCGTCATCAACGAGAAACCCGTGCAACTCTACACGCTGACCAACAAAAACAATATGGAGGTCTGCATCACCAATTTCGGTGCACGCGTGGTTTCGCTGATGGCCAAAGACCGCAACGGCGCATTTGTCGATGTCGTTTTGGGCTACGACAACATCGCGCAGTATATGGATTCAGTGGCTTCGCCCAGCAAATTCGGTGCGCTGACGGGTGGAAAAGACTGGGAATATCAAGTTTTCGACGCTGAGCAAATCGACAAGCAAACGCTGAAACTCATGCTTAACTCGCCTGAAGACGGCACAGTGACCGCCACCTATCAACTCACTGACGACAACGCGCTCGACTGCACCTTCGAGGCCACGCCCAAGGATGAAAAATTCCTCGCACTCACCCCCAACAGCTACTTTACGCTGACGGGCGACCCTGCACAGGCTGGCACGAATATGATTTTGCGCATCTATGCCGACAAATTCATTCCCGTCGATACGACTTTCGCAGCTACGGGCAAATTGCGCGACTGCTACGGCTCGTCGATGGATTTTAACAAGGGTCGCGCCCTCTACGAACTCATCGGCGACACCACCGAGCATCAGATCAAGATTGCCGACGGTTTCAACCACCAATATGTGCTCAACAGCTTCAAGAATGGCAAAGGCGAGAATATGATTGCCGCCAGTCTGTATGCCGAAAACACGGGTATTTTCCTCGAAATTTTCACCAACGAACCGACGCTCAAACTCTATTCGGCCAACGATTTCGGAAAAAGCGATGTCGCTGGAAAGAATGGCGTGAAATATCCGAAGCACGTCAGCGTGGTTTTGGCACCCCAGAATTTCCCGAAAGCACCTGCAAAAGCTGAGTGGACGAGTGCCAATGTGAAGTCGGGCGAGACTTACAAGAGCCACACCATCTATCGCTTCTCAACGAAGTAAATACGCTGTGCACATCTCTGCACAACGCTCGCCGTCGATACCAGCCGAAACGATTCCACCGGCATAGCCGGCACCCTCACCGCAAGGGAAAAGCCCCTCGATGGCGACGTGCTGAAGCGTTTCAGGCGAGCGAACAATGCGCACGGGACTGCTTGTACGGGTTTCCACGCCAATGAGCACAGCCTCATTCGTGAGAAACCCGTGACTTTTTCTGCCAAATGCCTTGAAGCCCTCTTGCAAACGCTTGGCAATGAACGGCGGCATCCAAAAATGCAGCGGACTGCTGATGAGACCAGGCGCGTAAGAGCTTTTCGGCAGGTCGAACGACAGGCGCTTGTTCACGAAGTCGGCCATACGCTGCGCCGGAGCGGTTTGTCGGCGGTTGCCTTGCTGCCAACAGTCGCGCTCCAACTGCGCTTGAAAATCCATCATTTTCAGGACGTTTTTCGCTTCTGAATCCGAATTTTCCGACATGATTTCCGGAATATCCTCGGGACGAATCTCCACCACCATACCGCTGTTGCTCCACTGCGTGCCACGATTGGCGGGCGACATTCCATTCACCACGATTTGCTCCTTGTCCGTAGCGGCGGGAATCACGAAACCGCCTGGACACATACAAAACGAATACACGCCGCGCCCCTCAACCTGCTGCACGAAGGAATATTCTGCGGCAGGAAGATACTGCCCGCGACCCTCGCGACGGTGATACTGAATCTGGTCGATGAGTTGCGAAGGATGCTCCAAACGCACGCCCACGGCGATGCCCTTCGCCTCGATTTCAATGCGAGCTTCGGCCAGATAGCGATAGACATCGCGCGCCGAATGGCCCGTGGCGAGAATCACAGGACCGCGAAATTCCATTTCCTGCGGGGCGTCCGAAGCATTTGAAACAGCTTCTACGCCAAGCACCTTTCGCGATGCTAAATCGAGAATGAGGCGCGTCATTTTCGTTTGGAAATGCACCTCGCCACCGCATTTCAGAATGGTTTGGCGCATCGCTTCAATGACCTGCGGCAGCTTGTCGGTGCCAATATGCGGATGGGCATCGCTCAGAATGCTTGTCGAAGCACCGTGCTGGCAAAAAACATTCAAAATCTTCTCCACCGAACCGCGTTTTTTCGAACGCGTGTAGAGTTTTCCGTCGGAATAGGCGCCCGCCCCACCCTCGCCGAAGCAATAGTTGCTTTCGGGGTCGATTTGCTGCGTTTTCGTGATGAGTGCGAGGTCTTTTTTGCGGTCACGCACGTTCTTTCCGCGCTCCAGAACGATGGGACGAAGGCCGAGTTCGATGAGTTTCAACGCGGCAAAAAGTCCGCCTGGCCCAGCCCCGACCACAATCACCTGCGGACAAGTGGAAACATCGCGATAATCCACGCGCTGAAAGACATCGTCTGTCGGCATCTCGTTCAGATAGACGCGCACAGTGAGGTTCACGTAAATCGTGCGATGTCGCGCGTCAATGCTGCGCTTCAGCACACGAATGTGGCTGATGCTGCCCCTCTCAAGCCCTTTTTCAAGGCTCAAATAGTCGGCGATGGCATGCTCAGAGGCCGCTTGTTCGGGTAGGAGTCGGAGTTGAAATTCTTGTGTCAAAATTAAAAAAATAAAATTTGAATTGCAAAAGTACAAAAAAAATATTTGCTCACAAAAATTCTGCTATTTGTTTTTGTATATTCATTTTTTTGTTTAATTTTGCATCGAACAAGAATCTCACCACTAATTCTCAATCATTATGGCAACAGCAATTTCTATCAACATCAATATGCCAAGACGCGATATGAGCTTCGTAAAAAAGTTGGCAAGCAGAATGGGATGGACTGTTTCTGAAGCAAAAGTAACTGACCACCTCTATGACCCTGAAACCAAAGCGTATCTGAATGACGAAACGATGCAGGCAATACGCGATGTGGAGGCTGGGAACGTCACCCGTTGCAAGGATATGAATGAGTTGTTGGCATTGGTATGAAGAAATACGAGTTAGAATATGGTGGCAAATTTCTGAAAGACTTGAAATTAGCCAAGCGCAGGGGTCTGAATATGAAAGATCTCACAGATGTCATCGATATGCTTCAAGAAGGAAAAATCCTTCCGTTGAAATATCGAGATCATCTTCTGACAGGTAATTACAAAGGATTTCGCGAATGTCATATCAATCCCGATTGGTTGCTCATTTACAAAAAGAAAGAGGCAATAAAAGTTGTATCGCTTTATAGAACTGGCTCGCATTCTGACTTATTTAAGAAATAGATTGAGAAGGGTTTAAAAACGATTTCATTCCCGTCTGTCAGGGTGATTCGATTGGACGAATTTGTAAGCGAGTTGATGGGGTGAATTGCCTAATCCTCTATTTGTCTTTCCAAATTCCGATGAAGTGTGAGATTCAAGAGCTTTCCATCGCGTTTGACAACATAGTTCCAAATCTCCTCTTCTGAGAGTTTTTCCCAATCTTCCTCACTATATTCCGAATTAAGTTTACCATTGATAGATATAATCTCGTCGCCCACTTGAAACCCAGCCTTAGTTGCAGAATTGTCATTATAATCACAGATGCGATCTATGATGTCTTTCCCGTTTTTCTGGCTTGAGGAAATTTTCCCCGATTGACAAAGAACACGGCGAGTTTTTATTCCATCATCTGTTTCAGGTCGTACTCATTCACAGAAAACTCACGAAAAACACTATTTTCATTTTTTTTGTTATTTTTCTTTCCAAAAACTTTTCCGTTTTCAAAATTTTCACTATATTTGCATCGTGTTTCGAAAGAGGCACGACTTTATTTGCTCAATTTCCCTCTCGAACTTGCACCTCGAAAAAGAAAAGAGCATTTCATACATCCAAGAAGCGTGCGTATTATTGGCGTAGGCATCTCCATAGGATGTATGAGGCAGTGCAAGGCCTGAGGGAATATGGTAGGGCTTGCGCTTTCTTTTGTAATAAGAGTTAGTGCAGTATTAGAGACAAAGTTTATTAACATTATTCATTAACTTAAAATTTTAAATTATGAGTAAAAAGAAAAAATTATGGAGTTTGCTTCCTTTTTTGATGGTGGCAATGCTTCCCTCTTCCTCTTTTTCCCAAGTACAAACAAGTAAACAAGAGGTAAACGATTCTACAGAGTTTATATTGCGACCAAAATTGGTTGTTGATACGGCAAAAGTAGAAGAAATTGCGATGAAATATCGAAAAAAACAAAAAGATATTTTAAAACAACATATAGATAGCCTTTCGGAAAGCATTAATATAATGAATATGATTATTAATTTAACAGAGAAAGAAAAACTATCTGATGAGAACGGCACATTAGCTATGTATACTCAATTCTTCGAAGAACTTAAAGAAGGAAATTCAGAAAATGCCAAAATATTCAAGACAACATATTTTTGGGATGCAGAAATGCAACGGAAAACACTATATGACCAAAAAGTACATTATAATCGAGAAGTAGCAAAAGCCGAAAAAATGCTGACAAAAAAGTTACTAACGTATCCCATTATTGTAAAATATATCAAATTGGTTTGCGACAATTTTCAAGACAAAATAAACGAAATAGAACGTGATATGACCCACTATGACCAAAAAGATATTTATTCGTTATATTTGCAATGCAAAGGAAATCGTGAGTATCCGCAAAAGGAAATATATGTGAGGACGATTAATGAGAATTATCGTCCAGCTATACTACGAAAAGTTTGGGAATCTTCGAGCTATGCGAGCTATGATAAAAAAATAGATGAAATAGATCTTGAACGGCAACAACTCGGATGGGAATGGGTAAATGATAATGATAATCAATATTCAGGCTCAGAAAGCTATCCGCACGAATATGACTATTATGGCTTCAAGTCACATCCTGAATACAGAAGTGTATACGTTAGGGATGTAGATGGTAGTGCTATTTTTGATAAAGAAGGAAATTTCATACGATTTCTCACATTAAGTCATGAGAACATAATTCGAAGGCATAATCCAAATCTGATTGAAGCACTATTGATGCTGGAATACAGAAATGACTATGCAAATAACAAATACAATATTAAGAAAGAGGACAAAGATGTACAATATGCTATTGTTAATAAGTTGGGGCTTAGCAAAGAGAGTGTCAATAAACGGATGAACGCTATTGAAAACGGTATGAAAGGGGGCATGCTTTATAAATACTCCCATAATTGGCAAGAAAGCATCAAAGGATATATCCAAAGAGATAAAGCTGCCAAACAGATGGTTTCTGAAATTTTCCGATTGATGAATGATACTGCAATAAAATACCTTGACCAATTAAAAAAAGATCACGAAGAAGACTTTAAGTATATTTACAAAATAGAGCGCCTTTCCAATGTTTCGTTCAAAGTTAAGTTTGTGACAAAGGATTTACAACCAAGATGTGATGTAATCATAACATATTATCAAGTTAAACCCTTCTCATGTGATTGGCGGATTGATGAAATTATAAAACCCTAAAAAATCAACAAATTATGAAAAGAAATCTAATTTCAACGTTGTATGCTTGTTGTTTACTTTTATATTCAACAGCTTGTGTTTCAGAAAAGAAGAATAGTTCTTCGAGTGAAAAAAATAGCATCGTCGAACTGACACCAGAGTTTATTCTCGCCGTGCAGAAATACGATGCTCTTGGCGAGTTTTGTGAAGGATTGGCACCTGTCGGATTGGAAAAAGACGGAAATCTGCTATGGGGATATATCAATACAAAGGGAGAAGAAGTCATTTCCTGCACAATTAAAGCAAGCATAGTAGGATGCTTCTCTGAAGGATTGGCCTGTATTATAGATGACGAGAAATATTTGTTTGTGAATCGTGACGGAAAAAACGTTTTTACTATAGATGGGTTATCTAAGGGATTATTAGAGATTATACCGCCAAGTGAAGAAATTTGTTACGAGGTGATTCAGAAATCGACTATTCCATATTTTAAAAATGGTGAGTGTGGTCTTTTGTTTCACGACGTACTTAACGATACAGATAAAATAATTTATATCGACAAAAATGGAAAGACGCTGCGAGAAGAAACCATGAAGACGGATTCCTCTAATCTTATTAAAAGTAGATTCAACACCTTTTCTGAAGGAGATGGTTATAATTGTATTGGCTTAAAAGACGAAAACGGCAACGTGGTCATTCCAGCCAAGTATAATGATATAATTATAGGAGACGAGGAGAGTGGGGTTTTTCTTGCCACTATTGCAGATAATGGCGGAGACGATGGATTGATGCCTGTTTGGTATGTTGGTTATGTAGATTTGAAAGGAAACGACACATTCCCTGAACAAATCAAAAAACAAATACAGAGATTTGATGAGCATCGGGAAAAAACGAATCCTTCCGCACTTGACAAGGCTATGCAGAACGCAAAATGGATTGAGAGCGAACAGGGATTCAAATACCCTGATATTATGCAAGAAACAAAAGTTCAGGTGGAAGAATATGGATATATCGATTCTTATTCATGGGGAAGCGTAGAACTCTGTTCTTTTTATGGTCCCAGTTGGGTGACTTATGATGCTGAAAATGGAGATTTTCCTGCTAAGGGCAGCATTATTGTTCCTAACACAAGAGTAAAAGAAATAAATTATACTTCAAGAAAACATAATATTTTCTCTGGATATCTTACCGATGGACGCATATTTTATCTTAAATATATAATTCCCATAGACCCTAATGCTGGTGTCATTCATACTTCTGTTCTTTCATTGGCATATCCCAAAGAATTTCAAAAAGAAGTAGAGCCCTTAATTGAAGAAGTTCGCAAATGGCATATCCATTGATAATATTTCGGGAGAATGTTCGTAGTTTGAGCATTCTCCCGTTTTTTTTCAAACGCTTCATAAACATTTTGTCTTGCCTAACATACCTATGAACTAAGAACTTTAAAAATCCCCTGTTCGCGGTGGCAAAGCCGAACTTCGACGCCGAATTTCTCGTGGATATGCTCGGCAAGATGCTGCGCCGAATAGACGGAACGATGCTGACCGCCCGTGCAGCCAAACGAGAACATCAGCGAGGTAAAACCGCGCTCCAAATAGCGTTCGACGTGGGTGTCGGCGAGTTTGTAAACGCTTTCGAGGAAGGTCGTGATTTCGCCATCGTCTTCGAGGAAGCGAATCACGGGTTCGTCGAGTCCAGTGAGTTGTTTGTAGGGTTCGTAACGGCCTGGGTTGTGGGTCGAGCGACAATCGAAAACGTAGCCGCCACCGTTGCCGCTTTCGTCTTCGGGAATGCCTTTTTTGTAGGAAAAACTGAACACGCGGACGACCAAAGGCTTTTTTTCGGGCGCTTCTGTCGGTTTCGGAATAACTTCGATGGTTGGTTCTGACGATTTTGAGATTGTTTCGCAGCTCGTTTCGCCCTCGTCGCACAGTTGCAAAAGCACCGTTTTCAGATAGGGATAAGCGTCGCAAACCGTCGAATTTTTCAATAATTTTCGTAGGTTTTCTTTCGCAGGCGGAATGCTCGCGATGAAATGTTGTTTGCGTTCGAAATAGCCTCGGAAACCGTATGCACCGAGCACTTGCAGCGTGCGGAAAAGCACGAAAAGGCTCAACTGGTGGTCGAATTCTTCACGCGCAGGTACATTTTTATATTGCTTCAGTTCCTCGTAATAGACATCGAGCAAATGGCGGCGCAATTCGTCGGAATAGCGGGCCGATGCCTGCCAGAGAAACGAGGCCAAATCGTAGTAAATCGGACCTCGGCGACCGCCTTGGAAATCGATGAAAGAAGGGACAGGAAGGGAAGTGAAAGAGGAGTGAAAGGGAAGTGAAAGGGACGATGGAAGCATTACATTTCGCGCTTGGAAATCGCGGTACATAAAGCCCCATTCGTCAGACTCTTTTCTGGAAGTCAAATCAGCGGCCATCTGGCGAAAATCGGCCTCAAGTTTCAGTTCGTGGAAGTCGATTTCTGTCGGTTTCAGGAAGCAGTATTTGAAATAATTGAGGTCGAACATCACGTTCTGCTCGTCGAACGACGGCTGCGGATAGCACACGCTCCAGTCCAAGCCCTCGGCACCACGAATTTGCAGGCGTGGCAAGAGTCGGATGGTCGTTTCCAAGAGTTGAATTTCCGTTTCGTCGTACTGCCCGTCGGCCTCACGACCACGCCGAATCGCATCGAAAAGCGACACGGAACCGAGGTCGGTCTGCAAATAGCGTGATTCGTCGTCGCTCACCGCCAAAATCTCCGGCACAGGCAGTTTTTTCTCTGAAAAATGCCTCGAAAGGACGATGAAAGCACGGTTTTCGTCGCGACTCGTCCCCACGCAACCAATCACCTCACGCGGAATCGACAAGGCAGAATCGGCGGGAGCCGTCAGCCGGTAATAAACCCGATTGCTGCCGGCTCCTGCCAGTTGTTCGACGTGGGCAGGCACTACCCCGCTCCACTGCCGATAAAGTTCACGAAGTTGCTCCATCGGCGCTTACGACAGTTTATGGATGACCAGTCCCGAGCGCAGTTTCGGCTCGAACCACGTAGCCTTCGGCGGCATAATTTTTCCACTGTCGGCAATGTCCATAATCTGCTGCATCGACACGGGATAGAGTGCCAGAGCGGCCTTCATTTCACCCGAATCGACGCGACGCTTCAGTTCGCCGAGTCCGCGCAGTCCACCGACGAAGTCGATGCGCTTCGACGAACGCAGATCGCCGATGTTCAGAATCTTGTCGAGAATCAGACGGCTCGAAATATCGACGTCGAGCACGCCGATGGGGTCGTTGTCGTCGAAGGTGCCGGGCTTCGCCGTCAGCGAATACCACACTCCCTCGATATAGAGCGAGAAATTGTGCAGTTTGTTCGGCTTGTAGTTCTCCGAGCACGTGCAGTGGCAGGGGAATTCGCAGTTGCACTTGCCACCATCTTTCGTGCAGTCGCACTTACATTCGATGTCGAAATCCTTCGACAGTGCCTCGAAAAATTCTTTCGTCGTCAGACCGTTGAGGTCCTTCACCACGCGGTTGTAGTCGAGCACGGTGAGTTGCGAAGCCTGGAACGCCACGGCCATGAAATAGTTGTATTCCTCGTCGCCACGATGGTTCGGATTCTGCTTGGCCTTCTCGGCTCCAACGAGCGCAGCGGCGGCAGAGCGATGGTGTCCGTCGGCGATGTAGAGTGCGGGCATCTTGCGGAATTCCTCGGTAATCGTTGCGATGTCCTGTGCGTCGGAAATCACCCAGAATTTGTGGCCGAATCCGTCGATGGGCGCAATGAAATCGTACTCAGGCTCGGTGGCGGCGTAGCGCATGATGAGCTTGTCGAGCACGGCATTGTCGGGATAGGCAAAGAACACGGGCTCGATGTTGGCATTGTTCACGCGCACGTGCTTCATGCGGTCTTCCTCCTTGTCGCGACGCGTCAATTCGTGCTTCTTGATGGTGCCGTTCATGTAGTCCTCGACGTATGCGCCGATGACGAGTCCGTACTGCGTCTTGCCGTTCATCGTCTGCGCGTAGATGTAGTAATTTTCCTGCTCATCTTGCACGAGCCAGCCCTTGTCTTGGAACTCCTGAAACACCTCAGCAGCCTTTTCATAGACGCGCGGATCGTACTCCGACGTGCCTTCGGGGAAGTTGATTTCGGGCTTGATGATTCGGTAGAGGCTCATCTCGTTGTCGCCGGCTTCGGCGCGAGCCTCGTCACTGTCGAGCACGTCGTAGGGGCGGCTCTCCACTCTTTCCACAAATTGTTTCGGCGGACGAATGCCGCGAAATGGTTTGATTGTTGCCATTATATTTTACTATTTGACAATTTTACGATTTACAATTTACTTATTCACTTGGAAACGGGTGTCACCCGTAGCGAAATAGGCGTTGATTTGCTTGGCGGCAGCAATACCTGCGTTGATATTGGCCTCGGCGGTCTGTGCGCCCATCTTCTTCGGGGTCGAGAAGTAGCGGCCTTCCATCTTGACGAACTCGTCGTGGGCATCGGGCATGATGTCGGTGACGAATTTCAGGTCTTCGCGCTCAGCCATCAGCTTCAGCAGTTCGGGTTCGTTGATGACTTCCTTACGGGCTGTGTTCACGAGGATGCCGCCCTTGCGCATCTTGCCGACCAAAGCGTAGTTGATGCTCTGCTTCGTCTCGGGCGTGGCGGGAATGTGCAGCGAAACCACGTCGCACTGCTCGAAGAGCGCTTCCTGATTGGCGACGGCGTGAACACCGGCCTGCTCGATGACTTCTGCGGGGCAATATGCGTCGTAGGCAAAGACATCCATACCGAAGCCCTTGGCGATGCGAGCCACGTTGCGACCGACATTTCCGAAGGCCAACAGGCCGAGTTTCTTACCGAGCAGTTCCGTACCGGCCTTGCCGTTGTAGAAATTACGCACGGCAAACACGAGCAGTCCCATCACCAGTTCGGCGACAGCGTTAGCGTTCTGTCCGGGCGTGTTCTCGGCGACGACATTGTGAGCCGTAGCGGCGGCAAGGTCGATGTTGTCGAAACCAGCACCTGCGCGAACGACGACTTTCAACTGCTTGGCAGCGTCGAGCACCTCGGCATCGACCTTGTCTGAGCGGATAATCATCGCGTCGGCATCTTTCACGGCATCGAGCAACTGTGCCTTTTCCGTGTACTTTTCGAGCAGCACGAGTTCGTGTCCTGCGCCTTCAATCTCTTTCCTGATGCCATCAACAGCCACGGCTGCAAACGGCTTTTCTGTTGCTACTAAAACTTTCATATGTTAAATAACTTTTATTACATATTTTATTTTTTCTGTGATTTTTCCTCGAAATCCTTTCACCTCATAAATCTCAAATACGCCCTTTCGTTTTGGTGATAGAACATAAGTTTCTGATCCTTCATCACCACCGCATAATCCTTTTTTTTCTGGATAGAAATTCTTAAAACTAAGTTCTATAGAAAACGCTTCCTTAGGATCTTCAATATAATATTGATATCCTACAGAACCATAACTCCATCCGTCAAAAGAAAGGGTCTCTCCTAAAGGAACTACGATTTTATTGACTTTTCGGTCAAAAAATTTCTTGAAAAAATCCATACCATACTAACTTAGAACTGCTTCTCGAAGTCTTGCATACACTGGACGAGAGCCTCAACGTCCTCAATGGTGCAGGCATTGTAGAGCGATGCGCGGAAGCCGCCCACCGAGCGGTGTCCCTTGATGCCGACCATGCCGCGCTCCTTGGCGAATGCCATGAAAGCGTCCTGCTTCTCCTCGTGGCCCGGAGCCATCACCCAGCAGTGGTTCATAATCGAACGGTCTTCCTTCTCGGCTACCGTACCCACAAACATGCTGTTGCGGTCGATTTCGTCGTAGAGCAGGTTCGACTTCTTCACGTTGATCTTGTTCATTTCTTCCAGACCGCCAATCGTGTCCTTGATCCACAGCAACGTCTCGTGCATCACGAAAATCGGCAGCACGGGCGGCGTGTTGAACATCGAAATATTCTTGGCTTCCTCGGCAGCATGTGTGCGATAGTCCACCATCGTCGGCAGCGGATTCATATAGGGGCGCTCACCAATCTGACCGAGAATGTCCTTGCGAACAATCACGAACGTCACACCTGCGGGACCCACGTTCTTCTGTGCACCGCCGTAAATCAGGCCGTACTTCGTCACATCGACCGGACGGCTCATGATGTCGGACGACATATCAGCGACGAGCATCACGTTGTTCACTTCCTCAGCCGTGAAGTCCTTGCGAATTTCCGTACCGTAAATCGTGTTGTTCGTCGTGATGTGGAAATAGTCGGCATCGGCAGGCACGGTCCAGCCTTTCGGAATGTAGTTATAGACCTTGTCTTCCGACGAAGCCACGATTTCCGTCACACCAAAGTTCTTTGCTTCCTTCGCGGCCTTCTTCGCCCAGACACCCGTCTGCAGATAGGCAGCCTTCGTTTTCATCAGGTTGGCCGGCACCATGTAGAACTGCGTGCTGGCACCACCGCCGAGGAACAGCACCTCGTAGTTGTCGGGGATGTTGAGCAGGTCGCGCCACAGTTGGCGTGTCTCAGCCATGATACGTTCCCAACCCGGCGTGCGGTGCGAGATTTCCATCAGGCCGATGCCCGTGTTGTCAAAGTTACGAATTGCGTTGATGGTCGATTCAACGGCTTGTTTCGGGAGGACACAAGGCCCTGCATTGAAATTGTACATTTTCATAAAATTAAATCGATTTATAAGATTAATAATAAAAATTTAGATTGTATTGCAAAGGTACGAATAAGTGGGCAAAATGCCAAAGAAAAACGCATTTTTCTTTTCATTTTCGAGCGAATGAACACATCAGTTGCTGCGAATCACACGGTCGATTTCGTCGAATTTGTCGCCCATGTTAAGGTTGAGATAAATCGTGTAGAGCGGCAAAGCCCAACGGTTGCGCTGGTCGGGTGCCAACTGGCGGAAATGCTCCAAATAGTGGCGGGCTGACTGGTATTTCTTCGTCATCTGCTGCTTTTGTTTGGCCGTCACTTTCGGGCTTTTCCCGATGTTCACCGCCTGCGAAAAATAGGCCATTCCGAGGTTGTACCACGCATCGGCAAGGGTGCTGTCGGCGGCAATCAGAAGTCCACATTCGTGAATCACTGTGTCGTATTGCCGCTGGTTGAGCAGCGCCGTCGTTCGCACGAGGCGGAAGGCGGTGTTGGTCGTGTCGGCGGCGATGGCGAAATTGGCGGTTTTCAGCACTTCGTCCCAGTCAGCGTTTGCCGTGTGATACTCGACCAATCGCGGAAAGAAATAGGAAAACAGCGGATATTTTTCAAATCCTTCGTTGAGCGTCGCGATGTATTTCGCCATGTCGTTTTGCAGTTTGTAGGTGTCGGCAAGATATTGCAGCGTCATCGGATAGTGGGCAGTGTCTTTCAGTGCCAAATCGGTGTGGCGGAGCGTGGCCTCGGGCTGTTGCATCTTATAGCCGCAATAGGTCGCCCAATACGATGCTTCGGGCATTCGCTCGTCGGTCTGGCGGTAGTCGTAGGACTCGAAAAGCGGCTGTCGGGCGCAGTCGATGTAACAATCGAAAAAGCCGTATGCCTCGGCGAATTTCTGCTTTCCGATGTAGTAAACGCCGCCGTTGAAGAGGTTGGCGCGGTATTTGTCGAGAAATTCGCTGTGTTTTTTGCGGTATTGCGCCTTGATTTCTCCCTGTGGATTGGGTTCTGCGTCGATGGAGTCGAAGGTCTCCAAGATGGTGAACATCCGTTTCGTAAGGTTGAAGAAGGCGGCAGTGTCGTATTTTTGCTTCAGATAGAGCTTCATGTTTCCTTGTTCGTATTGCTTTCTGACGGCATCGAACATCATCAGCCAAAGCCGCTCGTTTCGGCGGTTGGCAGAGTCGGCGAGGTGCTTCTGCATCAGCTGTTCGGCCTTGTCAAGGTTGTTGCCAGCCTTCAAATAAGTTTTCGCCTGTGCGATGTCTTTTTTCAAGGTCGAGTGTTTCTTTTGAGCCGTTGCAGGGGTCAAAAGGACGAGTGAAAACAATAATAAAACGAAAAATCTGCTCATATCCTTCAAATAATTTTCACGATGATTAGATTAAAGTTTTAAATAAAAATCGGTAGGGACGGAAATTTCTCCGCCCCTACACGATTGTTAAGTTGATTTTATTTCAACATTTCTTCCAACTCTTTCGTGCGCGGGTCGTTGGCACTGTAGTTGATGTAGTAGCACTGGTAGAGCGGATAAGCCCAGTTGGCCTTCTGACGGTCGGGGTCAATCGACTTGGCCTTCTCGAGATAGACCATCGACTCCTTGTAGAGAGCCTTCTGTGCAGGGATGTCGCCCTCGATTTCAGCTGCGCGGTTGTTCATGCAGAAGCCGAGATAGGTGAGCACGATGGCGTTCGTGTCGTCGATGTCGATGGCTTTCTTGAACGACTCGATGGCGGCAGTGTAATTCTGCTCGTTCATCTCGGTCTGGCCCTTCAGCGCCCAAGCCGTGTAGTTATTGGGGGTACGGGCGATTTTGTCGTTGATGAGTTCCATCACTTCGCTCTTTTTGTTCATGCTCGAATAGAGGTTGCAGAGCGTTCCGAAAGCGGCTTCGTTGTCGGGGTTCTCAGCATAGAAAGCCTTGAGTTCGTCGATGAATTTCAGGCTGTCGGCCTGCGTCTTCAGGTTCGACTGGCTGATGGCGAACTTCTGAGCCTGTGCATCCTTGGCCTGCTCGGGGTCTTTCATCGCCATGTCGAGATACTTCAGAGCGCGGTCGGTCTGCTTGGCTTGATTGGCGTAGAGACCCGTGAAATAGGCCACCTGACCGAAGAAACCAGCCTCGTTCGACTTGTCGATGCTGCTGAGGAACTCGCTGTCCTCGGTGTCGAGGAAGGCACCCCAATACTTCAGCACGCCCTGTTCGTTACCAAGCTGTGCCTCGCGCTGACCAGCGTTCACGAGCTGGATGCGGGCATTGGCGACACGCGGAAGGTTGTTTTCGCGGAACTTGGGCTTCACCTTGCCCTTGGCGTCGGGCATGTAGTCGTACTTGTCACATTCGATGGCGTTCATGAGCGCGTTGTAGGCGGCTTCATAGTAGCCCACGGTGTCGTAAGGCGTCACTTCGTTGGCCTTACCCGTCTGCTGGAGTGCCACGTTGGCAATTTCAACGGCTGCTTCCTTGTCGAACTTCTCCATGGCGAGCTGCACGAGGTGGTTGTAGGCTTTCGCGCGCTCGGCATCGCTGGCGAGTTGGCTGACCGACGACTGCAGCATGGCTGCTGCCTCGGCGTAGTTTTTCGATTTCAGGATGCTCTTCAGAGCGTCGCTGTCGGCTGCAAATGCGGTCGATGTGGCAAACATCATCAGAGCCGCAAACATGATTTTTTTCATAAAATTCATTTCTAATTAAAAGGTTTATACTGTTGTTTCTTCTCTCGATTCGATGGCATTACCGCCGATTTCGTCCTGCGGAACCGTCGTTTCTGCATCATTTGACGTAGCGTCGCCCGATTCGTTTAGTCGGCTGTATAATTCTGCGCTCATCACCTTGCAGACGCTGGCGATGGTGTCGTTCTTCTTTTCGAGGTTGATGAGGCGGACGCCCTGCGTGGCACGACCCATCACACGACAGCCTGCAACGGCCAAACGAAGCGCAATGCCACTCTTGTTGATAATCATCAAATCGTTGTCGTCGGTGACGTTCTTGATGGCTACCAGACGACCCGTCTTGTCGGTGATGTTCAGCGTTTTCACGCCCTTGCCACCGCGATTCGTCTTGCGATAGTCCTCGACCTGCGAGCGCTTGCCGTAGCCGTGTTCGCTGACGACCATAGCCGTCTCGTTCTCAGCGTCGTTCACGACAATCATACCCACAACGGCATCGTCACCCTCGTCGAGTCGCATTCCGCGCACACCCGTCGCCACACGACCCATCGTGCGCACGGCACTTTCGTGGAATCGCACGGCACGACCGTTGCGGTTGGCGATAATCAGTTCGTTCTTGCCGTTCGTCAGGCGCACATCCACCACTTCGTCGCCTTCGACGATGTTGATGGCATTCACACCGTTGGTTCTCGGACGCGAATAGGCTTCGAGCAGCGTCTTTTTCACCGTTCCGTTCTTCGTGCAGAACACGACGTAGTGCGAATTGATGAATTCCTCGTCTTCGAGTCCACGACCGCGCAGGCGCAGGATGTTGTTCACCGAATCGTCGGGCTCGATGTTGAGCATATTCTGGATGGCGCGACCTTTCGCGGTGCGGTCGCCTTCGGGAATTTCGTAGCACTTCAGCCAGTAGCAACGGCCTTTCTTCGTGAAGAAGAGAAGCGTCTGGTGCATCGTGGCGGGATAGATGTACTCCGTGAAGTCCTTGTCGCGGCTCGTAGCGCCCTTCGACCCCACTCCACCACGCGACTGCTCGCGGAAATCGGCCAGCGGCGTGCGCTTGATGTATCCGAGGTGGCTCATCGTGATAACCACAGGGTCGTTCGGATAGAAGTCCTCGGCATTGAATTCGTGCTCGTCGGGGATGATTTCCGTGCGACGCTCGTCGCCGTATTTCTCCTTCACATCGTTCAGTTCCTGCTTCATTACTTCCTTGCAACGCTCGGGGTTGTCGAGAATTTCCTGCAAGTCCTTGATGAGTTGCATCAGTTCGTCGTATTCCTGGTGAAGTTGATCGACACGCAGACCCGTGAGTTGTGCCAGACGCATATCGACGATGGCTTTCGATTGCAATTCGTCGAGGTCGAAGCGCTTTTCGAGGTTGCGCTGGGCGTCGGTCGGGGTCTTGCTATTTCTAATAATGTGTACGACCTCGTCGATGTTGTTCACAGCGATGATCAAACCTTCGAGGATGTGGGCACGTTCCTGTGCTTTTTTCAAATCGAACTTCGTGCGGCGAATCGTCACGTCGTGGCGATGCTCAACGAAATATTTCACACACTCCTTCAACGAAAGCAGACGCGGACGACCTTTTACCAATGCGATGTTATTCACTGAGAATGAACTCTGTAGAGCCGTCATCTTAAAGAGTTTGTTCAAGATGACATTCGCGTTGGCGTCACGCTTCACATCGATCACGATGCGCATTCCCTGACGACCCGATTCGTCGTTGGCATTGGAAATTCCTTCAATTTTTCCTTCCTTCACCAAGTCGGCAATATACTCAATCAACTGAGCCTTGTTCACGCCGTAGGGAATCTCCGTGATGACGATTTTGTCGTGCGAGTCGTCGCTCTCGATTTCGGCCTTCGCCCGCATGATGATGCGACCGCGACCTGTCTCGTAAGCGTCTTTCACACCCTGAAGACCGTAGATGTAGGCTCCCGTGGGGAAGTCGGGCGCAGGAATATACTGCATCAGACCGTCGGTGTCGATGTCGGGGTTGTCGATGTAGGCACAGCAACCGTCGATGACCTCGCCCAGATTGTGCGTCGGCATATTCGTCGCCATACCCACCGCAATACCGTTACCGCCGTTCACCAGCAGGTTCGGCAACTTCGTCGGCATCACGCTCGGCTCCGTTAGCGAGTCGTCGAAGTTGTTCACCATGTCCACCGTGTCCTTCTCCCAGTCGTCCATGATGTGCTCACCCATCTTCGAGAGGCGGCACTCCGTGTAACGCATCGCAGCCGCCGAGTCGCCATCGACCGATCCGAAGTTGCCCTGTCCATCGACCAGCGTGTAGCGCATATTCCAGTCCTGCGCCATACGAACCAGTGCACCATAAACGCTGCTGTCGCCGTGCGGATGGTACTTACCCAGCACCTCACCCACCACGCGGGCGCACTTCTTGTAGGGTTTGTCACTCGTGTTTCCGATGCCCGCCATACCGTAGAGAATACGGCGATGCACAGGCTTGAAGCCGTCGCGCACGTCAGGCAGCGCACGGGCCACAATCACCGACATCGAATAGTCAATGTACGAGGATTTCATTTCCTCCTCGATGTTGATTTTGATAATTCTGTCGTTGTCTACGGTTTGCATACCGTCAAAAGTTTGATTTTCGTCCATTATTATAATTGTTAATTTTTAGTTGTTCATGATGATGAAAAATCGCCCAGAATGCCCTTTATTTTCGTTCTAAGCCATTTTCTCCATTTTTTTAGCGCACAAAATTACAAAAAAAATCCCATTCCCGAAAACTTTTAAACGCAAAAAAACGCTTTTTTACGCTTATTTCAGATTTCCTATCCAATAAGTTGAATTTTCACGATGATTTTGACGGAATGTCCTCCTCTGCAGCCATGTCGAAATCGTCGTTCTCCAATGTCGGATAAGATTTGTGAGTCGAGTGGTCGTTGAGCCAGATGCGATTCAGCGTGAACGCCAGCGAGTCGAGCGTCTGTTCGCGCCGACGTGGTGTCAGTTCGCACTCCCAAACCGTGATGCAGTGCCATCCCATGCGCGCCAGTTGCTGCTGCGTCAGTTGGTCGCGCTCCTGATTCCGACGGATTTTCGCCACCCAAAACGCCCGATTCGTCTTCGGAATCTTGCAACACGCCGAGTTTTCAATTGTAAATGGTAAATCGTCAAATGGTAAATGAACGTGGTGTCCGTGCCAAAAACAACCGTTCACGAAAATGCACGTCCTGTATTTCCGCAACACCAAGTCAGGATGCCCCGGCAGCCGTTTGTGGTTCAGCCGATAGCGGTATCCCCTGCCCCACAGCCCCCGCCGCACAATCCATTCTGGCTTCGTGTCCTTCGACCGAATCGCTGCCATATTCGCGTGCCGCTGTTCCGCAGAGAGTTTGTCCATTTTAGTGTTCTTTCTCGTCAATCAATCTTTCTATTTCCTTGTCAAAATCCGACAAAAACAACTTGTCTTGTACAATACGGTATTTCTCAAATTCTGATTCAGCAAAACTCTTTGCTTCTTCCGCAGAAACTCGACCGCTGTCTTGTAACAAATTACGGTCATCCATCATCAGAAAGCGGTCAATGTATGTTGCCCAATCTTCCATCGTCATTGGAATATGGCGTTTGGCCCTGTCTTCTGCCAAATCAAGAAACGCATTGACAATACGCCCCAAACTCTCCAATTCATCGCCTTTCAAATAGTTTTTTGCAATCGACACATCGGTTTTGACTATTTTTCCTTTTGGCGCATTTTCCCATGTAGTTAGTCCCATGTGTCTTTTTTCAGCATCGGCACGCGCTATGATTAGCTCTGCTGCCGTATGTCCATGAATCGCATAATGTAGTTTATTTTGGACTTTGGAAAAGAAATGTCGAGTTGTGGGCGCATCCTTGTTGTAGTCGATGGCTGTGGCATAAAGGTCGGTCACTTTCTGGTACAAACGCCTTTCGCTCAAACGAATTTCGCGAATCTCTGCCAACAAATGTTCGAAATAATCCACCGTAAGAAACTCCCCATTTTCCATCCGCTTTTTGTCAATCACATAGCCTCGAATGGCAAACTGACGAAGCACGGCTGTTGCCCATTGGCGGAACTGCGTGGCACGGGTTGAATTGACACGATAACCGATAGAAATAACGGCATCAAGATTGTAGAAATTTGTGGAGTAAGTCTTGCCATCTGAGGCAGTATGTGCAAAATTTGCACATACTGAATCCTTTAGCAACTCTCCAGAATCAAAGATGTTCTTTAAATGCTTGGTAATTACAGTCCTATCGACATCAAACAGCACCGCCATTGCCTTCTGGGTCAGCCAAAGTGTTTCGTTGCGATAGAAAACTTCCACGCCATTGGCTTGGCTTTGTGCCTGAAAAATCAAGAATTCCGCCGTGCTGTTACGGATAGTCAGCGATTTATCTTCTACCGACACATCTTCAACCAACTGCCATTCACATCCACAAGCCCGACAATGGTATTTCTGCTCCACCGAACGAACATCGTCTGACTGACATTTAGGGCAAAATATTTTCTTTTCGTTCATAATTCAATTATTTTACTTGGCTTTCTTGTTGCAAAGTTAATCATTTTTCTTCAAATAACAAAAGAAATCAGTGACTTTGTCGGCAGAACAATGTTTGCAAAATACATCAAACATTTATTTTTTATATTTCATCAATTCTTCGCCTGTCAGAAAAATCGGCATTCCCATGGGTTTGGATTTTCTGCGAAGATAAGAACTTGCTGATTTTCAGGAAATTATGTGGATGTGTGATTTTCTGTGAAGATAAAATTACGCATAAAATGGTACATAAGAGACGAACTTCCGAGAATCGGAATCTGGGTTCGACGTTTTAATCAATCCTTTAGCAATTGTATCTGCTATGATATGTGAAACTATGTACCCTGCTTCTAATTTAATTCGAATCGCCGCCATCGTCGCATGTCGCTGTTCCGTAGAGAGTTTATCCATAAATCAATTTTCTACTGTGTTTTTCGTTTCCGCTTTCCCTCTTGACGAACAAGAAAGAATTTCTTTCGAGTTCCCTCTTCGCTCAGTTCCTGAACTTGGTAGATGTTGCCGACATGAAGGCTGATGTTCTGTGGGGTGGTCGCATAAATCTCCGCGAGATTCTCTCTGGTCAGCCACACATCCTCATCGGCAAAGCGCACATTCACGTTCACCTTGCCCTCATCGTCCTTATAGAGTATCAGTTTGTTCTCGTTCATTTGTTTCAAAAATTCTTATTAAAAAGCTTTTATCCATCACAAATCAAATTACCGCCTGTTCTTTGCATAGTTTGAAAAAATCATCACGAGATTTGCAAAAACCGCGATAGGCAGCCTTTGCCATTCCAAACTTTGCAGGCCGATCCAACGGTTGCCATTCACTGACATCAAACTTAATGCGGATAGGATAGGCAGCATCATCGATATGAGCAAGATTTGCCCTTACCACCTTATAAAATCCTCTAATATAACCTCCCGGGACGATAGGCGCAATATACCGAACGGCCTGAATATCTTTCGTTTCATCCATTCCCTTACGTCCCATGATAATCATGTTTGCAGTTCCATTTAAGATGGCGTCAACCTCTGCATTCACTTCAGTATCCAAAGTGAGAATCATATATTCAGCTTTTTTCGGCTCTTCAGTCGAATAATACAAACCTTTCTGTGGTATAGTGTCATCAAGAATCTTTTCAGAAGCCTTACCAATCAATGAAGTAATGAATTCTACCAGCAACTGACGATTCACCTCATCTTTCGGTCGCAAAGGAAAAGCACCGATATTGACATCACCAATAGATTTGTAGAATCTTGAAACTTCCACATCGGCAGGTTCGCCGTCTCCCGGGAACAGGATATAACCGCCAATCACCTCTTTTTTCAACGCGTCCGACGAATAATCCTTGTAATATATCGCATCGCGATAGCGGTGCATTTGATTGATGGCATCATTCGGGGGCGTATCCACACCATGAGAATCTTTCCCCTCTATCCGATATTTCGCATCAAAAAGATAAGTCATTTTCATGCCTTTCTGAACATCGTCTTTTGTCAGTTGAAGAACGATGTCAGGCTTCTGCGGAACAGTGGGCACCACCAGATTCTCCATACTGATATTATCATCCTCCTTTTCCGAATGTTTGGGATTATAAACCAATTCAGCCAACTCCACACCATTTTTCCTAAACAGAATTCGCGAATGTCCACCCTTTCCAAGTTCCCAAGTGAACAAACCGTTCATTTCCATTCTGTTTCGATGCTCGATGTCATTTTCGCTTATACCCAATTGCTCTCTGACAATATGGCTTACTTCGATAAAGCACCAAATCTCATAGAGTGTGGCAATGTCTTTCGATTGCAGGCGATAAATACCGTCGTTCAGAGAATAGGCCCGACGCAGCAAATTCCAAGTCCTGTATATCTGACTATAACTGGTCGCCTTTTGCAACACCAAACTTTCCTGATTGAGGCCTTTAAAACGGCCAACGGTTCTAAAGAATGGATTCCGCTGCAGATGTTTTAAGGTTTTCTGCATTTCGTCCATTTCTTCCTTCATTGTGTCCGAAGTGTTTTTAATGGCTTCAATGCGTTTCTTCAGCGATTCATATTTCGAGGTTATCTGTCCTAAAGCATATTTCAGGAAACGGTTTTCCTGGGTGTCGTTCGACTGTATTTGCTCTTCCACCCGATACAAATGGGCTGGCTCTCTCCTGTGTTCGGCCAATTCGTTTTCAACATTCGTCGGCACTCGCTTCAACTTGTCTGCTCGTAGATAAACCTCATATCCATTCAACCGATGGCGAGGACGCTCGATGATATTCTTGCAAGCTTTGATGAATTTCTGCTGTTCTCCCTTAAACACACTCCACCAAATAAGTTCCTGCGTTTCACCTTGCGTATCTGGAGAAAAACCGTGAAAAGTGCGACGCATATAGTCGAGCGACAACATTCGATATTCCGCCTCGATGTCCTCAATGATTTTCTTCCAGTGCTCGTGATAATTCAACTTCGTACTCAGCACCTCGTAACCCAGTGTGAAGCGTCTTTTCTCCGTTCCAATCTGATAGACAAAATTCAACTCACTCTTGCCGATGTCATTACCATAATTGATATAACCGGCGAGCGTATGGCCGCGAAAAGAAAAGCGGTCGTTGTCGTTTTGCAATTCAGAGCCGAACTGCGCATCATTGACTTGTTTCTTGAAATCCACCCATATCGGATAGTCCGTGTTGTCAAAAAAGATGGCGGGAGCCTGCTCGCCGCTCTCAGACAATTGCAAGCCCTTCACATCCACCGACTCCACACCATCTGACCAAGTATAGGACGACAGAAGATGATCTTCGCCCACATTCCTCGTCGCCTTGTTCCAGATGCCGTCGAATTTCGTACATTCAACGTACATCGTGAAATCTTGATGTTGTATTGTCAGCAGATCCATTTGATTTTAACTCCAGAAACTGGTATAACCGCTTTCAAAGCGTTTCTTCATTTCTTCGAGTTTCGCCAAAGAAACGGAATAGACCTTCTCACCGTCATCTTTCCTGGCGGAATACTCTTTCTCTGAGACGACTTTCAACTGCTCACCAATAGTGGCACTCAATTGATCCAGCAAATTGCCAATCTTTGTTTCGTCGCCCTCAATTCGCGAAAGAACTTTCATACTGGTAATCTCGTCCAACGCACGGGCAATCACGAAATTCTGCTCCAACTCATGGCCGTCCTTGTCTTTATTGTACGGCAGATTGTTCACGACATACAGCAAAAATTCGTTCCTCGTGCGATAAGCCACTTTGAAAGGCGTTCCCTCCAATTTGTCATTGATTGCCTCTAAATACTTCAATGCCTTATCGCAAACTGCCCTGTTGGCATTGTAAATATCCACACCTTCTACAGCCGTGCCAATCAGATTGCCGGCCTCCAATTTTCCGATTTTCTCATATCGGTGATCCAGACCACCGTACAAATCCACCTCGTTCATCTCAATCGTCATCGCTCTATCAAGCACCTTGCGCGAGAACGAGAATGTGGTCTCATCCATATTCACCGTACCCACGACAATCAAGTTCTGTGGAATGGCGATGCCTTTTTTATTGAACTGATTCCTAATTTCTTCATCAGTAGTCAGTTGAGCCGTCAAATCAAAGTACCATTGTTCATTGCAATTCTTCAAAATGGGGTCAGTCGTGATGATTCCATCCTCTTGACATTTGCGTGACTCCACCACACTCAGATATTCTGCAAAATATTGCTCCACAGGAGCCAAATTCATTTCATCCAGACAAAGGAAATACGGCACTTCGGGATTCTCCCAAGCCTTAGCCACGAACTTCAAGAAATCCCCTGCCACAAACACAGGGCTACCGCTCACACGACTCACATAGCCAATCAGTTCACTCGAATCATGCCAGTTCGGCTTCACCTGCACCATCTCAAAGTTCTTCGGCTTGGGGTCTTCGTATTCCTTCGAACCTTTTTCCCAGCAAGCACGAGCCAATTCACGCACGATACGGCTCTTTCCCGTTCCAGAAATACCTGCAAGCAACAAGAAGGGTTTCGATTTGATGGCGGTGATGTAGGGACGATAAGAGCCAACACCTAGATCTGATACGGACAATTTTGGCGTAACAACTTCTGTATGTTGAACCTTTATATTTCCCAATACCATATTTGCCATTACGGTAATTGTCGCACCGTAACCATACTCATATTTGTCTATATCGCTCTGACCGGATATTTTAAATCGGACCTCATTTGCAGGCACTTCGGGATGTTGTCCCATATACGCGACGAATTCTTTTAACAAAGCCTTTGAAATCGTCCGCAACCCGATTGCACCTTTACTAACAGATTTTACGAGATAGCACAACCTATCTTCATCAATAATTGTTACTTGTCCATTGTCAGACACATCACCAATCCGAAGTGTTCTTTCTGTATCCATATTTTTATTACTCATGTTCAATAGAAATTAGACTATTGTCTATTTCGTTTATAACATCTTTGACATCTTCTATATCTGACACACTTAATTTGTCTTCTCTCTTGTGCGCAATTACGCATAGAATACCTATTATTACTGTAAAAACACCAACACAAAATACAATTGGCTTTACAGAAGGTGATTCGGGGGCTATTGGAATTGTCAAATATGACAAAAAGGCTGACGCGGAAACGCCAAATGAAGTGAAGCCAATATTTAGCCACCAATCAGTTCGGTTTTTACACGTTCCAACTTTTCGTTTCAAACGTGTCCAGTCCGATTTGCTAACGCCAATATAATCTGGCTGTTTTGCCATAACAATATTAGCACTTCGACTTATGGATATTGAAGCATTATTCTCCATTGGCGTTTATATTATCGTTCTTTTCTTGATTAGGGTTGACTATGCCTAATTGTATAGCATTTAAAAAAAGCGTATTAGCACAGTTGCGGCATGTTATTGTTACATATGGAACCAACGCTGAATTTCCCCCCAAGATAAGATTACCATGTTGAAATTCTCTAGATTCTACAACAATATCATTTATTGCCCATTGCCTGTTATGACAAATCGGACATACAATTCCCCCAGAAGAAACTTCATTTAATTTAGCAATAATTGAGTTTACCTGCTGATCTGTTAATTTCATATTATCAATAATTGGTTTTCATTTCATTTTTAAAGAATATCCACAAATATCCTGCCCACTAGTGTAATTAAGTTTCCCACTAACTCATATTCGTTCTCATAAAATTTAATGTGGAATCAACTGCTTAGGATCAAATTGTTGGACAAAACAACCACCCATCTGATTCTCAACAACTTTTGAGATGCTAAACTTGTCAAAAAGAATCATGTATGTGTGATGCAGGCTTAAAACAGCATCCTGTAAATCTTGATCGTCTTCTATATCAACTATAGAAAGTCCTGCTTTCCTACAAGCTTCTTTAGGAATATGTCGAGCGTGCGAGTAGCTATTCTTATTGTTCAAAAATATATCTTTTACAGGCTTCACATTGAATGAATGTCCATAAACCGATTGTATATAATCTTCCATCAGCTTCTCAGACCATTCTATAGATTTCTTACATGCTGTAATAAATGTTGGGTTATATTTGTTAAAAATAACTTGCCATAATGCAGCAGATGCAGGATTTTCAGTAACCTCTTGAACGGCTGTGTTAAACTCCTCCAATACTGACTGACAAGCAACTCCTCCAAGCTGAGGGTCAATAGGTCCCAAACTTGATTGCTTTCCCATAACAATTTCCTTACATGATAATGCAATAATTGTTCCTGCAGACATGGATATTTGAGGGACAATAGCTCGAATATCATTGGAAAAGATAGTCCGAAGATAGTTAATCAAACTTTCTGTGGCTGCCAAATCGCCTCCTGGCGTATGCAATATAAGATCAAGTCCTTTGCTTTTGTCTAATCCATGAACTGCATTCATGAACGCATTCATGTCTTGATCATTAATCGAAGAATTTGGCGCACCTGGCATCTTTAACCAACACGAATAATATGAAATGACATTACGTCCAGTTATTGAAAATATCTTTGCAAGATACTCCCTTCTAATTCTATTAAGTTCAGCTCCTTCATTAGATAATGCTTGAACTTGATCCAGTATATTACTCCAACTAGGCATATCTTAAAATCTTTTATAAATCAATACAATTAGAGACCTTTGTTTCATAATAAGTATTATACAAGGAAAACTGCTTATAATTCTCCCCAACCATCTCCCATTGTGATGAAATTAATTTGGGGCAATCCTTCATGATTAAATCATAATCTGATTTTATTTGAGGATCAATGGCCGTATATTGCTTTACTTTATCCATAATCACAAATATTTATGCAAGAACTCCTTCAACGGCTCCAAATACTCCGCATCCAAATTCCAGTGCATCGTGTTGTCGTATTTTCGGCTGCGTTCTTTAATCATTTCCTTTTCCTCCTTCGTGGTACCCAACAGGGCTTCAAGATAACCATATATCTTGGTTTTCTTGGCGGGCGTGGTCAAAGGCGGCGGCGTTCTGCCGGGAATGTCCAATTTCACGAGTTCCTTTTCGTATTCTTCCCAACATTCAAATATAGGCTTGTTGTTATGGTTGATGATGTTCTCCAACAGGTCTTCCAATGCGCCTGTGTCTTTGTTGTTGGGCAATAGGAACAACTCAAATTCCACATTGTTTTCCTGTTTCCATACTGCTATCTCATTTTTGCGCATTTGAAAATCCTTGTCCGCATCGACAATGACAAGATTCACGCCGCCATTGTCTGACATAGAACGCATACGAGAGGCAGAGGCCTCTGTTTTCAAGTTATCCCAACCATTGAGCACAACAATGCGATTATCAGCAATGTCCTCTCCAAACACGTGCTTGATGTACTGCTTGAGAAACCGTGCATCGGCGATTCCTTCCACAAAAATGTTCAAATCATTCCTCATAACACAATGCTCCTCAGTTCAATGTTGTTTGTACTTGCCTCGTGCAGACCGTTGTAGGTCAGTTTATACGCCTGATTCCCTTTCTGTTTCGTTCTTTCCAAGGTATATAGACGAAGTTCGCTCTGGTAGTTGGGATGTTCTTCCAACATCTCATTCAACCGCTCAAGCGTTTCTTTGCTGTGGGTCGTGACGAAAATCTGTTTGTTCGTGGCAGTTGCCAACGCAAAAATCGCCTCCCAGAGTTTTTGATAGGCCGAATAATGCAGGCCATTGTCTATTTCATCAATCAGAATCATATTGGTCATCGGATTGGCCGATGCCGCCACGATGTTGAGGAATCTCCGCAAACCATCGCCTGCCATACCCAGTGGCAACAATTCGTTAATCCCCTCAAATCCGATATATATATCATTGTTGAGAATGTCAATCGTGTATATGGTCTTATCGAAATTGGTCAGTCGTTCGATAATCAAATCCTTTTGCTTGCGTTTGAACAACTCTGACAAATCGTTGGTAAGACTTCCCACCAGCAAATCGGACGTAATCAGCCCAAACGTATATTTTTCAACATAATCGTTTGGCAGACTCCTGCCAGTGATAACACCTGCTTGGTTGAAAGACAAAGAACTGCGATAAGAACGAACCGCTTTCTCCTCCTCAACATCAAACACCATTTCCAATGTATTGACAATCGATGTCGTGTCGGATATTGGCAATGGGCTGCCTTGCTGTGCCGTCTCTTCATTCTCATTGAACACATACGACAATCCGAGTTTCAGATGGCGACTTGATTCGTTGAACATTTCGGCAGATATTTCCGGCAAACGAGTGAGCACCAAATTGTTGAACATATAACGGACATCAGCAACGCCACTGAAATTGTTGCGTGCCCTTATTCTATTGAGGGCTTGTGGCAAATCGGGATTCGACATTCCAATCATCAACAACAAGCTTTCCAAAACCGTACTTTTGCCCGAATTGTTCTGGCCGAGAAAAACATTAACCCGGCCTAAATCTTTGATTTCAAGGCTCTCTATTCCCCTGAAATTCTTGATTTCTATGTTCTTGAAACCATCCATAATCGTTCAAATATATCTACTTCACCCTGCAAAGATACAAAATTTTTCGGAAAACGATTGTTTTACATCAATTTTTTATCGGGGAAAAATAAAAATTGTGTTAATTCTTTGGCGATGCGGAGAGTTTTAATTATCTTTGCGTCCGATTTTATTAACGTAATACATTAACAAATTTCAAAATTAAAAAACATTATGGCTAAAAAATTTATTTGTGCCGTTTGCGGCTACATCCACGAGGGCAACGAACCGCCCGAACAGTGCCCGATTTGCAAGGCTCCGGCCAGCAAGTTTTCTGAACTGAAAGAAGAGGCTGAATACGCCACCGTCCACAAGATTGGCGACGGCAAGCCTGAGGGCGTGAGCGAGGAAATGATTGAGGACCTGCGCTGCCACTTCAACGGCGAATGCAGCGAGGTGGGAATGTATCTGGCGATGAGCCGTCAGGCCGACCGCGAGGGCTATCCCGAAATCGCTGAGGCGTTCAAGCGCTACGCCATCGAAGAGGCTGAGCACGCATCGAAATTTGCTGAGTTGCTCGGCGAGTGTGTCTGGGACACGAAGACGAACCTTGAGAAGCGTGCTGCTGCTGAGGCTGGTGCTTGCGAGGACAAGTTCCGCATCGCGAAGAACGCGAAGGCTGCCGGCTTCGACGCCATCCACGACACGGTTCACGAAATGGCTAAGGACGAGGCTCGCCACGGTGCTGGCTTCGCTGGACTGCTGAAGCGTTATTTCGGCAAGTAATTCCATCTATCGAAAAAGATGCTCTCAACCCGTTTTGAATGTGGACGAGAGCATTTTTTTTCTTCATCGGAAATTTCATTTTTTACGACAAACAAACCTTTTAATCGACTCTAACCTCAACCATTATGAAAATGCTTAAATCATGGACTTTGGCCGTGCTACTGGCGATGCCCGTCGCGGGATGGTCGCAAATCGACGAAACCACACGCGAAGGAATGGCACGGATGTCGTGCACCAGTATTATGGTCGGCAAAAACGCCTCTGCCGACGGCTCTGTCATCACGTCGCACACCTGCGACTCGTGGTATCGCACATGGATGCAAATCGTTCCGGCAAAAGACCACAAATCTGATGCGAAAAACACCATTTTCAACGGCAGAATGCACACGCAATCGCCGTTGGACAGCACCAAAATGTATCAAAAAGGCGCGATTCCGCAGGTGGCGCACACCTATCGCTACCTCGACACCGCCTATCCGTGCCTGAATGAGAAGCAGTTGGGCATCGGCGAAACAACGATTTCGGGACGCGACACGCTGCGAAACAAAAAGGGAATGTTCATGATTGAGGAGCTGCAACGCATCGCGCTGGAACGCTGTACGACGGCTCGCGAGGCCATTCGTCTGATGGGCGAACTCGTGAAGTTATACGGCTATGGCGACAGCGGCGAATGTCTGACGATTGCCGACAAAAACGAGGTGTGGATTTTCGAGATTTATGGCGAAGGACCCCAGAAAATCGGTGGCGTATGGGCTGCCGTGCGCATTCCCGACGACCACATCGCCGTGTCGGCCAACATTTCGCGCATCCACACAATCGACACCAACGACAAGGCGAACTATATGTACTCCGACAACATGTTCGATGTGGCCAAAAAACTGAAACTTTGGGATGGAAAAGAGGAATTTTCGTTCTGGAAAGTGTTTAGCGGTGGCAATTATTTCAAGGAGAAGAAGAATTACAGCGTGCGCGAGCATTTCATCATGAATGCTCTGGCGCCGTCGAAACACTTTTCCGACACCATCGAATGTCTGCCATTGAGCGTGAAGCCCGACGAAAAAGTCAGCGTGGAGCGCGTGATGCAGTTGCTCGGCTCGTATTACGAAGGCACGGAGAAAAACCTGAGCGGACGACACAAAATTCCGAATCCGAAACTCAAGGGAAAGGACGGTAAACTGGTTGAAAATGAGCCTGATAGCATCGTTTCGCCTTTCTCGAATCCGTGGATGCGCCCTGACGAAATCAATATGTATTACGCGATGGGCGACTCGGTGATGAAAAACATCCGAACCGTCAGCGTGCCGTGGTGCTCTTACAGCACGGTGATTCAACTGCGTTCGTGGCTGCCCGATGAAATCGGCGGCGTGGCATGGGTGGCTCTCGACAATCCGGGGCAAAGTCCGCGATTCCCCATCTTCAGCGGTACGACCGAACTCCCGAAAATGCTTCAAATCTGCGGACAGCACACCGACCGCGACGATGTTGCCCTGTGGCACTATCGTAAGGCCAACCGACTCGCCACCGTGCGCTGGGGAACGTATCGCAAAATGATGGAGCCCATGCGCGACTATTTCATCGAAAAAGGTCTTCGCGAACTGCCTTACATCGAAAAAACTTGGAAGGAAATGCACCAAAACGACCCGAAAAAGGCCCAGAAAATGCTAAATGGCTACACCGCAGATTTCTTCGGTGCAACCATTCAGCGTTGGGATGAGATGGCACGCCATTTCTGGCGGCAAACTTGGGGCGGATTCTAAGCGAAAGGCGAACTAATTGTTCACGCTGCCGCCGACGATGTCGAGCAGTTCGCTCGTGATGGCTTGCTGACGGCTCTTGTTGTACTGCAAACGAAGTTGTCGCAGCAGTTCGTCGGCATTGTCGGTCGCGGTCTGCATCGCCACCATTCGGGCGGCGTGTTCCGACGCATTCGAGTCGAGCAAGGCCGTGAAGAGCATCAGGTGAAGCAGTTTCGGAATGAGTTTCGACAGGACGGTGTCCATATCGGGCTCGACGAGGAAATTGTCGTTGAGCGGCTTCGCCTCTTCCTTCTTTTCTCGTCCCTCGTTTCTCGCTCCACGTTTCTTCAAATACTCCTGACTTTCCTTCGTGGCGATAATCGTCGTGAGGTCGCGCTCGCGGTCGCGCTGCAATTCTTCCTCGACATCGATAGGCAGGAATACTTTTCGCGTGAGAATCTGCGAGCCAGCCGACTTGAAATGGTGATAGACGAGTTCGACCTTGTCGATTTCGCCTTCGCGGAATTTCCGTCCGAGTTCCCTCGCGAGGTCGATGCAGTCGTGCACGTTGGGGTTGTCGGCCAATTCGTTGAAGTCGCCCATCGTTTTCACTCCGAGTTTCGCGGCTTTCTCGGCCACTTTCCGCCCAATGGGATAGATTTCGATGTTGTCGAGCCCCACCTCAGCCGTGTATTCATCGACGATTTTCTGCATCATCTTGATGACATTGGCGTTGAAACCGCCGCAGAGCGACGAGTTCGACGAATAGACGACCAGCGCCACTCGCTTCACGGGACGCTCTTGGTCGTAAATCGACTGCGCCTCGGCCTCGGCAGCGAGAAACGACTTCAGAATGTGCTCCAACATCGTTTCGTAGGGCAGCATATTCTGGATGGCCACCTGCGCGTGGTGCAACTTCGACGAAGCCACCATTTTCATCGCCGAGGTGATTTTCCGCGTGCTCTGAACACTGGCGATTCGGCCTTTGATTTCTTTTAGACTAGCCATAAATTCATTTGACTATTTTACCATTTACTATTTCACCATTTCGATCGGCATAGGGAGCAATCGTCAAATCGTGAAATCGTCAAATTGTAAATTGTTATTTGTACGTTCCTGCAATATCAGCCATCACAGCCTCGATTTTCGCCGTCGTCTCGTCGTCGATTTTTCCGCTGGCAAGCGTCTCGATGACTTCGGGATTCGCACTGCGGAGTTTGTCGAGGAACTGCGTCTGACACTCGCGAACCTTCGCAATGGGCACGTCGCGCATCAGGCCGTGGACACCGCAATAGAGAATCGCCACCTGCTCGCCGACGGGCATCGGGCTGTACTGCGGCTGAATCAGCAACTGGTTGTTCTTACGACCGCGGTCGAGCGTCATTGCCGTCACTGCGTCCATATCGCTCGAGAATTTCGAGAATGCTTCGAGTTCGCGATACTGCGCTTGGTCGATTTTCAACGTACCAGCCACCTTTTTCATCGACTTGATTTGCGCCGAACCACCCACACGGCTCACCGAAATACCGACGTTGATGGCCGGACGGAAGCCTTGGTTGAAGAGGTCGGACTCAAGGAAAATCTGGCCGTCGGTGATGGAAATCACGTTCGTGGGGATGTAGGCCGACACGTCGCCTGCCTGCGTTTCAATGATCGGCAGTGCGGTGAGCGAACCGCCACCCTTTACGTGACCTTTCATACACTCCGGCAGGTCGTTCATCTGCTCGGCCACTTCCTGCTGCTCGTTCATCTTCGCGGCACGCTCTAAAAGGCGGCTGTGCAGGTAGAACACATCGCCCGGATAGGCCTCGCGACCCGACGGACGGCGCAGAATCAGCGACACCTCGCGATAGGCCACAGCCTGCTTCGACAGGTCGTCATAGACGACGAGCGCGGGCAGACCACGGTCGCGGAAATACTCGCCGATGGCAGCACCAGCAAACGGTGCGTAATACTGCATGGCGGCAGGGTCGGCAGCCGTCGCCGCCACGATAATCGTGTAAGGCATAGCGCCGTGTTCCTGCAAGGTCGAGACGAGGGCCGCCACGGTCGAAGCCTTCTGTCCGATGGCCACGTAGATGCAATAGACGGGCTTTCCAGCCTCGTAGAAACTCTTTTGGTTGATGATGGTATCGACGGCGATGGCGGTTTTACCCGTCTGGCGGTCGCCGATGATGAGTTCGCGCTGTCCGCGTCCGATGGGAATCATCGAGTCGATGGCCTTCAGACCCGTTTGCAGCGGCTCTTTCACTGGCTGGCGATAGATAACACCCGGAGCCTTGCGGTCGAGCGGCATTTCAAAGGCGTTCGACAGGTCGATGTCGCCCTTTCCATCGATGGCTTCGCCCAGCGGATTGATGACGCGACCGAGCATATTGTCGTTTACACGAATCGATGCGATGCGATGGGTGCGCTTCACGACCATTCCTTCCTTGATGCCTGCCGTTGAACCGAGCAGCACGCAACCGACGTTGTCTTCCTCGAGGTTCATCACGATGGCCATCGTGCCGTTTTCGAACTCCAGAAGTTCGTTGGCCTCGGCGTGACGCAGTCCGTAGATGCGGGCAACGCCGTCGCTAACGGTCAGCACGGTGCCCACCTCGTCGAATTTCTCTTGATTGGAAAGGCCCTTGAGCTGGTCAAGTAGCACCTGACTTACTTCGCTTGGTTTGATTTTATCAGTCATTCTTCTTTATTTTTTCAATTGTGTTAAGATGGAGTTGAGTTTCGACCTGACACTCGAATCCATACGGTAGGTGTCGTATTCGAGGATGAAGCCACCGATGATGTCGGGGTTCACCTCGGTCTCGAACTCCACAGTTCCATTAGTCTTACTCTCCACCATCTGCCGCATCCGTTGCTCGGTGGCAGGGCTGACGGAGGTGGCGGTGATGAGTCGGCCGTTGATGATGTTTTTCTGCTGACGATAGAGCGTGACATACGAATGGGCGATGAACTGCATCATCGGCTCGCGATTTTCCTTCAACACAAGGCTGATGAACGCTTTTGTGAGGTCGGAAGGCTGTTCGCCACAGGCTGTGAGCAGCAGCGACTCCTTCTGGTCTTTCGCAAGCATCGGATTGTCGATGGCCTGACGCAGCGCAGGCACGTCGGCGTAGCTTTTCGCCAGTGTCATCATTTCGTGATAGACCTGCGTTTCCAGCTCCGTTCCCTTCGCACCTTTCAACAGCGCCCTTGCATATCTCGTCGAAATAATTCCTAAATCCATAGCACCCTCATTATTTGTTAGCAGAAATGTCATCCAGCATTCGGTCTATCAAATCCATCTGCGACTGCTCGTCCTTGAGGTTCTGCTTGAGAACCTTCTCGGCAATCTCGACGCTCAGCGCGGCCACTTGACTGCGGATGTCAGCGATGGCGGCCTTTTTCTCTTGTTCGATGGCGATTTTCGCATCGTCCAAGAGTCGGGCACCCTCTGTCCGAGCCTTCTCCTGCGCCTGTTCCACGATGGCGTCGCGCGTCTCGGCAGCCTCTCTGAGAATCTGAGCCTGCTTTTCGCGAGCCTCCTGCAAGATGGATTCACCTTCTTTCTCGATATTGGCGAGCCGCTCCTGAGCCTCGTGGGCCTTGCGAAGCGATTCGTCAATGAAGTTCTTGCGCTCCTCCACCATTCCAGTGATGACGGGGAAGCCGAACTTGGCAAGAAGGAGAAAGACCACCAAAAACGCGACGAACATCCAGAAGAATAGTCCGAAGTCGGGCGTTAGAATTGATGGCAAGTTAATTGAGTCCATTTGCACAGATGATTTTGAGGATTAAAGGAATACGCAGAGTGCACAGACGACGACGGCGAACAGTGCTACACCCTCGACGAATGCGGCGGTCAGAATCATATTCGTACGAATCGTTCCGGCTGCCTCCGGCTGACGGGCGATAGCGTCCATGGCGTTACCACCGATGCGACCGATACCCAGACCGGCACCAATTGCTGCAATACCTGCGCCGATACCGGCACCAAACTTAGCGAGACCAGCTCCTGCTGCTGCTTGTAAAATCAATGATGTAATCATAAATCTAAAATTTTTAAGTTGTTAATAATATTTTTTATAATGTTCAATCCTTAATTTTCAATTTTCAATTTTCAATGTTCAATCTTCAATGTTCAACCTTCAATAAATCAATGATGTTCGTGCTCGGGATGTGCCAGACCGATGAACACAGCCGACAACATCGTAAACACGTAGGCTTGAATGAATGCCACCAGGAACTCCAGACAGTTCATAAACAGCATCATCACGAAACTAAGCAATGTCAGACCGCTTCCGAGAGCTGCGTTGAGCGACCATCCGATGAAGATAATCGCCGTGAACGACAGGATGATTGCGTGGCCAGCCATCATATTCGCAAACAGACGAACCATCAGCGCGAAGGGCTTGGTGATGATGCCGAAAACCTCGATGACGGGCATAATGGCGACGGGATAAGCTTTCAAGAATGCCGGCACGTCGGGCCAGAAAATCTCCTTCCAATATTCCTTGTTGCCGAAAAGGTTGATGGCGAGCATCGTGCAGAGCGCAAGGAAAAAGGTGATGTTGATATTGCCCGTCACGTTGGCACCGCCCGGGAAAATGGGCAGCAAACCGAGCAAATTCGTAATCAGAATGAAGAAGAAGGCCGTCAGCAAATAAGGCGCATAAGGTTTGTAGTGCTTTTCGCCGATGGAATCCTTGATAAGGTCGTCGTGAATCGTCATCACGAGCATTTCCACTGCTCCGACAAAGCCTGTCGGCGCGTCTTTCGTGGCATCGTGACGCTTGTACCAACGGGCACAGCCGAGGAAAACAGCCAACATAATGGCCACGACAATCCAGATTTGCAACACCGACTTGGTGATGCTGATGTCCCACGGTCGCACCGACGAGCCGTCGGGCATCCGCTCGTAGATTTTGCCGTTTTTCTCCTCGTTGAGGAAGAATCCCTTGTAATCCTTGCCTTCGTGAGCCGCTTCCACGATGTGGGAACTGCTGAAAGCGTGCCACTCGCCGGTGGCCTCGCTCCTGACAATCACGGGCAAAGGAATGCTGATGTGCTTGCCGCCAATGGTGGTGATGTGCCACTCATAGGCATCGGCCATGTGACCGAGCACGATCTCCTTCACATCCACACCCTCGCCTTCATTCGCCGACACGGGTGTGCCGACGGAAAGGAAGAGGGTTAGATATAAAAGTAAGTATCTCATTTTTCTTTAATTTATAGTTTTTTGTTGAATCTTTTTCTCAACCTTGACAAAGTACCAAGTATCGTAGATGAGCATCACGAAATAGAAACTCAGGAAGGTGATGACGAAGGTGGTAATGGCAACCTTATTATCGACCAAAAAGAGGAAAATCACCACCGTGGCGATGGCTGCTAACATTCTGATGGCCGAGGCTGCCAAATAGAGCGTAGGAAGACTGCCAGGCGACGACGAGGCGACTTTCCGCCAAACCACGCCGTAGGCAATACAGGTAACGAGTTGGAACACAGCCGACACGACGATGGGCATCGTCATCAGTTCTTTGTCGCCCCAAAGGTTGGCATTGAGCAATGCCAGCAGGCTCAGGCCCGCCGTCAGACAGATGCTCTGTCGCAGGTATGTGTTCACGATTTTATTCATCCTCGTTGATTTCTACGCACAGGCTCACCTTGTTTTTTTGCACCTCGGCAAATCCACCGAAAATTTCGATGGAATGAGAGCCGGTCGGCGTCGTGTAGGTCACCGTTCCTTTCTCGAGCGACGAGATAATCGGCGCGTGATTGACGAGGATTTCGAACTGTCCCAGTGTGCCGGGGACTACCACGCTCTCTACCTCGCCCTCAAACTCGATTCTCTCGGGGGAAACTATCTTCAGTTCTAACATCGTTCTTCAATTTAGATTTTTGAACTACCCCTTCGCTGCCTCCAAGAGTTTCTGTGCCTTCGCCTTCGCATCGTCGATGGTTCCGACGTTGAGGAACGCCTGTTCGGGCAGGTCATCGACCTCGCCGTCGAGAATGGCATTGAAGCCCTTGATGGTGTCTTCGATGCTGACCATCACGCCAGGGAGTCCCGTGAACTGCTCGGCCACCGAGAACGGCTGCGAGAGGAATCGCTGCACGCGACGGGCGCGGTTCACCGTCAGTTTGTCCTCGTCGGAAAGTTCGTCCATACCGAGGATGGCGATGATGTCCTGCAACTCCTTGTAACGCTGCAAAATCTCTTTTACGCGCTGGGCGCAGTCGTAGTGGGCCTTGCCGACGATGAGCGGGTCGAGGATTCGACTCGTACTTCCCAGCGGATCCACCGCCGGATAGATGCCCAACTCTGCGATTTTACGGTCGAGCACGGTCGTGGCGTCCAAGTGGGTGAAGGTTGTGGCTGGTGCGGGGTCGGTCAAGTCGTCGGCAGGCACATAGACGGCCTGCACAGAGGTAATCGAACCCGTTTTCGTCGAGGTGATGCGCTCCTGCATCGTACCCATTTCCGAGGCCAGCGTCGGCTGATAACCCACAGCCGAAGGCATACGACCCAGCAGTGCCGAAACTTCGGAACCTGCCTGCGTGAAACGGAAAATGTTGTCGATGAAGAAGAGGATATCGGCTGCACCGCCATCTTTTCCGCCACCGTCGCGGAAGCCCTCGGCCACCGTCAGACCCGACAGAGCGACGCTTGCACGTGCGCCCGGCGGCTCGTTCATCTGACCATAGACCAGCGTGGCCTGCGACTTCTTCAACTCCTCGGGGTCAACAAGGCTCAAGTCCCACTTTCCTTCGTCCATCGCCTTTCGGAACTTCTCGCCGTAGCGAATCACACCCGACTCAATCATCTCGCGAATCAGGTCGTTGCCCTCACGCGTGCGCTCGCCAACGCCTGCGAACACCGAAAATCCGTTGTGACCCTTGGCAATGTTGTTGATCAACTCCATAATCAGCACCGTTTTTCCGACGCCGGCACCACCGAAAAGTCCGATTTTACCGCCTTTCATATACGGTTCCAACAAGTCGATGACTTTGATTCCCGTCGAGAGAATCTCTTTTTTCGTCGAAAGTTGTTCGAACGACGGCGCCTCGCGGTGAATCGGGTATGCGCCCTCCATTGAGAGGTCGCTCATACCGTCGATGGGCTGGCCGATGACGTTGAGCATACGGCCTTTGATTTGGTCGCCCGCAGGCATTTGGATGGGCGAACCCATCGGCACGGCCTCAAGTCCGCGATGCAGTCCGTCGGTGTTGTCCATTGCTACGCAGCGCACCGTGTCCTCGCCGATGTGCTGCTGCACTTCGACAATGAGCGTGCGACCGTCGCCGCGGTCAATCTTCAGGGCATCGTGGATCTTGGGTAGAATCTTCTCGGCATCCTGTCCCTCGGTGTCGAAATAAACGTCGATGACGGGACCGATGATTTGAGAAATGTGTCCTTTTTTCTGTGACATCATAAAATGATTAGTATTTAAAAGTTAAAATTTATTTCAATTTGAACAAAAAACTGTTTCGGTTTGCAAAGTTAATAACAAACCTGTGAATAACAAAATTTTTTTTCGAGAAAATACCACTTATTCATCTTTTTTTGTACCTTTGCACGTGAAAAATTAAGTTTTTTTTGACAATCAATTTTTTAATCAGATATGGCACGAAAAAAGAAACCATTACCGATTTTTGAAAACGTAACGATTACCGACATCGCCGCCGAGGGAAAATCGCTTGTGAGAATCACCATTCCAGCCCACGACGGCACGCCCGAGAGCCAACTCGTCGTGTTTGTTCCGTGGTGTGTGCCCGGCGACGTGGTCGATTTGCAGGTGAAGCGGAAAAAGCACAGTTACGCCGAGGCCGAAGTGATTCGTTTCCACCGTCTGAGCGAGGTGCGCGAAGTGCCTCGCTGTCAGCATTTTGGTACGTGCGGCGGCTGCAAATGGCAGAATTTGCCCTACGAAGAGCAACTGCGCTTCAAGCAACAGCAGGTTTTCGACCAACTGACGCGCATCGGCCACCTCGCCCTACCCCAACCCGGCACGAGTGCCGACGGATGCGAGTTTCTGCCGATTATGGGCTCGGTGAAGCAGTATGAATACCGAAATAAGCTGGATTTCGGGGCGTCGAACAAGCGCTATCTGACGAAGGAGGAGATTCAGAGTCTTCCCGACGATGGGGCGAAGAACGTTCCAGCCCTCGGTTTCCATATCACGGGCGCTTTCGACAAAATTCTGCCCATCGAGAAATGCCATTTGATGGACGATTTGCACAACCAGATTCGCAACGAAATTCGCGACTACGCCCTCGGCCACGACATCCCGTTTTTCGACTTTCGAACGCAGACGGGCGTGTTGCGCGACGTCATCATTCGCAATTCGAACACAGGCGAGTGGATGGTCATCGTGCAGGTGAAGTTGGAAGGTTCTTCGCTCTCGGATTCCGAGTATGGAAAGAAAGTTCAAGAATTACTTGAATATATTTCAGATAAATTCCAAGAAATCAGTGCGTTATTGTGGGTGAATAATCAAAAATGCAACGACACTTTCGGCGACCTTGACGTGCATCTTTTCAAGGGCAACGACCACATTTTCGAGACGATGGAAGACCTGCGATTCAAGGTCGGGCCGAAGTCATTCTACCAGACGAATACCGAGCAGGCTTATCACCTTTATGAGGTGGTTCGCCACTTCGCCTATTCCACCCCTGCCCCTTCCAGTAACGACAGACAAGAAGCCTCCCCCGTCAGGGGGAGGTTGGAGGGGGCTCCTCTCGTTTACGACCTCTACACCGGCACGGGCACCATCGCCAATTTCGTGGCGCGGCAGGCTCGGAAAGTCGTCGGCATCGAGTATGTGCCCGAGGCCATCGAGGACGCGAAAGTCAATTCCGCACTGAACAACATCGACAACACGTTGTTTTTCGCAGGCGATATGAAAGACATTCTGACCGACGATTTCATCGCCGAGCACGGTCGTCCCGACGTGATCATCACCGACCCGCCACGCGCCGGAATGCACCCCGACGTGGTGAAAACGATTCTTCGCGCCGCACCCGAGCGCATCGTCTATGTGTCGTGCAATCCGGCAACGCAGGCCCGCGACCTCGAAATGCTCTGCGAGGCTTACAAAATCGTGAAAATTCAGCCTGTCGATATGTTTCCACACACGCCCCACGTTGAAAACGTGGTGATGCTTGAAAAGTTAAAAAGTTAAAAAGTGAGAATGTTAAAAGTTTTTTTATATACCTTTGCACATTCTAACAAAAAAACGAGTCAAAATTATCAAAAAACAACATCATGAAAAGAATCATGACCATCGCGCTGATGACCGTCTTCACGACAACAATCAGCGCACAAGAGAAAAAGACAATTGAGTTGCCCGCGTGGATTCAGAACGTGAAACTGTCGGGCTACGGAATGGTGCAGTATCAGGGACACGACAAGGAAAATGCCCACGAAAATTCGTTCCAGTTGCGACTGGTGCGTCTGGCATTGGAAGGCCGAATCCAACAGGACTGGTACTGGAAATTGCAGATGCAAATCAACGGAAACACCTCGTCGCTGAACGCTTCGCCACGTGTGGTCGATGTATTTGCCGAGTGGCAGAAATACAAATATTTTATGGTGAAGGCTGGTCAGTTCAAGCGTCCTTTCACGTTTGAAAACCCGATGCACCCGATTACGCAGGGCTTCATGTCGTATTCGCAGCCGATTTCTAAACTCGCAGGTTTCAGTGACCGCACAGGCGAGCAATCGTCGAACGGACGCGACATCGGTGTGCAGATTCAGGGCGATTTCCTGAAAAATCAGGCTGGACGCAACTTGCTCCACTACCAGATTGGCGTTTTCAACGGCGAGGGAATGAACCAGAAAGACCGCGACAACCGCAAAGACATCATCGGCGGTCTGTGGGTGATGCCGATTCAGGGTCTGCGCATTGGTGCTTTCGGCTGGACGGGTTCACGTGCCAGCGTTGGTGCGAAAAACCGCTACGCACTGAGTGCCGAATATGCCAAGGACGACTGGACCGTTCGCTCGGAATACGTCCACAGTCAGGGTTATGCCGAAAACAGGGACAAAGGCAACAAGGCCGACGGTTGGTATGCGCTTGCCATCGCCCCGATCATCAAGAACAAAATGCACGTGAAGGCTCGTTACGACTGCTATCGCGACCAAAAAACGTGGGGTTCGTCGAAGACTTTCTACGAAATCGGCGCCGACTACCTTTTCAGCAAGAATGTGCAGTTGAACATCGAGTATGCCCGCGTGAACGAGCGAGCTACGCACCAGAGCTACAACCTCGTCGATGTGGAACTCGATTTCCGCTTCTGAAAACATTTTTTCAATATCTATCAACTAAAAACTCAAAGTTATGAACAACATTCCAAATGTATTCTGGTTGGTGCCGGTGGCATCAATCGTGGCATTAGGCATGGCGTGGTATTTCTTCAAGAGCATGATCAGTGCCGACGAGGGAACGCCGCGTATGCGTGAGATTGCGAAGTATGTGCGCGACGGTGCGATGGCCTATCTCTGGCAGCAGTACAAGGTCGTAGGCATTGTTTTCGTGGCACTTTGTGCCCTCTTCGCCTTTATGGCCTATGGTCTTGGCGTGCAGAATCCGTGGGTGCCCTTCGCATTCCTGACGGGCGGTCTGTTCTCGGGCTTGGCTGGTTTCTTCGGTATGAAAACCGCCACTTACGCCTCTGGCCGCACGGCCAATGCAGCCCGCAAGAGCCTTGACGCAGGTCTGAAAATCGCCTTCCGCTCGGGTGCGGTGATGGGTTTGACGGTGGTCGGACTTGGTTTGCTCGACATCGCCCTGTGGTTCATCGCATTAAATCATTTCGACCCCAGCGGACTCATTTCCATCACGACGACGATGCTGACCTTCGGTATGGGTGCTTCGACGCAGGCGCTGTTTGCGCGTGTCGGCGGTGGTATCTACACGAAGGCTGCCGACGTGGGTGCCGACATCGTGGGTAAGGTCGAGGCCGACATCCCCGAAGACGACCCGCGCAACCCCGCGACGATTGCCGACAACGTGGGCGACAACGTGGG